>JAUNDC010000045.1 GCA_030526355.1 Bacillota bacterium | reverse complement strand
GTTATTTCAATACGTTCAGATTAAGTTGTTAATTTACAAGTGTCAAACTCCCGATATTAATTGCTAGCTTGAAATCATTGATGTATAATAATAAAAACGTCATAGTAGTATTGTGTTGTCGAGCCATTTATTTTTAAAAAAGGAGGTTGTTTTGCAGGGGGAAAATACATAACTATAATCTCAGATAGGAAAAAAATAATGCTGAATCTTGATAGCATTCTTTATGTTATTATGGCAGGAAAAAGTGCGGAGATACATATCACAGGAGGGGTGGTGTACAGGACGAGAATGACTCTCGGAGAGCTTGAGTCCAGATTGGGAAAAGCCTTTATTAAAGTACATCGGGGATGTATTGTATCTGCAATGGCGATATACGATGTTACCGATAGAATCAATCTTAGCAATGGCAAATCGCTGGAATATGCGAAAAGAAAAAAGGCACGCTGTGGACTGGATCTTCAAATATGGAAATCCCGCACTTGCCAGGCTGGAAGACGTGCCTCTGAGAGGCTTGTGGGAAGCTCCTTTGCAAGCCTGTTTGAAAATATGGACTTCTTCGTGTCGGTTTAATGTCATTTTGTGTCGTTTTTATTGATAAAAATCATCTAAATCTATATAATTTAAGGGTTAAATACAGAAGCTCAGCAGTTAAAACTTTGAATCAGGAGGCAGGGAATGAAAAAGGTTTTAGCAGTTTTAATTATATGTATAATGTGTTTTTGCGATGTGGTGCCTGTAATGGCAGATAGCAGTACGGAGAATACAGTCACTGGTGATGGAGAATGGAAGCAAGACATGCCGGTCGGTTCTATACTGTTCATTACTCTTGCAGATAATCCAGACCTCAGATGGAATGCAAATGACAGTGGTGACAGAAACAGTGTAATTCATTTGGACGGGATGTCCGGCAATAACTATACCTTCAAATTATATAAGATTCCCAAAAAGGAAAAAAATGATAAGGGCGAAGATATCTATGTAGATGATCCGGATTTAGAAGGTTACTATGGAATAAAATTTATAAAGGATAACGGTTACGACAGGTTTGCTGATATAGAGGGTAAGAGCACAGACGCGGGCAGTGTGCTTCACCTCTATGAGACAGATGATAAGGAGCTTATAGATAACCCGCATCGTCATTTCGCTTTTTACTATCAAGAGAAAGATGATAATGGCAATGATACATATTATATCCAGAACAGGAACAGCGGAAAGTGGCTTGGTGTGGAGGATTCCAACAAAAATGGCAAAACCGACGCCCATGACAAGATCATACAGACGACTGAAGATAACCGCAAGCTCTGGATAATAACCAACGGTGTAATTCCCAAGACCGGAGATGAATATGAGGACATGATAGCCAACAGTGAAGGAAAGAGTGACAAAGAAGAGGGAGCCTATATAGAAATATTCAAGCAGGGAACGATTAAATCCGTCAACAGAGCAGATGACCATGCTGTCAGTGGAACGCGTTTGCATTTTCATACTATGGGAACCAGCTGCAAGTGGCTTATCAGATGGGATGAAACTCACGCTGCCTATAAGATATATGCTGTGAGCAACGGTGAGAAGGAACGAAATAATCAAGTGTGGGATGTGGTCTCGGAGGACGGCAGCTGGGTACATTTATGGAAAAATCAGAGTAACAATACAAATGAAAACACCAGCCAGTTCTGGAGGTTTATCGAACAGTCTGATGGAAGCTATAAGATACAGAATGCCAGAACAGGAGATTATATCGAAGAAGAAAATAATGTACTGGACGCTGTCAGGTTGGGAACTCTCAAGCTTACGAGCAAAGGGGACAAGCTTAGGATAGATGCCTTTGCCGGTACAGATGACCCTGTTAATTTCAACTATTCTGCAGATTGGATGGCTGGTATTCCTGATGATGCGTATCTGTCATCTGTGAATATTCCGGGAACCCACGACACTGGAACCGCAGCAATCGTGGAAGATTTCATGCAGGAATTCTCAATGACTTCCTGTCAGAAGTATTATTACGGCGAGCAGCTGAATGTAGGCGCCCGCAGTTTTGATGTACGCTGCAATGCCACCAAAAGCGGTTCGGATACGAAACCAAAGGATGTGATGATTATCCACGGGGGCAGTGTTTGGCAGTGTATTAACCGTGATGGCCAAACTAGCCTGACCCTTGATAATATACTTGACGACAGCGTCAGGTTTCTGAAAAATCATAAAACGGAATCGATCGTTATGATGCTGAAGCCTGATGCCGGAAGTACAGAGGGGTTAGCTTATGCGTTGAATTCCTTTATACAGAGTAATAAGGATTACGTGTATATGGGAAATGATATTCCGTCAATGGGCGAGGCCCGCGGAAAGATTGTGTTCATAAGAAGATTTGCAGTAGATGAATCCAAAATCAAAGATACGTCAGGCTTCGGTATAGATTTGTCAAACTGGGATGATTACTCCTATCATGATTATAAATATGCTGTAAAGATATATAATAAATATCCTGTGTTTGTTCACGTACAGGATGCATTTGATAAGGAGGCTCTCCTTAAGCGCGACTATATTGAAGGTACATTAAAGCAGACTGTCGGAGAGGATACGGATCCGGCTCATGCAATCCTGGATTACGCATGGATATATAATTACACCAGCTGTGCCGGAGCTGCCGGATTCCTGGGGCTTCCTCTCGAGGAATCGACACTTATTAACCCTTGGCTGTATGATAAGAAAGATGAGTACTTTGATAATCGCAGACTGGGCATGGTGATGCTGAACTTTATCGATGCACAGATGTCGAGACTGATATATGAAACGAACTTCGCCGGCGGTCAATTCTTTGTTGCAAAGGCCACCGCTCCCACTAAGGTGGAAATAACTTACGGACAGACTCTTGATCAGGCAACAATCAGCGGGCAGACCGGAAATGGAACATGGAGCTTCAATGATGGATCCCATATACCTACATACAAAGAGTTTAAAAGCGGGAAGAACTTTACGATGACCTTTACACCTAATGAGTCAGGTCTTAAAAAGGTTACGGCAGAAGTGGAGATAACTGATTTTAATAAGAAACCGGTAGATGTGACCGTGAATAATGAGACAATTACATATGGAGATACGCCGGAGCTTACCTATACTTTTAACGAGTCAAACCTTGTGGGAGATGATACAACCGATGATTTGGGAATCACTCTGGAAATTGGCTCGCCGGCTTATTCATCCGCAGACAAGCTGAAGGCAGGAAGCTATCCGATAAAAGCAGCGTCATCATCGAATCTATACGATGTACAGTTTTCTGACGGTACCTTAACGGTGGAACCTGAAACTTTGGGTATACAGTGGAGTGATACGAAAAATCTTATATATACTGGAAACCCTGTAAATGTTACAGCTAATATTACAGGAGTGCTGGAGGGTGATGACTGTAAGGTTCAGGTGACCGGCGGAGATGAAAAAGGTCCGAGCTGGAAGGGCACGAGCGAGGAACCAGAACAATATACGGCGAAAGCTTCCATTTCCGGTGCAGACAGTGCTAACTACAAACTCCCCGACAGCGAAAGCAGTAAGGATTATTATATCCGACGAAATGAGCCTGATACTGATGACTACAAGTTCCCGACGGCAGCTGTGATGACCTATGGGCAGAAACTTTCGGAAGCGACGCTTGTAGGAGCTTCCGGTGAGGATGAATTTATTTTTTGGGAAGTAGATTCGGCTACTGGAAAAATAACAAACATTAACGATACAATACCAAACGCAGGAGAATATGAGTTCAAAATTGCATATAAACCGGAAAATGAAGAATTAGAGCATGCTGCTACAACAAGTATCAAGGTGACAGTTTTACAGAAATGTGTGTTTGCAAAAGCGGTGGCGAAGAGTAAGGTTTATGGAAATAATACTCCTGCGCTGACATATAAGTTCGACGATTCGCAGCTTCCGGAATGTGATAAAAATAAACCTGAATTTGATTTAGGATTGAGGCTGACAGCCGGAGACGGAAATGATAAGTTCTGCGATGCGGGCAAATATCGGATTGTAAAGGAAAATTGTACAAATACTAATTACGATGTTACAGTAATTCCTGCATATCTGACTGTCTCCAAATGTGTGGCTGAGATTAAGTGGCCGGAGCAGACTGAATATACGTACAATGGAGCACCTGTGGGAGTTGGTGCGCAGATTACAACGCTGGCAAAAGAGAATGACTGTGAAGTTGTAGTACTGGAAGGCAACCATAAAGATGCAGGTTCATACACTGCCCGGGCTGTAGCTTTTACCAACGGGAATTATGTCTTTGCTGAAGATGCAGAACGAAAGTTTGATTATGAAATTGTCAAGGCAACTCCTGAAGTGACATTCCCTAAATCTGCTGTAATCACTTATGGACAGACTTTAAATCAGGCTAAACTTGAAGGTGAGGACAGTGATGTTGCAGGTGAATTCGTATTGGAGGAGCCTGATAAACTATTGACTGTAGCTGACAGCGGGTATCAAGCTAATGTAAGCTTTGTACCTGATGATACTAAAAATTACAATACAGTTGTAGCGACTAGTAAAGTGAAGGTAATAGTAAATCCTAAGAATCTTACTGTTGTGGCGAATAATCAGAAGAAAGTGTACGGTCAGGAAACGCCGGAGCTTACCTGGTATATGGATGAATCCCAGCTTGTTGCTAATGACAGTATAGATGAATTTAGATTTATATTGACGGCAGGAAGCGGAGATTCCAAATACTGCGATGTGGGAGGCTACCGCATAACACTTGCCGAGAGCGAAGGCAGCGTTACAAAAAATGATAACTATACAATAGACTTTAAGAAAGGTACCCTTCAGGTAGATCCTCTTCTGGCTGAAATCAAATGGAACCCGGTACACAATATCACGGTCGGAGGTGCTGCTCCATCGGCTTATGTGGCAAATCTGGTAACTGATGGGAATGGCATTAAGGATGACTGTGAAGTCGATGTGGAGAGCGACGGTACGGATACATCAAGCTGGAATGATGATGGTGGCTTAACTGCATATATTGCGAAGGTAACAGGACTAACCGGAGACGATCGCTTTAATTACAAGCTCCCTGACGATGACCTGGAGATTCAATATTATGTAAGGGGAGAGAATTCAACTGACGTCATAATGCCTGAAACAGCAATAATGACATACGGGCAAAAGCTCTCCGATGCGTGGATGATAGGACTCTCGGGACCGGGAAGCTTTACATTTGTAGATGCTGATGGTAAGGATATAGGTGAGACTGTACCAGATGCTGCAGAAACATATTCATACAAAGTCAAGTTTACTCCTGAGGAAGTTTCTCCTGACTATCCTGAACAAATCGGGGATATAAAAGTTACGGTAAGACCGAAGACGATTACGGTAAGTGCACTTTACGGTAAGAAAACCTACGGTGAAGAAACGAAACTGGAATTTGAAGTGGATGAGTCCCAGCTGGTTCTTAACGATACGAAGGAAGATTTGAAGCTGACCCTAACGGCATCAGACGGCGAAGGAGATGATGGACAGGATGGAGATAGTATCAATAGCCCTGTTGGTGCCTATAAGATAGGTAAGAAGGAATGCGGAAATGGCAATTACAATGTGACGGTGATGCCTGCATGGTATATTATTTCACCAAAGATGATAAGCATTACCTGGTCCGATGTATCCAATCTCGTATATACAGGGAAACCGATGAATGTCACCGCACAGGCGCAAGGCCTTTTAGAAGGAGATCAATGTGATGTAAAAGTAGTGGGTGGTGACAAGATTCAGCCGGGTACATACTTGGCAGTAGCAGTTTCTCTGACAAACAGCAATTACAAACTGCCGAAAGAATACAATCAGCTGGTACAAGAATACACCATTCAGGAGGCTTCGGACGACAATGGTGGAGATTCTGATAGACCGGGTGGAGATTCTGACGGTTCTGGCGGATCGGGTAACGGCAATGCTGATGCTGATGTTGACGGCAGTGTGCAGACCGGTGATGACAGTAATGTGCTGCTTTGGGCAGTTGTAGCGATGCTTGCACTTGCAGGTGCTGGTGCAGTTGTTTTCCTTGGTAGGAGAAAGAAATAATAAAGAACTGAAGATATATCTCTACGATATTATTTAGAGAGGGTGCAGACTATGACTATGAGGCTTGTGATATTTGCCTTGGACAGCTCATGGTTAACACTCTCTCATTTGTTAAATCGGTGTTTATTTATTAATAAGATACAGGCCAACCAGACACACTGCAATGCCTGTTCCCTTAGTCATGGAAAACTCTTCTTTATATAGGAAGTAACCTACAGCAATCAAGGCGATGCTGAGGATTAATGATTTGACTATATATCCGGTGTTCATATTCCAGCCGGCTTTATACATGTAAATACTGCCGGTCTCCAGTCCGACGATGGCAAGCCCTAGAATAAATGCCGTCCAGTTGATTCCTTTCCATTCTGACAGAAGGCTCTGCCCGCCGCCGGTTATGTAAAATATCACTGCAGAGACAGCTGCGCCCACAAGATAAGTCACGGTTAAAGATGCAAATGGATTCAAGGTCTCCGGCGTTGACTTTGCACAAATCTGGTAGAACACATCTGAAAAAACTGCCAAAAGAATCGGCCAAAACATATAAATACTCATTTTGCTCCTCCTATCAAAAATGCCACCCATAGGGGTGGCAATCTCAAATTTTACAATTCTGACTTCTCACAATCTCATTCTATATAATAGTACTAGTAGTTGTCAACTCAGAAGGCATATTTCTGAAAATTCTGCCAATAATATTGACATCGCTCAAATAAATTGGTATAGTGTGTACATTCAAAAAGTTCGTATGAACGAACCAGTAACTAACATATTATATATCAAGGGAGGTGAAACGGCTTTGACAGAGAAATTACAAAATGAAGTGAAAAGCTTTAATCCTATTCGTACTTTAATAGCGATGGCAATAGTTATCGCGGCTTCCTATGCTGTTGCGTTTACTCTGGTACCTGTAGAAAATCTGGAGACAGAAGGAGGCAATCTGGGAATATGGTCATGTATACCTGCATTTTTCCTGGTTGTGTATATTTTTGCAACAAAACGTGTACTGGAGGGGCTGATATTAGGCTCACTCGTTGGTCTGATTTTTGCTGCGCCGACTGCGAATGTGGTTGGAGGTTTAAGTGATACTGCAACTGCAGTCATGATGGATGAAGATACCGGGTGGCTGATACTCGTATGTGGACTTATGGGTTCTATAATTAAACTTATTGAAGTGTCAGGTGGAGCTCAGGCTTTCGGTGAATGGGCAGGCAAAAAGGCAAAATCAAGAGAAGCGACTCTGATGTGGACATATATTCTCGGATGTATCATCTTTATAGACGACTATCTCAACTCAATGACCATAGGCTCCTGTATGAAGAAGCTGACTGACCAGCACAAGGTATCGCGTGAAATGCTCAGCTATGTAACATCTTCAACAGCGGCTCCGCTCTGTGCTCTGATTCCAATCTCAACATGGGCTATTTTCGCCGGACGTATCATGGTAGATAATGGCTATGGTGTTGATGGAAAGGAAATACAGTCATTTATTACTACGATTCCGTTCAGCTTTTATGCATGGGCGGCAGCATTACTCGTTCCACTGGTAATATGGCATATTGTTCCTGTTTTCGGACCTATGAAAAAGGCCGAAGAAAGAGCTAAGTCAGGAGGACCGTTAGCACCTCCGGGATCAGAAAAAATCGATTTGAATGCCGGTGAAGTTGAAATTAAGGGAAAACCTAGATTATTTAATCTTATTATCCCTGTTGTAGGAATGGTATTCTTTACAATTCTGTTTGGCCTTGATATGCAATACGGCGTAATCGCCACGATGGCTCTCTGTTTCGTTCTCTTTGTAGGACAAAAACTGGTGACTGCTGAAGAATTCTGGGACTACAGTATTGAAGGAATCAAGAATATGATTCTCCCACTGGCTCTTATGGTTCTGGCATATATATTTGCAGCAGTAAATGATCAGGTAGGCTTCACTCGTTTTATTATTGATATTGCTGTTGAGCATGCTTCACCACAGATGTTACCTGTTCTGATTTTCCTGCTTCTTGCAGTAACTGAGTTCATTACAGGAACAAACTGGGGAATGTACATAATTGCACTGCCGATAGTAATTCCAATCTGTATGGGAGCAGGTATACCTGTTGCTCTCGGATGTGGTGCTGTAATTTCCGCCGGAGTATTAGGAAGCCACTGCTGCTTCTATTCTGACTGTACTGTAATTACTTCATCTGCTACAGGTTGTGATAACTTTGCACATGCATGGACTCAGATGCCGTTTGGCCTGCTTGCCGGAGTAATAGCTGCCATTGGTTATCTGATTACAGGTTTTGTTATGATATAAAACAAATATAATAACGATATAAATCAAAAGGCCATCCCTGAATTAAACGGGGATGGCTTTATTTGGGTGCGTACAATTAGAATCGAAGTGAAAGGCAAGTGAGACTACCATCAATTTTTTTGAATTCGTCAGTACCTACAAGCTTTACAGTATAACCTAAATCTTCAATAATCTTCAGAGTTTTAGGGTAGCCTTCAGGCACGAGCACTGTACCGTTGATATACATGCTGTTGATTGCATATAGTTCATCGCTGTCCACAACAAATCTGTTGAATTTTTCGAAGGCCGGTGCATTGTTCATAACTGAAGAAACCAGCATGTTGTTGTTTTCCAGATAGATAACAAAATCTTTCAGATGTAGTCCTTCGGTAACAGGGACTGTGGAAGAAGTGTATCCGAACTTTGTAACGATATCATTGAACTGTCTGGCTCCTTCTGCATTTGTACGGTCAGACTGGCCGATAAAGAAATGAGTGCCGACCTTCATAACATCTCCGCCTTCCATGGTGCCAGGGGCTTCAATAAAGAAAATCTGAGAATCATTGTAGAACTTCTTTATTGTATCAAGAATCTCATATCTCTCACCGTTTCGGGACTTTTCAGGTGAATTTGTGATTATAGCGCACTTTTCCATGACAACAGCAGGGTCCTCAACAAAACAGGAATCGGGATAACGCTCATCACCGTCAAGTTCAGTGACTTCAAGCCCTAATTCTTTAAGTACGGATACGTAATTTCTGTGCTGCTCCAGGGCACTTTCATAATCGGGAGTTCCTTCTCCGAACATAGAAGTGGTTATTCCATACACCAGAGCTTTGCAGGGTTTTCTTGTAATTGCTTTTGTAAACATATCATATCCTCCGGTTAATTAATCTGCTTGAATTATTTATACAACAATAATATAATGCTGATTGAGATTAGTCAAACGCAATGTAATGCTTTTATTGAAAGGGCATAAGATATGATAACGCGAGAAGAAAAACAGAAAATGGATAGTCAGAGAAAATGAAAATAATAATAGTATTTATCACATATTTTTTCGGCGGTATAGTTGATGCTGTGTGCGGAGGCGGCGGTTTGATAACGCTTCCTGTGCTTTTTGCAATAGGAGTTCCAGCTCATGTTGCGGTGGGAACGAATCAGGCATCTATGCTTCCGGGTGTAGTTACATCAGTTGTTAAATTCCATAAAAACGGCAAAATAGACATGAAAAACGCCATATATGCAGCGCCTTTCGGGCTTGTTGGCGGATTCGTGGGAGCAAGATTAAACCTGCTGGTTTCCGAATGGTATCTGCAGGTTATTCTGATGGTGCTGATACCGGCTTTGGCAGTATTTACAATACTCAAACCTAATGTAGGAGAAGCGGACAGGTCAAAAGAGAACACAAGGCGCAAGATAATACTGTTGTCTGCAGTCATAGGTTTCGTGGTGGGAGCATACCATGCTTTTTACGGACCTGCCAGCGGAACCTTTTATATGCTTGCTTTCGCAACATTTTTGAAATATGACCTGGTTACAGCTAACGGGAATACGCGTTTTGTCACAATGTTCGTCAGCATTATTTCCAGCATTACATATGCATTATCAGGGTGCGTGCAATGGATATACGTGCTTTTTACAGTTCCTGCATATGCGCTTGGCAATTATGTGGGTGCTTCGCTGGCAATTTCCAAAGGTGCCAGATTCGTTCGTCCGATGTATTACGGAATACTGGCGCTGCTGTTTATTAAGCTGGTTAAGGATTTTTTCTAGAGCTTCCTCCGCTCCTTAAACACTGATTTGTTATTGACTCCTATCATAGTTCGGGATACAATATCATATAGAAAAAATACTATATGAGGAATGTTATGGAACAGATTTATATCGATACAGCCCAAGTACTGAAAGCAATTTCAGATCCCAAGAGGCTGCGGATTGTAGATATGCTTTCCTGCGGCGAGTTATGTGCCTGTGTTATACAGGAAGCGTTTAATATTACACAACCCACGCTATCTCATGACATGAAGGTTCTGATGAATGCCGGCGTTGTAACAGCCAGAAAGGAATGGAAAAACACATACTATTCTTTGGATACAGCATTTCTTGACGCTTTTTCAGAAACACTCGCGAGGATGTTTCATTCAACACCTAACTGTATTTGCAATAACTGCAAATCGGGAGAGCAATTATCTGATTAAAAGAAAGGAGCCCATAATGAACAATATTAAAGATGATGTAAAAGAATACTACGGGAGAGTTCTTAACGGGACAAAGGACCTGAAGACCAAGGCATGCTGCTGCTCCACAGATTCACTTCCAGAAGAGGTCAAAGACGCTCTAAATCTGATCGATGATGAGATTATTAGCCACTACTATGGCTGCGGCTCACCTATTCCTCCATTGTTGGACGGGTTGACTGTTCTGGATCTTGGCTGCGGTTCCGGACGTGATGTGTATGTTGTATCAAAACTTGTGGGAGAGAATGGTCATGTGATAGGAATCGACATGACACAGGAACAACTGGATATTGCGAAGCGTTATGAAGAGAGCCAGAAAGAGCGGTTCGGATATGAAAAATCAAATGTCGATTTCAGACAAGGATACATTGAAGACCTAGCATCTGCGGGAATTGCGGACGCATCAGTCGATATTGTTATTTCCAACTGTGTCATCAACCTTTCACCATATAAGCAGCTAACTATATAAAAATCAAGAGAAAAATATAGATAGCCTAAAAAAGTTGTAAC
>JAUNDC010000044.1 GCA_030526355.1 Bacillota bacterium | reverse complement strand
TCACCAAGAAGATAGACGATGTTGATGCAAGGCTCAGCGGTCAGATACAGGAACTCGATGTCAAGATAGATGCCGTAGATACAAGGCTCAGTACTCAGATCCAGGAGGTTAATACCAACCTCACCAAGAAGATAGACGATGTTGATGCAAGGCTCAGCGGTCAGATACAGGAACTTGATGTCAAGATAGATGCCGTAGATACAAGGCTCAGTACTCAGATCCAGGAGGTTAATACCAACCTCACCAAGAAGATAGACGATGTTGATGCAAGGCTCAGCGGTCAGATACAGGAACTTGATGTCAAGATAGATGCCGTAGATACAAGGCTCAGTACTCAGATCCAGGAGGTGGATACAAGGCTTGGCAATCAGATCCAGGAAGTTAATACCAACCTCACCAAGAAAATAGATGATGTTGATGCAAGGCTCAGCGGGCAGATACAGGAAGTAGACACTAAGCTCAGTATCCAGATCCAGGAGGTGGATACAAGGCTTGGCAATCAGATCCAGGAAGTTAATACCAACCTCACCAAGAAAATAGATGATGTTGACACAAGACTCAGTGGACAGATTCGAGAAGTAGACAATAGGCTGAGCAGTCAGATTCAGGAAGTTAATACCAACCTCACCAAGAGGATAGACGATGTTGACACAAGGCTCAGTGGACAGATTCAAGGTGTGGATATCAAGCTCAGCGGACAGATACAGAACCTCGATGTCAAGATAGATGCTGTAGATACCAGACTCAGTAATCAGATACAGAGTCTCGACAATAAGATTGATACAGTAGAAGAAAATTTATATGGTGCAATAAATGCCCTTGGAGAAGATGTTTATAAAATACTGGCATCTATTGAGGTTATGAAGTCAGATATGAAGATAATTGCAGAAGGCTGTATAAGTGCAATGGAAGGTTTAAAGATACACGAACTTGAAGAGGAAAAGTACAGAGAAAGGATTGATAGACGTATTACAAGGCTGGAGAATATAGCATTGTAATATTTTACATTAACCAATCAGAAGTAGATTTATTATGTATGATGTATGCTGCTTGATAACGATGATCAACTCTGAACTCATTATCAAGCAGCTTTTTAATATGCTGAAATCATATAAAAATTATTATGGGCTAACGCTCAACAATTTGACATATCCCAGCAATTAACGAAAACGGCGCTTCTATAGCTTCATTTCGTAAATAATTGTTAATGCTTTACATTTATGAAGCTTTTTTTTTACGAAACGACAGTCGGAATTCAATGATTTCGTTAATTGCTGAGATTTCGCTATTGCCATCCAATTCCTGATGCCATCCAATCCCCAATACCATCCAACTCCCGGATTCTTCCCCTCCCACCAAAAACCAACCCCCAACCGCCAGACACGAAATGAAACCAGTATCAAAACAGCTTGAATAATTTTCAAAAAAGTGAGATAATTATGATAAAGAAGTCTTGCAAAGGAGGGAAAGTGATCATTTAGCTTTTGAAATGATCATACAAGAAACCTATGAATATAAAGCAGATTGCAAAAGCAGCAGGTGTGTCGGTTGCTACTGTATCAAGGGTTCTGAATCATCCTGAAACTGTTGCGCCGAAAACACGTGATAAGATACAGAAGGTCATTGAAGAAGCTGAATACAAGCCGAACTGGTTTGCGCAGGGTCTGAATTTCAACAGAACAAAGACGATAGGACTGGTGATACCACATATACTGAACAGCATGTATATGGAAATTGCCAAAGGCGTTGAGGATGTAGCCAAGCAGAAGGGATATATCACATTCATGTGTAATTCCGAAAAGAATCACAGCAGTGAGAAAAACTATATAGAACAACTGCTGACAAGGCGGGTCGACGGTATCATACTCATGTTTTCATCGATGTCCGAGGAAGAAATCAAGGCGGTGGAGGAGCAGCATGTTCCGGTGGTAATAATAGGAGAAAACAAAGACATATGTGGGTTCAATACAGTAAAAGTGGACTGTGAAACAGGTGCTGAGGCTATGGTGAAGCAGCTGGTGGAAAACGGGTACAGAACCATAGGCATACTGTATGGTGATGACCCTGAACAGGAATCGAAATATATGCTGCAGGGCTACAGGAAAGCTCTGGGAAAAGTAGGAATACCGATAAAAGAAGAATATATAAGACAGGTGGACAATACAATAGAAGGAGGATATCTGGGAGCTAAGAAGCTCATGATGGATAAGCCGCCACGTGCTGTTTTTACAACAAGCGATGAGATTGCATACGGAGCAATGGATGCCATCAGAGACAACGGGATGAATGTACCGGCAGATATTGCAGTAGCAGGCTTTGGCAATGCCAGAATGTCAAATCTTGTTGAGCCCAAGCTCACTACTGTTGAAGTCCCATATCACAAAATGGGCATATACGGAGCGAGACTGCTGTTTGATCTGATAGAGGACGGTGAACAGGCAGGCAGGGAGCCAAGGAAGATAACGCTGCAGACCAAGCTGCGGATAAGAAAATCATGCGGGCACAAAGAAAGAATTGGAGAGATGTTTTAATGTTAAGTACGAATTTTTTGGGAATGGAATTAAAGAATCCGGTAATAGTTGCAGCAGGACCATGGAACAGGGATGGGAAATCACTGCATGAATCAATAGCGGCAGGAGCAGGAGCGGTTGTGACAGAGAGTATTGTAAGCGATACCCTTCTAGATGTGAGACCAAGGATAGCCTGCGACAGCAACGGAGCGCAGAATATAAGGCTGTACAGCGATATACAGATAGAAGGCTGGGAGCGGGAAATGAACATCGCCAAGCATGATGGCGGTATTGTCATTGCCAGCGTTTCGGCACATACACCGTCTGAGCTTGCATATCTGGCAAGCAAAATGGAGAAATTCGGTGCGGATGCCATAGAGATATCCGTATCAAACCCGATGATGGAATCGCTGGAAGTAGTTGCATCACATGCAGGGACAGTTTTTGATATGACAAAGGAGGTCGTTTCTGCTGTCAAGCTGCCTGTTCTTGTCAAGCTGTCACAGAATACAACCAACATTTCAAAGGTGGCCAAAGCGGTAAAAGCAGCAGGAGGCTCAGGCGTTAGTGCAATAAACACCGTCAGGGGAATACTCGGAGTTGACGTGGAAACTGCAGAGCCGACGCTTTCTACATATGGCGGAATATCAGGGCAGTATATCAGACCCCTGGGACTGGCATCCGTCGCAACGATAGCGCAGACTGTGGACATACCAATCTGCGGGATAGGCGGCATATCCGAAGCAAAGCATGTACTTGAATATATTATGCTGGGAGCATCTGCAGTGCAGATAGGCACTTCGGTGATGCTGGAAGGAAGACAGGTTATCGGCAGAATCGTAAATGAGCTGGAAGCGTGGCTTGACAGCCATGGGGGAATACCGGTGGAGCAGCTCAGAAACAAAGCGCTTCTGAATCTTAAATCCTTTGATGAAATGAAAATAGAACCAGCGGTAAGTACGGCGCAGAGCGTGCCATGCACCGAAAATTGTGATAAGTGCACGGTGGCATGCCTTTACGGAGCGATTCACAGAGAGAAGGATGAAATTAAAGTGCAGAACGAAAAATGCACAGGCTGTGGGCTTTGCACCTATGTGTGTCCTGCAGGCAAGCTTAAGCTTGATTGGTAGGAAATGTGTAAAATTTGTGAAAATTGTTTAATTTGCTAAAAAAGACTTGAAATATTCTGAAAATATGGTATTATACCTTTATGAAACTGGTTACAAAACTTAATTTTTATTATAAATCCAATAAAAGGAGGATGAATGTTATGTATAAGTGTAGTTTAGAAAGAATGTCAGACAAAATCAGAACTTTTGCCACTTTCGGAGATGCTGGTCACGGCGGTATTACTAGATACTCACTTTCACCGGCTGCACATCAGGCAAGAGAAGAATTTGTAAAGAGAATGGAAGCTATCGGAGCAAAGATCGAATGCGATGATGTAGCGTGCATGTATGCTACACTTGAAGGTTCAGATCCGAATGCCAAGAGAATCGTTATGGGTTCACACTGCGACTCGGTTAAGAACGGCGGAAACTATGACGGTATCCTGGGTGTTATGACAGGAATGGAAGTACTTGAAACTGTAGCCGCAGAGAACATTCCTCACAAACATCCTCTCACAGCAATGATCTGGACAAACGAAGAAGGTTCACTTTATCCACCGGCAATGATGGTATCAGGAATAATCTGTAACGATTACCTGCCTCCTGAACTTGCTGTAAACTTCCAGTATGACAATATGATGGCATCAAAGCCAATGGATGACTCCGAATTTGCTAATTTCGGTGAAGCACTTGCAGCAACTAAGTTCAAGGGACCAAAAGAAAACAGAATCAGTCCTGACAAATACTGTGCAATGTTCGAAGCACATCTTGAACAGGGACCTATCCTCGAGGACGCAGGCAATGAAGTAGGTGCTGTACAACTGGTAATGGGTATGTTTAACTACAGCGTTAAATTCAGCGGTTTCTCAGCTCACGCAGGAACATTCCCGATGGCGAAGAGACATGATGCATTGTACGCAGCTTCATCATTCCTGGTAGAAATGCACAAGAGATATGATGCACTGAACGCAGAAGTAGTAGCTTCAGGCGAACCTGAATTCGTATATACAACAGGTGAAATCAATGTTCATCCATGCATACATACAGTAATTCCGGATGAAGCAGTATTCTCACTGGATGTAAGACATCCAAATCCTGATGTAAGAAAGAAAGCAATGGATATCCTTAAGGAGCTGGCTGCACAGGATTGGTGCCAGTGCAAGTGTGAAATCGAAGAACAGTGGGTAAGAGACACAGTATACTTCGACAAGAATCTGGTAGGCTTCGTTGAAGAATCAATGGATGAACTCGGACTGAAATGGCAGAAGATCCTGTCAGGAGCAGGTCATGACGCACAGTTCTGCGCATACATGATTCCTACTACAATGCTCTTTGCTAGAACAAAGGATGGTCTGTCACACTGCGAGCCTGAACATGTATCAGACGAAGATTGCACTGCAGTAGCATCAGCAACCCTCAATGCAGTACTCAAGGCTGATAAATTCTATGACTAATCAAATCTGCATAAGACGCGATTGATGATAAATAAAGCTTAAAGTTAACCGACAGGTTGAGCTGCATTTTCACAGACTTTAATACAGGAGCCATGGGGGGATGCAGCTTTTTTAACCAATTGCAAAATGCCGTAAGGAGGAATTAAATTGAGTAAAGTAGTAAAAGCAAAGTACACTGCTGAAGCTGTAGCCGGTTTCACTCACAGAACAGCTATGGAAGAAGCAGCAAGATGCCTGCTGTGCCACGATGCACCTTGCAGCCAGGGCTGCCCTGCAGGAACAGACCCGGCAAAGTTTATTCGATCAATAAGATTCAGGAACGTTAAAGGTGCTGCAGAGACTATCAGAGAAAACAACGTTTTAGGTGGAAGCTGCGCCAGAGTATGTCCTTATGACAGATTATGCGAGGAAGCATGCAGCAGATGCGGAATCGACAAACCTATTCAGATCGGCAAGCTTCAGAGATATGCCATCGAACAGGAAAAGCTCTTCAAGATGAAGACTCTCACTGCTCCTGCTGATAAGAAAAAAGCAAAAGCAGCCTGCATCGGAGCAGGTCCGGCTTCCCTGGCATGTGCTGCAGAGCTGGCAAAAGCAGGATACAAGGTAACAATCTTTGAAAGAGAAGCCAAAGCAGGTGGAGTTCTTACATACGGAATAGTACCAAGCAGACTGCCTCAGTCAGTTGTTGATCACGATATTGCTCAGGTAAAGGGACTGGGTGTTAAGTTCGAATTTAATAAGGAAGTTAAGGCAGCAGATTTGGAAGACTACGATGCAGTATTTGTAGGAACAGGACTCTGGGGTGCAAATCTTCCTCAGATTGACGGAATAGAACTCAAAGGCGTATATTCTGCAGTTGATTTCCTGAAGGAAGCAAGAACAGCCAAAAAGGATTTCGATCCTGGCAAGAAGGTTCTCGTAGTAGGCGGCGGCGATGTAGCTGTTGACTGTGCAGTTACAGCCAAACTGCTCGGAGCAGAGGATGTAAAGATTATATACAGAAGAACACTTGAAGAAGCACCGGGAAATATCAATGAATTCCATTATGCACTTTCACTTGGAATCGGTATAACCACAGGAATGGCTCCTGCGGCAATCAAGGGCGATGGAGCTGTAAAGGCAGTGGACTTCGAAGGCTTCAGAGATAAGGAAGCCAAGCTTACGCTCAGTGCCGATACAATCGTTTTCGCAACAGGACAGACTGCAGAGGATATGACGCAGATCGCTCCTGTAAAGGTTACAGACAAAGGCATGATTAAGGCTCCTAAGGGTAAGGCCGGCGGAAAGTTCTTTGCAGCAGGTGATATCGTTAACGGCGGTAAAACTGTTGTAGAAGCAGTTGCAGCAGGAAAAGAAGCAGCTGGCGAAATGATTGCTTACCTTGAAAAGAAAGGAGTGAAATAGAATGGCAGTTAAGAAAGATTTATCATTGGATTATTTAGGTGTAAAATGTCTGAACCCGTTCTTCCTTTCATCATCACCAGTTGGCGGAAATTACGACATGGTGGCGAAATGCTATGAAGAAGGCTGGGGAGGATGTTTCTTCAAGACTGTCGGCATATTCGTTGCCGATGAATGCTCACCGAGATTTGACCAGACAAACAAGGAAGGTCTCCCTTGGCTGGGCTTCAAGAACATGGAACAGATTTCAGATAAGCCTACTGAACAGAATTTCGAATATATTTACAGACTGTGCAGAGACTATCCTGAGCATATCACCGTTGCATCCATCATGGGTTCATCCGTTGAGGAATGGAAGCAGCTGGCCAAGATGGCCGAGCAGGCAGGAGTTAAGCTTATCGAAGGAAACTTCTCATGTCCGCAGATGACATCACATGATATGGGCTCCGACGTAGGAACCAACAATGAGCTGGTTGAAGCATATTCGAGAGCAGTAACTGAAACTACAGATATTCCTTTTATCGCTAAGATGACTCCGAACTGCAAGAACATGGAAGAGCATGCCAGAGCAGCTATCAAGGGCGGAGCAGCAGCTGTATCAGCTATCAACACTATCAAGTCAATTACAAATATAGACTTTGAGAACATGACTGCAATGCCTGTAGTAAACGGCAAATCATCCATTTCAGGATATTCCGGAGCAGCAGTTAAACCTATCGCACTGAGATTCTGTGCACAGGTTCTGCAGGATCAGGAAATCCATAAGCTTGTTAAAGCTAACGGACATGATTATGGTCATGGACATGAAATGTCCGGCATCGGCGGAATCGAAACATGGAGAGATGCTGCTGAATTCCTGGCACTGGGCTGCAGAAACCTTCAGGTTACAACAGCTATCATGCAGTACGGCTACAGAATCGTAGAAGATATGATATCAGGACTCAGCCACTTCATGGATGAGAGAGGATATAACAGTCTTGATGAATTCATCGGTGTTGCACTTCCTAATATCATTCCGGCAGAAGAGCTGAACAGAGACTACAAGGTTCTCCCTGCATTTGACGATAAGAAGTGCGTAGGCTGCGGCAGATGCTATGTATCCTGCTATGATGCAGCACATCAGGCAATCGACTGGAACGAAAAGAAGAGAAGACCTGAGCTTAACGATAACTGTGTAGGCTGTCATCTCTGCCTGAATGTATGTCCGGTACAGGGCTGCATAACTCCGGGAGAAATCAAGTGGAAGGAAGGCAGAAAACAGGTCGATCTCTCATTAAAGAAGAATTACGACTAATAAAAATACAATCAAGTCTAACTACACTTAGCCTTATTTCATTAGAAAAAACCGCTTAAACAAAGCGGTTTTTTCGTAATGTTAGCATAATATTCAATTTATTCTGCTTTTGCTAATGAGTCTTGTAAAAAAATGTAGAAAAGCATATAATGAATTAAGGGACGATGCAGGAGGTTAAAAAATGAAAATACAATTTTGCGGAGCTTCAAGCGGAGTTACAGGCTCATGTCATCTGATAACAACGGATAATCACAAGGTTCTTCTGGATTGCGGACAGTTTCAGGGTGGCAAGGCGCAGGACGCGTTGAATTATGAGGAGTTTCCGTTTGATCCGGCGGAAATCGACTGCCTTATATTGAGCCATGCTCATATAGATCACTGCGGCAGGATCCCTCTGCTGGTGAAGCGAGGCTTCAGGGGAGATATATATTGCACAGATGCAACTGCGGATCTTCTCGATGTAATGCTCAAGGACAGCGGGTATATACATGAGAAGGAATCAGAATGGAAGAACAGGAAGAACGAAAGAGCCGGCAGACCTATGGTCGAGCCGCTTTATACATATAATGATGCAGTAGACTCACTTAAATTTGTTAAACCGGTGCTGTATGACCAGCTCATTGAACTGAACGATGAAATGAAGATCGTATTCAACGATGCAGGCCATATTCTGGGCTCGGCAATAACAGAGCTTTGGGTCACTGAAGACGACAACGTTTCCAAGATAGTGTTCTCAGGAGACCTCGGAGTGATGGATAGACCTATACTGAGAAACCCTACTATAATCAAAAAAGCTGATTACGTTATCATGGAAACAACCTACGGTAACAGACTGCATCCGGAGAATTCGATGGATGTCAGGAAGCTGATGGATATCATCAGGGACACAGCCGCACGCGGAGGAATCACTGTAATACCATCCTTTGCAGTAGGCAGGACACAGGAACTGATTTACGAGCTTAACAGAGTCTATGACAGTGACAGCGAATACCGTGAAGCCTTCAAGAATCTGATGGTGTATGTGGACAGCCCTATGGCAACCACAGCAACGGAAGTATTCAAGAAAAATGCACAGGTATTTGATGAAGAAACAAAGGAATACATAAGACGCGGCGATCACCCGCTTGATTTCAAAAATCTTAAATTTACAAGAACAAGCGAAGAATCAATGTGGCTCAACGCTGACAGGAAGCCAAAGGTTATTATATCTGCAAGCGGCATGTGCGAAGCAGGCAGGATAAGACATCACCTCAAGCATAACCTGTGGGACAGCAGAGCCAGCGTGGTTTTCGTAGGCTATCAGGCAGAGGGGACTCTCGGCAGACTCCTTGTAGAGGGTGCCAGGGAAGTAACCCTTTTTGGAGAGAAAATCAAAGTGAACGCTGAGATACACAATCTGGAAGGATTTTCGGGGCACGCCGACAGAGACGGCCTTATGCAGTGGCTGGCAGGATTTCAGAAGGAGCCTCAGCACATTTTCCTCGTACACGGCGAACCAGATGCCAAGGAGGACTTTGCCGCAACAGTGAAGGCGGAGCTGGGATATGAGCCTGTGGTGGTACACGGCAACTCAGAATATATCCTTGAAAAAAATGAAATCGTAAGCATGAAAGAGTCGGCAGAAGAGGAAATCGACAATGAAGCAGCGAATACTGCCAGGAATACGCTGACAGGAATCCACAGAAGAATTGAAGATATACTTTACAATGCGAACCTGGCAATAGACGGCAAGATTCCGCATGACAAGCTCATTAAGCTCAATAATATGATTCAGGAGCTTGAGAAATCGACAATTAATCTGGGAGCAGCAGTAAGCGAAGAGACAGAGAACGCTGCAGGCACTGAAATACAGGGCGATGAATAACACAATAGTATTTCAAAACAGACACAATTGTATTAAATTTGAGAAATAATCTTTAATTTGTATCATACCTGTGCTAGAATATAAGTGGTATTTAGTTGAAACATATATTTTAGTAAAGGCGGTAAAGCGTGTCTGTATTAAGCGGCA
Source organism: Bacillota bacterium (assembly GCA_030526355.1). GTDB lineage: Bacteria > Bacillota > Clostridia > Peptostreptococcales > Anaerovoracaceae > Lentihominibacter. The sequence goes on along the minus strand of JAUNDC010000044.1, from coordinate 1,906 downwards.
TTAAAGAAAGCGTACAACAGGTTGCTGAAGCCATCAGTATTGCCGTTGGCGTTGAGGTTGAAATAGTAGATGAAAAACTGAACATACTTGGAGGAACAGGAGCTTATCTTGAGCAGATAGGACAGAAGGAAGAAGGCGGAGATCTAGACAGCAATTTCCTGTATGCCCGTGTTCTCAGAACAGGAGTTACCCAGTATGTTGCCGATGCCAAGCTTGATAAGGATTACGACATCACAGGACGAGGCAGTACTGTATCCGGAGAGCTTGCGGAAATCTGCACACCAATAATTCTGAATGGCGAAATAATAGGCATAATAGGACTTATAGCCTTTACGGAAGAACAGAAGAAGATACTGTCGGACAAAAGCAAGAACATGACAGGCTTTGTCGAGAAAATGGCGGATCTTCTGGCAGCGAAGGCAGATCAGCAGGAAATCCTCGAGAATGTCGAGGTTTCACGTGATGAGATGTCTACTGTGCTTGAAACAGCACACGAAGGAATATTTGCTCTGGATCAGCGAGGATATGTGAAGCACTGCAATAAACGGGCCGCGACACTCTTTAACATGACGAAGAGAGACCTTATAGGCAGACACATATCGAAGCTGATGCCCGGAAGCCCTGCAATCAAAGTGCTTGAAACAGGCAGAGGGTATACAGAGAATGAAGAGATATTTAAGGTGGACGGCGGACAGCACCACTTCATAGTGACGGTCAAGCCCTTTTCATCAGGCGATGAGATAGATGGCGTGGTTGTTTCCTTCAGAGACATTGAAGAGGCGCAGAAGCTGGTATATAATTTTAATACAAGAACCATCAAGAATACAGTTGATGATATAATAGGAACAAGCGAGAAGATAATGATTGCCAAGAAGCAGGCGCTCATTACCGCCCGCGGCAACTCCACCGTTCTGATAACGGGAGAGAGCGGGACAGGCAAGGAGATGTTTGCCAAAGCGATACATTATGCCAGCGGCAGAGGAGACAGCCCTTTCATCACCGTAAACTGCGGTGCAATCCCCGAAAACCTTTTGGAAAGTGAACTCTTCGGGTATGAGAAGGGTGCTTTTACAGGAGCCAACGAAAAAGGCAAGGTCGGTAAATTCGAGCTCGCTGACGGAGGAACCATATTCCTCGATGAAATAGGTGATATGCCGCTGCACCTTCAGGTAAAGATACTGCATGTTCTGCAGAACATGAGATTCGAGAAGGTAGGAGGCAGCAGGAGCATTATTGTTGATGTTCGTGTCATAGCCGCCACAAACAAGGATCTGGAGAAAATGATAGAAGAGGGAACCTTCAGAGAAGACCTCTATTACAGGCTGAGCGTCATACCGCTTTCGATACCTCCTCTTAGAGAGCGAAAAGCGGACATACGTATGCTGATGTATCATTTCCTCAAGAAATACAATACATTTATGAACAGAAAAATCGAAGGCTTTTCCGATGAAGTAGAAGAACTTTACATGAACTACGACTGGCCGGGCAACGTCAGAGAACTGGAGAACGCAGTTGAATACGGAACCAATATGGCCTTCGGTAAAGTAATAGATATAGAAGATGTCCCTGTGAGGATTCTCAAAAAAGAAGAAGAAATCGTTAAATTCAAGAATATGGACAAGCCTCTGGCTGAGCAGGTGAAGCTTTATGAGAAGGAAATTATAACCAAAAAGCTGAAGCAGCATAATGGCATCAAGGATGTGGTTGCCAGAGAACTGGGATTGTCCAGAGCAACATTGTATAGAAAGCTCTCTGAGCTCGATATAAACTAAATTTTATTTTTCAAACTTACGGAGGTTAATTATGTTAAGAGAAGCATTACCTAAGATCGTAACAGAAACTTTACCAGGCCCTAAGGCACAGGCAGTACTCGACAGAAGAGCAGCAGCAGTACCTAAGGGCATCG
>JAUNDC010000082.1 GCA_030526355.1 Bacillota bacterium | reverse complement strand
ACATTTTGAGTTGAGCTCTGTCAACTTAAAAACTCCACAACAACTTGACACCGTCATTTGTTAGTATTACGTGTACGAGGTTAATTATATATGATATTATATTTTAAAGAATATAAAAGGCGGTAAAAAATTGGCATATATTATTTATTGTGATGAATCTGCCGATACAGGCATAAAATACAGAGATTTCTTTGGCGGTTGCATTATCAATAGTGCAGACCAGTATGAAATAATACAAGCGTTACAGGCTAAAAAAGACGAGTTAAATTTCTTTGCCGAAATCAAATGGACGAAGGTTACAGAAAATTATCTGGATAAATACTGTGAAATAATAGATACATTTTTTGAATATATTAAATCTGGAAAAATAAAAGTAAGAATAATGTTTAGGAGGACAGATGATTCTATAGAATTACCATATCCAAATAGTGTTGATGATAAGTACTTTAAGTTATATTATCAGTTTATTAAGCATGCATTTGGGCTTATGCGCATTCCTGATGAATGTACGCCAACAAATATTATTATTAACTTAGACACACTTCCAGACAAGAAGGGGAAGCGAAATGAGTTTAAGGAATATATTCACAAACTTCCTGACACTAATGACTTCGCAAATTCAGATATTACAATTAGAAGCAGAGATATAATAGAAATTGATTCAAAGGATCATATACTTCTTCAGTGTACAGATATTGTTTTAGGTGCAATGAATTTTAAACTAAATGGATTTGATAGGCTGAAACCACCAGGTGCTTATCGCCGTGGAAAGCGCACAATCGCCAAAGATAAATTGTACAAACACATCAACAAAAAAATATGTGAAATACATCCCAATTTTAATATTGGCATTTCAACTGGTGAGAGAGGAATAGAAAATCCGCATTGGAATAGCCCATACGAACATTGGCTTTTTAAACCGTATGAACATTCACAAGATTGATAGCAATGTTGTGACATTTACCCGTGAAGTATTGACTTTATAAGTGTGCTAGTTTAGAATAATCGTAGATGAATAGCGCCTCGTATTTTCGAAGCCATACGTGCCTACGTGTGGTACTTATGTAGGAAGTACCAGGCGTTTTCGTTTGTTTTACAGAAAACAAAATAATAATTTGATATGCAGAATTTTGATCAGTGATTACTGATTTTTTTTGTTTGTAGGAAAGCATAAAAAAACTGTAGAAAGGAGGAAAGCAGATGCCATTTCAAATTAACTTTATCAGAAGGAGGTGCGGACCATGTCTGATAACTGGGTAGTGCAGAACCTGCAGAATTCGCTGGATACGTGGAACAAGAAGCTGGCTGAGGTATGGACGCTGCTGACACAGTCGCCCCAGAGCTTCAAAGGCGGTCATATTTGGCACATCATAATGAACATACACGGATCTCTTGAAGCAATTGGACTGGCACTGCTAGTCCTTTTTTTCGTGGCAGGAGTTGTGAAGACCTGCGGCAGCTTTACGGAACTCAAGAAGCCGGAGCATGCCATCAAGATTTTTGTCAGATTCGCTATAGCCAAGGGAGTTGTAACCTACGGACTTGAACTCATGTTGCGCTGTTCAACATTGCTCAGGGAATTATCAATACTATCATGAAATCATCCGGCATAGGTGGTGTAAGCAAGACTACTCTGCCGAAGACAATAATCAAGGCTGTTGAAGAGTGCGGGTTCTTTGAAAGTATCCCGCTATGGGCAATCACACTCATAGGAAGTCTCTTCATAACCATAATGTCATTCATTATCATACTGACGGTCTACGGCAGATTCTTTAAGTTTTGCAGCATCGCCGCCGGTGGTGAATCCTTAACTTCCGGTAAACGTTATATCTAAAATAGAAAAAATGTCTTGAAAGC
>JAUNDC010000081.1 GCA_030526355.1 Bacillota bacterium | reverse complement strand
CTGCTCTTTAATTTTATGTATATGCTGACGCATTATTTTATTATTACACCATCTGAAATCTTGGTTAGAAAGCTCTCTAACTGAGTCTTTTTTCTTCCATAACACTCATATATGCTGGTCTGATGATTTTATCCGTGCAAATCATCTCTTCTATTCTGTGTGCACTCCAACCTACGATTCTAGCTACTGCAAACATGGCTGTATAAAGTTCTACCGGTATATCCAGCATATCGTAGACAAATCCACTGTAAAAATCTACATTGGGACTGACACCTTTATAGATATGTCTTTTATCTGCTATGATCTTTGGAGCAAGCATCTCTATGTTTTCATACAATTCAAGATCTTTTTGCCTTTTCTTTTCCTCTGCCAGTTGTTTTACATAATCTTTAAATACTCTCTCCCTCGGATCAGAAATAGAATATACTGCATGTCCCATTCCATAGATTAAGCCCTTTTGGTCAAATGCATCTTTATCAACAATCCTTCTTAAGTATGCTTCTATCTCATCCTTATCTGAATAATCCTTTATATGCGCCCTAATATCATCCATCATTTCCATTACCTTAATGTTGGCGCCTCCGTGTTTTGGTCCTTTTAGCGAACACATTGCTGCTGCCATCGTAGAATAAGTGTCAGACCCGGATGACGTAACGACTCTTGTGGTAAATGTAGAATTATTACCTCCTCCATGTTCCATATGCAAAATGAGTGCCGTATCTAAAACCTTTGCCTCTGTAAGGGTATATTTCCTGTCTGGTCGCAGAAGCATCAATAGATTTTCCGCGGTGGAAAGCTGTTTATCGGGATGATGAATATACATACTCTCATTTTTTTCATAATGATTGTAAGCATTATATCCATATACTGCCAACAATGGGAACTCACTGATGAGCTGGATGCACTGACGCAGCGAATTGCTGACACTTGGTTCTTTTACCTTTTTATCATAAGATGCCAGGGTAAGAATACTTCGGGTCATGGAATTCATGACATCCTCCGAAGGTGCTTTCATAATGACATCCCTTGTAAAATTGGTTGGCAATATCCTACACTCTCCAATAATTCTATCGAAGTCTTCCTTCTCTCTTTCATCAGGCAGTTTTCCCATCAAAAGAAGATATGCTATTTTTTCAAATCCAAACTCATTTTGTCCTAAACAATGAATCAAATCTTCCACTCGATAGCCCCGGTACCACAATTCCCCATCGCAGGGAATCTTCTGATTATCAACAATTTTTGAAGACACTATTTTTGATATGTTGGTAAGTCCTGTAAGGACACCTTTCCCATTTTCATCTCTAAGCCCTTTGTTTACGCCATATTCTTCAAATAACCGCGGAGCAATGTTATCATTTTTCAGACAAACTGCTTCCAATTCTTCAAAATAATCATTCACCTGCTCCGTTGTCATCTCTATTCACCTCCAGATTCTCCACCTCACTGCTCATAATAGTTTCCAACTGCTTCATAAGCTGTAGTAACTGAATCAAATTATCCTTTCCAAACTTTTCGAACACCTTCCCGTAATACTTCTTAAGTGTTTCTTCCTGCGCCCTTAACAGGCTTCGTCCGCTTTCAGTAATTGTAACATAGGTGCCCTCACTGCCGTTACCGTCATGAGACCATAATACATATCCTACGTCTCGTAGCTTTTCTACCATTTTAGAAATCTGTCGCATCGTCATCTGTAGCCTGTCCGCTAAATCCTTCAGATAGACTCGTCCTGAATAAATGTCGGATGTCTCCTCCATTGCAATATATTGTAATGCAATGTATTCCGGGATACTCATTTTCATAAAGACATCTTTTCTATGCTCCCGGTTAAACAAGTGCCTTTGGTATATCAATTCGTTGGACAGCTTTATAATATCTGTATTTCCTATAGTTTCTGCCATATGACTCCTCCTTTATTTAAAATAAGGGAAGCAACAGACTGTCACTTCCCTTCGTAAAAGAG
>JAUNDC010000043.1 GCA_030526355.1 Bacillota bacterium | reverse complement strand
GCCAATGTCCGGACACAATCTTATGCAGGCAATTGCCCGTGTAAACCGTGTGTTCAGAGACAAGGAAGGCGGACTTGTCGTTGACTATGTTGGTATTGCCACCGCTTTAAAGCAGGCAATGAATGACTATACTTCCCGTGATAAGAAGAACTACGGCGATACCGATGTTGCAAAGGTTGCATATCCGAAGTTTTTGGAAAAACTGTCAATTTGCCGTGATAAATTCCACGGATACGATTACTCCAAGTTCCAAAACGGAACAGATCTTGAAAGAGCAAAGACTATCAGCGGTGCTGTCAACTTTATTATGGGCAGAGAAAAAGTTGATGAGAAAGACTCTTTCGTCAAAGAAGCCCTTATGCTTCATCAGGCCTTGTCTCTCTGTTCGTCCTTGGTTGATGAGGATAGCCGATTTGAGGCAGCATTCTTTGAATCAGTTCGTGTATTGGTTCTCAGATTGACAAATACAGGAGTCGGAAAGAAGATTTCCTTGCCGGAAATGAACGCAAGAATCAACGAGCTTTTGAAGCAGAGTATCAAGAGTGACGGCGTCATCAATCTTTTCTCCGACATCAAAGAGGAATTTTCACTGTTTGACCCAAAGTTCCTCGAAGAAGTAGCCAATATGAAAGAAAAGAACCTTGCTGTTGAGCTCTTGAAAAAACTGATTGCAGAGCAGGTGTCGGTATACCGCAGGACGAATGTTGTTAAATCCGAAAAGTTCAGCGAGATTATGCAGCGTTCTCTCAACGCTTATCTAAACGGGATGCTGACCAATGAAGAAGTCATTGAAGAAATGCTGAAACTGGCAAAACAGATTGCAGCCGCACAGAAAGAAGGCGACAAACTCGGTCTGACTGCTGATGAGCTTGCTTTCTACGATGCTCTGACAAAACCGCAAGTAATCAAGGATTTCTATGAGAACGATGAACTGATTGCCATAACAAAGGAACTCACTGATACTTTGCGTAAGAATAAGACTATTGATTGGCAGAAACGTGAGTCCGCAAGGGCAAAGATGCGTATGCTCATTAAAAAGCTTCTGAAGAAACACAAGTATCCGCCTGAAGGGATGGAGGATGCTGTGCAGACTGTTATGACACAATGCGAACTATGGGCAGATAATACAGATATGAACGTTATTTATGCTGATTTTAGCAATGGTGGAGCAGAGTCACTTAGAGTTGCAGAAAAGCACACACAGTATAATAAATAAGATTCTAGCTATAGTAGATTTTAGCAAAACTTATCATGAAGACCGAACCAAACATCATGAAACGAAGGTTGCTCCTCGTCCAGAAGCTCCTTTACGAGAACACTGACGAGCAGCATCCCCTTACAACCTTTGAAATACTTGACTACCTCCTTGAGCAGGGTATTCTTACAAACCGTAAGACCCTCAAAGGAGATCTCGACCTGATGGTGGAATGCGGCATGGATATCGTAACCATCCAGAGCAAGCCAAACAGGTACTTTTGGGGTACGCGAAAATTCGAGCAGGCGGAGCTCAAGCTTCTTATTGACGCCGTAAGCTCTTCAAGGTTTATCAGTCAGAGGAGGAGCCAGACGCTGTCAAAGAAGCTGATTTCTTTATCCAGCGGTCCCGGACAGAAGGTCCTCAAGAGAAATATCTACACAACAGATCGCATAAAATCCGGCAATGAGGCTTTGCTTTACACAGTTGACACTGTCAATGAAGCAATCACCGCAAAGAGAAAAATCAGCTTCAAGTATACCGACTACACCCCTGAGAAGAAAAAGGTTTTCAAGCACGATGGTGAGATTTATACCCTCAGCCCCTATGCCCTCTTCTGGAACCAGGACTACTATTACATAGTAGGATACTCAGAGAAGCACGAAAACATATCCACCTTTAGAGCGGACAGAGTTGCCGAAATCAAAATTACAGATGAAAAGGCAGTCAGGAAGCCCAAGGATTTCAGGATAGACAAATACTCCAGTGAAGTCTTTGAAATGTACGATGCTGCAAAGACGGTCAAAGTTAAGCTAAAGTGCCGGAACGAGCACATGAGATATGTTATCGACCGTTTCGGAGAAAAGGTGGAGACTGAGATTGCAGACGAAGAGAACTTCTTTGCATATCCTGAAGTTGCCCTGAGCCCTAACTTCTACAGCTGGGTATTCAAGTTCGCAGGTGAAATCAGGATTATATCACCTGACAAGGCAGTATCTGAGATTTCAACGATGGCGCAGAAGCTGCTGACAGCAGAAACTGTTTAAGACTTACGGTCATTGATATTGTGAGCATATTGCGGGTAATGTGTATACTGTAATTACGAGATTAATTACGAAATCAGATTAGATAAGATTCGTTCTAACATTGGAGTGCATAATTATGCAGATACTTGTACTAGATATCCTTATAAAACAAACTCAAAATACACAGCAGATATCCAAGGATGCACTCGAGCGAATATTTCGAGAATATGAACGCTTTGCGGAACTCGAGGAGGAAGGATCGAGTGCAATCAATGCCTACTTGATGAGCCACAATGGAAAAAAGATGGCAGGTTCGCAGGTAAGTAACATCTTTAAGTACCGTCTTGATGGCGGGGATAGAATCCTTTACACGTATGGCAAGTACTTATCGTATATACGAGAAGAGGATAAAGATAGCTTAATTCTTTTAGGCTATGCTAAACACGACGACCAGGGGTTCTTTGCAAAAAATACAGATTTTCGTGGCAACCACTATTATGAAAAGAATAAGGAGATTCTTTCTAAAATCAATGAGCTAAAGGTTGTGGGAACTGAGGAGTTTACAGTAGAAGAACTTATAGAAATTGCAGGTATTATCAGCAAGGATTTCATTAAAGGCCATTCTCTTAGTGTTGTGCCTGATGAGAATCTTGGAGATATTGATATAGAAGATTTTGATAAATATCTTTCTGAAGAACAAAATCAATGCCTTAATGATTTTGCCGACAAGCCATGCCCTACACTCGTTATGGGCGGTGCAGGAACAGGAAAAACTCTTGTTGCAATCCATATGTTGAATAACTTCCAATTGAGCAATCCGGGAGGAAAAGCAGCATATTTCACACAGTCAAACGAATTGCTAGACAGAGCGAAGCATCTATATGAGGTAGTCTCTTCTGCGGGCGACAAGGATACAACTGAATTCCATAACATTAATTCTTTCTGCATGAAGATGCTTGGAAGGAAGTATTCAGATTTTGTAGAAACAAAGCAGTTCAAGGAGTTCATCGAATTAGAGAAAACCTTATTGAAGCTTTGCAAGAAACACGCATTAGATACTGTGGATGTTTGGACAGAGATTCGTGGCGTAATTAAGGGTACAATGGAAAGCCCTATAGGTAAAAGCATAGGCTTTCAATGGAGTCGCTTTGGATACCTAAAACAAGACGATTATTCACAGACCGCGCAATTAGAACGAAAGAATTATATAGAGAGAAGTGAGGAAAATCCAAAAGAATTCTGTCTTTGTGAGTCTCCAGAAGCAACTAGGCAACGGATAGCAGCCGACATGTCATTGACTGATGAACAAAGAGAGCAAATAACTGCTATCACCACCTATTATCAGGAATTTGATTCGCAGAAAATAGGTCTTTCGTCAAAGGAATATCTTGCCCTAAAAGAAGAATCCTCATCTATCGAGGTGGAAAAAAGAGATTCCATATGGCAAATGTTTTCTAGTTATGAAACATGGCTAAAAAGCAAGGGCTATTTTGACGATAATGACTTAGCCCGCGAAACGTTAAATATTATTAACGATATTCAAAAGTATGATTTGATTGTGGTTGATGAAGTTCAGGATTATACAGAGCTTCAAATATACCTATTGTTCAATCTTTCTGATAATGGTGTAAAGATTGCATTTGCCGGGGATGAGCATCAAAACATCAACCCTACCCTGTTCAGAGAGAAAAGAGTTCAGTCATTATTTAAGGAGAACAGCAGCAGCTTAAAAACGGTTTTTCTTAGAAAAAATTTCAGATGCCAGCAGAATGTTGTGGAGATTGCCAATTCCATTGCAGAACTTAGAAGAACACTTATTGGTGCAAGGAGCAAGGAAAGTGAACAACCAGGCGAGGCAGAACGTACAAGCAGTAAACCTTATAGACTTGAATGCAGTTCAGATAATATTGTGGGTATTACTAAGGAGATTATGAATCATCCTGGAACGGCTATTCTTGTCCCGGATTTTGATACAAGAGAGGCTCTGATAGATATTATAGGTAGGTCAAATTATAGAAATAGAGATGTTGATTTTATCTTCACAGTACCTGAAATAAAAGGCATGGAATACGAATATGTTGTTTGCTTCGATTTGGTTGGAAGGCACAGTGATGTTTGGAATGAAATCTTCCGTACTGGCGACAGCAAGCACAATACGAAGTATCGCTTCTATTTCAATCTTTTGTATGTTGCAATCACACGTTCGCAAAATCACTTATGCTTTATAGATCGCAAAATCAATTCCGAAATAGAATCAGCGCTGCGGCTTGATTCAATTGATGTTTTTGATTCAAGTCAGTTATATTTCGAATCTTTAAGCAATAGCATCGAAGATTGGATAAAGTGGGCACATAAATATGAACAGGAAGGCCAGTATGAACAGGCAATCCAATATTATGAAAAAGGAAATGGCAATGCCTATGATATTTATCGATGTGAAATGAAACTGGCTGAAAAAGACAGAGAATTTGATGTTGCAGCACAATATGCAGTATTAATTGGAGATTATCAGAAGGCACAGGCATATGCTGCTGAGATTCAGGAACTTGAGAATATTAATCTTATCACGAAACTCCTTGCCGGCAATGAAAAGATAGATATGGCGCGGATAACAGAAGCCTATAGCAGCATCAATGGACTGGTTGAAGATAGTTTTGCAGGATACGAAGATGATGAAATAGATGCAATAAGAGAACAGACTGCTAACGCTGTAAAGGAGTCTATTATACAGGATCTTGCAACAATCAACTAGACAAATAAGAGGTGAACCAAATGGCTAAAAACAAGAGCGTAGAAATATTGGATTTATATGAAGAACTGTACAAACTCGTAAATGCTGTAAAAGCATCCTCCGATATTGTGTCAAAAAAGCAGGATGATTTATCTAATGATATTAATAAAGCAAAAGCGGATATTGAGGACAGTGCAAACGTTTCGGTAGAGAACATTAGAAAGTTCGCCAAAAATGAACAGAACAGAATCAATAAAAGCGTCAAATCTTTAGAAGATGCTGTGGCAAAAGCGGAATCTATGCTCAATAAGTTTGAGCAGGCTTTTGGAGCTGCAAACCAGCTTGAGGATATGCTAACAGACCTCGAGGAACGCTTAACTGAGTTGGAAGATGCAGAACCACAAGGTACGAGACCAATGGATTTTCAGAGGATAGGTACTATCGCGGATATATATGAGTTAAATAGAGAGATTTTGAACGATAAAGTCCCTGTACATAGAGTTAACTGGACAAATAATTACTGGTTTCTGGTAGAGAGTATTGAGGGTAGCACTGCCCATGGGAAAACATACAATAACGGAACATGGTCGTCCCCATACGAACGATCAGCAACACAGGATAATTATCAGTTATATGAGCGAGGCCTGAATATTAGTGCAGTTGAATAATATAAATTGAAATAAAATGAGGTGAGATTATGGATGCAAACAGATGGTTTTTCCCATCGAGAAGTGGCGCAGAAACTGAAGGGTTTTCAAATGCCGGATTAGCTGAATTTAAAGGAAATCCTTTGCAGGCTTTAGCCCGCGAAATATGCCAGAATTCATTGGATGCTTCTGACGGGTCGGGACGACCTGTTAGAGTCGAGTTTCAAAAGTCATTTATGGAAATGAATCTGTTTCCAGGAATGAAACAGATGAAGGCAATTATCAATGCCTGTGACGAGTTTTGGGGGCAAGATGGTGATGCCAATACAAAAAACTTTCTGAAGAATGCGAAGCACAGCTTCGGTAATAATAAATTCTTTGTTCTGCGGATCAGTGACTACAATACAACCGGCGTACAGGGCGCATTTTCAGACAAAATTATTACACCATGGGGAAGTTTGGTTAAAGGAAATGCATTCTCTGTAAAAGCAGATGAAAAGAATGCTGCCGGCAGCTATGGAATTGGAAAAGCTGCGCCATTTGTAACATCAAAATATCAGACTGTTTTTTATAGAACTTACGACATTGATGGAAATAGAGCTGCTCTGGGGGTATCTCGTTTAATGGCACATAACAACGTTACTGAAGAATTGATGCCGGGAGAAGATCCAATAAGACGGTCAGTTGGATATTTTGGAGAAGACGAAAACAGAAAGCCTTCTAGAGCTATGGCTAAATTGGATTCGATAAATGAAAGAACCGAGCATGGCACTGATTTATTCATTCCGGGCTTCAATTACTCAACTGATGATGACAGATGGATAAAGGATATCCTCATAGAGGTTGTAGATAACTTTCTGTATTCAGTTTACTCTGGAAAACTCGAAGTTAAAGTTGACAATAGAAATCTTACAAAGGCTACCCTACCTACCATACTATCCTTCCTAGGGCAAAAGGCTAAAAATGCAAATATGTTCTATGATGTAATTAGGAATGATGCAAAGGATGTAATTGAACTGACTGAACAGTTTCATAGCCTGGGTTTTTTAAGACTTCGCCTCAAATACGATGTCAATCTTAATAAGAAAGTACTTGTTGTCAGAAATTCAGGAATGAAAATTGCTAACATTCCTAGTCTGCCAAGAGGTGTTTCTTATACAGGCTTTTTAGAACTTACTGGAGATAAGTTGAATGAATTCTTCAGAACAATGGAAAACCCAAAGCATAACGCATGGGAACCATCAAGACACAGCGATCCTAAACTTGCAAAGAAATACAAGGAAGAAATTGAGGACTGGGTTAGAAACACTATCAATGAAAAACTTGTTGAGGTTAGCGGAGAGGAAAGCATAGTTGATATCGGCGATTGTTTCAATTATAAAGAACGTGACCCAGATACAAACAATGATGAAAGAACGAAGGAAGGCATCGTTGATAGTGTAAAGAATATCGAAGTTGTTGCTGATGAACCTACACCTAAAAACAAATTCAAGGTAAGAGATTTGGGTGGTGACTCTGGACACGGTGGGAAAGCCGGTATACCTGGCACTATTGATGACGAAGGAAATAAAAAAGGACATCGAAGGAGAACCGGGAAAAGGTCTGGTGCCAAGCCAACCGGAAGAGCAGGTCGCGAAGAAGCCGATGGCTTGGATAAAGTGTATCCGGGAAAAAGAGAAGTTTACGTTTCTGCAAGAATTATCAGTAAAGGCAATGGCATCAATAAATTGATATATACGGCAAAAGAAAACATTAATACCGGAGAGATGGAAATTGTTACAAAAGGTGAAAATGGTAAATCGTTACAACTTTTCGTTGTTGAAGTGATAGGAGATAATGCTAAAGCAGTTGACGGTCATATTGTGTTAACAGATGTGCCTGCTGGACAAAAGCAAACTGTAGAATTTAGGATTGCAGGAAAACGCAATTATGCAATGGGGGTGCGTGCATATGGAGATTAAAAACAGACTGTTTCCGTATCCGGTGCTTTGTGATGAAACAGACGATTATAACGACGATGTGCTGGATGTATCTTGTAATACGGAAGTGCTTGCGAATGATATTCATGGCATAGTTGTGTTTCAATTAGATAATGAAGATATACTTGATTTAATCAGAGCTGGTTATGCTGAGTATGTTCTTCATTTAGAATGCTCATCGACATCATACAGGAAGGTCATCCGATCTGCTGTTAGTGAAATAGAGTTTTCAATTCCAAAGTCAAGGGTAAATGAAGTAATAACTGTACTGGCTCTTGTTGTAGCAAAGCAAAGGATAACTAATTTTTATAGTGATACCTTAAATGAAGACTATGAAGGCGATTATCTAACCTTTGAGAAGGCCTCAATTCTGGCTTACATGAATTTGCCTAAAATTTATATTTTCAAAAATTATGAAGAACTTGCCGGAAACGAATCACTGTTCAGTGTAATAAAAGTTGGATTGCCTGATGATGAGGATATACGACCGATTACGTTTGATGCAAATGATGACAGAATTAAAATTCTTGTTGATGCTGGAACATATAGCGCATATTTACATTATCAGCAAAAGCAGCCACTAGCAATGTCTATGCTGGTTCTACCGGCGCTTATATTTGTAATAGATGAATTAAGGGTTGCGCCGGACGCATTCTCCGAACGAATGTGGTTTATTAAAATGAAGCAATACTATAGTTCTCAAGGAAAAGACTTCATTGACGATATAATAAACGGTGAAAGAAACGTAGCTGAAATTGCACAGGAAATGCTAAAGTCCCCTATTGGCAAAGCATATAGGGCACTAATAGATGACGAGGGTTAAGAAATGAAACTCTATTTTATGAAACAAAAGGCAATAGATTATATAAAAGCAAACATAAAGAGTTTGTACATGAATTATTATAAATACGCTAATAACGAGTGGATTTATGACTTGTTTGATTATGATCCTTTTGAGCTTTTTCTTGAAATACCAGATTTTGAACTGTGCCCTGTGACAAGCGGAACTGCGGGAGAAATCGAGCTTGAAAATTGCAAAATACTATATTCGAAGCTTAAAATGATAAGTGAGTCACAAGCCTCTGACGAACGTCTGTGGGCCGGTCTTTGTAACGGTGCATTCTATACTTATGTCAGAGCAAGATGGAATTACAGTAAGCTTGTCCCTAAGAATCCTCGTAACGATGCATCAGGAGTCATCTCAAGATTTTTCTTCTCTGGCGGTGGACGTAGCGGCTTGTTTAGAAATACATTAGCTAAATGCTGGTGGGTTGGTATGTCGACATATAGAGGTGGATTAACTGATCATTGGAGATTACTAGATGCAATCGGACCAGAAGATTTTGCTACAAAGGTTAGTGATATTTTTTACAGTAACACCTTTGCTGCAAATCCAGCAATATTAGAAGGCATATGTAATGGTATGGAGTTCTTCAAGAATAAAGGCCAGAAATTACTTATGAAAGACCATATTCGACCTACAATGCAATATATGAATGCATTGGGCGGCGGTATATTGTTAGATGCATTGACTTCGGAAGATGTAACTAATCTCGTTATAGAAAACATAGGTCGTATAAAGAACGGAGAGCAGCAAGACTTCTTTGAATATTCATATGATGCAAGCTCTGATAGCGAAAAAGAGGAAACCATAAAACCAGACGTTAAAGAAGTTAATATAGACTATCAGGAGGAGCAAGAGCAAATAGAGCAGGATGTTATTGAAATCGATGAAGAGGAAGTGCTTGGAGTTCCTGAAGAAGTCGAGCGTGGATGTACTGTTCTGGTGCATAATAAGACAAAAAATAAGGATATGAGTTATGTAATACCAGGACTCGACGAAAGAGAACTATACTGGATAGAATCGAAGTTGCTAGGGAAAAAAGTTGGGGACACGGTTAAAGTCCGACTTGATGAATATGAAGTGCTTTCGATTAGACGGTAATTGAAGCAATGCCTATATAGTTAGTGGCGTAATAAATGGCGAGATAAATGACATGATAAAACTACATATGGAGATAACCAATGATTAAACCAGGTAGATACAGACACTTCAAAGGCAATGAGTATGAGTTCATCGGAACTGCGAAGCATTCTGAGACTCTCGAGGAGATTGTCGTGTATAGGGAAATCTATGATGAAGGCAATCTATGGGAGGGACCGGCAGCCATGTGGGAGGAGCATGTAGAACGCGATGGCTACAACGGAGATAATAACGTTTGATAATAGCTGAGTCCATATAATGGTACTGGCGGATGGGATAAATCTGGAATTCGAAAGGGTTTACTTTTGCAATGAAACTTTGAAAAATGATGTTCATGAGACAACGTATTATCTGGAGCTTTTCTTGAGAAACCTGCTGTTAGATGAAAATAATGAGCTTCATAACCGTGCGATGCATATAAGTAGAATGTTTGAAGAAGTGGACATTGAAAGCGTCAAAGTGGATATTGAAAGTGCAAAAGTGGACATTGAAAATCAGTTAAAAGCATTCTCCGACAGCATTTCAGAAAAAACTATTAACCATGCAATTGAGATTTTTTCAAAATGCGGAAAAGATGGGTATTTTGGAAGAACCATTGTTGAAGAAATCACAGGACTAAAACCATCAGGGGCATCTAAACTGATAAAGCTTTTATCCGAGAGTAAGGTGATTATTCCCGTGACGGGGCATGGAAAAGGAAAATATCGTTTAAAGTAATTTAAAAGCGGCAATAAACGCCGCGCCATGCTGATATAGGAAACGGCAGGAATAATGCAGCAGTATAATCTACCATCATCCTCACAACTGAATACCCGCTCTCTCGCTCGTATTTTCGACAACAAAAGCGAGAGCTACAAACTGTTTTGGTTCAAGGCAATCCTGGAGCATGTACTCAAAGGAGAATCAGAGATATCTTTTGATGCCCTGGTTAATACAATGCTGAAGAATGCCTGGTACATGGTTTCGGAATTCAAGCTGAATCTGGGACCGGCGGATGCAGTTGAGGAAACGGTTCTTTATCTTCATGAGATCAGCGGAATCATGCCGGCTGAGAAGGAAGATAAAATCATAGCATTCCTCGAGTCATGTGAGGACCGGAAATTTATACAGCTGAAGAAGAGACTTTGTCAGAATGTCCCTTACAGATTGCAGGCACCGTTCATGTCAGATATTACGCAGACTATCTGGAAAAGACAGTCGGCAACAATAGATTTCATAAACATGCAGGACGGCATGATTTATCATATTGAGAACCATCCGGATGTGCTGGAAATGAGAGTGCTCATTACCGATGCCTGGGCTGAATATCTCAAGGCAAACGCCGGAATTCTTATGGGCTGGGCGGACTACAATCTGATTACATATCTCCAGCGCAGAAATCCAAGTGTGCCGGGTATCTCAAGCAAAATCTATCCGCCTCAGGAGCGTAAGCTCAATGCGGCCAAAGAATACTGGAGAGCAATCATCAGAGCATCACAGGCCGAGAAGCCTTTGCAGGATATTTATTCGGGTGAACTGCTGGCGGAGAGAGAAATTTCAATTGATCATTTCGTGCCATGGTCTTATGTCGCTCATGATGAACTCTGGAATCTGATTCCTACAACGCGGAGTGTCAACAGCAGCAAAAGCAACAATCTGCCGGATTGGGATATATATTTTCCGAGACTTTGCGAGACCGAGTATCTGGCATATAGGCTGGTCAATGAATATGACAACATGAAAGACCTGCAGAAGTCAGTCAACAAGTGTCTGAAAGAGCACGTGAATGATGATGAAGTCAGACACAGGTTATACCGCGCCGGACAGAGTCGTCAGGAATTCACAGGAAGACTTGAAGAAATAATCCTGCCGGCATACGAATCGGCCAGGAACATGGGGTTTGGAATATGGAAATACGAACTTTAGATTTTTATAATAAGAATGCTAAAGAATACGCACGCAAAACCTTCAAAACGGATATGTCAGAGCCTTGTGACAGATTCCTGAAGCACGTTGCTTCTAGTGGTAAGATCCTTGATTTGGGCTGCGGCAGCGGACGTGATTCGGTTTACTTTATGGAGCGTGGATATGATGTCTGTGCTGTTGATGGATCAGAGGAAATCTGCAGGATAGCATCTGAAAATACCGGACTGAAGGTGAAGCAGATGCTCTTTCAGGACCTTGATTATCACGAAGAATTTGACGGAGTCTGGGCATGCGCATCACTTCTTCACCTGCCGGGAAATGACCTGCCGGCCGTATTGGCAAAAGTATATGAAAGTCTGAAGGGCGGCGGCATATTTTATACTTGTTTCAAGTATGGAGACAGAGAGGAAGTTCGTGACGGGAAATATTATACCGACATGACTGAAGAAAGGATTGAATTGCTTTTGCATGAGAGTGGATTTGAGCTTTTGGAACTCTATGAGTCCGGTGACTCACTTGGTGACAGACCGGAACTCAGATGGATTAATGTAATAGGATTAAAATAATATGGACGATAACAATATTGGAGCAATAAACGTAGTGGAAGATATCCCATGGAAGCATAGTGAAGAGCCGGAGGAACTGATAGAAGGCAAAGGCTTCAGGCTCTTTGAAAGTGTACATAATGCCAAGGTAAATGAAGCAGGACAGCTAAACCGTGTGCAAACAATGGAGGCTGTTTTTACGAGTACATTCAGCAGACTGTTCTACGGGTTCAGTGATTTCCTGACTTTCATGATTGAAGAGGATGTTTACAATGACGTTGGAGAACTCCTTGCTCAGTACGTTGACAGTATCGAGTATATTGCCGGCGGAACCAAGCCTCTGGACGGATGCGCTTTCAAGGCAATTTACTGGTTGGAGTCAAATGATTCCGTTAAGATGGAAATCAACAGTGATGAGGTTCGTGAGCACCTGAACTTTTCGGATCCGGACAAACTGGAGAAACTGAAATTCTGTGAGGAACTGGTATTATTCAGATCCAGGAAAAGCTGCGAAATGCTCATAGAACAGATGCAGAATGCTATTAATGCAGAAGCGGACGATGAGTAGTAAATTTCTATATTATGCAAAAACAGAAATAAGGTGGCTCAGTTGTCTAGACCGGGAGTTATTATAACAACTACTTCTTTTTAGTCTTTAAGACATCCAATAGG
>JAUNDC010000018.1 GCA_030526355.1 Bacillota bacterium | reverse complement strand
TACCAATGGATTGCAAGATTTTTTTAACAATAAAGTGTCAAAGATGAGATTATACCTCTTTTCCGTTGAAAAGTAAAGGCTAAATGAAATAAGGCATCCGTTATCGAAATTTTTAACGGGATGCCCTCTGTTTTAATCTCTGTTTCTTTGTATAAGTTCAATACCTCTGGCATATTTGCTGTCTTCCTGCATGGTGAGTCCATAGGTTTCACTCAGCTTAGCACCCAGCTCCAGAAGCTCCTCTGTTTCCCCCGAAAACAATTCAATTTCAACTTCAAGTATAGGCTCATTCCCTGCCGGTGTTATTATTTCACCGCTGTCAATAGATACCTCATAAATTCCCTTTCCAGTATCAAGCCTGAAACGGCTTCTGTGAAATTTCGTCTCCAGCAGACACTTGAGGGGCTTGTCGCCTACAACCTCTATAAGAGTGCCTCCAATCACACTTTCACTGAACACAGAAGGATCCGGCATGTCATTTTCCACAGGAACATTTATTTCCTCCCGTTTATGAAGAGCTCCTTCTGAATGACCCTTCCATTTAAGCGCCGCTACCCAGTGATCGCCTTCCTTGCGCACTCTGTAAGCCATTTCCCTGTCCATAAGATCGCATTCATCTGTATCAAAATATTTAGCATCAAAGAACAGTTCCTCACGGGAACCTTCCTCCTCCAGATGAAAAAAAGTCTTGTCCGCCCAGATTTCATCTGCAATCGCTCTGGTCGGAATGCTGTACTTCAATTCTATCTCCATAGGCTACCTTCTCATTTCTAAAGTATTGAAATCGTTG
Source organism: Bacillota bacterium (assembly GCA_030526355.1). Taxonomy (GTDB): domain Bacteria; phylum Bacillota; class Clostridia; order Peptostreptococcales; family Anaerovoracaceae; genus Lentihominibacter. The sequence goes on along the minus strand of JAUNDC010000018.1, from coordinate 61,206 downwards.
AAAAACGTACGCACTGATAATATCACTTAATAATCGCCAAAGCAAGCAAATTCTATCAAAAAAGCTGCTGTACCGGATTATATCTGATACAGCAGCATGTTTTTATATTATTTTAGTTAAATGTGATAACAGTGCCGGTTTTACCTTCAAGGGCTTCAACTGCTTTATCGAGAGAAGTGATTATCGCTTTCTTGTTAGGGTATCTTCTCACAAATTTCATAGCAGCCTGAACCTTAGGCAGCATGCTGCCTGCCGGGAAATGTCCTTCCTCAACGTATCTGGCAGCCTGATCCAGTGTCAGCACAGCCAGGTCCTCCTGATCCGGTTTATTAAAGTTGATGGATACCTTTTCTACCTCAGTCAGAATCATCAGGATATCCGCCTCAACCATTTCAGCCAGCAGCTCTGCAGCATAGTCCTTGTCTATAACAGCAGCAACTCCCTCCAGAGTTCCGTTAGGCTTTTCAACTACAGGTATGCCGCCTCCACCGCAGGTAATAACTATTGAATGATCCCAGAGCTGCTTTACAGCATCTATCTCCACGATCCTCTTTGGAAGCGGCGAAGCAACTACTCTTCTCCAGCCTCTGCCGGCATCTTCCTTTACAGCATAGCCTTTTTCTGTTTCCAGAGTTCTGGCCTCCTCTTCCGTATAAAAAGGCCCTATAGGCTTCGTCGGATTATTAAAGGCAGGGTCGGCTTCATCGACAATCACCTGTGTTGCCACAGTAACTACAGGTACATTCCTGTTATCCTTGTTCAGTGCATACTTAAGGCACTGCTGGATATGATAGCCGATATATCCCTGTGACATAGCACCGCACACGTCAAACGGCATTGCAGGTGTTACATCCTTGGCAGTTTCACTTGCCATTACTATTCGCCCCACCTGAGGACCATTACCGTGAACCACAGCAATTTCGTATCCCATTCCGCTGATTTTTGCAATATGCTCACACGTGTTCTTTACTACATTAAGCTGAGCTTCAGCAGTAGCGGGTCCTTTGCCTGACTGCAGCGCATTGCCGCCCAGAGCAATAACTATTTTTTCTGCACTCATTATTCAAATCTCCTCAAAATCATAATCAAAATCAGTTTTATACATCACATACCTTATTACAGGTCATCCCTGTTTACAGGGCAGCTCATGCAGCGAGGGCCTCCTCTTCCTCTGGAAAGCTCGGAGCTCGGCATCGTTATAACCTTGATACCTTTTTTATCAAGAAGGTCATTGGTAACATAGTTTCTTTCATAGGTTATTACTGTAGCCGGTGCGATGGCAAGAGTATTGGAACCATCGTTCCATTGCTCCCTCTGTGCTGCCATAGGGTCGTCTCCACCGCACCTGATGAGTTCCACTGCCGGAAGCTTCAGCTCAGTACTGAGAATCTTCTCCAATTCTCCCTGAATGCTCTCGAAATGAGCTTTGCCATCAGGATTGAGCGTAATTTCATAAATCTGAAGAGGACCTTCAATTTCAGGATGGATGGTGAATTTATCATAATCAACCATTGTAAATACAGTGTCCAGATGCATGAAGGCTCTGCTCTTTGGAATATCAAATACCAGTATCTTCTTGAATGATGATTCCTTAAGCAGGTTCTCTGCAAACAGCTCTATACTTCCTGCTGTTGTTCTCTGACTCAGTCCTATAGCTACGATGTCCTTTGAAAGAACCAGTATGTCTCCGCCTTCAATGGACGCATCCATATCATAATCATACCAGAGCTTAGTTCCTTCCGGTGCGAAATCCTCATTGTATTTATACATATACTTCAGGAGCAGACATTCTCGTCTTCTGGCTGCAGTGCTCATATGATGAACAGCGAGTCCATTTCCCACACATGCTCCCGGGTCTCTGGTAAAGTACAGATTCGGCATCGGATCCGTATAATATGGATAACCAGACGCAATATAGCTGGCAAGTGAGCTTCTGTTCTTCACTTCAATCTCGCTCTTTTTTATACCTGAGATTGCCTTCTCAACAAGCTGCCTGGAAGGCATGCTTAATAAATAATCCTTTACTGATTCTCTTGCCTCCTGAGAATAAATTCCGCTGTCAGCAATAAAATCATCAACAAAATTCCTTCTTATCTCTTCAGTCTTTAACGCTTTTGCCGTTTCATCCACATAGTAGATTACCTCGACTCCGTTTTCCTTGAGAAGCTCCGCAAAGCGGTCATGCTCCTGCTGTGCTATCTTCAGATAAGGTATGTCATCAAAAAGCAGTCGTTCGAAATTATCAGGCACCAGTCCTTCAATTTCTCCTCCCAGTCTGTGAAGCAGCACCTTGTTCAGCTTACCGATTTCAGAGTAGTTGTTAATTCCGGGTTTCATAAACACCCTCCTCTCATATCCCTCTATACGTTATCTATGCAATTGTAGCTACAATAACAGCCTTGATTGTATGCATTCTGTTTTCAGCCTCATCAAACACTTTGGAATGTCTGCTGCGGAACACTTCATCAGTTACTTCACGTATGTCATAGCCTGCTTCCATCTGAGTTTTAGCCATCTTTGTCTCAAAGTCATGGAACGACGGCAGACAATGAAGGAAAATTACATCTGGATTCTCAGTTGCCTTAATCATATCCATATCAATTCTGAATGGTGTCAGAAGCTTCACTCTCTCTGGAATTTCAGCTTCCTCTCCCATTGATGCCCATACGTCCGAGTACAGTACATCTGCACCCTTGAGGCATTCAGGATTACTGGTCACCTCTATAACTGCACCTGTTTCCTCAGCCACCTTCTGCACCTTGTCAAGGATATCCTGATCCAGCTCTTTAGCCAGAACATCTGGGCCGTATGCCACATAATGCATACCCATTTTTGCACATCCGTACATCCACGCATAGCTCATGTTGTTTCTGATATCTCCACAGAATACAACCTTTACCTTGCTGAGTGGTTTTTTGATGTGCTCTTCGATTGTAAGCAGGTCGGCCAGAATCTGTGTCGGATGATCAACATCTGTAAGACCGTTCCATACAGGAACACCTGCATACTTGGCCAGATCTTCAACCACCTTCTGTTCATATCCCCTGTACTCAATACCGTCAAAGAATCTACCCAGAACCTTTGCTGAATCCTCGAGAGATTCTTTTTTACCCATCTGCGAGCTTCCCGAATCAAGGAATGTTACATGAGCACCTTCATCAAGACATGCAACCTCGAATGAACATCTTGTTCTTGTTGAAGTTTTTTCAAAAAGCAGAACTATATTCTTGCCCTTCAGCACCTCATTTCTGATACCTGCTCTTTTTTTGGCCTTGAGATCATGTGCCAGATCGAGCATATATCTGATTTCCTCCGGAGTGAAATCCATGAGTGTTAAAAAACTTCTTCCCTTTAAATTTACTGCCATTTTGTTTCTCCTTTTCCTTTAATTATCAGTCATTAATAATCTCAGCCTTAATAGTCTTCTTTGTCTTTAGTTAAAGAATACTATATTCAGGCTATTCTTAAAAGCACCAGCATATTTGTTTTTTTTAGTGCCAGCTGTGTATTTATCAGGATTTTCGGATAAACTATATTATTTTATCTGAAAATTCAGTTTGTACTCTTCTATTATGTCCATCAATATCTTCATACCGGTTTTTATCTCCTCTGCTGATGGATATGAATAATTAAGCCTCATGTGGTCGTTCCCGGCTGTTTTTTTCAGATAAAAAACATGGCCTGGAATGAATGTCACCCCCTGCTTCTGTGATCGTCTAAGCAGTTCTCTTGAATCTACATAACCAGGGAGTTCCACCCATATATACACGCCGCCCTTCGGCTTCATATATCTTATGCCATATTTATCAGCCATCTCGTCAAGATAAGCGCACATAATGTCACGCTTGTTATGACAAACTTCTCTGAATTCATCAAGTCTGCTGAAGAACGTACCATCTTTCATATATTCAAACATCAGCATCTGCGGAGTCCAGTCAAGAGACGCAATCCTTACTGATACGATTCCGCTCAGCTTTTCGATTACGCTTCTGTCTGCTATTACAAATGAAACACATATTCCCGGCATCATCGTTAGAGAGAAGGAATACATATATATCACATTATTCCCGGCATCCATTGATTTTATTGATGGAATCCTGTCAATGTCGTAATATAGCTCTGATCCTTCATCATCTTCAATTATAGGTATTCTGTATTTATACGACAGCTTAAGCAGTTTCTGACGTCTCTCTATGCTGAGAAATGCGCCTGTAGGATTGCTGAAGCTGGAGTCCACATAGATAAACCGCGGTTTTTCTTTCTCGATTACCGCCTCAAGATTATCACATATCATACCGTCCTCATCTACGGGAACTGTAATCAGATTGCCTCCTGCCAGTCTGACAGTTCTGTATATGTCCGGCGACAGAGGTTCCTGAGCAATGATTTTATCACCGGGCTGAAGCAGCAGAGCCAGAATGAAATCCAGAGCCTGGTTATTGCCGGATAAAATCTGAATATTACCAGGTTTTGTTATAACACCCTTCATGCTCATGAATTCAGCTATTTTTTTGCGAAGTCCTGCATTACCCTCATACGGAGTATAGAAATACGCATTGTCTCTTTTTTCTGTTAAAGCCTTTTCAAAAACTTCCGCTATTTCGCCGGGTCTGTATGGTTCTCTTGCAGCGACACCGCCTCCGAATGAAATAATATCAGCCTCATATGATTTACTGAAGAGCTCGTCAAAATCCATTTTAAAGTCTTCATAATCAGCTTTGATAAGAGCTTTCCAGTTTACATCCTTACGTATCATTCCTTCATACATGCTCTTATATTTTACACGATATCCTATTCCCTGATATGAGGTTATCAGACCTTCATCTCTAAGCTCTGAATATGCCCTGACAATAGTATTTCTATGTACTCCAAGCTCTTGCGCAAGACCTCTCTCAGACGGCAGTGAGTATCCGTCTACCAGGCTCCCGTTATAGATAAGCTCTTTAATCTGCTGTGAAAGCTGCATGTACATAGGCACTCTGGCTTTCCTGTCAATCCTCAGCTTCATTTTCTTTCTCCATGGAACTGATAATAACATGTTTCGAGTCTGCCGTTATAGAGCTTTCTTCTTCTGTCAGCCTTTCTTCCCATCAGTTTTTTTTCTGCTTCCTTATCGGTGGTAATAATGAAGAGAGACCAGTCGCTGTTGGCTTTGAAAAATTTCCTCAAAGCTTCATATATCTCGTTGATTTCCTTCAGCTCACCGATTCTTTTACCATATGGCGGATTTGTGATAATTATTCCTGCTTCGCCTGCCGGCTTCAGGTCACGAACGTCTGCTGCAGCAAATACTATGCAGTCATCAACTCCGGCTTCTTCTGCATTTTTTCTCGCTGCCTCTACTGCTCGTTTATTTATATCATAGCCATATATCTCCAGCGGCTGATCGTAATTCATTTTATCAAATGCCGCTTTTCTTTCCTCTTTCCACAGCTTCGCAGGAATAAACTCCCATTCCTCACAGGCAAATGTTCTGTTAAGACCCGGTGCAATATTTCTGCCGATCATGGCCGCTTCAATAGGTATTGTGCCCGAACCACAGCAAGGGTCAACAAGAATTCTTCCCTCTCTCCAGAACGAAAGCTGTATCATGGCTGCAGCAAGAGTCTCTTTAATAGGTGCTGTCACATCTGATGTTCTATATCCTCTTTTGTGCAGCCCCACTCCTGTAGTGTCAACAGTAACTGTCACTCTGTCTTTCAGAAGTGTCGCTTTAACAGTATATTCTGCACCTGTTTCCTCAAAAACCTCAACACCATAAAATTCTGCAAGCTTATCCACAATAGCTTTTTTTACGATTTTCTGACAAGCCGGTACGCTGTGGAGCTTTGACTTGACAGATGATCCAGTTACAGTAAACTTACCGTCCAGAGGAATAAGCTGCTCCCATGGCAAAGCCTTAGTCTGCTGATAAAGCTCCTCGAATTCAATAGCATTGAATTCCGCCATTCTCAAGAGTACTCTGTCAGCTGTTCTGAGCCATAGATTTGATCTGACGATTGCTCTCTCATCGCCGCTGTATGTGACCTTGCCGTCCTCCGTTTTCAGCACCCTGTATCCCAGTGCTTCTATCTCACGTCTCACGACAGCTTCAAGTCCGAATGTAGCCGTTGCTATAAGTTCCAGTTTCATATATAAGTATCTCTCCTGTTCAAACTGTTTCTGCTTATTACATCTATATATTTCAATGCAGCTCCCGTGCCCTTTGCCACACAGAAATCAGCGTCCTCTGCAATCATTGTTCTGATGCCGGTATGTTCCTGTATTCTCCTGTCTAGTCCTCTCAGGTATGCTCCTCCACCCGTTATGATAATACCTGATTCTCCTACATCAGCTGCAAGCTCCGGAGGTGTTTTTTCCAGAACGCCATGAAGTGCCTCGCATATCTCATCTAGCGGTTCTTCCAGAGCCTCAAGGATTTCCTCGGATGAAATCTCCACATTTCTGGGGAGGCCGGTAACCAAATCTCTGCCCTTGCAGACCGATGTCATAATTTCCTCGCCTTTGTGGGCCATACCGATTTCCTTCTTCAGCTTTTCTGCCGTTCTTTCTCCAATGAACAAATTATAATTCCTTCTGAGGTATTTTACAATATGGTCATCAAACTTGTCTCCGGCAGTTTTGACTGAAACACTCGTAACTATGCCTCCCATCGATATAACTGCAATATCGGTTGTTCCGCCTCCTATATCTATTACCATTACCCCCTCAGGTCCGGTTATATCGATTCCTGCACCTATAGCAGCAGCAACAGGTTCCTCAATCAGGTACACTGTCCTTCCTCCGGCCTGAAGTGCAGCCTCCTTTACCGCTCTTTTTTCCACCTCGGTAACCCCACTTGGTACACATACTATTATCCTCGGTTTAAAAAATCTGCTGGTTCCACATGTTCTGCCAATAAAATACTGCAGCATTTTTTCTGTGATATCATAGTCTGAAATCACCCCGTCCCGCAGAGGTCTTATAGCAGAGATGTTTCCCGGGGTTCTTCCTATCATGCGTTTTGCTTCACTTCCTACAGCAAGTATTTCCCTTGTATCCTTATTAACTGCCACCACCGATGGTTCCTGCAGTACTATTCCCTTGCCATTAATAAAAATAAGAACGTTAGCTGTTCCCAGATCTATTCCGACTTCTTCACTGAAATTCATAGCATATTCCAGCAGTAAACACTGCGTATTCCTTTCATTTTATCAGTTAATTTCTAGTTTAACCAGAGTCAATAAAAAATACTCTCAAAACCTAAAGTAAGTATATTATTCTTCTATGTCTCATATATTGTCTTAACTTCCAAAGTTAATCCAATATGAGGTGGTGAACTGTCATAAAATGAAAGATTATATAGAAGAGAGAGTTCTGGAGCTCGCTCATTATATTGTCGAAACCGGCGCTACAGTGCGAGGCACAGCAGCGAAATTCAGAGTTTCAAAATCCACGGTACATAAGGATATTACAGAAAGACTTCAGGAAATCAATCCCGGCCTTGCAGCCGAGGTAAAAGAAGTGCTGGACAACAACAAGGCTGAAAGGCACATACGCGGCGGTCTCGCTACCAGAGAAAAATATCTTCATATCAGACAGAAATTATAAAGGCTGTCTCATAATTGAGCCAGCCTTGTTTCTAACGCCTGCGCCCAGCCATCAAATTATCAGCAACAAACAGCAGATAGCTTATTCCCAAAAAAACAAGCAATGTAATTACCATATTCATACCTGCAAAGCCGAAATACGGTACCGGTTTTATTGAAGCACCAAGCCTGTTGATAAGATAAATCGCCATATTGAAAATTGTCGGTATTATTACCCATATCACAGGGCTGTATGCCGTAAATTCACCTTTGCGGCAAAAAAGAAGATAGTCCAGGAATACCATTACAGGAGATATCAGATATAGAAGGCAGCCTGCAAGCGACAGCTCACCTGCAGGTATCGCCGTTATACCAAAATTCATAAAGTAATATATTATAAAGGTTATCAGCATGTATATCGTAACCGCACCTCTAAAAATACCCTTTTCATACCCAGGTCTTGCTATTATCAGATATGCAAAATATATAAGTGCCAGCGCATTGGCAGTCAGAGCGAAATCACTCATGACAGCATTCAGGCTGAATCCTGAGTATATCAGCTTTATCACGAGCCCTGCTCCGCATGCGATAATAAAAATCACTCTGAAAACCACTGCAATAGTATTGTTTCTTATATACATTTTTTAATACAGCCTCCTGTTTTATACGATAAACCTTTTTAATGATTATAACAGGATTCTGCAGCTTTTACAAACTCTCTGAACAGAGGATGTGCTTTATTAGGTCTGCTTTTGAATTCAGGATGATACTGCACTCCGACAAAGAAATTGTTGTCAGGTATTTCTACTGCTTCCACCAATCTGCCGTCAGGTGATGTACCTGCGATGATCATTCCCTCTGCCTGTATTCTGTCTCTGTACTCATTATTGAATTCGTATCTGTGCCTGTGTCTTTCCGAAATATCGAGAGTTCCATAGGCTTCATGCATAAGTGAGCCCTCTGCTATTCTGCAAGGATATGCTCCAAGACGCATAGTGCCTCCTTTTGGGATATCACCGTACTGATCAGGCATGAAATCAATTACCTTATTGCCGCAGTTTTCGTTGAATTCACCTGAATCCGCATCCTTGATTCCCAGAACATTTCTGGCAAATTCTATTACAGCTACCTGCATACCGAGGCATATTCCGAAATACGGAATGCAGTTTTCTCTGGCATATCTTGCAGCATTTATCTTACCTTCTATTCCTCTGTCTCCAAATCCACCCGGAACCAGTATTCCTGATACATCATCAAATATATCACGTGCGTTTTCAACAGTGACATCCTCTGCCTCGACCCATTTGATATCCACTCTGCAGCCGTTCTCGTAACCTCCATGCCTGAGAGCTTCAGCAACAGATAAATACGCATCATGCAGCTTTACATATTTACCTACAACAGCTATTTTTACTGTTTTCTCTCTGGTTTTAATTCTATCGACCATAGCTTTCCATTCTTCCATCTCACATGGACCGGCATCTATACCAAGCTCTCTGCATACAATCCAGGAAAACCTTGATTTTTCGAGCATAAGAGGCGCTTCATACAAAACAGGAAGCGTCATATTCTCTATTACGCAGTCAGGTTTGACATTGCAGAACAAGGATATCTTCTCATATATATCCTTATCAATAGGCTCATCGGATCTCATCACGATTATATCAGGTGATATTCCCATAGTGCGCAGTTCTTTAACGGAATGCTGTGTTGGTTTTGATTTATGCTCACCTGAGCTTTTAAGGTACGGAACCAGAGTCACATGGATAAAAAGGCAGTTTTCCTTCCCCTGCTCCAGCGACACCTGTCTTATAGCTTCAAGAAACGGCTGGCTTTCGATATCGCCAACAGTTCCGCCTATCTCCGTTATTATTACGTCAGCATTTCCTGTCTTACCAACATTGTAAATGAATTCCTTTATCTCATTGGTTATATGAGGTATCACCTGTACAGTGCTTCCAAGATATTCTCCTTTTCGTTCCTTGTTGAGAACATTCCAGTAAACTTTGCCTGTAGTTAGGTTGGAATATCTGTTAAGGTCTTCATCAATGAATCTTTCATAATGCCCTAGATCGAGATCTGTTTCCGCTCCATCCTCCGTAACATATACTTCGCCATGCTGATAGGGGCTCATTGTCCCCGGATCAACATTAATATAAGGATCAAGCTTCTGTGCCGCAACCTTAAGACCTCTTGCCTTAAGCAGTCTTCCCAGAGATGCTGCAGTTATACCTTTTCCCAGTCCTGATACAACGCCTCCTGTTACAAAAATATATTTTTTCATACTAACACCTGCCTTTCTATGAAAAATGCACAAAAATAAAAAAGATAAGGTGTCAGGCCGTTTTGGTGAGAAGGAGATATCAGACCCCAGCTCTTCTGCCGTCTTCCTTATTTTTCTTATCTTTGTGCACAAATTTTACTTGTGCATTATACTACATAGTTCTTCACACTTCAATTATTTTCTGAAAAAAGAACACAAAAATACAAAACAGTATGGGTCATATCTACCATACTGTTTATATGTACTACCTGAATATGTTTTTCAGCTTTTCTCTGTAGCTCTCTCGATTCTCGTCATCTGGTGACGGATACTTTCTTAGAAGCTTGTCAACCCTCTCGTTACTCTCGGACTGTTCATCATATATCCTGCGTTCATACACAGTAAGCTCTGACACTTTCTTTATATGTGCTTTAACTGGCTTAGGAAGCACAATTGTGTAAATAAGGGGTGCAACTGCGATAAAATGCAGGATCGACCATATAACAATCATCGCCAGAATCACATTTACAGATGCGTCACATGCAGCAGCTGCTGCCAGAATAATCAGCATAACTGCAATCCACACGATAAAAGTAATATATGTCTTATCAAGAAACGCCAGCTTTTTCTGCAAGGCTTCATCATACCAGACATCTTTTTGTTTTTCGCCCTTCAGAATCTTGCTCCATTTATTTCTTCCATGTACAAGCTTGAAAGCCGTTTTGAAATCATCAACAGTTGCTTTTTCCTCAGGAATTTCCTCTGCAACAAGGCTGCTTCTACGATACAGTATTTCTGCCATCACGCACTTGCCTTCTCCCATCACGGATATTTTTTTATCCTCGCCTGCACCCAGATTAATGACAAGCTGCTGATGCGTATGTACCATTTCACTGTCACCGTCAATTGTAACTATCACATAACCTTCTGCACAGTAAAAGCAATACGATGCTTCCTGTCCCTCAGCTCTTTCATTTTGCTCAACATACGAAGCTCTGCTGCCTGCTTCCACCAGTTTAAGTGTCGCTGCACAGCCTTTTCTGAAAATGAGATTATAATCCGTCATAGTGCCGAAGCATCTGGTTTTTACCGCTCCGTCAAAACTGTCCTGCTGCCACGTCTGCAGTGATGCAGACCTTTCATCACCATGAGCCAGCACAACGCTTCCGTCAAGCACCATAAGTATTCTGTCATAATCAGGCAATCTGGTAAATGATGACTCTTCTGTCTCCACCGATGCCGAGCTCAGTCTCCAGATGAAATCACGTTCCAGATAATCAGAATCTGCAGGGAAAATTGCCGTTTCCGTCGTGCTCCCTCCTGACCATCTGCTTTTTTTGAACTCTTCCTGACTGTAAATTTTCTTATCCATTTTATCGTCCTTTTTATCAATCCTTCTGCAGCTCACTGAAACCCTTGCCATGGCCCCAGACTGCTTCCACTCTGGTGACAATAACAAATGCATCCGGATCCAGTGAAGCGATTTTCTTTCTTATCAGAGCACTTTCTCTCAAAGAGCACATGACCGTGAGCTCTCTGAATTCTGTCTGTGTATATTCTCCTGTCACCGGAACACTTGAAACACCGCGCTCAAGATCCTCCAGAATATATTTTCTCACACCTTCATATTTCGATGTTATTATCGTAAGCTGAACAACCTTTCCTGCAAATCCGTAGATTATCATTTCAGACATTCTGGTAATTATCACCTGCGTAATCAATGCATACATGGCTATATTTCTTCCGAATACAAACGCCGAGCATATTATTATGAATGCATCAACGCACATAAGCACTTTACTCATACTTACAGAAGGGCACAGCTTTTTCTTTATGATTTTAGCAATAGCCTCCGAGCCTGCCGATGCATATCCTCTCCAGAATACAAGTCCAACGTATGTGCCTGAAAAAACTCCGCAAAACACTGCCGCCAGAATCACATCCTTTTCCTCAAGAAGCTGAAAATCCATTCTTTCAAAAATAAACAGCACCGCAGGATACAGAACCGAAAGCATTACGATTTTCCTAAGCTCCTTCCTGCCGAGAAAAATCAGCACCAGCAGCAGAATCACAACTGTTCCGCCATAATACAGAATAGAAAAATCAACATCGACAAAATTCTGAACTATCCTGACGATACCTGTAAGACCACCGGATGTAAGCCCGTTTGGTATCATTACCGAAACCGTTGAAAATGAACTTATGCAGCATGCCGCCAACAGAATTGCAAATTCTATAAAAAATTCCTTTACCTTCTGTCTTGTAATTCCGGTTTTTTTCAAAAAAGTCATAAAAGCTGTACCTCACCTATGTCTTCAAATTATCACTTCGGCAGTGAATCTGCCGCCGAAGACATTATACCCTACAACAGCAATTCTTTGGTGTCCGGAATTGTTCTTAATTTGTATTTTTTTACTTTTCTGCTCTGTTATATTATTAATCCTGAATATTCTGCCGTCATAGTCTGTATCGGCACCCCAGAACCTCACCATGCTGAGCCTGTCCAGGCTGTAGTAATTCTCTACTATTTTATCGGAACTGCAACAAAGCATTTTAATATCCATCTGCAGATCAGCAAGCACCAGCTCACCTTCTTTCGCCCTTACAAAAGCCTCTGCTGTTGTATATGATTTTTCAGCATATTCATCATGAATTCGCTCCACCGCAAATTCATATCCGCATCCAGCCATGCGGTATATCTGATCTGATGTTGCTGCATCTCCATTATCGCACAATATCCAACCTCTGTTCAATTTTCCGCAGACAGCTCCCAATGTTCCTGAGCCAGCGAAAAAGTCAGCACATAAATCCCCCTCATTGCTGCAAGCTTTTACTACTCTTTCCAGAAGTTTCTCAGGTTTTTGAGTCGCATATCCTGTTCTCTCAGCGGAGGTTCTTCCTACCATGTCTATATTCCATACATCCTTCATATTAACAACAGTATACCAGCCTATATCATCCTGATATTCTTCGACACCCTTAAACCTGTATGGCTTAAGACCTCTGTTATATGATTTTTCCGACTGAGGGTTAAAAGTATACTTATCTGTTTTGCTGTAAAATAGAATTGTATCATGCTTTCTGGCAAAGCTTCTCTTTGTCGCTCCACCTGACTTATAGGTCCAAATTATCTCATTGACAAAATTATTCTCTCCAAAAATTTCATCAAGTATTACTTTGACATAATGAACTGCATGCCAGTCAAGATGCACACATAAACACCCTGTGTCAGACAGCAGCTCTTTCATCATATAAAACCGTACAGCCAGCATTTTTAGATACTGACAGAAATCTCCATCCCAGGTATCATCGTAAGCTCCAGTCTTTATCAGCGGAGACCTTCCCAGCAGCTCAGACTCTATCCTTACTGAAGCCTGATATTTCCCATTGGAAAAAAAGGGCGGATCTGCATATATCAGCTGAAGCTTCCCATTAAGCCCTCTTTTCTTTATCATATACTCCATGTATTTCAGATTATCACCGGCTGCTATTCTGTTTCCCGGCAATGCCATATCTTGTTCTGCAGCATTGCTGCCGTATATCTCATCGACGACAAAATCACAGCAGTCACCGTTTTGAATTATATTTTCAAAAACATTTTTTCCTGCTTCGACTGCATCGATCATATCAATTAATCTGCTCATCTCAGCAGCTCCTTTATCAGCTCCTCACGTCCAGCTTTCTTAAGCGCCTTTTTCACAGTCTCCCTGTTCTCTTTCTTATTAAAATGCAGCAATGCACGCTGCATTCTTTTTTCCTCCTGACTCTTAGCAACATAAACAGGCTTCATGGTAAAAGGATCCCTCTCTGTATAATACATACATGTTGCCAGTGTTCCCGGCGTAGGATAAAAATCCTGAACCTGATCCGGAACAAATCCGGTTTTTTTCATGTAAACGGCTAGCTCCACGGCATCTTTAAGCGTGCACCCCGGATGTGACGAAATGAAATATGGTACCATAAACTGTTTCTTTCCTAATTTTCTGTTCATGTCCCTGTACATTCTACTGAACCTGTCGAATACCTCTATAGATGGCTTTCTCATATGTCGGAGTACCCTTTCAGATGAATGTTCAGGTGCCACCTTCAGAATACCACTCACATGATAATCGCACAGTTCCTTAAGAAAGCCGCTTTTATTATCCTCGAGAAGATAATCATATCTGATTCCCGATCTTATAAATACTTTTTTTACTCCTTTTACATTCCTTACTGCCCTGAGAACCTCCATATACTCCGTATGGTCGGCCTTCAGCTGACTGCAGGGCTTAGGAAAAAGACAGTCACGGTTTCTGCACATTCCATGTTTTTTCTGTTTTTCACATGAAGGCATTCTGAAATTGGCAGTAGGGCCGCCCACATCATGGATGTATCCTTTAAAGCCTTCAAGACCTGCCAGCAGTTCTGCTTCCCTGACTATGGATTCTTTGCTGCGGCTTCTGACTTCTCTGCCCTGATGATATGTTATCGCGCAAAAAGCACACCCTCCGAAGCACCCGCGGTTTGCTGTTATGCTGAATTTTACTTCCTCTATTGCCGGAACACCACCATTGCTTTTATAAGCAGGATGATAATCTCTCATGAACGGCAACTCATATAAGCTGTCCAGTTCCTCTCTTTCCAGAGGCTCCTGCGGAGGATTCTGGATTATATAATTACTGTTATCATACTTTTCGATATACCTTTCCCCTGTTACCGAATCATTGCCTCTGTACTGCATTGCAAAGCTTCTGCAATAGGCTTCCGGAGATGATACTATTTCATTATATTCAGGCAGCAGAACATCATTTTCATATATTTCAGGCTGCCTGCATCTTATACTTGTTCCCTTTATCCAGCTGATATCTGATGCAGCTATACCTGAATCAAGAGCATCTGCAATTTCTACAACGGCTTTCTCTCCCATTCCGTAAATCAGGATATCAGCCCTTGAATCCATTATTATGGATCTTCGTACCTTGTCATCCCAGTAATCATAATGAGCAAATCTTCTGAGGCTGGCTTCCAGACCTCCGATAATAACCGGTACGTCTTTGTATGCCTCCTTAGCTCTGTTGCTGTATACGATTACAGCTCTGTCAGGGCGCCTTCCCGGTTTTCCGCCAGGTGAATAAACATCCCTTTTTCTCCTATGCTTAAAAACAGAATAATTATTTACCATAGAATCAACATTACCGCTGTTTATAAGAAATCCCAGACGCGGTCTGCCAAAGGTTTTGAAATCATCAGCGGATTTCCAGTCAGGCTGGGACAGTATAGCAACCTTATACCCGTGAGATTCCAGCACCCGGCTTATAATAGCTGTACCAAAAGAAGGATGATCAATATAGGCATCGCCTGTAACCAGAACGAAATCTGCCTGCTGCCATCCTCTTTCAATCATTTCTTTTTTATTTACCGGTAAAAACTTCTTTATCATAAACTTATATCTTTGTCGTATAGGACAGCTTTATCCAGTATCCATTCTTTTTCAGCTTGCCCCATCCGCTCTTCGTTTCTGTAATGGTGTATGTACCCGGCTTGATGTAACCCTTGGATTTATACGATGTTCCCGGGCCTGTTCTCATGTTCAGAGAATCAGCCTTGATTTTAACATTGTATTCCGCATCAACCGGCACAGTATAGCTGAGCTTGATCCAGTAGCCGTTCTTGCTCAGCTTACCCCATCCGTTTTTGGTATCACATATTTCGTACTTGCTCCCGTATACAACAAGCCCCTTGCTGCTGTAGCTTGTTCCAGGGCCAGATCTCATATTCAGTGCCGCAGTACTGATTTTAACTGTATATCTGCTGTCAGAAGATGAGTTTGATGAAGTATTTCCATTCGATGTGCCACTTACCTTTGTTGTAAAGCTCAATGACACCCAGTATCCAGTTTCCTTTACTTTTCCCCATCCGTTATCTGTTTTTATTATTGTATATGTACCGGGTTTTATGTATCCCTTACTGCTGTATTTTGTCCCCGGACCAGTTCGCATATTCAAATTTGTTACAGTGATTTTAGCACTGTAATCTGTTGATGTCCCTGTATCGACAACATTATCCGAAATTTTATCAACCTTTTTGGCATAATCCATACATATCCAGTATCCGTTGCTCTCCAGCTGAACCCAGTCACCACATTCCTTTACAATGTTATAAGTTCCCTTTTTAATGTATCCTACACGATCATATCCTGTGCCCGGGCCTGTCCTCATATTAAGGCTTCCTACTGAAATTTTGACCGCATAATCAGCATCGGTGATTTTTTTGGCATCCAGAATATAAATGTATCCAAGAGGATCGTTTCTCCAAGGACTGCCGTAATGAAATTTCAGTTTTGATGCAGAGGAAGGCTTTGTTTTTGAAACCGACCAGCCTGATTCAGAAACGTAAGGCTTACCGTTTACAACCTTTTCAACTATTGCAACATGCCCGCTGTAGCATGCTATCGCGCCTACCTTAGGCTTGCTTCCATAAGGATAATAATTCCCCTGTTTGTTAGTTCTCCACCACTCACCGGCACTCCATCTGAATGCAGTGCTTAAAGGATACCCCAGAATCTCGCTGGCTCTGCCATATGCATACCAGGTACAATTTCCCACGCAATATCCCCCATAGCTTTTTCTGTATTCCCGATCAGGTCCAAGGTTGTATTTATAAAAAAGATTATTATCGCTGTAATAATAAGCCTTACCTTCAGAAGAAGAGAATGACGCCATCGATGATCTGACACTGAATGCAGCATAACATTCATCTGATATTGCAGGCACTGCTACAGCCAGAACAAGAGCCATTATTATAAAAAATGAACACAGTTTTTTTCTTTTCATCTATCGGGTCCCTTTCATTTATCGTAATATATACATTTTTAGTGAGTATTTTTATTATAACATTTCCTTTTATGGGCTTGCAAGGCTTTTGCCATGCAATATACAAAAAATAACAAAAATGGAGCTGATTGATACTTCTCCATTTTTGTTATAAGTTATTATGTCATTTATCTTATATTCTCATTTTATTCCGGGATACGTGCATGCTTTTCGTGGCATTCCTGCCAGTACTTTCCACCTCTGTATATTTTCTTGAAGAAAATATATGCAGGTATCGATGTTGCAGCAAGTCCCAGTCCTACAATCCAGTTATCTGCGAATATGCTTGCACCATATATCACTATAGGGAAGCACAGGTACACTATATATACCTTATTAGGAAGAGGAACCTTGAAATCCAGTTTCATATCAGGATTCTTGATTCTGAGCTTGATGTTGGAAATGAACATCATTATTACCGGAACGGCATATAATATGGATGCAAGTCCTACAAATTCAATGAAACTTCCAGAAGAACACAGAATTATACTTACAATCGACATGATTATTATTGCAGCATAAGGAGTTTTAAATTTCTTGTGTTCCTTTGAGAATATTTTGAAAAACTGTCCTTTTTCTGAGAATGCTTTCATCAGATAAGCATATGCCAGTATGTATTCACAGAGAATCATCATACTTGCCAGTGAACCAGCTGCAACAAATGCCCATCTCAATGGCGCACCGCCCAGGATATTTCCTATTTCAACGAAAGACAGAGGACCTTCAGAAGACCAGTCCTGCCAGTGACCTACTGCTGAATATGCAGGCATTACCCAGAAAATATACATCAGCGAAATAATAGGAATAGCAAGAACTATTGCCTTTGGCACTTTTTTTGAGCCGTCCTGTATGTCTCCTGACATTGTTGATATTGTTTCAAAGCCTGTGTTGAACCATATACCGATAAGGAGTCCCTGGCCAGCTGCTTCAAGGAACGACATATCCTCAGGTTTGAACGGCTCGACAGGGCTGTATTCCAGATTCATAAACGACAGTACAATCAGAATTATAAACGGAATCACAGCAAGAATAGTAATCACTGTCGCCAGATTACTTACAAGCTTGATACCAATAATATTTATTATTGCGAATATTATAATAAGAACTGCACAAAGGCACCAGTAAACAAAATCGTTTACCTCTATAGGTATCAGCATTTTCATATAGTTTGCACTGAGCACTGCGAAAGTCGCCGGTTCAACAAAGCCTGCGATAGTATAACACCAGCCGCTTACAAATCCGGCTTTTTCACCCAGACCTTCCTTTGCCCAGGTATACATTCCACCATCTTCAGGCCATACTGATGAAAGCTCTGCTGATGAAAGGCCAAATGGCAGTGACCATACGAATGGTATTGCGATAAATACCAGCAGTGTCATGCCCGGTCCTACGGAACCAATAAGATCCTCTATACCAAATCCCCCTCCGGCAACGGTAACACAAATCATCATTGCCAGGGCAAAAACCGAAATTTTCTTTTTGTTTGACATATCAATAAGTTGTCCTTTCAGAGTTCCCTGGAACACGCCACAGAACCGGAAATCCGGTTCTGCGGCATTGTTCTTGGTTTATTGTTATACCGCTTTATTTAGCCAGAAGATCAAGCATAGCTTTCTCGTTCATTGCATCTGCATATTCTGAATCCATTTCTCTGATTCCTGCAGGGAATTCATATTTTGCAAGTCTTTCTACGAATGGATCCGGATCGAAGTGTTCAGGTCCCCATGCTCCTGCATCATTCCAGATTCCTTTAGCGATAAGTTCCATCATGATTACAGGTCCTACTGCTGTCTGTGCTACTACTGAGTTTGTAGTATACTTCTTGATACATTCCTGATTGTCTGCTACCTGATACAGGTATACTGATCTGTATTTTCCATCCTTCCAGCCTGTTACCCATGTTCCGGCACAGCCTTTTCCTGTCATTGTCATTGTTGCATCTACAGGGCTTGGGATTACCTTGCATACGAAATCTCTTGGTGTGATTTCTGCGTCTCCAACCTTGATCTTTGTTCTCTTGTCAGCAAGTCCATATTCGTGGAGCACTAACAGCTTCTTTCTGAAGTCTGCAGGTACACCGTATTTGAAGGTTACTCTGTTGCAGTCGATTTCTCTTGGTACCAGCAGTACTTCCTCATGCTCTACGTTTACTACTTCAACATCGCCGATTCCGCCAGGGAAGTTGAATACTTCAGGCTCTGAGAACTGTTCTGTACAGAACCAGTGTCCTTCAGGATGCTCTTCGTTCTTTTCCCAGATTACAGGCGGCTGCAGACATTCTTCGATAGTAGTCCATACGGAGAATCCGAAGTCTGAATCAGTATTTCCATAGTTGTCACCGTCTCTTACGTCTACTCTGTCTATCTTGTCGAACAGATGAGTTGCTGCATATTTAGCAAATACGTCAGCCATACCAGGTTCTACACCTGAGCCGCATACTGCGATCTTGCCGGATGCTTCCCATTCCTTCTGCTTAGCAAACTGATAGTCACCTAATTTAACATTTGCCAGTTCATAAGGCTTCTCAGGATGTTCCTTACCTAACGTCATCGCACAGTCGAGATATCCGATCTTAGCTTCCAGACATGTATCAAAGATAGTTTCGTTCATTCTAGGGTCACATGCGTTCATTGCGAAATCGATGTCATGTTCTTTTACTACTGCCTTGATGCTTTCTGCATCCATAGCGTTGATCTGTGCAGCTACGAATTTGCCTCCACCGCAGATTTCATTAGCAACTTTTTCTGCTCTTTCTTTGTTATAGTCAGCAACTACAACCTTTTCTGCCCAGTCGGCTTCTGCTCCCTGTCTAGCGATGATTTTTGCTGCCGATGTTCCAACTCCGCCAGCTCCGATAATAAGTAATTTCATTATAAAATCCTCCAACTAAATTTATTGTTTATCGTTTGTACACCCTCCTCAGGTGCAACCCGATTCTACCTATATTCCGGAGCGAAAATCAATAAACCATCCGGGCCAAAGCTACATCCGATAGTGCTAATATATATGGACCATATGGGTATCAATATTGAAATTCCAATATTTCTAAGCATTTAAAAAGCGACCTGCCGCAAGGTCGCTCCTACATACTTTAATAGTAATCATTTATTGTTCATCTGTGACTGAACCAGATGGGCCAGCTCCATTCTTGTTGATACATCCAGTTTTTCGAATATATTGTGCATATGTCGCTTTACAGTATGTCTAGATATAAACAGCTTATCTGCAATATCCGGATTCGTCAGACCTTCATAGGCCAACATCATCACATCCCGTTCCCTTTCCGTCAGCATGTGATTAGCAGCAACAAGATTCACCGCATCTTCTTCGCTTAGCTGATTTATATCATCATGCTTTTCGCCAAAAAAAACAGGGGTGAAATCTTTTTTGTATACATATATCAGAGTCAGCAGATTTGTAATAAGCAGCAGAATCGATGTGACTGCGTAAAGATTTGAACACATTACCGACAATGAAACAGCTTTGATGAAGACAAATGATGCAACAAAGTTATTCCATAATGTATTAAAACATACAACTATGCTGACAATCATGATATACTGTCTGCTTGCCTTGTCGACAAGCTCTCTATATGCCCACAGAACATATCTTATCGTATATACCATCACAACTGTTCCCAACACGGCTTCCGATACTATGGTGATTACTTCCTCCGGGAAAGAATCTGTATTATAGTATTCATCAAGAATAAAAACATATATTATGGCCGATAGAATCATCAGACATGGGAATACAATATTTATCTGACGTCTGAGTTTTTTTATCATGATGTTTTCTGTTCCAGTAATTGTATCAATCAGCATAAGCCAGCTATACCCCATTGCATAGAATATCATTGCATCAAAGCCTCTGATAACCGGTCCTGTTGCAAACTCCCCCAGTACCAGCTCGCGGTAATATGTGATGTAATAATAAAGCCCCAGGGCAAATGAAATAACTGCAAAATTTCTCGTTGCCTTCATAAGCTTCCTGTTGCCGGCATCATTGCGCTTTGACATAATCACTATCAGCGTTATTGCCTGAAGACCTAGAAAACACATTATCGTATATGTAATAAACATTGCATTTGATATCATACTGCTGTCACTCCTAATATTCAATATTTAGTCCGACAGAATTATATCACTAACACAATTCTTTTCAAGGTAATGGAACAGAATTTTTAAATTAAAACATAAAAGTAAACAGGATATCACAATAAAATACGACAAGAAAAAACCCGGCAACAATATGTACCGGGTCTGTCATCTTTTATTCAGTTAACCAAGGAACTGCTGTACAGCCGATTTAACATCATTGCCATCTGCAACTCCCTTGACCTTAGGCATTACCTTACCCATGAGCTTGCCCATGCCGGCCCTGCCGCTGCCCTGCTCTACACCCATTTCATCAGCAGTTTCCCTGACGATGTCCATAATCTCGTCAGCAGTAAGCTGTTTAGGCATATATTCCATCAGGACTTCAATTTCTGCGTTATAGGCTTCCAGTAAATCCGTTCTTCCGGCAGATTCAAAATCAGCGAGGGCATCTTTTCTCATTTTCACCTGCTTGGCTAAAATGGACGCAATCCCTGCATCATCGATTTCTTCTCTGTTATCTACTTCATACTGCTTGATAGCAGCTCTCACAAAGCTTATGGTTTCCTTACGAACCGTCTGCTTGTTTTTCATTGCTTCCTTAAAGTCAGCATTCAATCTTTCTTTTAAGGTCAATTACAACACCTCTAATCTATCTGTTTCTGCAGATTAATATTTCTTAGCCTTTTTTCTTGCAGCTTCAGACTTCTTCTTTCTCTTAACGCTCGGCTTTTCGTAATGTTCTCTCTTTCTCAGTTCGGACATTACTCCATCTCTTGCGCATGATCTCTTGAATCTCTTTAAAGCGCTCTCCAAGCTTTCGTTTTCTCTTACGATTACCTGTGCCATTTCCATTTCACCTCCTGACTTTATCTAAATCATTGTGCCTCTAGAACGGCTTGCCTATAACATTGCTATTATACTATTTTATTTTATGATATGCAAGATTTTTTTAATCAATTTCTTCCATTGTTTCGGCCACGAAATCAGCCTGGCGGCCAGGTCATTTTTCTCTTGCCCAGAAGGTGGAAATGGAGATGCTGTACAGTCTGAAGACCATCCTCACCGCAGTTATTTACAACACGGTATCCGTTTTCAATTCCCAGCTTCGCTGCTATTTCCTGAACCTTGAGCATTATGTATCCCAGCAGCTCCTTATCATCCTCAGTTACCACATCAATTGATGCTATGTGCTTCTTTGGTATTATAAGCACATGTATAGGTGCCTGCGGATCAAGATCGTGGAAGCAGAGAATACGGTCATCCTCATAAACCTTATTGGAAGGTATCTCACCAGCTGCTATTTTACAGAATATACAATCTGTCATTCTTTCACTTCCTTTCATCAGATAATGATTATATTATACATTCATCAAGAAATAATATCAAATTCAACTTTTCCAAACCATATACCATATGTACAAACTGATTATACCGGATACCCATTACAGTATGACGGCAGTCATCCCGTCCTCATAAGGTTCCACAAGCTTTACCGCCACAAATTCATTAAGCAGCTTGTTAATTTCATGCTCGTCCTCATATCCTATATATACTCTGGTATAGTTGTCAGTATACCCTGTAGCTATGCTCTTCTCGGGATAAAGCTCCTCCAGAAGCACCAGCTCGGTTCTTCCTCTGTTTTTATCAAAAAAGTTCTCTGCCGCTTCCATTCCAATTTTATGTAGCTTGTCACTTCTGCGGTTTTTGACCTCCGGATCAATATGCCCTTCCATTGTTGCCGCTATGGTCATAGGTCTTTTGGAATATTTAAATACATGGGTCTTGCAAAACGCACACTCTCTGACCAGACTGCAGCTTTCATCAAAGTTCTTTTCCTTTTCCCCCGGAAACCCTACTATTATATCAGTCGATACGCCATAGCACGGATCAAATTCACGCAGAACACTGACGATATCCAGATAAGCCTGTCTGCTGTACGGCCTGTTCATTGCCGCAAGCACATCATCGCTTCCGCTCTGCGCAGAAAGGTGCATGTGATGGCATAATTTATCATACTTCAGCAGACGTTTTACATAATCAGCATTTACAACAGCCGGTTCAAGCGAGCTCAGCCTGATTCTGAAATCCCCCTTGATACAATTGATAGCGTCTATGACTTTCTCAACACCATATAACTCTTCCGAACCGTCATGTTCGTTTTCCATATCATACAATGCCGTGTTTATTCCTGTCAGCACCAGCTCCTTATATCCTGCTGCTATCAGTTCCTCCGCCTCCCTGACTATCTCATCAAGCAATCTGCTTCTTACCTTGCCTCTGGCATACGGGATCACGCAATATGCACAGAATCTGTTGCACCCCTCCTGAATCTTGATGTACGCACGTGTTCTGTTTTCAGTGCTTGTCACAGTCCCCGTCTCTTCATAAACATCAAGCTCATCATAACCTTTGATATGAACCTGACTCACATGATTATCCATAAACTCTGCAATGTATTCAGCCATGCGACCTTTTTCATTGGTACCTGCTACAATATCGACACCGTCGACAGCTGCAACCTCCTCCGGCTTTATCTGCGCATAACAGCCCGTAACAGCAATCACGCTGTCCGGATTAACCTTTTTCATTCTACGTATGTACTGACGTGATTTTCTGTCCGCTACGGCTGTTACTGTGCAGGTATTGATTATATAAACATCTGCGAATTCTCGTTCGTCCACTATTTCACAGCCTTTTTCCCTGAAGTCCTTCATCATCGCCTCGGTCTCGTACTGATTCACCTTACATCCCAGCGTATGAAACGCTACTTTCATATCCTACCTCCTATTTTTACAGCTGCTGTAATTATAACACATACAAAAGGTACATAAAATACGAAATCAACTCATATTTTTTATCAAAGGAGGCCACGATGAAAAACAGAAAAAACAAAGCGACACTTATAATCACTGCCGCTGTGATAATATGCACCGCTGCTTCAGTGCTTTTTACATCACTCATATCTTCGCCTGCACTCTTAACAGCAAAAAAAACGATTGATCCCGACAAGCCTATCAAATGGGTTGAATTCAATGTACCCTATGAGGCTATGAAAAAAGCCATGGACATAGATATAGCCACCTACGATGACAAGCTGCATATCAGCTGGATAGATGCTCTTGCTTATCTGGGTGCCCGATACGGTGGTGACTTCACCGCCTACAGAGAATCCGACATGGATGAATTCATAGAAAAACTCAAAGCCGGCAATACTGTATCATCCATTACCAGAGACATGAAATACTTTGATTATTACAGCCGTGCCTATGGTGCTGTGCTAAGAGGGTTTCTGGGAGAATATCAGATTAAAACTCCGGATGATGACGGCAGAAGCTCATGGAAAAAGGTATACGGTCTCAAAGCCTTCTCTCCTCTGGCAGAAGGCTTTTACTATTCTGATTTCGACGATTTCGGAACCAACAGAAGCTACGGCTACAGCAGAAGGCATCTGGGCCACGATATGATGACATCAATCGGCACTCCGGTCATAGCGGTGGAAAGCGGTACAGTGGAAGCTCTAGGCTGGAACCAGTATGGCGGCTGGCGCATAGGGATACGCAGCTTCGATAAGGAAAGATATTATTATTACGCTCATCTGCGTAAGGATACACCTTTCGCAGAAAACCTCTATATCGGTGCTACTGTCACAGCTGGAGACATCATAGGTTTTACCGGACAGACCGGCTACAGCATCAAAGAAAACGTAAACAATATCGACACTCCACATCTCCATTTCGGTATGCAGCTGGTTTTTGACGAGGATGCCAAGGACAGCCCCACTCAGATATGGATAGACCTTTATGATATCACGCGCCTCTTATCCTCACACCGCTGCAGCGTTGTGAAAAACTCAGACGGTGAATACAAAAGAAAATACCCTTTTGCTGAAGAAAATTATTATCTCAGAGAAAGGGAAGCATCAGCAGAGGCTGCTGAATCCGATGAAATCGAGCTTCCTATAATCATGTACCATGCACTTCTCAAGGATCCTGACAGACAGAATAAATATGTAATATCACCTGAGCTGTTTGAAAAGGATCTGAAATATCTCAAAGCACATGGTTATACCCCTGTATTTATGAAGGAAGTCATAGCATACGTCAATAACAGCGGTTCGCTGCCACGCAAGCCGGTTGTCATTTCTTTTGATGACGGGTATTTCAATAATTATTATTATGCCTTTCCACTTTTAAAAAAATATAATTCCAAGGCGGTAATCTCCATTGTAGGTAAAATGACTGATGATTTCAGCAATCATCCTGATGAAAACCCCAATTACTCCCACGTTACCTGGGATCATATTCTACAGATGCACCTTTCCGGCAACTGGGAAATACAGAATCATTCATACAACTGCCACAGCTATGAAACCCGCAACGGTGTATCACAGGTATCTTCAGAAACAGATGCCGAATACAAGGATTTTCTCATGTCGGATCTCATGCATCTTCAGGATAAAGTAGCATATGTCACAGGAGTTGCCCCCAACACCTTCACCTACCCCTTCGGGGCATTCAACGAAAATACAGATAAAATACTGCATGAGATTGGATTTGATGCCACATTAAGCTGCACTGAAGGAGTCAGCACAATAATACGGGGTGATCCCAAATGCCTTTACAAGCTTAAACGTCACCTGAGACCTCCCGATAAATCTCCTGAAGAATTCTTCAGCTTTCTTGATTAAAGCTATGGTATAATATTCTAATGAAATTCTAATTTTTCTTAAATTGTTATCTAATGTGCATGTTGTAATATTACACCATCAAAAGGAAACAGTTTAAAGAAGAAAGGAATAAGAAAATGGAACATCTTGAAAAAGTTGAAAAACTCAAAGAAAAAGCCAATGTAAGCTACGAGGA
Organism: Bacillota bacterium; assembly: GCA_030526355.1. GTDB lineage: Bacteria > Bacillota > Clostridia > Peptostreptococcales > Anaerovoracaceae > Lentihominibacter. The sequence continues at coordinate 35,562 of JAUNDC010000018.1, read as the reverse complement.
TGCAAAATCAGCACTGGAAAGCTGTGATTGGGATATACTGGATGCTCTGGTGAAGCTTGAATCAGAGGGTAAGATAAATGGTAATGATACAGCTGCATTTTCCACAGATAGAAGCACCTCTGAAGAAAAGCCAAAAAGCCCTCAGCAATTGGCGGAAAGCTATCAGAACTACCATGAGGAACAGAAGAAAAAGGATAAAGGTTTCTGGCACTCCGTAAAAAACGGTATCAAATACCTTTTTAAAAAAGGCTGTGACAACAAATTTATCGTCAGAAGACATGGTCAGGTAATAATCGATATCCCTGTACTTCTGCTGATACTGCTGATGATTGCATTCTTCTGGGCACTGCTGATACTGATGGTTGTCGGTCTGTTCTTCGGCTTCAGCTACAGCTTCGCAGGACCTGAGCTTGGCAGAGACGATATAAACAATGCGATGGGCAAAGCCACAAGTGCTGCAGAAGCTCTGAAAACAGAAATAAAAGAATATGACAGCAGCCAGACCGGCAGCAGAGAAGAAAACAAATAATCAATGAGGAATAAACATGTCAGAAAGAATACTGATAATCGAGGATGAAGAAAAAATAGCAAGATTCATTGAACTGGAGCTTGTGCATGAGGGGTATGAAATACAAAAATCATTTAATGGCAGAGAGGGTCTCGAAATGGTCGAAAACGGCCATTTCGACCTTGTGCTTCTTGATATAATGCTGCCTGAGCTCAACGGCCTTGAGGTGCTGCGCCGTATCAGAAAAACTTCTCAGATTCCTGTAATAATGCTTACTGCCAGAGATGCGGTAATGGATAAGGTTTCCGGCCTTGATATGGGAGCTGATGACTATATCACCAAGCCCTTCGCCATAGAAGAGCTGCTGGCGCGCATAAGGGTCGCTCTCAAGCGGAAGCATTCTGTGCCACCTGATACCCATAATAATACTCTTACCACCGGTAATCTTACTCTTGACAAGGACTCACATCAGGTCAGCTATGACGGTCAGCCCATAGAACTTACTCACCGTGAATTCATTCTGCTTGAAGTCCTTCTCGAAAACAGGTCTATTGTATTATCTCGTGACACACTTCTGGAAAAAGTCTGGGGATTCGACTATATGGGTGAAACCAACGTGGTAGATGTCTACATACATTATCTCAGGAACAAAATAGACGACAGATTCGGAGAAAAGATTATTGAAACAGTCCGAGGTGTGGGGTATATAGTAAAATGAACACCAATAAACGTACAAAATCAATATCAAGAAAAATTAATGCAGGAAATGTCTGGGGAATGTTTTCTTCATTCCTTGTAATCGACCTGCTGATAATCATAGTGGCTGTGCTGTTCTGGTGCAGTTCAATTGAGGGCAGCTATACCCAGAAAGGTCATGATATTTCAAACCGAAGCTTTGAAACTGCCGCAGAAGCATCAGACACGCTCTCAACACCACATTCTCAATATATCTCCGCCTATAAGGAATACAAAGCTTCGCAAAGCATGAACCAGAAACGTATGCTCCCCTCTGCCTTCAGAGAATATGTAGGGAGTTCATTTTACGTATTCCACATAGACGATGATACTCCACAGTATACCTACTGCGGATCCTTTCTCGTGGATCTTTTTTCGAATATTTTTATTGCTTCTATAGCAGAGCTGATAATTCTGATCTGTATGGCTGTTTCGGGTGCACGTAAAATACGACGCCAGCTTATGCCCCTTGATGATCTGGCCTTTAAAGCGGACATGCTGGGCAGTGCTGCAAGCTTCGATCCGCAGGCCATTGAAGAGCTTGAGCATGCAATCAACCAGATAAGCCCTACTGGCGAAGGAACTCATCTGCACACAGGTAACGCTGAAATGGAGCATCTTGAAGATTCCATCAATGGTCTTCTTGACAGAATGCGTGAAAGCTACCAGCAGCAGTCACGTTTTGTTTCAGACGCATCTCATGAACTGCGAACTCCTATTTCTGTTCTGCAAGGATATGTCAATATGCTTGACAGATGGGGCAAGGATGATGTAAGCATACTGGATGAATCCATCGAAGCTATAAAAAGCGAAACCGAACACATGAAAAAGCTTGTGGAACAGCTTCTCTTCCTGGCACGCGGCGACAGCGGCAGAACGAAGCTTACCATGGAAAGCTTTTCGCTGAACGATATGATGCTTGAAGTTTATGAAGAATCCCTTATGATCGATAGCCGCCATAAATACGAATTCAGACCGTCAACTGAGGACATCAGAATAACCGGCGATATTTCAATGCTTAAACAGACGGCAAGAATTTTGATAGATAATGCAGCTAAATACACACCGGAAAATGACTCAATCATACTTAAAACAACCATCAGCGGTCCCGCCTTTATTATTCAGGATGAAGGAATCGGCATCGGCAGCGACGATGCTGCACACATGTTTGAACGCTTTTATCGCTCAGATCCTGCCAGAAGCAAGGACAGCGGCGGCACTGGACTGGGGCTGTCCATAGCCAAATGGATCATTGACAGGCATAGAGGCTATTTTGATGTTCTGTCCAGAGAAGATATCGGAACTCGTATCACCGTTTATCTTCCACAGAAACAATTCACTTCACAATCGTGAACATTTCATTGAGCAGCGCTATCCCATCAGGAAAGCTGTCCATAACATTCCATATTCCTATACCTGCAAGGCCAAATTCAGGAATGAGATTAAGCTTGGCACGCCAGCTTGCTGTATTCTCAAACCAGACCTCGTGCTCACGTCCGTCTTCAGCGATATAATTATAATATGGCGATTGAGCCAGCTCATCAAACTGTATAACAGCCCCATAGCGTGCAGCCCTTGCAACAGCTTCGGGGTTTGATATTTTCTCAGCTCTGGACTCACCCTGAACAAAGGGCAGTGTCCAGTCGTAGCCATAGTTTGCAATTCCCATCCAGATTTTATCTGCTGGGATTTCTGTAAGTCCGTATTCTATTACACGCCGTACCTGATTATACGGAGCAACAGCCATAGGTGGACCGTAGGTATATCCCCACTCATAGGTCATCAGCAGCACATAGTTGGCTGCATATCCCATACCGCCATAGTCATGCCCTTCGTACAGTAATCCTTTCTGGCCTGCCGATGTCTTGGGAGCCAGAGCAACTGTTACAACATACCCTTCTCCGTTAAGGACTTCACGTGCTCTTTTTACCATTGCTGTGTACTTGTCTCTATCCTCTGGCATAAGGTATTCAAAATCAAAATCCACACCGTTCATACCCTTAAGCTTTAGCATTATAAGCAGGTTCTCTATCAGATTATCTACAGCATAAGGTGTATTGAGCAGTTCTGAAACAAGCGCTGTATTGAAGCTTCCGGTTTCATCTATCGGTGTCAGCACCAGCAGCGACATGCCACCTTCTTCATGAACAGTATTCAATAACGCTTCATCATTAAGATCGACAAGCTCGCCGCTCCCGGTAAACCCGTAACTGAACGAAGCCGTGAAAGTCAGAGAAGGCAGCCACTCTCTCAGAACAGTCTGGGAAATATATGGATACGCATATCCATTAACGATTATATCAGGCAAAATAAAACACCTCCCATACATCATATGCAGGAAGGTATTTATCTGGAACGTGAAAGTTCCTAAACCACCCTGTTCAGCTCTTCGCCTTCAACAAAGCTCTTCAGGTTGGCACCGCAGGTTTCTATTACAACAGTTCTCGCTTCGATAGGAATAAACCCGATATGCGGTGTGATATAACAGTTCTCAAGACCCACAAGCGGATTATCCTCTGCAGGCGGTTCAGAGCTGAGAACATCAAGCCCCGCACCTGCCAGTTTGCCGGATTTGAGAGCAGCTGCCAGAGCCTCCTCATCCACCAGCCCCCCGCGGGCAGTATTTATCAGTATAGCCCCGTCCTTCATTTGTCCGATAAATTCAGCATTGATCATACCGGCGTTTTCCTTTGTCAGAGGGCAGTTGAGCGAAACAACATCTGACTTTATGGCGGCCTCTTTATCACGACTGTAAATATTAACCTTCATCCCGAAAGCCTCAGCCATCTGAGCCACCTTGCTTCCGATGTCTCCATACCCTACAATTCCGATGGATTTGCCTGCCAGCAGTGTCAGAGGGGTCTTGATAAATGTATAATCCTCACTCTGCCTCCATTCGCCTTCTCCAACGGCATTGTTATAAACCTCAACCTGATTTGTCAGAGCCAGCAGTAGCGCCATGGCATGCTGAGCCACTGCATTTGCCGCATAAGCCGGAACATTAGCAACAGCGATCCCAAGCTCCTTTGCAGCTTCAAGATCAATATGATTGAAACCTGTCGCTGCAATTCCGATAAACTTAAGCTTAGGGCACTTCTCCATAATCTCCCTGTCTATAGGAAACGAATCGGTAAATGCCGCATCTGCATCCTGAAGACGCTCCAAAGCCTCTGCTCGTGTTGATCTCTTATAATTCTCGAATGTTCCGAGACTTTCTATACTCTCCCAGGAAATATCTCCCGGATTGATTATTGCACTGTCAAGAAATACTATTTTCATCATAACTCCAATTCATACATTATCATAGCTATAGCTGCCATACCTGCTGTCTCTGTCCGCAGGGTGGTTTTACCAAGAGAAACCGATCTGCCGCCGGCACTAACGATTGCTGCCGCCTCTTCGTCGGAGAAGCCTCCTTCAGGACCGATTATTACTGCAATACTTCCAGGCTTTTCACAGCTTCTAAGCTCGTCCTTAATCGTTCTGCCTTCCTCATTCTCATATGGAAAGAGCACGAGATCGAACCTGTCAAACTGTTTTATCGCGTCAGCAGTTTTCAAAGGCTGAGTGACCTCCGGTATTATTCCTCTTTTGCACTGCTTTACAGCCTCATCCGAAACCTTCTGCCACCGCTGTATTTTCTTACCGAAATTCCCCTTATCTACAACCACTGTTCTGGCCATAAACACAGGCACTATGCTTTCCACACCAAGCTCCACACACTTCTGCACTATCAGTTCCATTTTTCCTTGTTTGGGGATTCCCTGAAATAATGTGATCCGAACATCAGGTTCTGCAGTAAATTTCTGTTTATCCATTATTCTCACTTCGGCATAATCAGAATCAAGTGACATTATCTCACATCTATATTCCCACACCTCTGAATCTGATACATCGATCTTATCACCTTCAGAGAGACGAAGAACCTTCAGCATGTGATGAAGATCTTCTTTGTTATCTATTACTATTGTATCCTCTCCGACGTTTTCCGGAGGAACAAAGAACCTGCTCATTATCTATCCTTTCGGCCTGCGGCAATCGCACACCACTCACCGTCTTCAACTATCTCGATTATTTCAAAGCCTGCAGCAATGATTGCTTCGGAAACCTTGTCCTTCTTTTCCACCAGTATGCCTGATGAAATAAATACTCCGTCATCCTCCATATGCTCCATAACGCTTCCGGCAAGAGTCATTACAAGATCTGCCATGAGGTTTGCTACTACTATATCAGCCTTGTAAGCAATACCCTTTGTCAAATCTCCCTGAATTACCTTTACTGCATCCTGTACTTTATTGAGCTCCACATTTTCTATGGCAACTCTGACGGCATCCTCATCGATTTCAATGCCAAGAACATCTCTGCTTCCCTGCAGAGCCGCTGCTATCGACAGTATACCTGAGCCGCAACCTACATCCAGAACCTTCTTCTCTGACACAGCATCGCTCATGTACTTTTCCATAAGCTTCAGGCAAAGTGAAGTTGTTTCATGGGTGCCTGTCCCGAATGCCATGCCGGGATCTATCTGAAGCACAATCTCGCCCTCTGATGCATTATAATTCTCCCATGTCGGCTTCACCACCAGAGTATCTGTGATTTTAACCGGCTTAAAGTTCTCTTTCCATTTGTCCTTCCAGTCCTCGTCATCCACTGTTATATCTTCTGCATAAAGCCTTCCGAAGTCCACATCCCAGCCATATTTACCTTCCAGCTCACTGCTCTTAAGCATCATTACAGCAATCTTAAGCTGCTGTATTTTTTCACGGTTTTCAGGTGTATCTTCAAAGTAGCACGAAACAGTCGGTTCACGGTCTAAATCCGTCTTCAGATTATCCTCAATATAATCCCAGTCGTATTCGTGTTTTTTGTTTAAAATATCTTCCATATCAGCAGGGTCATTGATAGAAAGCTCTGTGATTCCCTTCATCATTAACAGGGTTGTCACCTGCTCTATTCCCTGCCTGCTGGCGTGTACTCTGAATTCTATATATTTCATAGAGTCCTCCTGATTTTTATGTTTATTTCGTTTATTATACGTGAATTCGTCCTGTTCTTCAATAGATAAAGCTGCTGTATAAATCTGCTTATAATGCTGCTCTGCTGCATCACATTCATCAGAACCTGTAATTATAAACACCTTTATATTTTACAATCATTACTGCCGTAAGTGCCAGCGTTGCAATCTCGGCAAAGGTCAAACTGAGCCATACACCTGTCATACCGAAAAGCCATGACAGTACCATTAGCCCTGCTATAACCATTATCAACGCTCTCGAAGCCGAAATTACAGCAGAAACCTTGCCGTTGCCATATGCTGTAAAAAATCCGGATGCGAAAATATTCATACCGCACAGAAACAGCGCCGATGCCAGAAGTCTGGTGCCTGTAAGTGCTATATCGAACAGCTCCGAGCCCGGCCGCTCGAATGCCATAACTATATATTCGCCAAAAATAAGACAAGCCGCTGCGCTCACTACAGAAGTTACCGAAATAAATACCTTGGAATATTTTATCAGAGTATTAACCTTCTCATATTCCCTGGCACCATAAAAATAGCTGATAAGAGGCGCCACACCCATAATATATCCCAGGTGAAGTGATATCATCAAATAATGTATATTTAGCACGATGCTGACTGCAGCAGCACCCACCTCCCCCACAAGGGCTATGGTTACATAGTTGAAAAAGAACGTGGTAATTCCAGCCGAGGACTCGCTTACCATCTCAGACGAACCATTGACAAAGCTGTGGCCTATGAATCTCCAATCTGGTTTGAATCTCCTGAATGAAAGCTTCGTCTTCATTAACAGGAAATATACTCCGCCAATGATCATAATCATATAAAGCCCTCCCAGATTTGCCCATGCAGTTCCCTTTATCCCCATATCCAAAGGCCCCATCAGTATGTAGTCAAGCAATAAATGTGTCACACCGCCCGACAGATACAGTAACAGCGTGAATCCCGGCCTCCCGTCCACTCTTATGAAATATTCAAACAGAACTCCCAGGAAGGCTCCAGGGCAACCCCATACGATTATGGTCAGGAAGTCATCACAATACTGCGTCAGTTCCTCTGTCGCCCCAAGAAAGCTGACAACTGGATCCATAAACACCAGTCCTGCAGCTGTGATAGCACACCCAAGCAACAGTGAGACAACACAGATAGACGTATACTTTTCATCAGCCTCCTGCTGCTTCCCTTCTCCCATTTTGATTGCAACTATCGCACTGGATCCGGATGCCAGCATTACTGAAATTCCCCAGATAATCCCCTGAACAGGATATGCTATCGAAAGTGCAGCCAAGGCCTCTTCGCCCGCCAGATTTGCTACAAAAATTGAGTCCATCCCGTAATACAAAGCTATTATCAGCATCATCAGAACTGACGGCCAAACAAATTTAACAAATTTCTTTATTGTAATTTTTCCAGTATATATATCATCCATTATTTTCATCTTCCTATCACGCAATCGACGAATGCTTCCATTTTCCATTTTTATACCTGATGCAGAAGCATATGGATCGTACTGCCCAGTCAACAATCATAGCAATCCATACTCCCATTACACCAAGACCCAATGTTCTGCCGAGTATTATTCCCATCACTATTCTAAATACCCACATGGAGCCTACTCCTACGATCATTGTGTATGTCACATCACCGGACGCTCTGAGAGCATTAGGCAATGAAAATGAAAGAGGCCATATCAGTATAGCACACAATCCGTTTATCATTATCAGGTGTGACGCTATTCTTCCCGTTTCCTCAGATAATCCATATATATTCACAATGAAAGGAATACACACAAGTATAATCACATTGCTGACAAACATCATAGTATAAACCCATTTCATAAGCTTACGCGTATAAAATTCCACCTGCTGATAATCTCCTGCTCCTACACACTGACTTATAACAGATACTATTCCATATCCCATTGCCATACCCGGCAGCACTGCAACCATAGAAACAGCATTCCCCACTGCATTTGCAGCAATTGAAGCAGTCCCGAACCCTGATATCATACTCAGTAGTATCAGTTTGCCTAGCTGAAACATACTATTTTCCACGCTGTTTGGTACTCCTATCTTAAGTATTTTTCTGATGTAGTGCCACCTTGGTCTGAATACAAATCGCATGCTTATATGGACTATATGTTCAGGCTTTCTCAACATTATATAAATAATCACAGCTGCTGCTATACGTGAAACAAGCGTAGGAATTGCAACTCCCTCCACACCTCTGTGGAATCCATATATCAACACTGCGTTTCCAGCAACATTTATAAAATTCATGAGCACCGAGACCTTCATTGAAGCTTTGGAATTCCCCGTGCTTCTAAAAAGCGCCGCGCCTGCATTATATACAGAAATAAACGGCACAGACGCCATAACTATAGAATAGTATACATAACAGTAATGTGCCACATCTTCATCTATGTTGCCGAAAATCAGAGATATTATAAGTTTCCTAAAGGTATACATTATTGCAATTATAGCTATTGACAGCAGTAGCGCAAACAATATAAGCTGATCGGCTGCTGCTCTGGCTTCAACTTCTTTTTTCTGCCCAAGATACTGACCAACAATTACAGCTCCCCCTGTGGCAAGAGCGGTCATGATATTAATTATCAGAATCATGAGGGAATCCACCAGAGAAACAGCTGACACTGCAGCCTCTCCGACACTTGCCACCATTATGGAATCCAGCAGACCAACGGCAAAAAGAAGCAGCTGCTCAACGAACAGCGGCCACATAAGCTTTATCAGGTATTTATTTGTAAATAGAAGCTCTCCCTGCAGCTTCTGCAATTCTTTACTATTCTTTTTTCTCATAACTTCACCTTCTGCGATCCATAATTATATTATCACAAGGGTTATGTCATGTAAACGCAGAAACAGAGCAATCCATTAAGGTTTTGCTCTGTCTTTTGTATACATTTCTGTCTTATGTTTTTAAGAGAAAAATTCTTTTATCGAATCCAGGAAGCTTGATTTTTTCTGATAGCATTCGTTTGTTACAGTCTTCCCCATGGATTCTATTGCTTTTTTCTGTTTATGGTTAAGCTTTGTAGGAACCTCCAGCGTTACCTTTACATAAAGGTCACCCTTCCTGTTGCTCCTTACACTTTTAATACCCTTGCCCTTTAGTCTGAATACAGTCCCCGGCTGTGTTCCTGCCGGAACCTTATATGATACCTTTTCTTCAAGAGTAGGTACAACAATTTCATCACCGAGTGCCGCTTGGTCAAATGTAATCGGAATTTCCAGCCAGAGATCCTGTCCTCGCCTTTCAAACAGCTTATGCGGCTTGACATTAATCACGATATAAAGGTCTCCATCAGGTCCTCCGTTAATTCCAGGTTCTCCCTGACCCTTAATAGGAATCACAGAATCATTGTCAACACCTGCAGGAATATTTACTGCGATTGTAACAGTATCTCTTACCTTGCCTGTTCCGCCGCAGTCCTTGCATGGCGATTCATTGATTTCTCCCGTTCCGTTACAGTCAGGACACGGCGATACACTCTGGAAAGTCCCCAGCGGTGTTCTCTGTGCTGTTCTGACCTCGCCGGTTCCGCCGCATTTTGGACATGTTTTCTTTGATGTTCCCGGTTCTGCACCGCTTCCTCCGCATGTTTTACACTTAACATATTTGTTTATGCGGATTTCTTTCTTGGTGCCAAATGCAGCCTCCTTGAAATCAATTGTAATGGACTTCTGCAGGTCGCTTCCCTTTCTAGGTCCGTTCTTTCGTCCCCTGCTTCCGCCTCCGAATCCTCCGAAGCCGCCTCCAAAAGCACCGCCGAACATATCAAAGATATCTTCGAAGCCACCAAAGCCTCCGAAGCCGCCTCCTCCGCCAAAACCGGCATTAGGGTCAACACCGGCATGACCGAACCTGTCATACTTATCCTTCTTCTCAGGGTCCGACAATACAGCATATGCTTCATTTATTTCTTTAAACTTTTCTTCGGCTTCTTTATCACCCGGATTTTTATCCGGGTGATATTTCATGGCCATTTTCCTGAAAGCTTTTTTTATTTCATCCTCGCTGGCACCCTTTTTCAGCCCCAGGACCTCATAATAATCACGTTTATCTGCCATTTTCTAGTCCTTATTTATCGTCGTCAACGACCTCATAATCCGCATCAACAACATTGTCGCTGTTAGGCTGCTGTGAAGCACCGCCCATGTCAGGACCTGCGCCTGCTGCACCGGCTGCTCCTGCCATGTTAGGGTCCATTCCCTGTGCCTGTGCCTGCTGATACATCTTTGCAGAAATAGTATGGAACTTTTCTGTGAGAGCTTCTGTTTTAGCTTTAATATCTTCGATATTGTCTGCCTCAAGTGCACTTGAAAGAGCATCCTTGGCAGCATTAATATCAGCCTTTTCTTCATCTGAAAGTGCGTTTTCCAGTTCCTTCATGTTCTTTTCTGTCTCATAAACCAGAGTTTCTGCTCTGTTTCTGATTTCTACTTCTTCTTTTCTCTTCTTGTCTTCTTCTGCATACTGCTCAGCTTCCTTAACCTTGGCATTGATTTCCTCTTCAGAAAGCTTAGTTGAAGAAGTGATTGTAATGCTCTGCTCTTTGCCTGTACCCATATCCTTGGCACTTACATTTACAATACCGTTGGCATCGATATCGAATGTAACTTCAATCTGAGGGATTCCACGTGGTGCAGGCGGAATTCCTGTAAGCTGGAATCTTCCAAGGGTTGTATTACCTGAAGCCATATCTCTTTCGCCCTGCATTACGTGAATGTCTACTGCTGTCTGGTTATCTGCCGCAGTCGAGAATATCTGGCTCTTCTTTGTCGGGATTGTTGTATTTCTTTCAATCAGCTTGGTTGCTACGCCACCAAGAGTTTCTATTGAAAGTGACAGCGGAGTTACATCCAGAAGCAGAACGTCATTTACTTCGCCAGTAAGAACACCTGCCTGTATTGATGCTCCGATTGCTACACATTCATCAGGATTGATGCCCTTGAAAGGTTCTTTGCCTGTTACATTTTTAACTGCTTCCTGAACAGCCGGAATTCTTGTTGATCCGCCGACAAGAATAACCTTTGATATGTCGCTGTTGCTTACACCTGCATCAGCCATAGCCTTTTTCATAGGCTCTATAGTCTTGTTTACAAGGTCAGAAGTCAGCTGATCGAACTTGGCCCTTGTGATATCCATATTCAAATGCAGCGGTCCGTTTTCGTTTACAGTGATGAACGGCAGATTAACATTTGTAGTCTGAGCACTCGACAGTTCTTTCTTAGCTTTTTCTGCAGCTTCCTTAAGTCTCTGCATTGCCATTTTGTCATTTCTCAGGTCTACACCGTTTTCCTTGGCAAAGCTGTCTGCCATGAAATTGAGAACGGCTTCATCGAAGTCATCTCCACCCAGCTTATTGTTTCCGTTTGTTGCCAGTACTTCGAATACTCCGTCACCCAGTTCCAGAATTGATACGTCGAATGTACCACCGCCCAGGTCATATACCAGAATTTTGTGCTGAGATTCATCCTTATCAAGACCATAAGCCAGTGATGCAGCCGTAGGTTCATTGATGATTCTCTTAACTTCCAGACCTGCAATCTTACCTGCATCCTTTGTAGCCTGCTTCTGGCTGTCTGTAAAGTATGCCGGTACAGTTATAACAGCTTCTGACACCTTTTCTCCAAGGTAGCTTTCTGCATCTGCCTTGAGTTTTCCCAGAATCATTGCCGAAATATCCTGCGGTGTATACTTCTTACCGTCAATTTCTACAGTATGGTCAGTACCCATGTATCTCTTGATCGATGCAATTGTTCTTTCAGGGTTGGTTATTGCCTGTCTCTTGGCAGTCTCTCCAACCAGTCTTTCTCCGTTCTTGGCAAAGCCTACAACGGATGGCGTTGTTCTATTACCCTCCGCGTTGGCGATTACAACAGGTTCGCCACCTTCAAGAACGGCTACGCATGAATTTGTTGTTCCTAAATCGATTCCTATTACTTTTCCCATTTTCTTATCCTCCTAAGTTATACTGTTTTTATATACTCACGAAAGCTAGTTTGCGACTTTTACCATTGACGGCCTGATTACTTTGCCGTTAAGAGTATACCCCTTCTGCATAACGCCGGAAACCTTTCCGCTTTCATATTGTTCACTATCTTCAGTCATTACTGCATTGTGGATGTTTGGGTCAAAGACCTCATCAAGTGCAGCAATCTCAGCCAGACCTGCTTTAACCAGCACATCACCCAGCTGTTTAAAAATCATCCCCATTCCTTCCTTGAAGCTGTCACCTCCTGCTTCCTGTTCCAGCGCTCTTTCGAAATTATCAAGAACCGGCAGCATTTCAGTTACAAGCTTTTCGTTGGCATATGAATAAAGATCTTTCTTTTCTTTTTCCACACGCTTTTTGTAATTCTGGAAGTCAGCCATCAGTCTCAGATATTTTGTATCGTTATCCTCCTCCGGCTCCTTTGATTCTGCGTTTTCGTCGGCAGCTTCAGTCTGTTCTGCACCAGATTCCTCAGAAACCTCTTCAGTATCCTTCTCCTCAGCAGCGTCTTCCATGGTCTCATCTTTTTTTATATCTTCATTATTATTTGCCATCATCGTCTCCTTCCGTAATCATAAACGCCTTGCTTATATTCTCAGTCAGGTATTCAACAACCGATGTAACCTCACCATATTTCATCCTTGTAGGCCCTATAACACCTATTTTGCCCACCATTTTACCGTCAACATGATATGTTGCCGAAATCAGACTGCAATCCTGCATCATTTCATTCTGATTCTCATTGCCTATGGTTATTATCACGCCGTTTTCCCTATCGACCAACGTTCTGGTAAGATCCTCCTTCCTGTTGACCATTTCAAGGAACATTTTGGCTTTATCAAGATCATTGTATTCCGGCAAAGAGAATATATTGGTAAGCCCATCCATGTAAAGATGTACGTTAAGCATATCCTCCAGCGTTTTGACAAAGTTGGGTACTATGTTTTTCTCAAGCATAGCCATCGCTTCAGCATCTGACTTGACAGTTTTGATAATATCAAAGGTCAGAGCTTCACTGAGTGTTTTGCCCCTGTAATTGTATGTCATTGTTTTTGCCAGAAGCTGCAGAGTATCATCAGCTACAGGTCTGTCAAGCTTCACCGCAGTATTTGATACCTTACCGCTCTCCGACACAAGCATCAGCACCACTGTCCTCTCATCTACAGGCAGCAGATTGATATATTTCAGAGTATCCTGATCCTTTCTCGGTGTGATTGCAAAGGCTGTAAGGTTTGTTATCTCCGAAAGCACATGTGCGGCTCTCTGAACAAGATTTTCAAGTTCTGTCACATTGCTGCTCAGCTGCATCGAAATCGAGTTTTTCTCTTCAGCAGTAAGTTCCCTCTTGTTCATCATTTCATTGACATATAATCTGTACGCTTTTTCAGAAGGAACCCTGCCCGATGAAGTATGCGGGTGAGTGAGATATCCAAGCTCTTCAAGATCCGACATCTCATTTCTGATAGTCGCAGGGCTTATCCCCAGATCATAATTCTTGGAAATCGTTCTCGAACCTACTGGTTCAGCAGTCCTTATGAAATCAGCAATGATGGCCTGCAGTATTTTCAGTTTTCTTTCACTTAAATCCATCTTAGGCCTCCTGTTATTAGCACTCTTTATCTGCGAGTGCTAACCTTGATTTAAATGTACCACTAATGCATATTTGTGTCAACACCTATTTGCATTTTTTAATACATTTTTATAAATTTTTTCAAATCAAACAGATACAGATAAGCTTCCTTTACTGTTCTTCCTGTAGATTCCTCCAGAGCTTCTCTGTAGAGCTCTATCTGACCTCTGTATCTTCTCTCTATATCCTCTTCTGTAGTACCCCTTCCTATGAAATTGTTTTTATAGTCAATCAGTACAATACCGTCATCTTCTTCGAAATAACAGTCTATTATGCCTTGAACAATAGCTTCCGTTCCTTCTATTGTCTTGCGCAGAATAAATTCCTTTTCCTTAAACAATCTGTCCGAACATGCCGCACGCTTTCCTGTTTCACTGTCAAAGAATGCTGCTATGCCCTCAGTTCTGACCACCTTTCTTTCTTCAGGCTCGATAGTCCCCTCATCACATAATCTGTCCGCTATGTGTCTGATATATTCCTCTCCTCCTGATAAAGCTTCTCTGAAATCAAGTTTCTCCATAACTAGATGCATCACTGTACCAGTCTGTGCCGCGTCGAGCATGCGATTTCCGACAGAGAATTCCGGCACATTCAAGGATATATCTATATTATCACCGGTATGGCTCCGATTCAGCTCTGTCACAGAATATTTGGATTTCACCCGTTCCCTCATGCTGTAAGGATATTCAAAAGAAAGCTTCCTGTCCACTTCCCGGTATATATCCTTATCGCTGAACTCAGTAGCCTTCTCAAGGATTTCCGAAATTCTGCCGCGTGAATCCGAATGGCTCATCGCTTCAGAGGCCTCCGTCTCACCTTCATCAAATCCTTCATATATCACTATATCCTGACCGGCTTTTTTAAAAGCCCCGTACATCATATCCGCATAGGTTCTGTTTTTTCCAACGCCTTCCGCAGTTTTTTCAATGTCTCTGACTGAGCCTGTAACGATAATCCTATCCATTGCTCTGGTCAGAGCAACATACAGAATTCTCACCTCTTCTTCCAGCTCTTCAGAAGATTTTTTGCCTTCAATAGCTCTCTGGAGCAATGTCTTTCGATGCCATTTTTCCTCACGATTTACATACGGCAGACTTATACCTAAATCCTTGTGCATTGCTGCCGGGCTACCTGTCCCTTTGAATCTGATGGTTTTACCTGCACCCATCAGAATAACCACGGGGAACTCCAATCCTTTGCTTTTGTGAACAGTCATTATATTCACGACATTCTCACCGCTTCCCATGGATTTAGCCTCTCCTGTCGTTATTCTGTTTTTTTTCATTGCTTCAACATATGATAGAAAGCCATACAGACCGGTATAGTTGTTCTCTTCGAACGCTTCAGCTTTTTCCACCAGCATTCTGAGGTTTGATATCCTCTGATTCCCTACAGGAAGGCCGCTGCAGTAATCATAATAACCTGTATTATACAGCAGTCTTCTTACAAGCTCTCCCAGCGTAACCGTCTGCTTTATTTTTTTCCAGTATTCCAGCTGATGCAGCATTTCAGTCGTTTTTTCCCTGAGTCTCTCATCTTCGCCACTGATACTGTACTCTTTAACAGCAGAGTAAAAACTGCCTTCCCTGCATCCTATCCTTATTGCCGCCAGCTCCTTCGGACTGAACCCGAATATCGGGCAGCGCATAACTGATATGAGCGGAATATCCTGTCTTGTATTATTGATAATCTTAAGTAAATTCAAAAAAACCTGAATCTCAACAGTCTCATAATATCCCCCTGTATTCTCTCCATATGCTGGTATACCTTCATTATTAAGATACCTTTCGACCTCACCTATTGATGCCCTGCTCCTTGAAAGCACAACGATATCACTATACTCTACCGGTCGTTCATATCCTTTTTTTACATCATATATCGTCTGTCCCAGCACCTGCTTTATCAATCTGCTGACAAGCTTTATCTCCGGATCGGTGTCTCCCGGTACCCTGTTTATTTTTTCTGAATTAATCAGATTGAGTGACGCACCGCTGCCTTCATATGCTCTGTCCACACCACAGTGCAGTCTGGCATCATCATCATAGTCCTCCATCACATCCTCAAACACAGCATTGACCGTATCAGCTATAGTATATTTGCTTCTGAAATTACTGTTCAGATCGATTTTAATACTTTCTGTTTCATCAGGTCTTTTGTACAGTGAATATTTTTGCCTGAAGATCTCAGGCTCGGCCAGCCTGAATTTATAAATACTCTGTTTCACATCACCCACCATAAACAGATTGTTTTTCCCGGCTATTCTCTGCACGATTTTTTCCTGCAGCATGTTGCTGTCCTGAAATTCATCAATAAATATATATTTAAATCTGTTCCTGTACTCTGCTGCTGCCATATCGTCCTTAAGGATTTCGATAGCGTAATGCATTACATCGTCAAAATCAACGATATTTCTGCTGCTTTTACGTGCTCTGAAAATTTCCTCGAATTCCCTGAGCAGTTCCACCAGATATGCCGTATCCTGACAGTTTGCCTTCAACTCAGATTCATATTCCTCTATCGTTCTGTTATAATATTTTGCAGTAAGGTCATCCAGAAAACCTTTGCCTTTTTTTCTCAGAGCTGTTACCTGCTCCTTAATAGTCTCATATTTTTCTTTCTCAGCCTTACCGGCACGCATCTGATTAAATCCCGGAGCTTCAAGAAAATTCCTCACTTCTCCATACAATGCATCCATGTCCTCAGCAGCCTCAATAGCACCTGCAATACCAATGCAGTCAGCTTCGGCTTTTGACGATAGCTTCTCCAGACCCTGAGCTCTGAGAAGCTGTGCAGCTTTCTCATAACACTTCAGAGCCTCCTTGAGACACCGCTTTGTTTCATTCTCGATTACTTCTGAAATTCCAAGGGCACTTATCGGCGAATCTGAACCGAGAAGCACCGCACGCTCTGCTGCCCATTGCATGTAATCCGGAACACTTCTCATCTCATTATACAGGGATATAATATTATCTTTAATTCTATTCTCATTCCTGTCACTACTGTATTTTTTGAGAAAACACCTGAATTCCTCGCCACCTTCAGCAAATCTTCTCTCAAAAAGCTGATCTACAGACTCTTTTTTCATTATAGAGACCTGCACTTCGTCACCTATTTTGAAACCCGGTTCAAGGTCAGTAAGAAAAAAGTACCTGCGCATTATGTCTAATGCAAAGGTATGAAATGTGCTTATACTGGCCGTCGGCATCATTTCCAGCTGTTTTCTCAGGAATGCTTTATCTGCATCCGGTTTATCAAGCTCAGCCCTTATGGCCTTCTCCAGCCTTTCTTTCATCTCCGCTGCTGCCGCATTGGTAAATGTCGTTATCAGAAATCTGTCTATATCTGTTTTATCTATTATTATAAGCTGCTTTATTCGTTCGATAAGCACAGCCGTTTTACCGGAGCCTGCAGCTGCCGACACCAGTATGTTTTTATCACGCGTTTCAATAGTCTTTTCTTGAGCTTTTGTCCATTCCATATTATTTTCTCCGATTCTCATGCCCTGTTTACTGATTTATTTATTATATAAAAATAATCACTGCACCTCAAGGAACATTATTGCTGTTCTTTTTATATTAAAACCATGTTATAATGTAAAAATCAAAACTATACAGTGAGGTAATACATTATGAAAAATTTCAATCGCCCTACCATGCTGATGATTCTCGATGGATACGGAATTAATGATAATCCTGAGGGCAATGCTATAAAAGCCGCTGAAAAACCTAACCTGGATGCTGTTTTCGGCAAATATCCGGGGACTACTCTCAAAGCCTGCGGTCTTGATGTCGGACTCCCTGAAGGACAGATGGGAAATTCTGAAGTGGGTCATCTGAATATTGGTGCCGGCAGGATCGTTTATCAGGATCTTACCATGATCACCAAATCAATTGAAGATGGCAGCTTTTTTGATAACACTGCTTTCCTCAAGGCTGTCGAGCATGTGAAAAAAAACGGTTCCACATTGCATCTCCTGGGGCTTCTTTCAGATGGAGGTGTTCACAGTCATATCAATCATCTGCTGGCTCTCACTGATCTTGCAAAAAAGAATGGTATCGACAAGCTTTGCGTTCACTGCTTCCTTGATGGCCGAGATGTTCCACCAAGGTGTGCCTCAACATATATCGATATCCTTGATTCACATTTAAAAGAACTTGGAATCGGAACAATCGGGGTCGTTTCCGGCAGATACTATGCCATGGACAGAGACAAGCGCTGGGAAAGAGTCGAAAAAGCTTATGATGCCATGACTCTGGGCGAAGGGCTTCACGCTTCCTCAGGCAGAGCTGCTGTTGCAGCCGCTTACGAAAGAGATGAAAATGATGAATTCGTGCTTCCAACTGTAGTTGACGGTGCAATACCTGTTTCAGACGGCGATGCTATGATTATGTTCAATTTCAGGCCTGACAGAGCCAGAGAAATCACAAGAACTTTCGTCGACAAAGGCTTCGATGGCTTTACAAGAAAAAAAACTGTCAGCAATATATGCTATATCTGTATGACACAGTACGATGCAGAAATGCCTGATGTAACACTGGCTTTCCCTCCTGAAACACTTCATAATACTCTGGGCGAATACCTAGCTGACATCGGTCTTACCCAGCTCAGAATAGCAGAAACAGAAAAGTATGCTCACGTTACATTTTTCTTTAATGGCGGTGTGGAAGCACCTAACAGAAATGAAGACAGAATACTCGTACCTTCACCGAAGGTAGCTACATACGACCTTCAGCCTGAGATGAGTGCTTTTGAGGTAACCTCAAAGGTTCTCGAAGCTATAGATACCGATAAATATGATGTTATTATCCTTAACTTCGCCAATGCTGATATGGTCGGACATACTGGTGTTATGGATGCTGCTAAAAAAGCTATTGAAGCACTCGACAAGTGTGTTCCTCAGATTGTTGATAAGGTTCTTAAAAAGGACGGTCAGATTCTACTGACAGCAGATCACGGCAATGCAGATGTTATGTATGACGAGAACGGTAATATCGTAACTGCACATTCACTCAATGATGTACCACTTCTTCACATCGCCAATAACCCGGTGAAATTAAAAGAAGGCGGCAGACTCTGTGACATAGCACCTACTATGCTTAAACTGATGGGTCTTGATATACCTGCAGAAATGACAGGTAAACCTCTCGTTTAGCTTTTTATATAATCATATCTGAGCAATTACAACTTATCGTATCGCAAATTATGCTGAAAACCGGGAACGCTTCACACACTCCCGGTTTTTGTTTTTCTATTTTTTCAGTTTGGAATATTTCCTCAGATACATCTGCCTCATAAACATGCTTTCCGTCCGGTTTATCGGCTTCACTCCCAAAGCAGCCAGTGCAGCCCTGCAGTTTTTCTCAATCACCATTGACACTGCTTCAATGTCATCCTCAGTCTCCGCCGCACACAACGCACCTCTGCCTCGTACAAGCAGAGGCTTGTTCCTTCTGACAGCTTTTCTGATTCTTTTCTCATCGTATGATACCACTTCAAGCTCCATACCGATGAGCTGGGCAAAATCGTCAAGATAAGGCTTCAACTTGCCTCTGATTTCCATATATTTCATTATCACCGTACTTGTATTCCACAGCTCCGCATTCTGAGTTGTCTGCCTATATAAATCATCCGGTTGTTCTGTCAGTTTCCACGGTTGCACACCAATATTCTCCAGATATCTGCCACATGCCTCCTCCAGCACATATGCAGTCTCGAAAGCCTCATCGTAATCTCTGCCATAGCATACTGCTCCATGATTACTCATGATAACTGCATTTCCTTCTGCAGCTCTGACCGCTGCTGCAGTATTTCTGCATAACTTTTTCGTGCCCGGAAGTCCATAGCCAGCACAGATAATTCTGTCACCGATTCCGGGATATTCTCTGTCCAGCTTGATTTCATCCAGCCCCATAGCTGCTACCGCTGATGCATTGCTCTGATGTGTATGAATCACGAATTCCGCATTAGCTCTGAGTTTATATATTTCCTTATGCACCTTCATCTCTGAAGAAGGCTTTATCTCACCGGTATAGCTTAAATCTGTGATTCTCACCGGTATTACTTCATCCTGTGTCAATGTCATATAGTCTCGACCGCTGGCGGTTATGACAAATTCATCTGCTCCAGTCCTGCAGCTTACATTTCCCCAGGTTCTGGCTATAAGCCCAGATTTCGAAAGCTCAACCCCAGCTTTTATGACCTGCTCCTTTGCTTTTATCATTTCCATATTCTTCACCTTCCAAAGCTATTATACATCGTCCTGCTTATCAACAATTATTATTCCCACACAGACACAAACCAGCGCAGCCAGAATCTCCATCCCGAAAATATTCTCCCCAAGGAAAATCCCGGACATAATAACACCGAATACCGGTATGCAGAACCCATAAATCGTAACCTTGCCTACCGGATTATATTTCAGAAGCGCAGTCCACAGGCTAAATGCTGCAGCAGAAATAAACACCATATATGCCAGCAGCAACACCGATCTGACTTCAAATCCTTCAATATGTCCGCCAGACGCAAAGCCTATAACTATAATCAGAAACCCTCCGAACATAAGCTGATACGCTGTTATCGCCATAGGTGTGCCTCTGTGTGAAATCAGCTTCACAAGGGTCGACGACGCACCATAAGCCGCTGTGCTTATCAGCATCATCCCTTCCCCCATAAATGAAATCCCTCCGCCTGTAAATCCGTCAATATTAACAATCACAACACCGGCAAATCCGATGAGACATCCCAAAGCCTTCTTCCAAGTCAGACGCTCATCTTTGATAATGAAATGAGCCAGCAGAATAGCGAAAAAAGTACTTGAGCCATTGATTATAGAACCCTTGGTTCCCGTAATATTACTCATACCTATGTAAAAGAACACATACTCTACGGTCGTCTGCAGAAAACCAATTCCCATAATATGCGGCACGGATTCCCCTTTTTATTTTAATAATACGCTTTTCTACAATACAGCCGACAGCAAAAGTCACTATTCCTGCCATGAAAAACCTGTATCCGGCAAACAATATCTGACTTCCTACAGTCGTTATGTGCAGCCATTCATAGCCCGTTTTAATACATGGGAAAGCGCTTCCCCACAGTGCGCAGCATATCAGCGCCAGCAGACATCTTATCTGAGGTCTGCTCAATATGTTTTCCATATTAATATACCTCTGTCATATTATCATACCGTAAAGACATTCCGGCAATCATCTGTGTCGAACAAAAAAACCACTGCACCGATATATCTTCGATGCAGCAGTATGAATCTCTGTATTAAGCTTTACAGCAGCTCTTTTCTAGAAAGATTGATTCTGTTCTGGCTGTCGATTTCCGTAACCTTTACCTTGACGGTATCACCTACATTCATAACGTCTTCAACCTTTTCTACTCTTTCCTTTGCCATCTTTGAGATATGCAGCAAACCTTCCTTTCCAGGAAGTATCTCAATAAAGGCTCCGAAGTTCATAACTCTCGTTACCTTGCCTTCGTATATCTCGCCAGGCTCAGGCTCCTTGATAAGAAGCTCAATCTCATGAACACCTGCCTTTGCAGATTCCATGTCAGGTGCAGCGATGTACACAAGCCCTGTATCGTCGATATCAATCTTAACTCCTGTATCGGCAATAATTCTGTTAATAGTCTTGCCTCCCGGTCCGATGATAGTTCTGATGTGATCCGGATCCACCTGCATTGAAATAATTCTAGGAGCATATGGTGAAAGCTCTGCTCTAGGCTCTGCAATTTCATCCAGCATTTCCTTCATGATATGCATTCTGCCTTCGTAAGCCTGCTTGAGAGCCTGCTGGAGTATTTCCTTTGAAAGTCCATGTACCTTGATATCCATCTGGATGGCAGTAACACCCTTAGCTGTTCCTGCAACCTTGAAGTCCATATCTCCCAGGAAGTCTTCCATACCCTGTATATCTGACAGTATAGCCATTTTGCTGCTGCCGTCTTCCTCAACTCTTTCAATAAGTCCCATCGCGATACCTGCTACAGGAGCCTTGATAGGAACACCGGCATCCATCAGTGCGAGACAACTGCCGCATGTGGAGCCCATTGATGTCGAACCGTTTGATGAAAGGACTTCAGAAACCACTCTGATGGCATAAGGGAATTCCTCTTCATCAGGAAGTACAGGAAGCAATGCCCTTTCTGCCAGTGCACCATGTCCTATCTCTCTTCTTCCCGGGCTCTTCATTCTGCCGGCTTCACCTACTGAATAAGGAGGGAAGTTATAGTGATGCATGTATCTCTTTTCTGTCTGTTCTGTGATTCCATCTATAGTCTGCGCTTCTCCGAGAGGTCCCAGAGTCGCTATGGAGAGAACCTGAGTCTGTCCTCTTTTGAACAGACCTGAACCATGAGTTCTAGGAAGTATTCCTGTATCACACCAGATCGGTCTGATTTCTGTGAGCTTTCTGTTGTCCGGTCTGATGCCTTCATCCAGAATCATGCTTCTTACCTGTTCTTTTGTTATAGCATAAAGTACATTTCCTATATCCTTACCGTTATCAGGGTAAATTTCTTCGAAATGTTCCTTTGTTTCTGCCTCTACAGCATCCATATTGTCCAGTCTTTCCAGCTTGTCATAAGTCTGGATGGCTGCTCTCATCTTATCTTCTGCATATGCTCTTACTGCAGCTTCTATATCCTCAGGAACCTTGTACAGTTCAATTTCCATCTTCGGCTTGCCTACCTCAGCTACAACCTGTTCGATGAATTCTACTATCTTTTTGATTTCTTCATGAGCGAACATAATAGCTTCCAGCATGGTTTCCTCAGGAATTTCCTGCGCACCTGCTTCAACCATCATGATGGCATCCTTTGTACCGGAAACTGTCATATGCATTACGCTCTTCTCTCTCTGCTCCAGAGAAGGATTGATAACAAACTGTCCGTCAACCATCCCAACCAGCACGGATCCTGTAGGACCTTCCCATGGGATATCCGAAATTGCCAGAGCAACTGAAGACCCGATCATTGCTGCGATTTCCGATGGAGCATCATAATCAACGCACATTACTGTAGCTACAACCTGCACGTCATTATAAAAACCTTTAGGGAACAGCGGTCTTAACGGCCTGTCCATAAGACGGGAATTGAGAATCGCCCTTTCACTAGGTCTGCCTTCTCTCTTGATAAATCCGCCCGGAATCTTACCGGCTGCATACATCTTTTCCTCATAGTCGCATGACAGAGGGAAAAAGTCTACATCAGGTCTTGGCTCCTTTGATGCACATGCCGTAACATTAACGACAGTATCACCATATCTCACCATAACCTGCCCATTGGCCAGTTCACATACCTTGCCGATTTCCAGCTCCAAAAGCTTACCGCCTATGGCTGTCTTAAAAGTTCTGTAATCTGTGAATTTCATAATAAACAACTACCTCCTGTTTATTCCTTACCATATGATATATCTTCGGCATCAATATAACACCGACAAAAACAAAGACGGGGTATAACGCCCCGCCTAAATTTTTAAGTTTAATTACTTTCTCAAACCTAAACGAGCAATCAGATCTCTGTATCTTTCAAGATCCTTTTCCTTCAGGTAATTGAGAAGGTTTCTTCTCTGTCCTACCATTTTTAAAAGACCTCTTCTTGAGTGGTGGTCCTTCTTATGAACCTTAAGGTGTTCATTGAGATCATTGATTCTGTAAGTCAGGATAGCTACCTGTACTTCAGGGGAACCTGTATCTCCTTCTTTAAGCTGGTACTCTTTGATAATTTCCGCTTTCTTTTCAGTAGTAATCATTTCTTTATCCTCCTAAATTCTATCCGCCTGCTGCCCGGTTACCGTCGGAGTCTCGGGAAACTACGCTGCAGGTAAAATTACATATGCCTTATGATAACATACCCTTGCTGCCATTTCAAGAGTAATTTCTAATTGAATGATGGCGGTACAACATCCTTGTTTTCAAAAGCCTTCTGCATATTCTCAGCCGGCGACGGTTCAGACATGCTAAAATACATCTTAGCAGCCTTTGTCGTTCCAAAATCTCTGTTTGAACCGGTATCCTGAACCTTGTTGAATGCTTCTCTGAACATCTGGTTATGAGCTTCCTCTCTGTTAAGAAGGAAATCTATAGTCTCTCTCACCTTCTTATCCTCAATCTGTCTGTAAAGATACTCATATACCACCTTTGCTCTCTGTTCTGAAGCAATATTCGCCAGCAAATCTGCACACAGGTCTCCCGTTACAGTCACATAGTCAGCAGTCCATGGACTTCCTGATGAATTGACAAGTCCGGGAGTCAGTCCGAACATCACATGTGTCTGAATTTCTCCCGCAGTAACTGCCTGTGCATCAACATCATGGCCGTTAAGCAGATTAACGGTCTGAGCCACCATTTCCAGGTGGCCCAGCTCCTCAGCTGCAATATCCAGAAACAGATCCTTGATTTCCGGATCCTTTATTCTGAAACTCTGCGACATATACTGCATTGCCGCCTTGAGTTCACCGTTGCCTCCGCCGAGCTGTTCCTGCATAAGCACAGCATACTGAGGATTCGGACCTTCAACACCAACTGGATGAAATAATTGTTTTTCATGTTTAAACATAGCAAATACTCCTTTTTTACAATTAGTATCTGCATTTACTACGCTTATATCCATGTAAAACGAACATGTCTGTGCATGTACTATTTCTTCACTGCCATACAATAACCGACTCCTTCTGGTGCATGCATAATGTGATTCGGTTGAGCTTCATTATATTCATTAAAGTACTTTTCAGTCATTTTCTTTTCATCAAAGTGATCTGCTGCTTCGAATCCATTTTTTTCAAGAATCAGCTCAATGTCTTTCCTTGAATACTTCGCTTTCATCTTTTCTCCGGCAGCAGAAGCCAGCTCCTCGTTTTTCATACATTCTTCCCCAGCGACGCTTAACGGATAATCAAAACATATCCGGCTTCCCGGGCATACGACAGAAGCAGCTCCCCTAATAAGTGCATCAAACTGCTCTCTTGTAAGATAATAGCTTATACCCAGAAGACTGCTGAAGCTAATCCCAGAAGCATCATATCCCCTTTGCAGAAGCGCCTTCTGCCATAATGGACTGCTCAGATCACACGGAACATATACAGCCTGCTTTTCGCAATTGCCAACCCTTGATATTTTATCATCAATAATATCAGGAAGATCCAGTTCAAACACTTTAAGACCGCCAAATTGATTCCTGTATGCGAAGGTATCATACCCTGCAGCAAATACAAGGTATTGTCTGCAGCCATCCATCACGGCAGACCGCAGCATGTCCTCACAAAACGCGCTTCTACCCAGCACAGACGGTGACAGCTGGTTATCAACTATCCATCTCAGAGCTTCTTCGGGATTCCCAACGAAACCAGGGTTGAAATAGTTTATACCTTTGCTCATACTTTCAGCAACTGCAGCATACTCCTGACGTGTCATCAGTTTTTCTGCATAATCATCAGCAAACACCCATACTTCATTGTTACGATAATGGTATGCTCTGGCAAAACAGCTTACCAGCGCAGTCATATTCTTTGTATTTTTTTCAGTCATTTGATTCACCTCCGAATACTTAATACACCCGGAGCGTGCATTTTACAAGACTTGAAAATTCAGCGTATTTGTGGTAATATAAGCATGAAATCAAGAGAAAAATTTTCTCAATTTCTCATTTAGTTTTCTATATATCACATCTCTTATCCATGGCTCATCCGAGGCCTCAATTGCTTCATCAAGTCCGAACCATCCCACACTGCTGTTTTCATCAGGCTTGCATCTTACTGCCTGCGCAGTATCTGCTTCAAACAAAAATGTAAAATTCAAATGCAGATGAGATGACACATACCGTCCCTTTTTCATATGCCCGTCAACAGTAAGTATTTCCAGGGAAAAAATCCCCTCAGATACAGGCGTGAAATTCTCAAGGCCTGATTCCTCTCTGATTTCTTTCTCTGCCACCCTCAGCAGATCACGTTCCCCATCAGCATGTCCGCCAAGCCACGACCATGAATCATATATATTATGATATGCCATAAGCACCTTCTCTCTGTCAGGACTTGTCACCCATCCGGACACAGTAATATGCGCTGCCGCATTATCTCTGAAATACAGTTTCTCTCCGCTTCTGAGCCTTCTCAGCATCTCAACGCGATCCTGCGCCTCCTGCTCATTGTATGGAATATAGTTTTCAATCGCATTTATCAGATTCATAGCCTCTCCTTGTAAATGTACACATTCTCTGCCTTCATGTAATATTATATTTATTCTTCTTCCTTACAAACGTAGTCTGTGGGAGATTCAGAAATTCAGCCGCTTTACGTGTGGTTTTCTCCTTCTGCAAAGCGTACGTGATTATTTTCTTTTCCTGTTCCTCCATCAGCTCGGTAAAGTCTATCTGTTCATCACGTTTAAACGTTTTCCTGACATTTACCATTATTTTGTCATAAACATCTTCGTTCAGAATCTCATCAACATCATCAGCCTCAATGACATCGTTTCTCTGAGCTATATAAAGCCTGTGCACAGCATTTTCAAGCTCACGCACATTTCCCGGCCAGTAATATTCGTCCAGCCTATGCTGTGCCTCCTGTGAAAACCTTCTGTCAATGCCGTATCTTCTGCTGTAATCCTTTACAAACGACTCCGACAGGCACCGTATATCCTCCACGCGTTCCCTGAGAGGTGGAACCTCTATGAGGCAGATGTTCAGTCTATAGTACAGATCCTCTCTGAATTTTCCCTCTTCTACCAGCTTCTTCAACGGAACATTATTGGCACATATCACACGCACGTTAGTTTTAATCTGTTCAGTACCCCCAAGCCTGTAAAATGTGCTTTCCTGAAGTACCCTCAAAAGCTTGGACTGCATCGTCATTGAAAGAGCACCTATCTCATCCAGAAAAAGAGTGCCATTATCCGCCATCTCGAAATAACCCTCTTTGCCATCCTTCTGCGCCCCGGTGAATGCTCCTCCTTCATATCCAAAAAACTCGGATTCCGCCAGATTCTCCGGTATTGTTGCACAGTTTATTCTTATACACGGCTTACCCTTTCTGGGACTGTTGTGATGTATCAGCTCGAACACTTTTTCTTTACCCGTTCCGGTTTCACCCTGAATCACAACATTGCAGTCATACCTTGCTATATTAAGCACCTTTTCGATCATATCAGCTGTCACCGGACTGCTGTAAATAAAATCGTCGATTTTCTGTGCCGCCATCTGTGTTCTTGGCTTTATCCCTCCTGATGACGGCTTTAGCTTCCTGTTCCGATAATAATTATCAAGCTTTCTTAAATGAGGTGTCAGTGCTTCTGCCAGAGAAAGTGCGTATTCATAAACATTTCTGTCATATCCATATGTTGAATAGCTGTTTACCTCCTTGCCAAGAGAATCTGCAATCAGAGAGCCTTCAGAATAATTATTCTTGAAGCTCATATAGCATATTGTTCCTTTATCTTTAACCAGAAGCGAAGCAACACATTCAGAGCCTTCAGTGTCATCCAGATTTATTACAATATCTGCAAATCTGTTTCTGTCATCACCTGTTATCATCTCCAAGGTATCAGCAGGCCTGTTCATATTTACAAAATGCACTTCATCAGCAAGAGGCGAAAACACATTATCGAACTCACTTTTTGTAATCTTCTTTGCCTGAGCCTTGTCAATTATTGCTGTAACTGACACATCTGTGCCCAGCTGCTGTCTCACCATTTTGGCATATACCATCAGCAGCACAAGATCACTGCTCAGTATAGCTATCCTTGATGCCGTTTTTGACTCAAGCACTGATTTCACACCTAGCAGGTTACCTTCTTCATCCAACAGCCTCAAAAGATATCTTAAATCAGTTATTCCATCCCATTTCACAAGCTGACTTGATTCAAAGCATATAGCATATCCTCTGCATTTTATCTGGCCATACTGATAATCCACCGATTCTATGCTCTCCAGACAAAGTGGTATACCGGTAAGAGGAGACATGCATATCACCTTATCGCCCGGCTTTATATCCGCCATCGGGAAATCGTCTGCCGCCTTCTCAGCAGTTCCGAACAACAGTCCGCCACTTTTTGTGTACGGATTATGCAGCTTTCCTCTCTGATTTATTACCTGCAGAATATGAGCTTTTATTTTTACCTCATCATACTCACAGCTGCTGCATATCTGTTCAAAGTTTGTTATTTCAAGATTGATCATGCTTACTGCTATCTTTATTTCTCTGCTTACCAGTCTCGCGGAATTATCCACTTTCCATGCAGTAGCAGGAAGTGCGCCTTTAGGTTCAATGACCCGATCCGCTCCATAGTATTTCATATTATGCTATGCTCCTTATCCTCAATCACATTTTTATATAAGTTAATGTATATTACAAATAATGCGGTGTCAATCATTTTGAGTCAAAATTGGATGCTTGTTTCACGGTTTGAACCATATATGGCTCATTTTCTGAATAATCAACGTATTTCTCCTCTTCTGCCATACTCATTAAACCCCATAAAATAAACGATATCGTACTTTTTTTCCAGTTTTATTACTCTGGCATAAGAATTGCTTTATTTGTTAGTATACAACTAATAAATGGAGGTTTCATCATGGAATGGACAGCGATTGATGTCGGATTACTTTCAATACTGCCGCCTGTAGTGGCAATAGTTCTGGCATTGATAACAAAAGAAGTTATTTTTTCTCTTATTCTGGGAATATTATCCGGAACAACTATTTATGCATTAAGCACAGGAACAGGGATAGTAGGCATTTTTGATACAACTGTCACGCTTATGGCAGACAAGCTTTCAGGCAACACTACTATGATAATTTTCCTCTGCCTGCTGGGCATCCTGGTTGCACTTGTCAACAAGGCCGGCGGATCAAAGGCTTACGGTGAATGGGCTGTACAGAAGCTGAAAACAAAAAAGAGTGCGTCGATA
This sequence comes from Bacillota bacterium, assembly GCA_030526355.1. GTDB lineage: Bacteria > Bacillota > Clostridia > Peptostreptococcales > Anaerovoracaceae > Lentihominibacter. The sequence continues at coordinate 6,744 of JAUNDC010000018.1, read as the reverse complement.
GCTACAGCATTTCTGGGAGTTCTGATTTTTATCGATGACTATTTCAACTGTCTGACAGTTGGTACAGTTATGCGTCCTGTAACAGACAGAGTAAAGTTATCAAGGGAAAAGCTCGCTTATCTGATTGATGCAACTGCAGCTCCTATCTGCATCATAGCACCGATTTCATCATGGGCTGCATCGGTAATCTCTTATTATCCTGAAACTACGGGAATGAGCGGTATGATGGCATTTCTGTCATCAGTGCCTATGAATCTTTATGCCATACTTACACTTATTATGGTATTTTCCATGGCTGCAAGAAAAAATGCAGATTACGGTCCTATGCTCAAAGCAGAGCTGGATGCCGAAAAAGGAATAATCTCAGATGTTGACATGAGTAAGGAAGAAGAAAAATACCTGCTCAACAGCGAAGGTTCAAAGGGTAAAATCTGCGATCTGGTTGTTCCAATCGTTATACTGATCATTGCATCAATTCTGGCTATGATTTATGTTGGCGGATACTGGGGCGAAGAAAAAATGTCACTCTTTGATGCTTTCGGAAACACCGATGCTGGCGCAGCTCTGGCACTTGGAGCTTTTGTTACTCTCATTCTGACATTTATATATTACATGTGCAGAAAAGTGCTTTCATTCAAGGATTTCTTCTCATGCATGAATCCTGGGGTCAACTCAATGGTTGCTGCCTGCATAATTCTGACTCTGGCATGGACCATCAGCGGTGTATGCAGAGACCTGCTCTCAACAGGACCTTATGTTGCATCACTTGTTGAAAATTCAGGAGTACCTATGGCCATCCTGCCTGTTCTCATCTTTGTGGTAGCATGCCTGCTGGCTTTCTCAACAGGAACAGCATGGGGAACCTTTGGTATCCTGATACCTATAATTATTTCAATATGTGAAATCGCAGCACCTGAGCTGCTCATCACAACACTGTCAGCCACTCTTGCGGGCTCTGTATTCGGAGATCACACTTCACCGATTTCAGATACAACTATTCTGGCATCAACAGGAGCCAGATGTGATCATCTGAAGCATGTCGGAACTCAGGTACCTTATGCACTTACTGTCGCTGCATGCTGTGTTGTTGGTTACCTGGTAGCAGGATTCACTGCAGGTATGGGGTTCGCAGTAAGTACTGTCATAACCCTTATCGTTTCAATTATATGCCTGGCGATACTCCTTATCGTTCTTCCCAAGGTATACAGAAAAAACAAAACAGCATAACAGAATAATAATATAATAATTCATCTCATATACTCAGAAAAGAGCATCTTACCACCACCGTACAGATGCTCTTTTATTTATCGCTACCATTATGTTACAGCTTAAATGCTCATTATATATTCTCGCCTTCCTTAAACGCCTTCATCATTGCTCCGGTCAGGCTGACAGATGAATCAGCCGATTCCTCAGGAATCTCACTGCGCTCGAGCCATTCGGCAAGAGACAGTTCATCTCTGTCAAGAGTTATCTCTCCGCTTCCATCAAGATCACAGAAAAAGCCTACCAGCAGCGTATCCGTAAATGACCACGGTTGACTGCCATAATACCTGATGTTTTTCACATTAAGGCCAACCTCCTCCATCACCTCACGTCGAACTGTATCCTCAAGACTTTCTCCAACCTCAGCATATCCTGCTATCAAAGCATATCTCCTGAACCTGCTGTGGCTGGCCGAGTACTTTGTCATCAGAAGTCTGTCTCCATCAACAACACCCACAATAACGCTCGGGCATATCTGAGGATAATACACCTTCCCGCACTCCGGACACCGCATAGCCCTTTCATTTCCCGGAGCTTCCATCCTGTTACCACATCTGCCACAGAATCTGGTGTTTGTATACCAGTCATGTATCTGAAACCCTGTAACTGCCGCAAATGCCTTCCACAAAGGACGTGCTGCTCTTATCTTATCCTTTGAAACATACCCCCATTTGCCAAAAGGCTCTATTTCAGGACTTCTCAACTCAAAATAATCGGTATCATCGATTCTGAACAGAAGCTTAGCTTTTTCCTTAATTTCCGGAAACACTTCTGCAATATCCTTCACCTCAGGATATACGATACCATCTTCATCAAATCCGCACAACAGCGCATTATCTCTGAAAATCAGCATCACATCATCATCAAACGCTTCTACCTTCCTGTATGTCACATCATATTTATGTGGTTCAATATCCTGTATCATTTTCCTGCTCCTTATATCTATTCGGCACCCTCTACCTGATTGTGCCTGATTTCCAGTATCATCGGTACATGCGGGATATCATCCTCGAGAAATTCATCACCGCTTACAACAAACCCTTCTTTTTCATAAAACCCTTTTGCGTAAACCTGTGCCTCGATGTATATTTTCTCAGCACCAAGTCTGTCTGCAGCAGCTATCCCGGCCTTGAGAATCATTGTGCCAAGGCCTGTTCCCCTTTCAGTTGTAAGAACTCTTCCTATCTGAACCGTCTTTTCCGAAATATTTTTATTTATTATCCGCAGATATGCTGAAATTTTTTCATCTTTTTTTATGTAAAGATGCACGCCATCATAATCCATAGCATCTATATCCTGATAAGGGCATTGCTGCTCCACAACAAAAACCTTCATCCTGGTCTCCAGAATCTCATAGAGCTCTGTCGTGTCAAGCTCATCAAATTTTTTTATTATAACATCACTCATCAAGCAATTCCTCCGCAAAAGCTCTCGCACGTTCAGCCTTTCCATCATCCATGAAGTCAGTATCATATCCAAGATGCCGTTCTGCCAGCATTCCTCTGTATTCAAGCTGAGAATGCTTACAGTATCTCTTCATACCTTCTTCCCAGAGGTCCGCACCCTTTTCAGGCTTATACCCACAGGTTGTTATCAGTGCCACTTTTTTCCCAGCCCACAAGGACGGTCCCTTCTTATCTCCGTAATACTTGTTAAGTCCGTAAACAAGCCTGTCAAGAACCATTTTAGTCTGAGCAGTACAGTACCACGAATATATCGGCGAAGCAATAACAATAAGCTCACTTTCCATAACTGCATTAAATATCAGTTTCATATCATCGTCTCTGACACATGCCGCCGAAGTCCAGTCCTGCTGGCATCCCCTGCAGGCAAGACATGGCTTAAGCTCCATGTCGTATAAAGTGAACTCAGTCACACTGCATCCTCTTTCTTTAAGTACTGCAGTAAAAGGCTCCGTCAGAGCATTTGTATTTCCCTCTTTTCTAGGGCTGCCCTTGAGAATGCATACCTTTTTTATTTTATCATTGTTCATTTTCATTTCCCCCAGTTATTTCCGTACATAGTATATTATTTGTACTATAAAAAATCAAGGAGATGAGATTATGAAAACTGCAGTGCAGCTAATCAAAAAGGGCATTGTACCAGTGAAGCAGTCACTGATGCATATGCCCTTTAATCATATCAACCCTAGAACGGATTTATTACACCCATCGCCATAAGAATCAGGGAAACAACTGCAAGCAGCACCAGAACCACCGCAATATTTCTTTCATATGGTCTGAATGCCTGCAGTCCCTTTTCCCTGCGTCCTTTCACATATACCCATATTCCCGGAGCATACAGTATGCTTGTAATCAGAAACTGAACCAGACCTGCGGAAACTATCATCCATACCCCGTATATGCTTCCTATGACAGCAAAAGCTCTGCCTCTCATAATCTCGCTTCGCGATGCCGTCTCAAAACCATCACCACGTCTTGTTATCTTCTCATAGTAAAGAGCACTCAGAAGATACGGCAGCATTATCATTGACGAGCCCATGGTATAAAACGCCAGATACGAAGATTCACTGAACAGTATTATAAGCAGAAACGCCTGAATCAGAAGATTTGTTATTATAAGTGATACAGCCGGAGAGCCGTTTTTGTTGCTCTTCGCAAAAGCACTTGTGAATACTCCCTGCTTCGCCGCCTCGTAAGGACATTCGGCTGCTATTATAGTCCAGCCAAGAAGAGCTCCGATAATCGATACTATTACGCCCACATTAACCAGCTTCGCACCCCACGGACCTACTACCAGTTCAAGTATCTGTGCCATCTGCGGATTATTGAGCCGGGCAAGTTCTTCTGTAGTCAGCACCCCCATACTCAGCACAGCAACTATCACATACAGAGCAAACAGCCCGATGAAACCTGTTAATGATGCCTTGCCTACATCACTTGCTCTGCGAGCCCTTGCCGACAGCACAACCGCACCCTCAACGCCGATAAATGCCCATACCGTTGATGATGTTGTGGCCATAACCTGCTGCCACAACGGCATTGTTCCGTTACCCCAGAAATTATCCATGAAAATTTCAAAATCAAATGCAGCCAGCAGTGGTACTGCAACAATAAAAACAAAAATAGGTATCAGCTTGCATACTGTAACTATGATATTAATTATCGCCGCCTGTTGAACACCTGTCAGAACAAGCGCTACCATAAGCCATACTACGGCAGAGCCGCATATTACCGAAACCAGATTATTTCCTGCTCCAAATACAGGAAAAAAATACCCTACAGCCCCGAACAGAAGCGTTATATAAGATACATTGCTGATCAGAGCACTCATCCAGTAGCCCCACGCCGAATTGAATCCAACAAATTCTCCAAAGCCCTCCTTGGCATAGCTGTATATACCGTTTGTCAGGTCAGGCCGTATTTTGTTCAAACCAAAAAATGCCATCATCAGTGAGTACATTCCTATTCCGCAGATACCCCATCCTATAAGTACACTCGCCGTATGCGCGCCGTTGGATGCCATATCCCCGGCAGTTGTAAAAATTCCAGCTCCTATGGTAGAGCCTATAATCATTGCAGTCAGACCGCTGAACCCCAATTTACTATCTTCAGCCGGCTGAGGTGCGGTATTATTGTTTTCCATATATCAGATTCTCCTTTTTTCGGAATATCAATATGAAAATAGTATTTGCATTTTAATGCAAACAATACATTATTTCAAAAAAGTCAAACCGGCAGGCCAAAACTGACCTGCCGGTGCAAATAAGTTATATAAAAAATGATGTTACTCCTGAAAATCCGAATCGTCAAGTTTATTATTTACGCATATATGCTTTTTGTGAAACAAAACAAAAAAATAACACTTGATTTATGTCAAATTACGAATATAATGTTTTTGTTAAATTTATAAACTGAAGGAGGTATGATATGACTACGCTACATGAAGAATGCGGAGTTTTTGGTGCATATGATCTTAACGGAAACAACGTGGCATCTTCAATATATTACGGGCTGCTGGCTTTGCAGCATCGTGGCCAGGAAAGCTGCGGAATCGCTGTTTCCGATACTAACGGATCAATAAAAAACATTTCTGCCCACAAGGGCATGGGACTTGTAAATGAAGTCTTTGATAAAGATGCTCTAGATAGGCTGTCAGGCAACATAGGTGTTGGGCATGTGAGATATTCAACCGCTGGCTCCAGCACACGCGAAAATGCTCAGCCTCTGGTTCTCAATTATTATAAAGGCACGCTAGCTCTTGCTCATAACGGTAATCTGATAAATGCTCTGGAGCTTCGTGAAGAGCTGGAAAAGCAGGGTGGTATCTTTCAGACCACTATCGACTCCGAGGTCATAGCATATCACATAGCCAAGGAAAGAATAGAAACAGATACCGCAGAAAAAGCAGTGATGGCTGCAATGAAAAAGCTCCGGGGTGCATACTCCCTTATAGTCATGAGTCCGCGCAAGCTGATTGCGGCCAGAGACCCACATGGCTTCAGACCTCTTTGTATGGGGAAACGCGGAAGCACATATTTTTTCGCATCCGAAAGCTGTGCACTGGACACTGTAGGTGCTGAATTCATCAAAGACATAGAACCTGGAGAAATAGTGACAATCAATACCTCAGGCATCACCTCCAGAAAAGCGTCGGAGCTTCCTGACCATCTTTGTCAGTCGCGATGTATTTTTGAATATATTTATTTCGCCAGACCTGATTCGGTTATAGATAACGTAAGTGTTTATGAAAGCAGAATTGCAGCAGGCCGCTTCCTGGCACAGGATTCACCTGTAGATGCCGACATTGTAATTGGTGTCCCTGAATCCGGAAATCCTGCAGCTCAAGGATATGCAATGGAATCAGGCATTCCATACAGCACCGGTTTTATCAAAAATTCCTATGTAGGCAGAACGTTCATCAAACCCACTCAAAGCATGCGTGAAAGCAGTGTACAGATAAAGCTTAACGTTCTCAAAGAAAACATTCGCGGCAAGCGTATTGTAATGATTGATGATTCCATAGTCAGAGGTACAACCTGCCAGCGTATAGTCACCATGCTGCGTAATGCAGGTGCTTCAGAAATTCACGTGAGAATCAGTTCTCCTCCGTTCCTGCATCCATGTTATTTCGGAACTGATATCCCTAGTGAGGATCAGCTTGTAGCCAGCGGCAAAACTGTTGAGCAGATACGCGAGGAAATCGGTGCAGATTCACTGGCATTTCTAAGGAACGACAGACTCAATCTGCTTTGCAGAGAGCTGCCATTCTGTGACGCCTGCTTCAGTGGAGATTATCCTATAGCTCCTCCTGATCATGATATACGCGGGAAGCAAGGATAAAGAGCAAATACATATAATTTTCAAAAAAATTATATTTTTCTATTGACATTCCGCATAAAAGGTTTATACTTTAGTCCATGTTAGCAAAGGTGCTATGAATCATAAGGATTCGTGGCATCTTTTTTATTATGTAGCTAACTATATAAAAATCAAGAGAAAAATATAGATAGCCTAA
>JAUNDC010000017.1 GCA_030526355.1 Bacillota bacterium | reverse complement strand
AAGAGGGAAAAAAGTCATTCTTAACTTGTACTTTTTCTTGACAGAGGACCACAGAAAGAATGAACTCATAAACGGCTCTAACGTTGACACCTCTGATGGAAAGCTTTTTCTTAATCAATTCATAATGCTTATCAAGTTTGCTAGGCTTTTCTCTGTGGGCAGGTTTACCATCATATCCGTCATAATACTTTTTAACAGTCCTGCGATCCAAACCATACATTCGAGCCAGTTCTGAGTAATTTGGTTTTATGCTACTCAATTTAAGAATCTTGAGCTGTATCTTTAATGCTTCGTTCATAGATTGTACCTCCATGAATACGATAGCATAAAGATTTGAATTGTACATTTTTATATTCCATTAATTGTACATTCTTATTTTATCATTTACATCGGTACAGTAGCAAATGGAATAAGTTGCTCGCTTTATCCTTTGTTTTGGGACAAGTAGTATATAATAATATTCATAAATTAAAGAACTTCATGTGCGAAGTTCTTTTTTTGTTGCAGATCGCAGAGTGGAGCATTAATTCCACTGCATTTACGATAGAGAAAAGCACTTAAGGAGGAATGATATATGAGCAATTATGGAGAAGGAAGCTTCAGAGCAACTCCGGCAGGGCATATTCAGTATAGATTTCGTTATGCAGATAGATATGAAGTCTTTCTGAAAGAGTACGGGAACGGACGTATCCTGCTTCTTGAACTAGGTGTGGGCAGCAATACCCCCCAGAATCATCAAATATCCGTTCTGGCAGCTGACTGCAGCAAACAGCAGAGCATCATACATATGTATCAATCACGGAGAAGCAGCGGCTCCATTTCAGATCAGCAGCCAGGTTATATGTATTGGTGAGGATATATACAAGGTGATTACTGCCAGCCAGTGAATTATAAGAGTAATGAAATGATTTAATATTTTAAAGGAGTGTGATATAATATAGAATGGTTAGACTGTTTATTTAAGGACAATAAAGGAATTGCTTATGGAAAGATTAATAGATGATTATTATGTAATATTGTCGCTTTTGCTGGCATGCATAGATATTTTTATCTGCATAGGCGCTTTTTCGCACAAAGGAGAGCTGGGAAAATACATAGGTCTTGTCTCTGTTTTTGCGATTATTGTTGATATTTCATATATGTTCAGCATATATGTCACAGATTATTTTACAGCGTCATACTGCGCAAGCATATATTTTGCCGGTATTGACTGGACGTTCATTTTACTTATAAAGGCAATGCTTGTTTATGCAGGAGCTGCAAATAACAGTCTTATTCAGAAAATAAAAAGAGGTTTCATATTATATGGAGTCTTTGATACAGTCGTACTCTTAATAAACCCGTTTAAGGAAATTGCAATAAGTTATATTCCTACAGGATTTAGTTTTGTGCATTATGTGTATGAAATTCATGCACTCTATATAATGCACCTTGTTTACACATATATTCTCATAGCACTTATTATAGCCTCTCTTGTTTATTATTCCGTCAAGTCCCCGGTAGTATATAGAGCGCGATATACGATGATTGTGGTTACAATACTTGTGCTTGTTGCGGTCAATGCTGTATTTCTGTATATTCCTGGCGACAGCAGCTGGAAGATAATTGACTATTCCATAATAGGGTACAGCTTTGTTCTGTACATAATATACTATTCATGCTTTAAATACAGCAGGAATGTCATTCACAGGAATATTTCCATGGATATTTTCAATAAAATTGACCAGGGAATAGTTTTCTTTGATTACAGGCAGATGCTTACCATGAAAAATCAGAAAGCGGAAGCAGTTCTTGACAGTATAGACTTTAATGATGGAGATGGTATAGATAAATTCATCAGCGCTCTTGATATAGCTGATATAGCAAAAGATGAATCCGGCTCACTTCAGTGCAGCACATGCTGCGGTGAAGAAATGACAATAAGAAGATGTGATTACAGAGTTCTGCGTGACAAGAAGAACAGGGTAAGCGGGACATTATTCGTATTCACAGATATGGAAGAGGAAATAGATATACTTACAGGATTTCAGTATCAGAAATATTTTGAAAGATTCATAAATGAAAATCCTGATATATATAATTGCCCTGCTGTAATTGCGTCCTTTGATATCAACAGCCTTTCGGTAATTAATGCAACTGAGGGAAGGGAAGAGGGCGACAGGATGATAAAAGAGCTGGCGGAGCTAATGAGGAAACATCTTCCGTCAGATACCTGTTTTGTGAGGGGCAATGAAGCTATTCTCATTGCCGTATGTCCTCTTTTCACTAATGATGCAGTAAATGCAGCTGTAGATAATATTGCAGAAGAATATTCAGGGTATTTCCAGTGGTCATCTTGTATGCTTGATGGTAAAAACAATGACCTGCTAAAGGCAGTTGATGATGCTGTACACGGGATGCAGAACAGGAAGCTTCTGGACAAGGGGTCCGTAAGCTCAAATGCAATCAGTTCTCTGGTTAAAGCTTTGAAGGAATCGGATGCAGACACGGCAGATCATGTAAAGCGAACGCAGTATTATGGTAATGCGCTGGGTTGCAGAATAGGGTTGTCTGATGTTCAGCAGAGTCAGCTGCTTCTCCTGTGCCTGATGCATGATATCGGCAAAATCGGTATTCCGCTGGAAATTCTCAATAAACCCGGAAAACTCACTGTTGAGGAATGGAACGTAATAAAGACACACGTTGAAAAAGGCTATGATATTGCCAGAAGCTCACAATCACTGAAGGATATTGCTGGTATGATACTTCATCATCACGAAAGATGGGATGGTAAAGGATACCCGGCAGGTCTGAGCAGAGAATCTATCCCGTTGCTCTCGAGAATGATTGCTGTAGTTGATGCCTTTGATGCAATGACAAATGACAGACCTTACAGAGAGGGAACTTCGGTGCAGGCTGCATTGTCAGAGCTGAAAAGAAATGCAGGGACACAGTTTGATCCGTATCTTGTATCGGAATTTATCCAGCTTGTGAATAACGGTGATATAGTTGTCAATGAAAAGCATAACAGAAATGAAGTGCTTGAAGTTTTTACCGAAAGCACTGAAGACCTGGAAATAAAAAATGAAGATCGCGGTGTATTTGAAATAGATTATTCAAGATATATTCTGGATTCAGAGGAGAGAATTCTGGAGATCGATGAGAAATTTACGGAGATGACCGGGTATACGCAAGAAGATATTGAAGCTGGAATGAAGCAGAGTGATCTGATTCCTGAGGATGAACGGGCAGAGTATATTTTAACCACCAGTAAGCTTCTTGCACAGAACCAGTTCGCGTACCTTGAACATGCAATATGCTGTAAAGATGGACGGATTATATATGTTATATGTTACGGCAGACGATATTATGATTCGGCAGCAAAGGTGAACAAAGCCGAAATATTTATTGCGGATGTGCTTGAAACCTACAGTATAAGAAAATATGTGGAAGCACAGAGAATCAAGGCTGAGCAGCGGCTTTCACACTGGGAAATGACATACAGAACAGACTCTCTGACAGGACTTATGTCCCATGCCCCGTTCAGAAATGATGTTGAGCTGCACCTTCTTAAGCGTAAGCAGCAGGTAATGCTTATTATGATGGATGTGGACGAATTCAAGAAATACAATGATACCTACGGTCATAGCGCCGGTGATGAATTTCTTGTGTTCTTAGCTAATACACTGAAGTCCGCGCTCAGAGCAAGTGACCTGGCTTGCCGTATGGGTGGCGATGAGTTTGCGGCAGCAATCTTCTTTGATGAGGATGCTCTGGCAGAGCTTATGGAAAACAGAGCTTCGGAGATATTCAGGAAGATAAATGCAGCGACTGCAGCTAGAAAAATAAGCACAGGGGTATCGATGGGAGTAGCGATTTCAGACGATACACTTTCAAGCTTCAATGATCTTTACCTTGCTGCAGATAATGCGCTTTATCTGTCAAAGGGCAAAGAAAGTAACAGGTTCACAGTATTCAGATAGGGATAAATAAACAGGACTGTCGCATTACTTACCATTTAATTAGTGGCTGATAAGAGACAGTCCTGTTTTGCTGCATATTGAAATACTTATGCCATATTAATCTGTTTTATGCTGCCAGGTAATTGCAGAGCTGTTTTTTTTCAGCGCTATTCTCAGAAGTGTTCCAAGCACTGCTATTGAGATAAACTCTCCTGCAAATACTGTTGCGGTGAAGTAAAGTATTGAGCCCTCAAACTGATATACCAGATGAAGTATCCATGGAATAATAAGTGTGTTTGCCAGTATAGGCGGAATAACTGCAGCCAGCTTATGTTTTCTCATAAAGTATGTGCCGTAAGCACCAAGAAGAGTTGCGATACTGCCGAAGACAATATCCCACGGAGCGCATCCCGTCATAATATTTGAGGTTATGCATCCGACAAACAATCCGGGAACAGCTGCCGGAGTAAATATAGGCAGCACGCACAAGGCTTCGGATATTCTTACCTGGATGACTCCGTTTGCAAGACCTGCAGCATTGGTGATAAGTGTTAGAATGACATAAAGGGCAGCAATAATTGCACCCTGTGTCAGATAGAGTGTTTTAGAATTCATTTTTTTCTCCTTAGTTTTTATTATAGTGAGGATGGTTTCGAACTCACTGTATTTCATTTTACATTATTAAGATGCAAAAATAAAGAGACTTTTGCAATAAGTGTTCGACTTGTTTTATTAAGGATAGCTATGATATAATATAAATCAGATTAGTATGATAAATCTATACATAACTAACGCCATTTGTATGGAATCTGATGAGGACTATAACGTACAAGGAGTGAAAGAATGAAAAAGAAGACAGGGATAAGCTTTGCAGCGGTTTTACTGACCATGCTGATAATGGCTTCGATGCTCACAGGCTGCGGAACAAAAGATGAAAAGGAAGACGCGGATTCAATTTCCATATATCTGTGGAGTGCATCTTTATATAATGAGTATGCACCGTATATTCAATCAAAGCTTCCTGATGTTGACATAGAGTTTGTAGTTGGCAATAATGATCTTGATTATTACAAGTTCCTGAAGAAAAACGGGCAACTTCCTGATATCATCACAGCCAGGAGGTTTTCACTCAATGATGCGGCCGAGCTGCAGGATCAGCTGATGGATTTGTCATATACAGAAGAAGCCAGTGCGATGTATCATACTTATCTGAGCAATTACACAAACCCGGATGGTACGGTTAACTGGCTCCCACTTTGCGGTGAAGTGGATGGCTTCATAGCTAATAAGGCTTTGTTTGATAAATACGATATTCCTTTGCCTACAGACTATGCCAGCTTTGTATCGGCATGTGAGGCTTTTGAAAAAGTAGGAATACGAGGATGTGCTTCAGATTTTGAATATGATTATACATGCATGGAGATTCTGCAGGGTCTTTCTATTCCGGAACTGCATTCGATGGATGGACAGGTATGGAGAAGCCAGTATGAAGACTCATCAGAAGCTACAGGACTTGATACGAAAATCTGGCCTGGCATTTTTGAACGGATGGAACAGTTTATTGAGGATACAGATGTTTCGGAAGAGGATTTAAAGCTTTCATACGATCCTGTTGAAGAGATGTTTCTTCAGGGGAAGATTGCAATGACGCGCCGGACAGGAGCAGGTGCTGTCAGCTATAAAGAAGGTGGAGTTGTAGATCCGGTAATGCTTCCATATTTTGGAGAAGACGGGGAAGAGTGGCTTCTGACATACCCGTCATTTCATGTGGCATTGAACAAGGACCTTGAGAAGGATGATAAGCGAAAAGAGCAGGCACTGCAGATACTTAACGTGATGCTTTCAGAGGAAGGGCAGAACGTTCTGGCAAAGGGAGAAGATGTAATCTCATACAGCAAAGATGTAGAGCTGGAATTATCTCCTGTTCTGAGCAATCTGAAATCCTGTATTGACAAGAATCATCTGTATATTCGCCTTGCTTCAAATGAGTTTTTCTCGGTATCACAGGATGTGGTGTCAAAGATGATTACCGGTGAGTGCGATGCCAAACAGGCGTATGAAGCCTTTGATTCACAGCTGAAGAACCCGCAAGACAACACATCAGATGCAGTTATGACATTGAACAAGAGCTATTCAAATGAATTTTACAAGGATGGAGGGAATGCATCGTCATCAGTTATGGCTAATACACTTCGTGAATTTTATGGCAGCGATGTACTGATAGCTCCGGCATACAGCTTTACAGGCACTGTTATACAGGCAGATTATACTGAAGATATGGTTGGGTACATGATTATGCCGAATTCACTGGAAGCATGGCAGTGTGATATGACAGGGGCAGAACTGAAGGAGTATCTGGAAACAGCTGTTGAAGGTGCAGAAGGGTTATTTACACCGTTCAACAGAGGTTCGCTGCCGACTGTAAGCGGAATGTCAATAGAAGTTGAGGAAAATAATGGGCAGTATATTCTGAATAACGTTCTTCTGGATGGCAAGGAACTCTCAGATACCGATACTGTGAGAGCGACATGCCTGGAAACGCCGGATCACATAGTTCCGGCTCTTGAAAAGGGAAAACATGAAGAAACCAGAGTAAAGGATGCATGGATAGAGTATATTAAAAACGGAGGCTCTCTGGCAGGTCCTGAGAATTACATCACGTTAAAATAATTATGATATGTTTGGAAAGGAGTGAACCTCATGTTGCGGTTCAATAATGATTATAATCATGCAGCACATGACAAAGTGCTTGAAGCAGTGATGAACAGCAGAAACGGAAGCTTCGCCGGATATGGAGAAGACGAATGGTGCAGTGCAGCTGCGGATATGATAAGGAAGCTTACGAGCTGTGATGACGCTGCTGTATATTTCCTGCCGGGTGCGACGCAGGTAAATTTTATCGTGTGTGCAGCAGCGCTCAGACCGATAGAAAGCGTTATCTGCGCTGATTCAGGCCATATTTTTGCTCACGAAGCAGGTTCAGTTGAAAAAACGGGACACAAAATTACAGCACTTCCCGGGAGTGACGGTAAAATTACGGCAGCTCAGATAGCCGAAGAAGCTTCAAAATATTACGATGAGGGAGAAAAAGAATACCTGACAAAACCAGGCATGGTTTATATTTCATTTTCAACGGAATGGGGAACGGTTTATTCAAGAAACGAAATCGCTGCCATATCAGAAGTATGTAAAAGGTACGGTATGCTGCTGTTCGTGGATGGAGCCAGAATGGGGTATGGACTTGGTGCCGAGGGTAACGATATGAGTCTGGAGGCTTTTGCAGAGCTTACAGATGTGTTTTTTATCGGAGGAACCAAATGCGGTGCAATGTTCGGAGAGGCACTTGTAATAGTAAACAGACAGCTTCAGACTGGATTCAGAAGCTATATGAAGCAGAACGGAGCAGTGCTGGCAAAGGGGTGGCTCATGGGGCTGCAGTTCTGTGCTCTGCTTCAGGATAATCTGTATTTTGAAATCACAAAGAAGGCTGATGAAGCGGCTGTCAGGATTCGGGAGTCTTTCAGACAGAAGGGTATCCCTTTGTATATTGAAAGCCCTACTAATCAGCAGTTCGTTCTGCTGACTGATGAGCAGAAATCCAGGCTTGAAGAGAAATATATTTTTGAGTTCATGACAAGAACACCGGAGGGTCTTAACTGCGTAAGATTCTGTACAGGATGGAATACTACAGCAGAAGAAGTAGACCAGCTGATTGATGATATAGGCAGGCTGTAAATAACCTATGGGAATAAATGGTTAAAATTGCTAAAATCAGGGGGGATTGCTAATTTAAGAATAATATGATAAAATTTCTATGATTAAAATTTTGGCGGAAACAAGCGATGATATATGGAATTACAGGCGCAGCTGCATACTGCATGTACATTTTATATGATATAAATTCAGTTCTGTGGCGGAACAGGTTACTGCATCTGGGATTTATGGCAGGTACAGTGATGCTGGCTGCCGTAACAGCAGCTATGGCTGTGGATTCAATCGACGGCATCAGAATGATAGAATCAGTGAGCTTCGGAATGAACATATCAACATATATTTTCATATTGCTGGAGCTGCTGTTTCTTGGGTTACTGGTGTATACGTTGTTTTTTGCACTGCCGTTTAAGGAGACATATTCGGATTGTGAAGACAATGATGAGAAACCTGAAGTGTGCAGGAAGGGAATGTATGCACTTTGCAGACATCCGGGTGTTCTGTGGCTGACAGGAGCTTATGTATGCCTGGCTGTAGAATTCTCAACTGCTGAAGTGATTATTAACAGCAGTTTATTTGTGGCTCTGGATGTATTATATGTAATTTTTCAGGATAAATGGACGTTCGTAAGGACGTTTGCAGATTATGAAGAGTATAAGCGTGAAACGCCTTTTCTGATCCCATGCGCGGGGAGTATCAGGAAATGCCTGCAGACTATGAAAGGATAGGCTTGTGAAATGAGATTCGAGGACAAGCTAAAACTGAAAAAACAGGAACAGATATGGCAGGAGTACTGCGGATTCCTTGATTTATCAATAGATGAATACATGGAGATTCAGAATCGGCTGATGAACGAGCAGCTTACATTGTGGAGGAAATCACCTCTGGGAAAGAAGCTCTCTGACGGGCTGGAAATAGAAACCATAGATGATTTTCGAAAGAATTTCCCTTTGACCACTTATGAAGATTATGCAGATGTACTTCTGCAGAAGCGTGATGATATGCTGCCTGCAGAGCCGGTAATATGGATACATACCACATGGGAAGGCGGAATGCATCCCATTAAAGTTGCACCTTACAGCAAAAATATGCTTGAAGCGTACAAACAGAATATACTGGCATGCATGATACTGGGTGTGACAGAAGAAAGGGGCAAGGTGAATGTCAAGGCGGGAGGTAATTTCCTCTACGGGCTGGTGGCATTGCCTTATGCTACAGGTCTTTTCCCCAGAGCACTTGCGGATGAGATTCATGTAAATTTCCTGCCTCCTGTAAAGGAAGCGGAGAAAATGCCCTTTAGTGAAAGAAATAAAAAAGGCTTCAAAATGGGACTTAAGGGAGGAATCGATTACTTTTTCGGTATGTCAAGCGTGGCTTATTTTGTCAGCAAGAGCTTTTCGAAGCTGATGGAGAGCTCAGGAGGAGGCAGCCGGAGTGCTCTTTCGCCGAAGGTGGCGGTAAAATACCTTAAAGCAAAGAAAAAAAGCAGAAAAGAAGGACGCTCAATACTGCCGAAGGATCTGTTTGACCTCAAAGGAATAATGATATCAGGTACTGACAGCAGCTGCTACAAGGATGAGCTTGAGGAAATGTGGGGAATAAGACCGATGGAGCTGTTTGCAGGCACTGAGCCTACATGCATAGGAACAGAGACATGGACGAGAGACGGTATGTACTTTTTCCCAGATGCGTGCTTTTATGAGTTCATTCCTGAGAGTGAAATGCTGAGAAGCATGGAGGATGAAAGTTATCAACCTTCCACCTGCCTTATGAATGAGGTTGTCAAGGGAGAAAAGTATGAAATAGTGATATCCGTTTTAAAGGGCGGAGCATTTATGAGATACAGAGTCGGGGATGTGTACAGATGCGCAGGACTTGAAAACCATAAGGATGGTACCAGAATCCCAAGATTCAATTATGTTGACAGAGTACCAGATATAATAGATGTTGCTGGTTTTACCAGAATAACAAAGAATTCGGTACAGCATGTAATTGAACTTTCAGGTCTTGAGATAAAAGACTGGACAGTAATAAAGGAGTACACCGAGAATAACAAGCCGGTAATGAAAATGTACGTGGAGATGAAGCCTGAATGTCTGGCAGGCAGTGCGGTGAGCAGCCGCATACTTAAGGAGCATCTCAGTATCTATTTCAAATATATGGATCATGACTACGAAGATCTCAAGAAAATTCTGGGAATGGATCCCCTTGAAATAGTAATAGTCAAGTGTGGCACATTTGAACAGTTTAAGAAGAATCATGGCAGGGAAATACGTCGTATCAATCCTGCAAGCCACCAGATAAGAGAACTTCTGAATGCTCAGGATCAGGTTTTTGCAGGAGTAAGAGCTTTGTAGGCAGATTAAACCTGAACGGAGAAACATAGGAGAATTATTTATGTACAGCTTCGCTTCAATTTCAATAATTGCACTGTGCTGCTATGCATTTTTGCTGGCGGCATTTGCTGCTGCCCGCAAAACACCGGTGGTTAATTCCTTTATCGGCGTACTGATTGGAGGCGTGCTGTGGACAGGTGGTTCATTCTGCATGAGGATACAGATGGCTCCCGGTAGCGAATTCTGGTTCCATACATCGATGATGGGAATGTTCATCATATGCTATGCGTTCTGCTGGTTCCTGATGGAATTTACCGACAGCAAAAACAGAAAGCTGAATGCATTGTGGTTTGTTCTGATGATTGGAATGGGAGTAGTCAATTCAATTACAGGAGTTTTTCTTGAAGCACCGGAGGCAATAGATGCTGGAAATGGCGATACAGTGTTTATTTACGAGTATTCGTGGACAGTATCAATAATGTTTGTGCTTTGCGGAGCTGTTGTTGCACATATGTTTATTCTCATGATCAGATATTATATGAGTGATGACCTCAAGAAACGGCAGATGCGTCCGCTGATGCTGGGTATAGCATTCATTTTTATCGGTGAACTGATGTGGATGTTCTTTTCAGTCAAAGGATTCCCGGTGGATATAGTCGCAGCACTTATTATGGTTGTCTGCATGATGTACACATTGCACCAGAGAAGGCTGTTCAAGCTGACGTCATTGTTTTCCAGAGAAAGCTATTACATAATGTCGCTTATTTTGGCATTGGGACTGTTTATGTACTTCAACAACGGCCTCAGCAGGCTGCTCAGAAAGGTTCTGGGAGATTCACAGACTGCGGTGAATATGGCAATGTGTCTTCTGTTTGCATTGTTTACTTTGGTTTTATATATGGCTATGAAGAGATTTATAAACAGAGTGTTTATAAAGGATGAGATAGCCAAGGCGAACATGCTCAAGGAATTCAGCAGGACAGTATCGGAGAGTCTGAATGTTGAGGAGATTCTGGACAAGATGGTCAATGTCATTTATGATGTGATCCCTGCCAATAAGATACATGTATTTATCAAATCTGAAGATGAGAGGGAATTCAGACTGACTCACAGTCTCAGTCCGCTTACTGACAGAAATGTGGTTATATCAGCGACCAGCCCGCTGGTAAAGCAGCTGGCCAGAAACGGTGAATGTCTGCTGATGGAAGACTTTAAATGTCTGACAGTGTACAAATCCATGTGGGATCGTGAGAAACGTCAGCTGGAGGAGCTGGAAGCCAACTGCTTCTTTGTTCTTAAGGATGCGGACGATATGGTTGGAATTGTTGCGGTGTCAGGCAAAAAGGACGGAAGCAGATTTACATATGATGATATAAGCTTTCTGGATTCGGTTGGTTCAGTGTGCTCAATTGCAGTTAAAAATTCCAGACTTTATGAGAAGGCGTGGTATGAAGCCAGAATTGATGAACTTACCGGGCTTCTTAACAGGAAATACTTCTATGAAATACTCAACAGGGAATTTGAGAAATGCGGTAAGCAGTCACTGGCTCTGATACTGGTAAACCTCGATGATTTCAAGCTGTTTAATCAGCTTTATGGAAATAAGCACGGTGATGCTGCATTGCGCAGAGTGGGATCAATTCTTAAAGCGACTGTCGGAAGCTCTGGTTATGTGGCAAGGTGCAGTGGTAAGGAATTTGCTGTGATTCTGCCGATGTTCGATACTCTGGGAGCAAAGCGCATAGCTGAGACCATACTGCATCAGATTTCTGTTATGAACAGAAATCTGGATGATGATTGCTTCGTGACTTCATCGCTGACGGCAAGCTGTGGGATCTGCACTGCACCATTCGGGGCTTCAACTGTCAAAGAGCTTGTAGATAATGCTGATATGGCGGTATATCAGGTAAAGAGAAAAGGAAAGAACGGCATCCTTGTTACTACAGGAAGCAGTGTGATAGAAGGCGTGCCTAAAACCGGCGACGATATGCTGAAGCAGAAGACAGATATATATACTGAGTATGCATCAACGATATATGCTTTGACCGCGGCTATCGATACGAAGGATCATTATACCTTCAACCACTCAGAAAACGTTGAGTATTATGCTACAGGTCTGGCATATGCAATGGGGCTTAATGAGGATTCTCTGGAAATAATCAGAGAAGCAGCACTGCTTCATGATGTGGGCAAAATAGGAATACCGGAAGAGATATTGAATAAGACGACCAGACTTACCGAGGAAGAATTTGATGTTATGAAGGGTCATGTAATGAATTCTGTCGGTATCATACGTCATCTGCCATCTCTTGATTACGTAATACCTGCTGTTGTGTCACATCATGAAAGATGGGACGGACGTGGTTACCCGAGAAAGCTCAAGGGTGAGGAAATACCTTTGTTCGGAAGAATTTTGTGTATAGCCGATGCCTTTGATGCTATGACTTCAAAACGAAGCTACAAGGAAGCCTTCTCTACTGATTTTGCTGTAAAGGAAATTGTGGGAAACGCAGGAACACAGTTCGATCCGCACCTTGCAGGGATTTTTACCGAGCTGGTAAGGAATGGTGAAATAAAAGTAAACGGGAATAAAGAAAAAACACCGAGGAAAAACTGATAACATTGCATGGGAAGTATATGGTTAACAGTTTGGTTGACAATCGAAAAAATAGGTTGACAATACCCTCTGCCAGTGAATATAATTATGCCATCAAAAGGTATTATTATTTTCATAGCGGAGGGTATTTTTGTGCAGCAGAATATGATAAGCGAAAGCAGACGCAGAATAACGATTAGAGATATGGTGATGTGTGCTCTATTTACAGCACTTATTACGGCAGGAGCATTCATTAAGATACCGGTTCCTGTGGTTCCATTTACATTGCAGTTCCTGTTCACTATGTTGGCAGGACTTCTTATGGGAGGAAAGCTTGGGGCTATCAGTACAGGTGTATATACAGTTCTAGGGCTGGTGGGACTGCCGATATTTGCAGAAGGTGGCGGAATCTGGTATATTTTCAAGCCCAGCTTCGGTTATATCATTGGATTTATCATTGCCGCATATGTGACGGGGAATCTGGTGGAGAAAATGCCGGAGCTGAAATTCGGCAGAATCCTCATTGCAAATTTTATAGGACTGCTGATAGTATATGCTATGGGCATGGCATATTACTACATAATATGCAACTATGTGATAAACACACCTATCGGATTCTGGCCGCTGTTCCTCTACTGTTTCCTGATGGCGGTGCCAGGTGACATACTGCTGTGTTTTCTGGCAGCATTTCTGACGAAACGTGTAAAGCCTGTATATGACAGGATGAGGTCAAACTGAAGTAGATAGGAAAAAGGTGAAAATATGAGTATCGTACAGGAAATTAAAAACAGAATACTAACGAGTAATGGTTCATATGAAGTTACCCGTGAGGAGGCTGAAGCACTTATAAAGGAACCCCTTGAGGAATTGTGCAACGCAGCTGATGAAATAAGGAAAGAGGTCTGCGGGAATAAATTTGATATGTGTACCATAATAAACGGTAAATGCGGAAAGTGTTCTGAAGACTGCAAATACTGTGCTCAGAGCGCACATTATGAAACTGAATGCACCGACAGCTGGGAGCTGCTTCCTACTGAAAAAATACTGGAGGATGCACGTTATAATGACAGCAAGGGGGTTCTTAGGTTTTCAATCGTGACTTCAGGTAAGCGCCTGACGGAAGATGAGGTGGAAAGGGCATGTGAAAGCATCAGAGCAATTCGTGAAAATACTTCTCTGGAGGTATGCATATCCTTCGGGCTCATTAATGAGAAGCAATTCAGAAGGTTGAAGGAAGCCGGTGCATCAAGAGTGCATTGCAATCTTGAAACTTCTGAGAAATATTTTCCGCAGGTGTGCACAACGCATACATATCAGGAAAAAATCGATACACTGAAGGCAGCAGTCAGAGCAGGTCTGGAAATATGTTCTGGAGGCATAATGGGGCTGGGTGAGACTATGGAGGACCGCATTGATATGGTAATAACTGCGCGAGGTCTGGGAGTCAGATCCATACCTGTCAATCTGCTTAACCCTATAAAAGGAACTCCATATGAAAATAACCGTACTCTTACGAAAGATGAGGCCAGAAGGTGTATTGCGATTTTCAGATTTCTGATACCGGATGGTTGTATCAGACTGGCAGGAGGCAGAGGGCTTCTTGATGATAAAGGACGAAGCTGCTTTACCAGCGGAGCCAATGCTGCCATATCAGGTGATATGCTGACAACGGCGGGAATAACCGTTGACAAGGATAAGAAAATGCTGGCGGAGCTTGGATTCGAGGTGAGATTATAATGTCAGGAAAGATATTTATTACAGGAACAGGTACTGATGTAGGTAAAACCTATGTGGCAGGGCTTATAGCTAAGAAACTGAAAGAGAGTGGCAGAAGCACCGCATATTACAAGGCGGCGATGAGCGGAAATGAGCGAAGAAGTGACGGCAGTCTGGTTCCCGGAGACGCGGTTTTTGTTAAAACCGTATCAGGAATCGAGCAGCCTCTTGAAGATATGTGTCCATATATTTACGAAACAGCGGTATCGCCTCATCTTGCCTCAAGAATCGAGGGTAATCCTGTGAAGCTGGATGTAGTGAAGAGAGGCTTTGAATCTGTATGCAGCAGGTACGATTATGTTACTATGGAAGGTAGCGGCGGTATACTTTGCCCGCTTTGCTTTGACGAGGAAAAGCTGCAGCTGGAGGATGTTATAAAAGAGCTTAATCTGGCATGCATAATTGTTGCTGATGCTGGCCTTGGAACTATTAACAGCGTTGTGCTGACATGTGAATATATGAAGGCGAGAAACATTGAAATCAAAGGAGTTATTTTTAATCATTTTCATCCTGGTGATGTTATGGAAGAGGATAATCTCAGAATGTGTGAATTCCTGACGGGTGAGAAGGTTATTGCGTGTGTGGAAGATGGTGATGAAGAGCTTGATATAGATGCTGATGTGCTGGCATCGCTTTATGAATAGTAACGGGAGGTAATACAGATGATATGGTATCCATACCAGCAGATGAAGACAATGAATGAGCCCTACGAAATAGTAGACGCTGAGGGAGTGTACCTTTACACGAAGGGTGGTAAAAAAATGATAGACTCTATATCCTCATGGTGGAGTACCATTCATGGATACAAACACCCTGTGCTGACAGAAGCTATCGTGACACAGGCAGAGAAATTTTCTCACGTTATGCTGGGAGGGCTGACTCATGAACCTGTGAAAAGGCTGGCGGATAAGCTTGAGAAGTGGCTTCCGGGAGATCTAGACTACTGTTTTTTCTCGGATTCCGGCAGTGTGGCAGTTGAAGTGGCTCTCAAAATGGCGCTTCAGTATCATGTGAACAAGGGGGATAAAGAAAGAATCGGGATATTGTCTCTGACCAATTCATATCATGGTGATACCTTCAAGGCAATGGAGGCCGGTGATGATGAGGACTATCATTTCGTTCTGGAGGCATTCGGAGAAAATGATAATGTGGTACATATTCCTACGGAAATTGACGCGCTAGAGGCGGCCTTCAGCAGGTATCATGCTTCACTGAATTCATTTATCGTTGAACCTCTTCTTCAGGGTGCAGGAGGCATGCTGATGTATGATATTTCATTCCTGCAGCGTGCCAGAGAACTATGTGATAAATATGATGTGCTGCTTATTTTTGATGAAGTGGCTACGGGTTTCGGTCGTACCGGAAACAGATTCGTGGCAGATCTGGTTCAGCCGGATATACTGATACTTGGCAAAGCTTTAACGGGCGGATATATCGGACATGCTGCTACTGTGACAAATCACAAGGTATATGATGCCTTTTACAGCGATGACCCTGACAAGGCACTGATGCATGGTCCTACATTTATGGGGAATCCACTTGCCTGCAGCGTGGCACTTAAATCTATCGAGCTGTTCGAAAAAGAGGATTACATGTCCAGAATTGCGCGAATTACTGAGATAATGCATCGTGAAATGGATGGCTTCACAGATCCTCGGATAAAGGAAATCAGGATAATGGGAGGCTGTATATGCATTGAGGTAAAGGACAGCAGAGACCTTAAAGGCTTCCGGGAATTTGCTTATGAGCATGGTGTGTTCAACAGACCATTTCTCAGCTATATGTACGCTATGGTGCCGTATGTGATAACAGAGGAACAGCTTGTGCATGTGCTTGAGGTAATGAAGAAGTGGTTTGATTAAAGCATATTAAGTGAGAGTTTATAATTTTGTGGTCGGGGTGCACGGAAAGAAGAAATGATGAAAATAGTATTAGCTGCATTGAATTCGAAATATATACATTCTAACCTTGCTGTATATAGTCTGAAGGCTTATGCCGATGACGAACTTCAACGGTGCGGGGACATCTCAGAGCCTCCTGATATTGAGATAGCGGAATATACGATAAATCAACCGTATGGAAAGGTGATGGCAGACCTTTACAGGAAAATACCGGATGTACTGTTTTTATCATGCTATATCTGGAACAGAAGAGAGATTGAGCTTCTGGCTGAGGATATGGCTAAAGTGATGCCAGGACTTGACATATGGCTTGGAGGACCTGAAGTGTCATATGATGCAGAGGAAACCGTAAGAAAGCTGCCGCTTATCAGAGGTGTGATAAGAGGTGAAGGTGAAAAGGCATTCTCGGAAGTATTAAAAGTATACTGCAACACTAAGACTATCAGCGGATTTAGAAGATATAATAGTGATGAAATGTTAAAGAAAATCAGCGATATCACCTTCAGAGAAGCTTCAGGTAGGATAATAAGCGCTGCAGAGAGTCATC
This sequence comes from Bacillota bacterium, assembly GCA_030526355.1. Classification (GTDB taxonomy): domain Bacteria; phylum Bacillota; class Clostridia; order Peptostreptococcales; family Anaerovoracaceae; genus Lentihominibacter. The sequence goes on along the minus strand of JAUNDC010000017.1, from coordinate 45,968 downwards.
GTCTGGACTTTGATACCGTGCCTTTTCCATACAACAATCTGGATGAATTCAGCAACAGAATAATCTACTATGAAAGTAGCAGGGGATGTCCATTCAGGTGTAGCTATTGTCTGTCATCTGTAGATAAGAGTCTTGCATTCAGAGCTGATGAAATTGTAAAGTCTGAGCTTAAGCGGTTTCTGGACCTCAAGGTTCCTCAGGTGAAGTTTATAGACAGGACTTTTAACTGTGAACATGAGCACGCCGGGCAGATATGGAGGTTTATACGGGAAAACGATAACGGTGTGACGAATTTTCATTTTGAGGTGGCTGCAGATCTGCTTACTGATTATGAAATGGAGCTTCTGAGAAGCATGAGAGCTGGACAGGTGCAGCTGGAGATAGGCGTGCAGTCAACTAATATAAGAACTTTGACAGAGATAAACAGACCGATGGATTTCGGGAAAGTATGCAGAGCAGTTTCGAAGCTGAGGGCAGGAAATAATATTCATCTGCATCTTGATCTTATAGCAGGGCTTCCTTTTGAGGATATGCAGAGCTTCAGGAAATCATTTAACGATATTTTTGCATTGAGACCGCACCAGCTTCAGCTGGGGTTCCTTAAAGTTCTGAAGGGTTCGCCGATGGACAGAAACAGCGAAAAGTATGGTCTCAGATATACGGATGCAGCTCCTTATGAAGTGCTGCAGACCAGATGGATCTCATATGGAGAGCTTATGGTGCTTAAGGCTGTTGAGGAGATGGTTGAGGTGTATTATAACAGTGGTCAGTTTATGCGTACTGTAGAGCTGCTGCTGGATTTATTTGAGGATGCATTTGGATTGTTTGAAGTGCTGGGTTTGTGGCATCAGGAGCGAGGATATGAGCTGGTTAATCTTTCGAGAAACAGCAGATATGAGCTGCTTCTGGAGTTTGGTTCGGGATATGCTGCAGATGCAAAAGGTACTGCAGCTGGCTGTGTTGGCAGTGAAGAATTGCTGCAGGCTCTAGTGTTTGATTACTATTCACGGGATAATGTGAAGAACAGGCCGGAATTTCTTGGAGAAGAAACAGCTGAAAAAGAATACACGAAAGAATTCTACAGGAAGGAGGCTTCGGAACACAGGATTCTCAGAAGCCCTGAGTGTATTGATGCGGATGTGAGGCTGCTGCGCAGACTCACTCATATTGAAAAAATCGGCGGCAAGTATTATCTGTTCGATTATACACAGCGTGATCCGATGAGCGGTAATGCTGAGGTGATTGAGCAATTGTAAATCAATGAATTCCAAGCAAATTTTACGTTTTTGCTCGTATTTTTCACCTTTTATTATTTGATATAGAAGATATGAGTGAAAAACACTGTGAAGTGGATTCGCATTTTATTTTAAAAAAGTACCCCACGCCAAAGAAAGCGTGGGGTAAAAATTATTTTCCAAGTTCTATCATTGTATCGATGCATCTTCTGGCTTCCTTCATAACATACTCTGAAAGCTCGATTTCTTCACCTGCAGTTCCTTTTACACAATTGTAAACGTCACCCAGTGTGGTGAGTCGCATATCATTGCATACGCAGTTCTTTGAAAGCGGGTAGAATTTTTTATCAGGACAGTCAAGCTGGAGATGCTGAACGATGCTACTTTCGGTACCGATGATGAATTCCTTCGCATTGCTGTTTTTGGCGAAGTCCATAATGCCTGTTGTGCTTCCGGCGTAGTCTGCCTGTGCGGTGACTTCAGGAAGAGATTCAGGATGTACCAGCAGCAGGGCATCCGGGTGAAGAGCTCTGGCTTCATCCACTGCATCCTTTGTGATGCGTGCATGTACAGGACATCCGCCATCAATGAACTGGAATTTTTTCTCGGGCACCTTGGCTGCAATCCATGCACCAAGGTTGCAGTCAGGAACGAACAGTATTTTATCGTTTTCTATGTTTTTCACTATTTTCGGAGCTGATGAAGAGGTTACACATACATCGCAGGCAGTTTTAAGCTCAGATGTTGTATTTATGTAAGCTACTACCGTATGGTCTGGATATTGTTTCTTCAGCTCATTGAGTCTGTTAACATCAAGCTGATCCGCCATGGCACAGCCTGCCAGAGAGTTTGACAGCAGCACCTTTTTCTCAGGTGACAGTATTTTCACGGTTTCGGCCATGAAGCGAACCCCGCACATCAGTATAGTTTTCTGAGGGGCTTTAGCCGCCTGAAGGCTGAGTCCATATGAGTCCCCTACATAATCGGCAATCTCCCATATATCATGACTCTGATAAGCATGAACCAGGATACATATATCATTTTCTTTTTTCAGTCGCAGTATTTCATTCTGCATTTCTTTTGTTAACACTTTTTACCTCCGATTGCGCATTTTAATATGTGGCGCTAATTGAGATTATAGCCAAGCATCTGTAAGGTGTCAAGATAGTTGTCAAGAAATTATATTTACAACTGTCTTGTCAGCTGACAAGAAGCGTGGTATACTATGGCACAGCGAAGATATTGCTTTGATATACTAATAATTTGCAGAAAGAATGGGTGAAATGAAAACGGATATTTTAATCGCCGGAAGTGGATGTTCAGGGCTTTACTGTGCACTTCAGCTGCCGGCTGACAAGCAGATACTGCTGATTTCCAAGGCTGACCTGGAAAGCAATGATTCGTTCCTGGCACAGGGCGGAATATGCATGCTTAAGGATGAAGACGACTTTGATGACTATTTCGAGGATACACTTCATGCGGGACATTACGAGAATGACAGAGAATCGGTGGAGATAATGATACGCTCATCAGGCGATATAGTCAGCGATCTGCTGGATATTGGAGTAGACTTCGACAGAGATGAAAAGGGAGAACTTGCCTTTACAAGGGAAGGCGCTCACTCAACAAGCAGGATACTGTTTCACGAAGACATCACTGGTAAGGAGATAACCAGTAAGCTGCTTGCAGAAGCAAAACGCCGAAGTAACATAACAATGATGGAATATACGACGCTGGTTGATATTATCAATGACGGCAATAGGTGTATCGGAGCCGTAATAAGGCTTCAGAGCGGAGCTCTGCAGACAGTGGAGGCGGATGATGTCGTTATGGCATGCGGAGGCATAGGAGGCCTGTATGATCATACGACAAACTTCCCGCATCTTACCGGAGATGCAGTAGCCATAGCCATCAAGCATGGTATAGAATGTAAGGATCTTGACTATATTCAGGTGCATCCTACGACTTTGTATTCGGAGGATGAGGGGAGAAGCTTTCTTATATCGGAATCAGTCAGAGGAGAAGGTGCGCGCCTCTATGATAAGAATATGGAAAGGTTTGCAGATGAGCTGATGCCTAGAGACAGGCTGACAAATGCGATAAAAAAACAGATGGCAAAAGACGGAACAGATTTCGTATGGGAAGATATGAGAACTATTCCGGATGAAGAAATAAGAAACCATTTCCCTAATATTGCAGGACATTGTCAGGAACAAGGTTATGATGTCACGAAAGAGTGCATACCTGTTGTTCCTGCTCAGCATTATTTTATGGGCGGAGTCAAGGTGAATTACGAAAGCAGAACTTCGATGGAAAGGCTGTACGCTGTAGGCGAGACCGCATGCAATGGAGTTCACGGCAGAAACAGGCTGGCAAGCAATTCTCTTCTTGAGAGCCTTGTATTTGCCAAACGTGCAGCGTTGGATATGGCAGATGATGACAAAATCACAGGTACATATGATTTGTCAGAATATGTAGATCTATCGGAGTACGAAGATGAGGAGCTGCTGGAACAGAAATACCGCAATCTGGTGCTGGAGGAAATAGAGCGAATGGCAGAAGAAAGGGATAATAAAAATGTTTGATGAAGTTACATTAAAGCTAAATGTGGATCCACTGATAATGAGTGCATTGCGTGAGGACATCACCAGTGAGGATGTTTCTGCCAATTGTGTTATGCGTCAGCCTCAAACAGGTGAGGCAGATCTTATCTGCAAAGAGGACGGTGTTATATGCGGCCTGCAGGTATTTGAGAGAGTGTTCAGACTACTGGATCCTGCGACGGAAATAGAGTTTTATTTTGAAGATGGTCAGGATGTAAAAGCCGGACAGCTGATAGCAAAAGTGAGAGGTGACATCAGAGTGCTGCTTTGCGGTGAAAGGACAGCTCTTAATTATCTTCAGAGAATGAGCGGAATTGCCACATATACCAGACAATCCGCAGCATATCTTGAGGGAACAGGTACCAGTCTGCTTGATACGAGAAAAACGACACCAAACAACAGGATATTTGAAAAATATTCCGTAAAGACAGGAGGCGGCAGAAATCACAGACTTAATCTGTCAGATGGAGTAATGCTGAAGGATAACCATATTGGGGCGGCCGGCAGCGTGAAAAAGGCAGTGGAGATGGCGAGAGAATACGCTCCTTTTGTGAGAAAAATCGAAGTTGAAACAGAAACTGTCGAGATGGTAAGGGAGGCCGTTGAGGCAGGGGCGGATATAATTATGCTTGATAATATGACATTTGAACAGATGAAAGAGTCAATGAAAATCATAGCAGGCAGAGCCGAAGTGGAGGTTTCGGGAAATGTTACCAGAGAAAACATCGCAGCTCTGGCTGAGCTCGGGGTTGATTACATTTCCAGCGGTGCGCTGACTCATTCTGCTCCTATTATGGATATTTCACTGAAAAATCTTCATGCAATATAAGTGATGATGAAAGGAAATAATAAAAGTATGAATGGCAATGAGAGAAGAACACAGATACTTAAGCTTCTGACCGACAGTCAGACTCCGATATCAGGGATATCTCTGGCAAGGGCTCTTAACGTAAGCCGTCAGATAATTGTTCAGGATATTGCATTGCTGCGGGCGGCAGGCAACGATATATTATCGATGAATCAGGGCTATATGATTCAGTCTAAGCCAAAGCTGAGCCGTGTGTTCAAGGTTATACACAAGGAGCAGGATGTGGAGGAGGAACTGAGGACTATAGTCGATTTCGGCGGTATAGTGAAGGATGTGTTCGTGTACCATAAAGCCTATGGTGTACTCAGAGCCGATATGGATATAAGGTCACGCCTTGATATAGAGATGTTTATGGAAAAAATAGCATCAGGTAAGTCAAATCTGCTGATGAATGTTACATCAGGATACCACTATCATACTGTATTTGCAGACAGTGAACAGCTTCTTGATATAATACAGGAGAAGCTGAAGGAAAAAGGATTTCTTGCCAGATTGCAGGATTATGAGCCTGTAGAATTCAGCTCATAGCATCGTACACCCCTTATCTGCATATATTATGGGTAGAGGGGTGATTGTATGGAAAAATTAAAACAATGGCAGATTGCAGGAGCAGCGTTTACGATTTTGACAGGAACGCTGCTTCATTTTGTTTACGGATGGCTGGGAGAACCTGTCTGGGCTGTCTTCAGTCCGGTAAATGAAAGTACCTGGGAGCATCTTAAGCTTGTCTTCTGGCCGGCGGTCATCTTTGGCGCTGTGGAATACGTGGCGTATGGCAGAGAAACCGAGGGATTCATTCCTGTTAAGGTGACATCTGTACTTGTGGGTATGGCAGCAGTAGTCGTTATTTTTTACACATATTCGGGAATTCTGGGCAGAAATCTGCTGTTTATGGATATTATGGTGTTCATTGTATCTGTCGGAGTAGCTTACTTGTTTTCGTATTATAAAATAAGGGAGCCGGGCGGACTGTTTACTGCATCATTCAGTTCCAGCTGTGAAATATCGGTAATCGCTGTTATCAGCATTCTCATGGTTATTTTCGCGTATGATCCGCCGGAAATCGGTATGTTTCAGGATCCTGTGACAGGCGAGTACGGGATAATGAAGAAATGATGCTTCCAAAAAATGAAAGGTGAATATATAATACAGATAAGAAACAGGATAAGTCAGATAGAATATGCGCAGCAGGCGACAATCTTTCTGGGAAAGGTAAGATATGATAGGAACATTGGTAAATGTAGGGACGATAATCACAGGAAGTCTCATAGGAGGTATAGTAAAAAAAGTATTAAAAGAAGAATACAGCAAGTGCCTTTTCACTGCTATGGGTCTGGCGGCAACAGGGCTTGGTATTAATTCTGTAGTGCAGAATATGCCTGACAGCAATTATCCTGTTCTGTTTATAGCAAGCCTGGCTATTGGAGGACTGATTGGCAGTATACTCAGGCTTGACGAAAGAATCGGAAGACTTTCTTCAAGGTATTCCGACGGTGGAAAACTGGGAGAGGGTCTCATTACAGGCTGTCTTCTTTATTGTGTAGGTACGCTTTCCATACTTGGACCTGTGCAAAGCGCACTGTATCAGGATCATACATTTCTTTTCACTAATGCGATGCTGGATTTTGTAACATCTATGGTGCTGGCATCCACATATGGCATCGGAATGGCACTGGCAGCAGGTGTGCTTTTTGCATGGCAGGGAAGCATATACGGTCTTACAATGCTCCTTGGAAATTTTATTACTGACAATATGATGACAGAATTATCCATTGTAGGCGGATTTCTTATTTTCAGCTCAGGTCTGGGTATTCTTGAGATAAAGGACTGCAAGACGCTCAATATGCTGCCGGCATTGATTATTCCGATTATCTGGTGTATCATAGCGGCATAGGTATTTTGATGAAGCGGTAGGAGATGTTTATGAACAGCAAAGGAATTACACAATTTTTACTTAAGCATGCCGGGGATTCCCCGGTTTCTTTTCATATGCCGGGGCACAAGGGCAGTGAGTTTTACCGCAGAACTGGATATGAAGATTTTCTGGGAAAAATGATGGATTGTGATATTACAGAAATTCCGGGAGCAGACAATCTGTTTCAGATGGAAAGTATAATCAGAGAAACGGCAGATAAGTACAGCAGGCTGTATGGTGTGAAGGCGTCGTATCCGCTTATAAACGGAACAAGCGGAGGTCTGATAGCAGCTGTTCTGGCATCGGTAAGGAACGGAGGAAAGCTGATAATGGCACGTAACTGCCATAAATCGGTATTCAATGCGTTGACATTATGCGATGCGGCTCCGGTTTATGCGTATCCATCAATGATTGAAGAATACGGAATTTCCGGGGAAATAACTGCTGAGGAGATTGAAACATGTCTGAAGGAGAATCCGGATGCTGACGCTGTTTTGCTGCCATCGCCGAATTATTACGGTATCTGCAGCGATATAAAGCGAATTGCAGAAATAGTGCATGCTTATGGCAGGATTCTTATAGTGGATCAAGCTCATGGAGCTCATCTTAAATTCATGAAGAAGCAACCGCAGGCAGCGGAGGACTGTGGTGCGGATATTGTGGTGAACAGTATTCACAAGACACTGGGTTCATTTACACAGAGCGCTGTGCTGAACCTCAATTCAGAACGTGTTTCCCAGCATGTGCTTGAAGATAAGCTTCAGGCGATACAGAGCACGAGCCCTTCATATCTTCTTATGGCCTCGCTTGATATAAATGCAGATATTTTAGATAGACAGGGAGATGAACTGTTAGGACAGTGGCAGCAGAATATTGAGGAGTTCTACAGCAGGGCATCAGAAATTCCGGGAATAAGACTGATGACGATTCCGGGACATATGGACAGCACTAAAATAAATATTGATATGAGTGCGTATGGAATTGATGGCGGCAGGCTTGAGGAAATGCTCATGGAGCAGGGGATTTATGCGGAGCTTACAACGGGTAATATACTGATGTGCATGACAGGAATAGGTAACCGCAAGGAGGATTTTGACAAATTGCTTAATGCTCTGAAAATGATTGCGGATGAAAATGCACTTGTTGAGAATATGCAAAACAAGGATGTACCGGATGGGGCAGCGCTCTGGTCGAATAAAAGACCTCTTCATAGAATCTCAAAACGTAGAGAATTGAAGGGTCTTGAGGAGTGTGAAGGCAGGATATGCGCTTCTTCTGTAATTCCTTATCCGCCGGGGATACCGTTTCTGTGTCCCGGCGAGCAGATAGGTGCGCAGGAAATAGCATATATCAGACAGCTTAGAGAAAACGGAGAAAAAGTTATAGGTGTGAATGAGAAAATGCAGATCCTGGTAGGTATGGATTGACTTTTAGAGGAGGGCGATATACATGAATAATGTTGAACAGAGACTTACCATAGAGGATTATCATGCCGTGCTTGATAATATTGATGATGGCATTTTTGTTATTGATACTAATGGTATTATTCTTGAAGCAAACAAAGCGGTGGAGAAGAACGGTGGGAAAAAAATAGAAGAATTGATCGGCCGTAACATCGATGCACTGGTAGATGAGGGCTATTGCACTGAATTTGTGAGTAAAAGGGTTATTTTGAGCGGCAAGGAAGAGGTTCTGGTTCAGCGTACGAAGGATAACAGAGAGCTTCTTGTGACAGGTGTCCCATATTATGAAAACGGTAAATTCAAAATGGTAATTGCCTGTGAACGTGATGTTACAGAGCTCTCGAAAACCAAGGAAAAGCTCCTCAAGGTAAAAGATCTGAATGAGAAATACGAGAAAGAAATTGAGCACCTGAGACAAGTGAACGGTACGCCTGCCGGGATAATAAGCGTTTCAAAAAATATGAAGCAGACCGTTGATATGGCACGTAAGGTGTCAAAGCTGGATGCAACAGTACTGATACAAGGAGAATCAGGGACAGGTAAGGAAGTCCTGGCAAACCTTATATGCAAGGAAAGTCCTAGGGCAGACAAGCCGTTTATAAAGGTCAACTGTGGTGCGATACCCGGAAATCTGCTTGAATCGGAGATGTTCGGATATGTTGAAGGTGCTTTTACCGGAGCGAGGAAGCAGGGGAAAAGTGGATACTTTGGAATGGCTAACGGAGGAACTATTTTTCTGGATGAAATTGATTCCATTCCGTTCAATCTGCAGGTAAAGCTTCTGAGAGTCATACAGGAACGTGAGATGATGCCTGTGGGGAGCGATACGCCGGTAAAGCTGGATATCAGAATAATTGCTGCAACAAACAAAGATCTCAAGGAAATGGTAAACAAAGGAGAGTTCCGTCAGGATCTGTACTATAGAATCGGAGTTGTTTCAATAAACATACCACCGCTTCGTGAAAGAAAGGAAGATATAGTTCAGCTGGTGAGAAGCTTTGTTGATAATTTCAATAAAAAACATGGGACAGATAAGCGTATTGACAGTAGAGCGAAAAAGAGGTTTATGTCGTATTCATGGCCGGGTAATGTACGTGAACTGGAAAACATGATAGAGAGTCTCATTGTGATAAGTGATGGGGATGTGATAACTGAAAGGGACGTAAGTGCATATATTTCCAAGGAGTTAAAGGATCCATCAGAGGAAAGCTTTGAAATAACAGGTTCTATAGATGAGATGGTAAGAGATTACGAGGCTGGTTTACTGAGAAAGCTGTACAGTGAATGCAGAAATACAGGTGAATTGGCAGAACGCTTGAATACAACAAGAAGTACAATCAACAGAAAGCTTGCAAAATACGGTATTCGGGACGAAGAATGACGCAAAAATGCGTAAGCGTGACGCAGATTTGCGTCGAAAATGTAATGAAAAATCGAAATTTGTCTGAAAACAACGCAAAAATGCGTTCGTGCGAAATTCGAAGCAAGAAAGTGACGAAAATGAAACAAGAAAGTGTTTTGAACAATCATTTTTTTCAGAAAATTAAAAAACAACAATAACAAAAAACATCAACAGAAATGGTGTAATTCCAACGTTTTTGGATAGTGTTATAAATTACCAGATACAAAAATTGCAAATGGCTGCCGATTTGGCAGCCATTTTGCGTTATATATAGATGCGCAACAGTTAATAATGTTATTCGAATAACATGTTATTGTCATTAGGAGGAGGAAAAAGTATGGATAATATGGGTATCATCACATTGCTGCCGCCGGTACTTATCATAGCGTTTGCACTTATCACAAGGCGTACTTTTGAAGCGCTTGTGCTGGGCGGACTGGTAGGATGTGTGATCGCTTACGGCAAAGGGTTCTTCTGGGGTTATCTTGACTTCCTGTATGCAACTATGTCAGATACAGGGAACATATGGGTAATATTGACGGTTGGTATCTTTGGAGCATTTATAGCAATAATGAGAAAGGCCAAGGCAACATCTGGTTTTACGAAGCTGGTTCTGAAGTACTCCAACACCGAAAAGAAATCCATGTTCGTAGCATGGATACTGGGTATCATAATTTTCGTAGATGAATATCTCAATGTACTGACAATCGGTAACGCCATGAGAACGGTATGCGACCAGCAGAAGACACCTAGAGAAATGCTGGCATACGTAATAGACTCGACAGGAGTTCCTGTTTGTATGCTGATACCTATTTCAACACAGGCTGTTTACTGGGCAAGCATGCTGGCTGAAGAAAAAACACTGTCTTACCTCGGCAGCGGCATGGATATCTTCATCGACACCATTCCGTTCTCGTTTTATGCAATTGCAGCTACAATAGTGGTTCCGCTTGTAATCGCCGGAGTTATTCCAAAGATAGGACCGATGAAAAAGGCATATAAGAGAACTGCTGAAACAGGTATGACATACAATGAGGGAAGCAAAAAATTCAATCTGGATGATGATTATGATCCTGAAAACACAGCAAGTGTATGGGACTTCATAATCCCTATGGCTGCACTTATAGCTGGAACATTATTCTTTGATACAGACCTTCTGGTTGGAGTAATCATAGGTACTGTAGTTGCAACAGCTATGTACATGATAAAGAGAAGAATTACATTCCAGGAATTCTCAGAAGCTTTCATGTCAGGATTTGCTGATATGTTCCTTATGTTTGCAATCATTATTTCTGCACTTACTCTGCAGAAGGTGCTTGCCGAAATCGGAATGTCAGATTTTATTATCGAATCAGTTGCGCCTTATGTATCACCTGCATTGCTGCCTGCAATAGCATTTATTATCGTAGCTTGCCTGTCATTCGTTACAGGAAGCTGCTGGGGTGTTCCTGCAGTTACGATTCCTATTATCGTACCGCTTGGAGCAGCAGTAGGGGCTGATCCGCTTATCACAGTTGCTGCGATTCTTTCGTCCGCAACATTCGGAGCACATGCTTGCTTCTATTCAGATGCAACAGTATTATCATCATCTGCTGCTGGAATAGAAAACATGGATCACGCATTGACTCAGATACCATATGCATTGATAGCCGCAGGGGTAGCCTTTATAGGATACCTGATAGCAGGATTTGCATTATGCTAAATACCAATAATATCAACTTACGAGAGGAGAAACTTGATTATGATGAAATTAGTTATTTTAGGTGCAGGCTTACAGGGTAACATCTGCTGCACAGACCTGTGTGACAAAGAACTCAGCCCGGGCGAAAAAGAAATAGTAATCGCCGACTATGACTTTAAAAAGGCTAAAGATGTAGCTGACAAATTCGGACTTAAAGCTGTTCAGCTGGACGTAAGAGACCATGATAAGCTTATCGAAGTTATTACAGGTGCTGATGTTGTCCTAAACTGTGTTCAGTATAACTGGAATATCGATATCATGAAAGCATGTCTTGAGGTTCATGCTCACTATATAGACCTTGGTGGATTATTCCATGTAACAAAGAAGCAGCTTGAGCTGAATGATGAATTCAAGGCTGCAGGGCTTACAGCTATCCTTGGTATGGGAAGTACTCCTGGTACTATGAATGTAATGGCAGGATATGCAGCAAGCCAGCTGGATACTATTGAAGAAGCAAAAGCTATCTGTGCATGCGGTGATTTCACTAAGACAGATGCAGTTATAGGTATTCCGTACTCACTGCTGACAGTTATGGAAGAGCACACTATGGAACCATGGATTCTCAAGGATGGAGAACTGCAGCCGGTACCTGCTGGAAGCGGCAGAGAAATCATTCCGTTCACAGAGCCTATAGGACCTGCTGAAGCATTCTACTGTATCCATTCAGAGCCTGTACAGTTTGCTAGCTCATTCAAGGATAAAGGAATAAAGAATGCAAGCTTCAAGCTTTCACTTCCAGCTGAATTTGAAGAGAGAATCAGCTTCCTGGCAGATGTAGGCTTCGCTACAGAAGAGCCTGTAATCGTAGGCGGACAGGAATCTAATCCGTTGAGAACAATGGTTGCTGTTGTTAACAGATATCTCGAAAGATATGATGGAAGCAATGACGGCGAACTCAATGACTGTGACGTACTCAGAGCAGTTCTGACAGGAACAAAGGATGGAATCGAAAAAGAAATCACTGTTGAGTGCGTTATCAGAACAAGCGAAAAGTGGGGATTCATGGCAGGTGCACTGGATACAGGAGTGCCACCTTCAATCGTAGCTCAGATGATCTACAATGGACAGATAACTGAAAGAGGTGCGTTCGGAGCTGAAAAGGGAGTTCCTGCAGTGCCTTACTTTGCAGAACTGGCAAAGAGACAGATGCCTGTATATTGTGTAGAGAAAACTCCACTTTCAAGCAGTGACTTTACACAGCTGAAGAGAGAAATGTATAAGCCAAAATAGGAGGCAAAATGAAGATACAAAATAAGGGTATTATCAGTACTTATGCTGAAGCCGAGGGTCAGGTGCCGCAGAATGCCGTAAAATACATAGACCCGGAGGCGATGGAGCGTGAAGGTAAGGGAACAGCTTTTTACTGCATAATGGCGATGGTGATTCCGATTATAATTTTCTCCATAAAATACGCTATAATCAAAGAAACGCCATTGATGTTCAGTATACTGGGAATCGCTATAGGCTGCGTTCTTTCTCTTCCGCGTGAGCTGCTGAGGGGAATGATGTTTCCGGCAGGAAGCAAGGTTGAACTGTATCAGATGATGAAACCACCGCGCATGTTTGTCTCCTGTGACAAACCAATGAGCAAAAGCAGATTTATATTTGTAAATCTATTTCCGAACATTGTTTTGGGTCTGATACCGCTTCTGATATGGCTGTATATATCTCCTTATACGTATCTTGCCAGAACTTTGTTTTCGATAGGCTTTATATGTGTGATAACAGGAGGAAGAGACTATATGAATATCTTAAAAACGATCGGACGTGTACCTCCCTTTTCAAAGATACAGATGTCCGGGGCTAAAATTTATTACTTCTATAATTTAAGATAACATGTAATCTGCTCGCATATATGATTAGTAAACAAGAGGCTGTTGCGTTATTGACCAGTTAATCAGTGGTTGATATGCAGCAGCTTTTTGTTTTATAGAGTTTTCAACATATGGATACTTCCCGTCATCGGGAGGTATCCGTTTTTTCTGTACAGCTTCTGTGCGCCATGGTTAGACGGTGAAACTTCAAGTTTTAGAGCAACAGCATGAGCATATTCCTTTTCCACATATTCAAGGCATGTCTGCCCGAGCCCTCTGCCGCGATATTCAGGTAAAATGAACAGATCTTCCAGATTTGCGATTATTCCGGCATGTTCCACGTTGTAGCATATAGTGACAATAAAATATCCTGCTGCAGAGGAAGCGGCGTTCTCGTATATAAGATGCATTTTGCCATGATCGGGATTTGTCAACAGGTGTTGTGTCAGCGCGGCTGCTTTTTCTGGTGTCATAGGTTCTACGTCGGTTTCCTCTTCGTACATTTGAAGAATCATTGAGATGAGCTGCGGCATATCTGCAAGTGCGGCAGCTTTGATAGTATAAGTCTGTTTCATAATGCTTATGAGTATACCAGTGAAAACGAAATTTGTCGAGAGTTAGTTATATGTCATTATTTATAGAACAGCGACACTTACAGAGAAGCTTCGATTGCAGCACACTTCAGATAATTTTTTATCATAATTGATAAAAAATTATCTGAAGTGATAAAAAATGCCGCAAACAACGTAATTTTACTTTTTATCAAAGATGAAAAAGTAATCAACAAAGATAAATTTATCGAAAATGATAAATTTATTAAATGCGATTGAAATACAAAATGGCTGAATTTCAACGTTTTTTAAGTTTTTTGAATTTAAAGATAATTGGCATGCTGCTTGCTTTATATTATGAGTGAAAGATGCTTTGTTTAACTTCTTATATCTATTGTAACTATAAACTTCAGGAGGTAATAAAATGAGTGAATTTAAAGGACAATCAGTAATAATCACAGGTGGAAGCGGCGGAATGGGACTTTGCATTGCAGAATCATTCCTTAAGGAAGGTGCGCTTGTTTATCTCGCAGATATTAATGAAGACAGACTTAAAAAGGCTGTAGATGATCTGAAACAGTATGGTCAGGTTGACTATGTTGTAACAGATGTAACTAAGGTAGCAACTATCGAAAACCTTATGGCAGAAGTTGTTAAACGCTCAGGTAAGATCGATGTGGTAGTAAATACTGCTGGTCTGTGGGTAGAAGGTGACTCTGACAAGATGACTGAAGAGGAATGGGATAGAGTAGTTAATGTAAACTTAAAGGGAACATTCTTCGTATGCAGCAGAGCTATCCCTGAACTGGAAAAAACAGGCGGATGCATCGTAAATATCAGTTCGGATGCAGGAATCGGCGGAAACCCTGGCAACTGTATATATAATGCATCAAAGGGCGGCGTTACACTGATTACCAAGTCACTTGGTCTTGAACTGGCACCACGTGGAATCAGAGTAAATGCAATAGCTCCTGCTGATGTTGAGACTCCTATGCTCGTAGGACAGGCTGAAGTATACGGAAACGGAGACATGGAAGGCTACTACTGGAATCTGCTGAGAAAGTATCCTCAGGGCGAAAGAGCTAAATTTATCCAGCCTTCAGAAATTGCAGAATGCGTACTGTTCCTGGCATCAAAGAAGGTAGAATCAATTACAGCTACAACTCTTTCAATTGACTGTGGTTTGACTGCTGGTTATTAAAAACATGACTGGAAGGAGTATAAAATGAGCAAGAATATTGTTTACCCGTATATACCTAATACTGTTCCGGAAATCAAAAAAGAAATGATGGATGCAGTAAATGCCGGGAGTGAAAGAGAAATATTCGAAGTAATCCCGGATCATCTTCTTTATAACGATTTTGATTTCCCGGAACCTATTCTTGATGAATACTCACTGAAGCGTCATACCGAAGAGCTGCTCGATAAGAATGCGAATCTGGGGACACACCTTTGTTTCCTCGGTGCAGGATGTGCACCACATTTCATTCCGGCTGTTGTGGATGAAGTTCTCAAAAGAGGAGAACTGGTAACTGCGTACACAAGTGATCTGGGAGACCAGGGCAGAGGTCAGATGCAGTTTGAATATCAGAGCCTTATGGCAGAGCTTCTGGATATGGATGTTACAACATTTCCGCAGTATGATGGCGGAAGCTCGCTGGGACACGCCATACGTATGACAAAGAGACTTACGGGAAGAAAAAAAGTTCTCGTTGCTGCTTCCATCAATCCGTTTGCTCTTAATGTTGCACAGAATTACCTCTCTCAGATTGATGGTAATTACTGCGAAATTGAGATGATTGCCTATGACAGCAAGACAGGTCTGCTGGATCTGGACGATCTCAAATCAAAGCTCAATGATGAAGTTGCAGGAGTTGTGATCGAAAATCCTACATTCCTGGGAACCATTGAAGTAAATGCAAAGGAAATAAGTGCAATGGCAAAGGCTGCCGGAGCAGAATTCGTTGTATATGCAGATCCGATTTCTCTGGGAGTTCTGGAGGCACCGGGCGCATATGGGGCAACTATTGCATGCGGCGATATCCATTCACTTGGACTGCATATGGCTGCCGGAGCAGGTGTAGGCGGATACGTAATGGTTAAAGACGAATATAAGTACGCCAAAGAGCTTAAGGATATGATGTATGCTGCATCTCCTACAGGAGTGGAAGGTGAAATCGGCTTCAGCTTTGAAGCTTCATTCGATAGAACCTCCTATGAAATAAGGGAAAAGGCAGCAGAATTCACAGGCACAAGTGCAGGTCTCTGGACAGCAGCTGCAGGTGTATATCTGGCTACGATGGGACCGGCAGGTATGAAGGAGGTCGGTGAATCCATTATTTCCAGATGCGCGTATGCGGCTAAGAAACTGTCAGGCATAAAGGGTGTTGAAATTGCTTTATCAGGTCCGGCATTCAAGGAAATCGTTGTTGATTTCTCAGGAACAGGTAAAACTGTCGAGGAAATCAACGATAAGCTTCTGGAAAAGAAGATAATAGGCGGATATGATCTTTCAAAAATATATGATGACCAGAAAGGGCGCATGCTTCTGTGCGTAACTGAGATTCATCTTAAGAAAGATATTGACAAGCTTGTTGATGCGATTGCCGAAATCGTAGCGTAATCATGCAGAAAGGAATGATAAAGTTGAAAAACGTTGAAATAAAAGAATTTCATCAGGCAAGATGGAACGAACCTATTGTAATGGAGCTTTCTGTTCCAGGAGAACGTGGCGTGTTGCTTCCGACATTGGAGAAGGAAATTGAAGAAGAAGCGGGATCAGTTGATTTTAGCGCTATCGCCAGAAAGAGTCCTCTGAATCTGCCTGAAATCAACCAGCCTAGACTTGTCAGACATTACAGCCGTGTGACACAGGAAATGATGGGCTCGGACAATACTTTGGGCATTTCTCAGGGAACATGCACACTGAAATATAACCCGAAGGTACAGGAGCACATGGCTCTTGACAAGAGAATTGCAGATGTGCATCCTCTTCAGGGTGTCAGCACTATGCAGGGAATTCTGGAGATTTATTACAAGACAGACAGGATGATGCGTGAGCTTGCAGGCATGGATAAGTTCTCTTTCCTTCCTACAGGAGGCGGACAGGCAATCTATGTGAATGCGCAGATAGTCAAGAAATATCATGAATCTGTAGGCAATACGCATAAGACTGAGATTGTAACCACTCTTCATTCTCATCCTGTTGATGCATCAGCATCATCAACACTGGGATACAAGATTATCACACTTATGCCGGATCCAGTTACTGGTCTTCCGAACTGGGATGAGTACAAGGCTGCGCTTAGCGATAAAACAGCGGCAATATTTATTACAAATCCGGAAGATACAGGAATCTTCAATGACAGGATTGATGAATTTGTAAAAGCGGCACACGAAGTGGATGCAGTATGTGTATATGACCAGGCAAATGCCAATGCACTTCTGGGAGTTGCCAGAGCAGGAGAAGCTGGATTTGACCTTATGCATTTCAATCTTCATAAGACATTCTCGGCACCTCACGGCTCTGATGGCCCTGGATGCGGAGCGATTGGATGCAAAGAGAAATTTGCTGCTTTCGTGCCTAAGCCAACTGTTGAGAAGGATGGAGATATGTATTATCTCGACTACGACAGAGAGGACAGTGTGGGATATGTGAAATTCTACATGGGAAATGCACAGGCGGTTCTCAAGGCATATATGTGGTGCATGAGTCTTGGTATCGACGGACTCAGACAGGTAGCTGTCACATCCGTTCTTAACAATCAGTATATGCTCAAGGAGATTCTGGAGAAGGTGCCAGGAGTAAAGCTGTACTTTGATGATGGCAGGAGAAGGATGGAGCAGACGAGACTTTCGTTTGAACCATTAATGGAAGAGACTGGATGTGGTGCTGTAGATGTGAATCACAGACTTATAGATTATGGAATTTCTGAGCTGTGGATGTCACATCATCCATTTACAGTGCCGGAGCCTTTCACACCGGAACCTTGTGAAAGCTATAATAAATATGATCTCGACTATTATGTTGAGGTTCTCAGGAGAATCGCTGTGGAATGCAAGGAAGATCCTGAAACGGTGAAAACCGCACCGCATAAAGCGGCTAGGCATGCACCTGTTGCGGTTCCTGAAACATCCTCGGAGGAGGATTTCAAGAAACTGGCTACAACATGGAGAGCTTACAAAAAACGTTTCTAACATAAAACAGAATCAGAGCAGGAACTATTCCCGCTCTGATTTTGTATCAGGGAAGTCGGAGATAAAAATGACAGAAAAGAAAAAGATAGGACTTATAGTCAATCCTGTTGCCGGCGTAGGAGGAAAGGCAGGACTCAAAGGGAGTGACGGAGAAGCTGTTCAGAAAGCGGCTTTCGAGAAGGGAATCAAGCCGGAGGCTCCCGACAAGGCGATAAGAGCGCTCAATGTTCTGAAGGATATTTCGGAAGAAATTGTACTTTATTCATACGATGGTGAAATGGGATGCAGTGAAGCAGCGGCAGTGGGATTTGAAGTAATGAAGCTCGGAAGACCTGAGTCTGATGCTAAAACAACAAGCAAGGATACTGAAACTCTGGCAAAGGCTCTGGTAAATGAAAAAGTGGACCTGATTATTTTTGCCGGTGGTGACGGCACTGCCAGAAATGTATGCGGTGTAGTGGGAGACAGTATTCCTGTAGTAGGTATTCCGGCGGGAGTAAAGATACATTCGGGGGTATATGCGGTAAACCCTGAAAGTGCAGGTCAGGCTGCAAAGCAGTTTCTGACAGAAGGGGGGAACATTAAGGAAGCCGAGGTAATGGATCTTGACGAAGATCTGTACAGAAAAGGTGTGATAAGTCCCAGACTATACGGTTATATGTCCATACCAGATAACAGGAAAAAGATGCAGCATGTCAAAATGAGATCTGTTTCGCAGGTGGCCGCTCTTGACTATATTGCAACTGATATTATACAATCGATGGAAGAAGATGTTGTGTATATTATCGGAGCAGGCACCACGACACGAAACATAATGATACTGCTTGGACTTGACTATACATTGATAGGTGTGGATGCGGTCTGCAACGGCATGCTGGTCGGCAGAGACCTTGATGAAAGTCAGCTCTGGAAGCTGGTTAATGAGAAGAAATGCCGTCTGGTAATCACTGCAATAGGCGGGCAGGGGCATATTTTCGGTAGAGGAAATCAGCAGCTCAGTCCCAGGGTTATCAGGAAAATCGGAACGGATAACATTACTGTTATTGCAACAAAGGAAAAGCTGTTATCCCTCCCTGACAGATGCATGCTGACAGATACTGGTGACAGTAAACTAGATAAAAGCCTTGAGGGCTATATACGAGTTGTTACAGGACTAAATGAACGCACAATGTGTGCCGTGAGAGTGTAGTTGCAGGGTATAATCCGGCAGGAGGAATTGATATGAAGTTATTAGAAGGTAAAATCGCAATAATTACAGGTGCAGCTCAGGGAAATGGATTTGGTATTGCCAGGGTAATGGCAGAAAAAGGTGCGGTAACTATCATGACGGATAAATCTGATAAGGTGATGGAATCTGCAGCCGGAATAATAGAAGCATCCGGTAATAATAAGGTGCGTGGCTATGTAATGGATGTAACAGATAAGGCAGCTGTCGGCAAAGTGGTTAAAGATGTGGAAACTGAATACGGCAGAATAGATATACTTGTAAATAATGCCGGGATTTCATTGCTTACAGAGATTGAAAAGATGGATGAGGAGCTGCGTGACCTTCATTTTGAAATTAACATAAATGGTGCGTGGAACTGTGTCAAAGCAGTGCTTCCTGGAATGATGGAGCGTAAATATGGCAGAATAGTAACCATATCATCGGTAACGGGACCAAGGGTATGCGATCCGGAAAATATTGCATATGCAACAACAAAGTCTGCTCTGCTGGGCTTCAGCAAAGCTATAGCTATTGATACCGCTTCGTATAATATTACATCCAATGCTATACTTCCGGGGTATTTCCTGACACCGATGGTGGAACTGACAGCGGTGGAAACTGATGCGCAGAATCCTCAGAGGGTGCTTGATGAGATTGTGGAAACTATTCCTGCGGGACGTTTCGGGCATCCTGAAGAAATAGGATATCTGGCTGCATTTCTGGCGTCTGATGAAGCTGCATACATAACAGGCAGTGAATTTGTTATAGACGGAGGCAGCACGCTGCCGGAGACGATTTCAGTAGGTCGTTGATTTAGGAGGACTGTAATATGAAGCTTTCTGCAATACAGAACACAGTGCAGGCTGTTGCCGATGCGATTTCCGAGGCAGTTGAGATAGAAACTGAGATTGTCGGTGATGATCAGATAATTGTTGCCGGTACAGGGCGTTACAGAGATCGTATCGGAGGCATTGAGGAATGCGGAGATGCCAGTACCAACGAGATATATGGAATGATTTTTCGTACAGGAACTCAGTATATTGTCGAGGATGCAATAAATCATCCTGATTACTGGGGAGATGAAGGTGAGCTGGCCGAAATATGCTGTCCGATAGAGCTGGATGGTAAAGTAATAGGGATAATAGGGCTGGTTGCCTTTACTGAGGAGCAGCGTGAGGATCTTCTTTCAAAAAAGGAGAGTTATCTGAATTTCTGCAATAAAATGGCCTACCTTATTGCTATCAAAGCTAAGGAGATGGCAATTACCAATGGCATGCGTACTATATTATCTGTTATTAATAAGGGTGTTCTGTATGTCAGCAGACATGGTACCGTTCTGGAATGTAACGAAAGGGCGCTCAGGCTGCTCAACAGAAGGTATGAGGAGGTTGTTGAGAAAAATATTGAATTCATTCTTGATGATCCGTTTGTTCTGGAAGCAGTCAGAAATGGTGAGGAACATAAAAGCATCGAGAAACGTTACATCCGAAGAAATGGGAGCGATATGCATCTGCTGATGGATATATGTCCTATATTTCTTGATTTTACTGAAGAAATGGTCAAAGCGGATGAAAGCAGCAGCGCAGCAGGAGCTGTAATATCATTTGAAGATATGGCAGATATCAGAAAAATGGTTTACGATATGACAGAAAACAGTATGCCGGATCAGTATAATGATATTGTAGGAAACAGCAGAAGCATCAAGGAAATCAAAGCACAGATAGACAGGATTACTGACAGCAGATCCAGTGTGCTTATTACGGGCGAAAGTGGTACGGGAAAAGGTCTTGTAGCCAAAACTATTCATTATGAAGGCAACAGGAAGGACAGACCTTTTATACATGTTAACTGTGCTGCTATTCCTGATACGCTTATAGAAAGTGAGCTATTCGGGTATGAAGAAGGTGCTTTTACAGGAGCTAGAAAAAACGGCAAGCCTGGTAAATTCGAGTTGGCAGATGGAGGTACTATATTTCTGGATGAAATAGGAGATATGCCTCTGCATCTTCAGGGCAAGCTACTTCATGTTCTTCAATCAGGAAGGTTTGAGCGTGTCGGAGGGACTGAGGAAATCTCAGTGGATGTCAGAGTTATTGCTGCCACCAACAGAGATTTCGAGCAGATGATAAGGAATAAGGAGTTTCGTGAGGATCTGTTTTTCAGACTTAATGTTATCCCTATTCATATGCCTGCGCTGCGTGACAGAAGAGAGGATCTGCCGCTGCTTCTGAACAATGCTCTGAATAAATACTGCAGCATGATGGATAAGGATATCAAAGGCTTCAGTGAAGAGGCCATGAATGCTCTGATGGCATACAACTGGCCAGGTAATGTTCGTGAACTTGAGAACGCTGTGGAATATGCAATAAATATGGAGGATAGTCAGATTATTTCCAAGGAATCGCTCTCGGAGAAGCTGAATCAGATGAATTCGATATGTGACCGCAGCCTCACGCTGGAGGAGCAGACAAAAGCCTTCGAAAAGCATATTATAGAGCAGCATCTCGAAAGAGAAGGATACTCTGTCACGGACAAGAAAAGAGTCGCGAGAATGCTGGGTATCGGGGAGGCTACATTATACCGTAAGATGAAGTCGCTCAGTATAAATACTAAAGGAATGTAAAACTGTCAAACGATGCTGGATTTATTATAGAACGACGCGGAATAAAAGACAGAAATATTTGACAAAAACTACTATATCATGTTATAATTTTTATAACTTAATAGTCGGATGAAGGATTCGGGAGAGATCGCATAAGATGCGGCGCCGAAGGTGAACAGAGCGAAAAACTCTCAGGCAAAAGGACCGGTTCTGGACGACACTCTGGAAAGCAGAAATGCACCGAAGAAGATAAATCTTTCAGGTTAAAGAAGACAGAGCGCATAGATATAATTATACATTATATTTATGCGCATTTTCTTTTGTTGAAACGAGGAGGAACAACAATGGGTGAGTTAAAAAGAACACAGCTGTATGAAGCTCATGTAAAGGCCGGAGCTAAAATGGTAGACTTCGGAGGATGGGAAATGCCGATACAGTATCCTACAGGGATAATTGCAGAGCATCTGTATACAAGACATGCATGCAGCATATTTGATGTATCGCATATGGGAAGACTTAATGTTAAAGGCCCGCAGAGGGTTGAGTTCCTGCAGCATGTGCTGACAAACAATGTTCAGGCTCTTGAACTGAACAAGGCACAGTATTCAATAGTACCGAACGAGCAGGGCGGGGCTATAGACGATGCGTATGTGTACAGATTTGAAGAAGATTATTTTACTGTAGTTGTAAATGCTGCAAATACAGATATAGTTCTGGAACACTTCAATGAACAAATCAAGAATTTTGATGCCACATTGGAGAACGTTTCAGATGAGTGGGCTGCAATCGCAGTTCAGGGGCCGGAATCCAAGAACATTCTCCAGAGAATTGTTGGCGGAGATGTGCAGCTGACTGAGCCTATGAGAAATGAGCTTAATACACTGACTGTACCATCCATGGATAACATGGTTATGAGAGTTGCCAAGACAGGATACACAGGCGAGCCTATCGGTTATGAAATATATATTAAGAGCGAGTACGCCGAAAAAATGTGGGATAAGCTCATTGAAGAAGGAGCGAAACCTGCAGGACTTGGAGCCAGAGATACCACACGTCTTGAAGCGGGAATGCCGCTGCATGGTCATGAACTGGGCAAGGATATCGATGGCAATGAGATTCCTATTTTCGCAATACCGCTGGCAAAATTCGCTGTAAGCTTCTCAGATCAGAAGGGCGATTATATAGGACGCAGCAGTCTTAAGAAGCAGCAGGAAGCGTTTGTCAGAATAAACAATAGAGATTTCTCCGATTGTGAAGCATTGCCGAGAAGAATGATGCCTATCACTTTGCTTGAGAGAGGCGTTATGAGAGCAGGCTGCCCGGTAATGAAGGACGGAAAGCAGATAGGTTATGTAACAAGCGGTACCATGGTTCCTTATTACGTATCAGAAGGAAAGGGTCTCAGTACCAAGATAACAGATCAGATAAACAGAAGAAGTATAGGCTTCTGCTACATAGACAGTGATGTGCTGGCAGATGAAAAGGTTCAGATCGATGTAAGAGGTAAAATGCTTGAAGCAGTAATACCTGAATTCCATATGAAAAACGATGCACCTCCATATACCAGAGTAATACTTTACAGAGAGGACGAAGAGGAAGCTGAAGTGCCTAAAACACAGGGACATGAAGCCGCTCTCAATCTTATACATGATGCTCTGAATAATCATGTATGGAGACAGGAGGAATGTATCAATCTGATCCCTTCAGAAATGTCAGCATCCAAGGCAGTCAGAATGCTGCAGATTTCAGACCCATGCTTCAGATATGCTGAACATAGGAAGGTTGCTTCGTTCTATGATGAAGAAGTGTTCTATTATCAGGGAACAGAGTTTATCGGCAAAGTCGAAGAGCTTCTGATGCAGGAAATGTCAAAATTCCTCGGCTGCAGAGAGGTTGAAACACGTGTGCTCAGCGGACAGATGTCAAATACATGCGTTTTCTCCGCGCTGGTTGATTTCAAAAACAGGCTCAACAGGAAGGTTGAACCGAAGAGACTCGGATACATATTAAACAACCATATTATCAAGGGCGGACACCTTTCGGCACAGCCTATGGGAGCGTTAAAGGACTTTGTTGCAGTTGATCCTGTAACAGAAAAGAAGGCTGTAGTAAACTTCCCTGTATGTGCAGATGACCCGTACAGAATCGATGTTGAGAAAACAAAGGAAGTCATTGATGAGTACAGACCGGAGCTGATCATTTTTGGAAAGAGCATGGTGCTTTACAAAGAGCCTGTAAAGGAAATAAGTGACTTTATCAAGAAAATGGGATATGATATCAATATAATGTATGATATGGCTCATGTGCTTGGTCTTATAGGAGATCATTTCCAGAAACCGTTCGAAGAAGGTGCAGACCTTGTAACAGGCTCAACTCATAAAACATTCTTCGGCCCTCAGAGAGGTATTATTGGCGGAAACTGGGAAAAGAGCGATTTCAAATACGGATTATGGGAAACTATTCAGTCAAGGGCGTTCCCGGGAAGCACAAGTAACCACCATCTTGGTACTCAGCTTGCACTGCTCATGGCAGCATATGAAATGAATACCTTCAAGGATGAATATCAGCAGAATATTATCAAAAACGCCAAGAGCTTCGCCAGAAGTCTTGCCGATGAAGGTTTCCAGGTTGAAGGTGATCCATCAATAGGATACACTGAAACTCATCAGGTAATCGTTAGTGTAGGATATGGTACAGGCCCTGAAATTGCACAGAGACTTGAAGAAAATAATCTGATCTGCAATTATCAGGCAACACCATATGAAGAAGGATTTACTGCTTCGGGTGCATTGAGACTTGGTGTTTCGGAAATGACACGCTTCGGCTTTACCGAAAAGGAATTCGCTAAGGTGGCTGAGCTGATGGCAGATTGTGCATTGAGAGGAAAGGACGTCAAGGATGAGGTTAAGAAGCTGAGAAGCGGATTTACAATCATGAAATACTGCTTCGACGATCCTGAAGCAGAGAAGGCAATGGAAGATTTTGCAGTTCGTCTGGGACTGTAATAAGCTGTTAACTCAAACTCAGAGAAGGAGAAAAAAATGGTAAATACAGACAAAATCAAAGGTTTTGAAAGAATCGGATTTGCGCCTGCAGACATTTTACTTCCTGCAGATTGTGACTGGGAAAAATGGGCTGTAGTTGCATGCGACCAGTTCACATCACAGCCTGAATACTGGGAGCAGGTTGAGAAAAATGTCGGTGATGCTGTATCTACCTTCAAGCTGATTCTGCCGGAAATGTTTCTTTCCGGCGGGAACACTGAAGATAGAATAGCGGCAATCCACAATGCGATGGATCAG
The DNA here is from genome assembly GCA_030526355.1 of Bacillota bacterium. Classification (GTDB taxonomy): domain Bacteria; phylum Bacillota; class Clostridia; order Peptostreptococcales; family Anaerovoracaceae; genus Lentihominibacter. The sequence continues at coordinate 21,068 of JAUNDC010000017.1, read as the reverse complement.
TATATCAATGAAGGTGTCTTCAAAACCTACGACGATGCATTCATATATCTGGAACGTGTTCAGAGCGACGGCAGAGTAAGAAAAGGCGTTATCGGCATGGTGGATCTGGAATGCTATGATTACAATAAAGGAAGTACATCGCTTATCCGTGCCACAGAAGGTACAGTGCTCGAGCGTATTCCTCCAAGGCAGGCGGTGAGACGTGAAGCTTCGATAGAGCTGCCGCACGTAATGCTCCTGATCGATGATCCTGAGAATACGGTAATCGGGCCGCTGGCTGAATGTAAGGATTGTGTTTATGATTTCGACTTAATGGAAGGCGGCGGGCATGCCTGTGCATATCTTGTTCCTGATGATAAAAAGCAGGGAATTGCAGATGCGCTGAACAAGCTGCTGGATCATAGTGAAGGACAGCTTCTGTTTGCGGTAGGAGACGGCAATCATTCGCTGGCAACTGCAAAAGCATGCTATGAAGAGCTTAAACAGGAAATCGGTGAAGAAGCTGCCTTAAAGCACCCTGCAAGATGGGCACTTGCGGAAATCGTAAGCCTTTATGATGATGCTCTGACCTTTGAGCCTATTCATCGCGTGCTCTTTGATGTTGAACCGCAGAAGGTGATTGAAGCACTGAAGGAATACTATCCTGACCATAAGGAAGGTGCATCGGATGAAGGACATGTTATTGAATATGTAACAGGAGCAGGAAACGGGTTCATAACTATAATGAACTCTGATTCAAATCTGCCGGTAGGAACACTTCAGAAATTTATCGATGATTATCTTGCGAAGAACAGCGGAACGATAGATTATATACATGATGAAATTGCCAGGGATTTTGGAGCAAAACCGGGCTGTATAGCTTTCATGCTTCCGCCGATGGAAAAGAACAGCCTGTTCGAAAGCATCGTTGCAGATGGTGCTCTGCCGAGAAAGACATTCTCAATGGGACATGCTGAAGATAAGAGATATTATATCGAAGCAAGAAAAATAAAATAAAGCAAAAAATTAAGAGTTACTATATTTTAATGGAGGTATTATTATGAATTTTCCAAAAGAGTTAAAGTATTCAAAATCACATGAATGGGTAAAGATGATCGATGATACTACTGCACTGGTAGGATTGACTGACTTTGCACAGCAGGAGCTTGGCGACCTGGTATTTATCAATCTTCCTGAAGAAGGCGATGAATTTGATGCTGATGAAGTGTTTGCAGATGTTGAATCTGTTAAGGCTGTATCAGATGTGCTGATGCCTGTAGCAGGAGCTGTAGCAGAAATCAATGAGGAACTGCTGGATGAGCCTCAGATGATCAACTCAGATCCATATGGTGCATGGCTTGTAAAGGTTGAAGGAATAACAGGAACAGCAGAGCTTCTCGATGCAGATGCATATGAAGCCTTTGTGGAAGCCTCAGAAGAATAACAGTAAATATAACATAAAAAAGAACATCGTTGGCAAGGAGGTGTTTCAGATGGGTTCATACGTTCCTAATACAGACAGGGAGCGGATGGAAATGCTCAAAGAGGCAGGCTTCGAAAGCTTTGAAGAGCTGTTTTCGGATCTTCCGCAGGAGATGGTTGTTTCCGGAGGGCTTGATATACCTGAAGGTATGAGCGAGCTTGAGGTCATCCGTAAAATGAAAGACATGGCGGGAAAAAACAAAAAATATAAGAGCTGTTTTCGCGGAGCAGGTGCTTACAATCACTATATCCCGTCAATCGTAAAAAGCGTAGTGAACAAGGAGGTATTCGTAACAGCATATACTCCTTATCAGGCAGAGCTGAGTCAGGGTATACTTCAGTCTATCTTTGAATATCAGACTATGATATGTGAATTGACTGGAATGGACGTTTCAAATGCATCTGTATATGATGGCGCTGTTGCAGCTGCAGAAGCTGTAATGATGTGCCGTGACAGACGTCATGAGACGGTTTTTGTTTCAGAAGCTGTTCATCCAAATGTAAAAAAAGTAATAATGACATACTGCAATGCTGCTGATGTGAAGGTGGTTACAGTTCCTGAAACAGCCGATCATCGCACAGACATAGAGGCTCTCGGTAAGCTGATGGGAGAGGATCCGAAGCCGGCGTGCTTTTATATGCAGCAGCCTAACTACTACGGTATCATAGAAGCGCCTGAAGAAATGGCGGAAATAGTACATAATGCGAAGGCCAAATTCATTATGGGCTGTGATCCGATTTCTCTGGGTATGCTCAAAACGCCGGGAGAATACGGTGCAGATATAGCTGTAGGAGAAGGACAGTCGCTGGGAATGCCTCTTTCTTTCGGAGGCCCTTACCTTGGATTTATGGCCGTTAAGGAAGATATGATGAGAAAGATTCCTGGCAGAATCGTTGGCGAAACCACTGATGATGAAGGCAACAGAGCATTCGTACTGACTCTGCAGGCAAGAGAGCAGCACATAAGAAGAGAGAAGGCAAGCTCTAATATCTGCTCCAATCAGGCGTTGTGTGCGCTTACGGCGTCGGTTTATATGGCAGCTATGGGTCCTGAGGGTATGGCAGAGGCTGCAAAGCAGTCAGCTGCAAAGGCACACTATCTGGCATCGGGGCTTAAATCCGCAGGTCTTGAAATGGACAATGATAATGTATTCTTTAATGAATTTGTAACTGCAATTCCTGAAGGAACTCAGGCTTCAAGTGAAGACATTCTTAAGGCTCTTGACAATAATGATATTCTGGGAGGACTTCAGCTGGATGATGAGCATATTCTCTGGTGTGCTACAGAGGTTAATACTAAGGCCGAGATTGATGAAGCTGTTCAGATTGTTAATGCTGTATTGAGGGGAGAGGAGGAGTAATATGGAACTTATTTTTGAAAAAAGCGTTGCCGGAAAGAAACTCGCACTTCTGCCCGATTGTGATGTGCCTGAAGTTGAATTTGATGCTGCATTATGCAGAAGCAGCAAGCCTGAACTCCCTGAGGTGTCTGAAACCGAAATCAGCAGACATTACAGCAAGCTGGCACATCGTGCATATGGCGTAAATGATGGTTTCTATCCGCTGGGTTCATGCACGATGAAGTATAATCCTAAAGTGAACGAGGATGCTGCTGCTCTGGAGGGATTGACGGATATTCATCCGCTGCAGCCTGTATCATCTATGCAGGGCTGGCTGGAATTATATGATACTGCTGAGATGTATCTTAAAGAAATCACAGGAATGGATGCAGTGTGCTTCCAGCCTGCAGCTGGTGCACATGGAGAATTTACAGGAATCCAGCTGATTAAGGCATATCATGTTGCCAACAATGATATTAAGAGAAACAAAATTATCGTTCCGGATTCTGCTCACGGCACAAATCCTGCCAGCGGCTCAATGTGTGGATATGAGGTGGTGAGCGTTCCTTCCAATGAGGATGGTGGAATAGATCTGGAACAGCTGGCTGCAGCAGTCGGTGATGATACAGCAGGACTGATGCTGACTAATCCTAATACATTAGGTATTTTTGATAAAAATATCCTTAAGATAACAGAGATAATACACGATGCAGGCGGACTTTGCTATTACGATGGGGCAAACCTCAACGCGGTAATGGGTATAGTGCGTCCGGGAGACATGGGATTTGATGTTATGCATATGAATCTTCATAAAACCTTCTCGACACCTCACGGCGGAGGCGGTCCGGGAAGCGGCCCTGTTGCATGCAAGGATTTTCTGGCAGGATTCCTTCCTGGAATGAGAATTGATAAAAAGGCAGATGGTACTTATGATATGACAGCTGCAGAAAACACAATCGGCTCGGTAGGAGAGTTTTATGGCAATGCGCTTGTAGTAGCGAAGGCTCTGACATATCTTCTGACGCTTGGGCGTGAAGGAGTTCCGGAAGCTGCCAGAAATGCGGTTCTCAATGCGAACTACATGAAGGCAAAGCTGGAAAAGGAATACGATATACCTTATGATAAGGGATGTCTGCATGAGTTTGTTATCAGTGCTGTGGAGCTTAAGAAGGAAACCGGTGTTTCAGCTATGGATGTTGCGAAGTCTCTGATTGATTACGGAATCCATCCACCTACGATATACTTCCCGCTTATCGTGCATGAGGCTCTTATGTTCGAGCCGACTGAGACTGAGACGAAAGAAACGATAGACAATGCTGTTTCTGTGCTTCTCAAAATAAAAGAGGATGCATACAGCGATCCGGAAAAGCTTCACGGAGCACCTCACAATGCAGCAATAAAAAGACCTGATGAAGTCAAAGCTGCACGTCATCCGATAGTTCGATATGACTTTGAAAAAGAGGAATAGTAATGATAAACAAATTGCTTTTTCTGGATACCTCAGAAACATATCCATACAGGAACCTGGCTGTTGAAGAATACCTGACATTAAACGTTGAAGATGATACCTGCATTCTGTATCTCTGGCAGAACCGGCATACAGTGGTGGTAGGCAGAAATCAGAATCTCAGGAAAGAGTGCAACGTGGAAGAAGCCGAAAAGGACGGGGTTTTCCTGGTGAGACGTCTTTCGGGAGGCGGAGCCGTTTTTCATGATATGGGCAATCTGAACTTCACATTTATCGTTCGAAAAGCTGATTATGATGTTGCTAAACAGACACAGGTAATACTGAATGCCCTTGAAAGCCTGGGAATCAAGGCTGAGAGAAGCGGCAGAAATGATGTTACTGTTGAGGGTGCAAAAATATCAGGGAACGCTTTTTACAGAAAGCATGGCAACTGCTATCACCATGGGACACTTCTTATTGATACTGACAAAAACAAAATTGGTAAATATCTCAATGTATCAAAAGAAAAGCTGGCGCTGAAGGGCGTTGATTCTGTCAGAGCCAGAGTGGGCAATCTTATAGATTACAAAACAGATATAAGCGTCAGTGAGGTTAAAAATGCACTCAGACATGCTTTTAGTGATGTTTACGGGCTACCTGTTGAAGATATGACAGCGGATGAATTGCGTCAGGATGATATTGAAGCTTATGCTGAAAGATTCATGTCGAAGGACTGGATATATGGCAGCAACAGGTTTTATGATCATACTGAGGGTCGCCGTTTTGAATGGGGAGATATAGAATTTTATTTCAACGTCAGAAACGGTATCATAGATGATCTTCACATTTATTCAGATGCCATGGAGCAGGATTATATTATGAGGCTTCGAAACGGACTTGAGGGCTGTGAGTATTCGCAGGATCGCATAGCTGGTGTAATAGACAGTATGATGGCATCTGAGGATGATGTAACAGAGCTTCCGATTGAACGGATAGGCAGTGACATCAAAGCTATGACAGGAAGCTGGGACTTCCAGTAATTTAAGAAAAAGTTTTACTGAACAAAGATGATCTGCAGGTGCTGTGCACCTGCAGATTTTGAAAGAAGGAACAGGAGCAGATATATGGATAAAAAATACGACCTGATTATTATAGGAAGCGGTCCGGGAGGAACTGATGCGGCTGAAGAAGCCGCTGCAAGAGGCCTTAAAACAGCTATAATCGAAAAGAGCACCATAGGAGGGACATGCCTGAACAGGGGATGTATACCTACCAAAACCATTCTGCACTCCGCAGAGCTTCTGAGAGAGGTAAAAGAAAGTGCGGGAAATGGAATCATATGCGGTACAGAGCTGGATATTGATGCAGCAGCTCTGCAGAATCACAAAAATGATATTTTGGAGAAACTGAGGTCAGGGTTGACATTCTCAATGCAGCATTGCGGTGTGGATGTGATTGAAGGTATCGGCTCCATTGTTGACAGTACTCATGTCAGAGTTGGAGAAGATATCCTGGAAACAGGCAATATACTTATTGCAACAGGCTCGGTTCCGGGTAAGCCTCCTATCAAGGGGAGCGATCTTCCTGGGGTTGTCACTAGTGATGAAATGCTGTCGCTGTCACATGTTCCGGAAAGCCTTGTGATTATAGGCGGTGGTGTTATTGGGATAGAATTCGCAGCTATTTACAGCAGCCTTGGATGCAAGGTTACTGTTATAGAATTCCTGAAGCGTGCCCTTTGCAATCTCGATAAAGAGATAAGCAGGAGCATATCGATGGTTCTTGGAAAAAGAGGAGTGGATATTCATACAAACTCCAAGGTGGAGGAGATCACGCTGAGCGAAGACGGTTCGGTACTGAGCTGCAGATATGACGAAAAGGGCAAGGAATGTACGGCAGAAGGAGAAATTGTGCTTGTTGCAGCTGGTCGTGTGCCGTATACTGATGGATTGATAACCGATGAAAGCGCGGCGGAGGTAAAGGCTATTGAGATGCAGAAGGGATGCATCGTAGTGGATGAGAATTATCAGACCAGTGTACCGGGGATTTATGCTATTGGTGATGCTATAGGCGGAATACAACTGGCGCATGTTGCAAGTGCTGAAGGTAGAAACGCTGTAGCGCATATGGCAGGCTCTGAGGCACCGGTACGTATGAACGAAGTGCCTTCCTGTGTTTATACAGATCCTGAAATCGCATGTGTAGGTATTACTGCAGATGATGCGAAAGAAGCAGGATTAAAGGTTATTGCCAGAAAATATCCTATGAGCAGCAACGGAAAATCGGTTCTGACCCAGCAGGAACGTGGGTTTATCAAGGTTATAGCTGATGCTGAAACGGAGAAAATTCTGGGAGCACAGATGATGTGTGCCAGAGCGACAGATATGATATCGCAGTTTTCTCAGGCAATTGCATCTGAACTTACTCTTGAGGATATGTCAAAATTCATTTATCCGCATCCGACGTTCTGTGAGGGGATAGGCAAAGCCGCTTCTAAATAAAACATAACAAAATACCCGGTTTGAAATAAACCGGGCATTTTTTTTGGGGAAGTATCCACGCTGCCTGTACTACCGAGACTGCGTGGAAGAAAAATGTATTATTACTATCTGATCAGCTTTTCGAAGCCTTCGGTTGAGTATTCCTTACCCTGACGCTTCAATTCAAGGTTCTTGAGAAGAAGCTCGAAACGCGGACGAGTAACAGGGTACAGTAAGATTACGAAACCTGCTGCCAGACAGAATAATCCTGGCCAGAATGTAAATAATGATTTGATTGCAGCCAGTGCTTCAGGAGTCTGTGTTGCTGCAGTCGCATCATAATGTGCGAACTGGAGAATCCAACCTGTGATGGAGCCTGCTGCAGCGCCTCCCAGCTTACCGCAGAATGAGAAGAATGCCATAAGGAAGCCTTCTCTTCTCTTGCCGTTTTTGAATTCATCAATTTCGTAAATATCATACAGAAGTGTATAGCTCAATGTCCAGTGACCTGCAGAGCCGATGTTGATGACTGCAGCGAAAAGGATAGCTACGAACAATGATTCAATAGGTATGAATTTACCGATAACCATGATGATACCGCCGATAAACATGCATGCTATATATGCTGTGCGCTTGTCGAATTTAACAGCAATAGGACCAAGCAGTATTGATACGATGATACCGCCGATAGTAACACCGGTGTATATCAGAGAGGCTTCTGTTTCGCCCATGCCGAGATTGTTTTCTGTGAAATAGATAATTGCTGAGCTTGAAATGGTGTAGCATGCATAGAACAGCAGCTGACTCAGAATAACGTTCAGATAAGGGCGCAGGCATAATACTTCCTTGACCTCTTTGAAAATATTATCGTGTGAGCTGTCTGTTGTCTCTTCAATGTCAAGCTCATAGCCTCTTGTTGCATTCCAGCTGATCATTATTACGATTGCTGCGATTGTTCCGATAATTATTACAGCATACTGCCATGAATCGACTTCGCTGAAGCCTGCCTTCTGGAACATTCCAACGAGGAAGGTCGGAACGGCACTTGCGAAGAACACTCCGATGAAATTAAATACCTGTGCAACAGAACGGATTCTTGTACGTTCATCGGTATTTGAAGTAAGGCATCCGCCCAGTGAGAAATATGGAATGTTAAAGCACGTGTATGCAGTCCAGAAGAGACATGCGAAAATCAGATAATATACGAATTTTGCAGAGCCTTCAAAAGCTACAACATGGAAGAGGCCAATCATAACCAGTGCCATAGGTATTGCTGAGAAAAGCAGGAAAGGTCGTTTCTTTCCGTATTTTGACTTGCTTCTGTCAGAAAGCATACCTATTACAGGGTCTGTTATGGCATCCCATAGTACAGCCAGACTTATGATGGTTCCTGCAAGTGCAGGGCTCAGACCGGCCAGATCTGTCAGGAAAAACAGAAGGAAGCTGCCGATAAAATCATAGGCGATGGCGTCTCCGGTTCCTCCCATTGCATATCCTACTTTGATTTTAAAAGGTATGAGCCGGTTTGTTTTGTTAAGATCGTTTAAATTATTCTCTGTCATAATAAATAATCTCCTGTTAAAACGCAAAGTTAACGAAAAATGAAAGGTTTGCTTTGTTGTAAATAATAAAAGCAAGAACTGTGCCACTAAAGCGAAAAAATGTCAGAAAATTAAAAAGACTTAAAAATGAACGTTTTGAGGAAAAGATGTCAGTAATTAAAAAACAGGAGTATTGAGAAAAAATAAAAAAATTATCGTTTATGATAAATCGTTTATCATAAACGATAAAAATGAACAGCTTATTTTATTTCTCCGTTAATACCGATAGTTATAACTTCCAGCGGTATTTTTTTGCCTGAAGCGTCAAGTGCCTGCTTTACAGCATATTCAATGCCACCGCAGCATGGAACCTCCATGCGGGCTGTGGTGATGCTTCTGATATCATTGTTTTTGAGTATTTCCGTAAGCTTTTCACTGTAATCAATCATATCAAGCTTAGGACACCCTATCAGAGTGACTTTATTTTTCATGAATCTGCCATGGAAATTGCCATATGCATATGCACAGCAGTCAGCAGCAATCAGTAAATCAGCATCCTTGAAATACGGGGCGTTTATCGGCGCAAGCTTTATCTGAACGGGCCAGTGGGTCAATGCACTTGGAGAACCGTTGCCGTGGTAGTCATGATTAGCGGACATCTTTGCTTTTACAGCAGCTTCATCGTAAGGAGCGGCTTCGCGTTCCTCAAAAGAAATGGCATCAGTAGGACATACAGGAAGGCAGTCTCCCAGACCATCACAGTAATCGTCGCGCAGCAGTTTAGCTTTACCGTTTACCATCCCGATGGCGCCCTCATGGCATGCCTGGGCACAGAGCCCACATCCATTGCATTTATCTTCATCTATTTTTATGATTTTTCTTAACATTGAGTTTATCTCTCCTTCTATTTGTTTTTTCGGCAGAAGCTATTCCATTCTTCCAAACTTCATTTCTTCGCCGTTTTTATCGTATTTTTTTCTTTTCCCGGTGATTTCTTCTATATTTATTTTCCATACACCGGTTCTTTCGAGGCTTCTGGATATGGCATCATCGAATTCATGCATATTAGAGGGACTATGTCTCTGACAAATCAGCCTGAGTGCATGTATCATCTCATTGTGATCCGTTATTTCTTCTGCTTTTCCTCTTATAACAGCGGATTCAAATTCAGTGGTGAATTTATCTTCAGGTCTGTTGGTATCACCTACGCATGCCAGACATATATCAGGTGAATTCCTTAGAATATCAATTTTATGTCCCGCCTTTGCAGAATGGAAATAAACTGAACTGCCATCTCGCGCAATGGTGATCGGCAGGCAGTATGGAGCTCCGTCAGTGTCAGTCATAGCCATTACTGCGTATTCACATTTATCAACTACATAAAGTGCGAAATCTCTATTCATCTCTCTGTCATGTCTTCTCATATTGTTAGCCTCCTTGCTTTTGCAACTGAATTTTAATATAATGATAAAGGAAAGTCTGTTGCATTTGCAACAAAAATAAAAAAGGGGGTATTTTTTTGAACAATCTGCTCGTTTTTGCTTTTTTGTTTTTTATCGGCAGCTGTCTGGGCTGGTGCATGGAACTGCTGTTCAGACGTTTTATTTCTGTAAACAATCCTGAAAGAAAATGGATAAACCCCGGCTTTCTTGTCGGCCCGTATCTTCCTCTCTACGGCTTCGGTCTATGGGGAATGTTTGTGGTTTCATGTGTTACTATGACCTTTGAAACTGATAATATCTGGGTGAATGCAGTTATTGTTTTCGTGATAATGGCTGCAGTTATGACTATAATAGAGTATATTGCCGGGCTGATATTTGTAAAGGGAATGAAAGTCAAGCTCTGGGATTACAGTCATGAAAAGCTTAACATACAGGGCGTGATATGTCCTAAGTTTTCTGCTATATGGGGGCTGCTGGGTACGGCATATTATTTTTCCGTAAATACCCATGTGATAAGCTGGGTTGTATGGTTGTCACAGCATCTTGCGTTTTCTTTTTTTATCGGGATGTTCTTCGGTATATTTATCATAGATCTGAGCTATTCACTTCAGCTTTCCAACAAGATAAGGCGGTTTGCATCAGAAAACGAACTTGTAATCAGGTATGAGGAGCTGAAGGATTTTATCAGACAGCAGAGAGAAGAGATGGAACAGAAAAAACGGTTTTTGCTGGCGTTTCATACGGATGAACCATTTAGAGAGCATCTGGAAAGCTTCCTGGAACGTTCTGTAGAGCATCAGAAACAGAAGCTTGAGGAAGCAGAGGAAGCAATTAAAAAAGTAAAGGAAGAAGTAATAAGCAGAATTGCAGGTGAAGAGGATGATAGACAGGAATGAAATAAGGTCACATATTTTCTCACTTCAGGATGAAAAGTACAGAGAATTCCACAGTTCGCTTGTACCTGGTGAAAATACGATAATAGGAGTGAGGGTTCCGGTTATGAGACAATATGCCAGAGAGCTTATCAGAACCTGGGGAGACGACATAGACGGTCTGATAGATGAAATCGGAACTGACTATTATGAGGAGATAATGCTTAGGGGCATGATTATAGGACTATCGGGTAAAAAGGAACCTGAATGGTACTATAAGCATATAGATAGATTTGTTCCGGAAATAAGGAACTGGGCAATATGCGATGTTTTCTGTACCGGGCTTAAATTTACAAAGAAGCATCTGAATGATGTGTATGAATATCTTCAGAGATATCTGAGTTCCTGTGATGAATATGCTGTAAGGTTCGGTGTTGTGATGCTTCTTGATTATTATATAAATGAAGAGTATCTGGATAAAGTTTTTATGCATGCAGATAGTATCAGACACGAAGGGTATTATGTAAAGATGGCGGTGGCGTGGTTGATATCCATATGCTTTGTAAAATTCTATGACAAGACAAAGATATATATGGAAGTTTGTAATCTTGATGATTTTACATATAACAAAGCACTGCAGAAAGCCAGAGAAAGTCTCAGGATAACACCGGAACAGAAGGAAGAACTGAACAGTATGAAGAGAAAGGGATAATATAAATATGTACAGGATAACAAGGCAAGTGGGAAACAGTCATGTCGGCCCGGATGGAAAACTTACTTTGAGAGCAGCAGTTGATTTCATGCAGGATTGCTCAGGGTTTCAGCTGGACAGCGAGCAGCAGGTTCAGGAGTATTTCAAAGCAAACAATATCACTATGTTTCTGGTTTCACGACAGGTGAACTTTCACAGTCCTGTTTATTACGGAGAATCGGTAGACGTGGTTACAACTGTATATCAGCTTAAGAACAGTTATGGATTCAGAAACACGAATATATACGACAAGGATGGGAATGTCAGAATATCCTCATATGCCGGAGGGGCTTTCATAGATCTGAATCAGATGAAGGCTACGGCTGTTCCGCATGAGGTGGCAGCATCGGTACCTATCGATAAAAAATTTCAGGATATGACATATCTGCCGCGCAAAATCAAGCTGCCTAAGGACAGAGAGCCGGAGATTATGGATGAGGTCAAGGTTTGCAGATATCATATAGACATCAACAGGCATATGAACAATTCCGTATATCTCCAGCTGGCTGAGGAATGTCTGCCGGATGGCTGTGGCTATAACACAGTCAGAATTGAATATAGAACTGCAGCAGAATATGGCGATGTTATGATACCTCACAGATACAATCTTGAAGAAAAAACAGAGGTGATTTCTCTTCAGGATGCTTATGGAAATGTGTTTGCCAATGTGGAATTCAGTAATATATAAAGAAATCGTAATGTTAAGGAAAAAAGCTTGACAGCAAAACTGTGTAGATGTATACTCATATGGTGTCAAGTAATGTAACTTGTCAGAAAGTCTGCAATACGGGCCGGAGGGTGAGAAATGAATATCGATGAAATCACACAGGCAAGTCTGCTTTATGATTTTTACGGACAGCTCCTTTCAAAGCGTCAGAGGGAAGTTATGGAGCTTTACCATGAAGAAAACTACACTCTTTCGGAAATAGCTGCCGAGTTTGATATAAGCCGGCAGGGCGTGCATGATGCATTGAAGAACGCTGAGAAAGCTCTTAAAGGATATGAGGAAAAGCTCGGCCTTGTGAAGAAATTCCAGAAGAGCAGTGATGCCGTGCGCAGGATAGATGAAATCATAGATGCCCTGACTAACAGGCTGCAGTCATCATCAGAGCTGTGTCAGGCGGATGTGATAGATGATTTAAAAAAAGTTAAACTGATTATAGATAAACTGGAGGATTAATCCTATGGCTTTTGAAGGATTATCGGAAAAACTGCAGAATGTCTTCAAAGGACTCAAGGGCAAAGGAAGTCTCACTGAAGCCGATATTAATGCGGCAATGCGTGAGGTCAAGCTGGCTCTTCTTGAAGCGGATGTAAACTTCAAGGTAGTTAAGGACTTTGTAGCTGCAGTGAAGGAAAAGGCTCTCGGTGAGGAGGTTATGGCAAGTCTCACTCCGGGGCAGCAGGTTATAAAAATAGTAAATGAAGAGCTGACAGAGCTGATGGGCGGAACGGGCAGCAAGCTGACCTTTTCTCCGAAGGGGTTTACTGTTTATCTGATGGTAGGCCTTCAGGGAACAGGTAAAACCACCACATGTGGTAAACTGGCGAATTACCTGAAGAAAAACGGCAAAAATCCTATGCTCTGTGCATGCGACATATACAGACCAGCAGCTATTGACCAGCTGGAAATTGTCGGCAAAGCGGTTGATACACCTGTATTTACCATGAGAGACTGCAGAGAACCGGAAAAAATAGCACTGGCAGCTATGAAGGAGGCTGAGAAAAAAGGACACAATGTTCTGATTGTCGATACGGCTGGCCGTCTTCAGATAGATGAGGAGCTCATGGAGGAGCTTGTTACTATCAAGGCAGCGGTAAAGCCTCATGAAATTCTTCTGGTGGTTGATGCCCTTACCGGTCAGGACGCGGTAAATGCAGCAGAAGGCTTCAATGACAGATTGGGTATAGACGGAATCATTATGACAAAGATGGATGGTGATTCCAGAGGTGGTGCGGCTCTCTCCACAAAGAAGGTAACAGGAAGACCGATAAAGTTCGTCGGAATGGGCGAGAAATTTGATGCACTGGAGCCTTTCCATCCTGAGAGAATGGCAAGCAGAATACTTGGTATGGGCGATATGCTTACGCTTATTGAGAAGGCCCAGGAGGAGTACGACGAAAAGAAGGCCGAAGAGCTCGAAAAAAAGATAAGAAAGAACAAGTTTACCCTTGAGGATTTCCTGGAGCAGATGGGCCAGATAAGAAAAATGGGTGGCATCACCAAGATGCTGGATATGCTCCCGGGAATGAACAATAAAGCGATGAAGAATGTGGACATCGAAAAGAGCGAAAAGGAATTCGTGCAGATGGAAGCAATCATACAGTCAATGACGAGGGAAGAAAGAGAGAATCCTTCGATATTGAACGCCAGCAGAAGAAGGCGAATATCGGCAGGCTCGGGTCAGCCGGTTTCCAAAATAAACCAACTGGTGAAACGATACGACGAATCGAGAAAAATGATGAAAAGCTTTACCGGCAAGGGCGGTGCAGGCAGAATGAACAGGATGTTCCGAGGCTTTTAACCTAAAGCCTTGTGCAGAATAAATGATAAATTTTTTTCAGATAATATTTTAGGAGGAAATAAAGAAAATGGTAAAAATTAGACTTAAGAGAATGGGAGCTCACAAAAAACCTTTCTATCGTGTGGTAGTTGCAGATTCAAGATCACCTAGAGACGGCAGATTCATTGAGGAAATCGGATATTACAATCCAATGACTGAACCTGCTACTATCAATATCGATGAAGAAAAAGCAAAGAAATGGTTAGGAAACGGAGCTCAGCCTACAGATACAGTTAAGTTCCTTTTCAAGAAAAACGGTATTTTATAGAAAGCGGTGAATCTAATGGTGGAATTGGTTAGTGCAATTGCAAAATCTCTGGTTGAACACCCGGAGGCAGTTGAGGTTTCCGAGTCACAGTCCAATGGCACTACGATCATACAGCTTAAAGTAGCCTCAGAAGATATGGGAAAGGTTATTGGTAAGCAGGGGAGAATCGCGAAGGCTCTTCGTACCGTTGTTAAAGCGGCAGCAACAAAAGCTAATGCCAGAGTGGTTGTTGAAATAGTTCAATAGAAATCTAAAAGGCACATGTATTTTAATATATATGTGCCTGTATTGTTTTGTACAAGAGAGTTAAAATGGAAAAAATAGTAATCGGAAAAATTGTGAATGTGGTAGGGCTCAAAGGTGAAGTGAAGGTCTACAACTACTCTGACGGGGTGGATATATACGAAAACACTCCCGAAATTTATGTGGGAGACAGACTTACAGAAATTCAGAGAGTAAGAACGCAGAAAAATATGGTTATTCTCAAGCTTCGCGGAATTGATGACAGGGACGAGGCTGAGAAGGCAAGAGGTCTGGAGCTCTATGTTACTGAGGAAGATCTTCCTGAGTTGCCTGAGGGGCAGTTTTATGTCAGGGATCTGATAGGTATGACTGTAAAGGAAGAAGATGGTAATATTCTGGGTCGGGTTACAGATGTTATACAGAATACAGCCCAGGATGTTTTTGAAGTTGAGATGGGAAACAAAAAACGGATACTGATTCCGAAGGTGGATCAGTTCGTTCTGGATATAGATGGATGCAGCCGCGAAATCACTGTAAGATTGATAGAAGGACTGCTGGATCTGTAATATTAAGTTAAACAGGAGTGAAGAAATCTATGAATATTGATGTTCTAACGCTGTTTCCCGAAATGTTTGCGCCTGTTACGAGCAGCATACTTGGTAGAGCAGCAGAAAAAAACCTGATAAATATAAGGCTTACAGATATCAGAGATTTCAGCAATGATAAGCATAACAAAGCTGATGATTACCCCTTTGGCGGAGGTGGGGGAATGGTTATGATGGCAGATCCTATCTTTGGTGCACTGGAGGCGGTAAAGGCGCAGGGAAGAAAGATAATATATATGTCACCGAGAGGTAAAATACTCGATCAGGATAAGATAAGCGAGCTTGCGGAGCTTGGTGATTTCGTGATTCTGTGCGGACACTACGAGGGGATAGATCAGCGGGTGATAGACTACTGGGATATGGAGGAAATATCAATAGGGGACTATGTTCTTACGGGAGGAGAGCTTCCGGCAATGGTTCTTATTGATTCTGTAGCAAGACTTGTCCCTGAGGTTCTGGGAAATGCGGGTTCAGCACTTGATGAGTCGATATATTCGGGTCTGCTGGAGCATCCGCAGTATACCAAGCCAAGAAGCTACAGAGGTCTTGACGTCCCCGAAGTGCTTGTGAGCGGCAATCATAAGCTGATTGATTTGTGGAAGTTCAGGGAATCGCTGATGCTGACAAAAAAACGTCGTCCTGATATGTTTGATGAATATGTGAAGAAGGCAGACGGATTATCGAAAGAACAAGCCAAAATAGTGGAAGAAATAAGCAAAACAGAGACGTAGCGATTGCAAGACTATAGTCTTTGGTGTAAAATAAAACAATGGAAACAAAGGTGACAAAGAAACAAAAAAAGGCAATATTTATTTATCTGGCATTGCTGCTGGTGCTGTTCATAATAGTTGAAGTGCTGCCTAAGGTTACTGATATTTTTGAAACTACACAAATACTGGAGCCGGGCAATCTGATAATATCATATGAAACCACAGGATATCTCATTAAAGATGAAAGTGTATGCATTGCTTCGGAATCTGGAGACTTGAAATATCTGGAGGAAGAAGGCACTGCTGTAAAAAAAGGACACGGCGTGGTTTCTGTGGAATCCGATGAGTCAAAACAGGACAGCAAAAAGCAGCCTCGTTTTTCTGAATATACAGAGCGGCTGAAGGGCTTTGACGGGATAAGCAATGAGTATGATGCACCAATAAGCGGTATAGTGTGCTTTTACATAGACGGTTATGAAGATTATTTTACCTTTGATAACATGGAAAAAATCAAAAGAGAAACAGTTGAAGGGCTGTCGTACAAAACAGCTGACCTGAAACGCGATTCTGTAATCAAAGGCGAGCCGATATACAAAATATCAGCCGATGATAACTGGTATATCCTGTGCTGGGTCGATGAAGAAACAGCAGAAAGCTATTATGAGGGCAGAGACGTAACAATACAGCTGCCGGATGGTCAGGTGGAAGCTGAAGTCTATAAGGTAAAGAAAGAAGATGACGGATACAGAGTACTGTTTTATCTTGATGTGTATTACGAATCCTTTGCCAGAAGCAGAGCTGAGGATATGACAATAGTGATAAGCGATAATGCGGGACTTATTGTAAAAAATAAATGCATAATAGAAAAGAACGGTAAGCAGGGGGTCTATGTTAAGGACAAGAACGGTGACTACACCTTCAAGCCTGTAAGCATAATAGCAAGTGACGATAAGGAATCCGTTATCAAGGATACTACATTTATAGATGAAGACGGAAACCAGGTGTATACTGTAAATGTATATGATGAGGTTCTGAAGCACCCGAAGAATGCTCTTGAAAATGATTTGAAGGATGATTCACAGAAGGAGGAATAAACCATGGAAGATATAAGAGGGAATTTAGCCAAGATAAATGAGCAGATTAGGCAGTCTGCCGAAAGCTGCGGAAGGAGTGTAGACGATGTTCTGCTGGTTGCAGTGAGCAAAACCAGAACTCCGGAGGAAATAAACATAGCCATTGATGCCGGAGTTACGGATATCGGCGAGAACAAGGTTCAGGAGATAATGGACAAGTATGATGCCGTAAAACCTGTTAAATGGCATATGATAGGACATCTGCAGACTAATAAGGTAAAATACATCATTGATAAAGTCAGCATGATACATTCGGTGGATTCCTATAAGCTCGCTGTTGAAATTGATAAAAGAGCTAAAAGCCACGGAATTACGATGGACATACTTCTTCAGGTGAATTCAGCTGAAGAGGAGAGCAAATTCGGCATCACTACTGATGAAACTGAAAAGCTGATAAATGATATTCTTGCAAACTGTGAAAATATAAGAATCCGGGGTCTGATGTGCATCGCTCCGTTTGCAGAGGATCCGGAAGAAATCAAGGTATATTTCGAGGAAGTCAAGAAGCAGTATGATCAGTTTGGCAAAATACAGCACGAAAGACTTGATTTCAAATATCTGTCAATGGGAATGTCACATGATTTCCCTGTAGCAATCGAGGCGGGTTCAAATCTTGTTCGAGTAGGCAGTGCTATTTTCGGAGCGAGAAACTATAACAAATAACAGGAGGTAAAAATGGGCGTTTTTACAAAATTCAAGGATCTTATGGGGTTCGAGGAATATGAAGATGATGAGGAAATGGAAGTCGAGGAAGAAGAATACAGAAAGTCCAATTATTATGACAGAAAGCCTGTAGAGCCCAGATCCTCCATGTCTGCATCATCACGATATGATATGAATAATGTGGTGCCTATGGAAAACAGGACGGTTAAAGCCTTGACGAGTGCATTCAAGCTGGTGGTAATAGAGCCTAAGGGCTTTGATGAGTGTTCAAAGCTTGTCGACAGCCTCAAGAGCAGAAAACCGATAATTGTAAATCTGGAAAAGCTTGATTCGGATACGGCAAGGAAGATATTTGATTTTCTTGGCGGAGCTACATATGCGCTTAACGGTAATGTACAGAAGGTTGCAAACAATATATTCATTTTCGCCCCGGAAAACGTTGCTATAGCAGCAGAGGGCGAAAACAAACCGTACAGCTTCGGAGCAGACAGCTCTGATTCGAATCCATGGAAATAGGAGGAAGGCATAGATGATCAGACCTATCGATATACAGGAAAAGGAATTTACAAGAGCAGTAAGAGGATATAAAGAAGAAGAGGTCAATGAATTTCTTGATGAAATCACTATTGATATGGAGCGACTTATAGAAGAGCTTCGCCAGACAAGAGAAGAAAACAGCAGGCTGGTTGAGGAGCTGGAAAGACACAGAAGTTCACAGGGTACAGTTCTTGAAACTCTCGAGGCAGCAAAAGCTTTAATGTCGGATATTTCGGTAAGCGCCGAAAAGAGAGCTGACATACTTCTCAAAAATGCTGAGCTTGACGCACAGCTTATACAGAAGGAAGCCAGAGAAATGGCTGATAAAATAGCAGAAGAAAGTGAAGCTATGAAAACGAGATTCATAGATTTCAGAACAAGGTATAAGAGGCTTCTGCAGTCGGAGCTTCAGCGCTTTGAGTCGCTGAGCGGTGAAATGTTCCCGGAGCTTGGAATTGATGATTTTGATGATCTGCCGGGAATGCTTACAGGGGAGTCTGCTGATCCTGCTCGCACTCAGGTTGTAAGGGACAACAGCTACGCGAATGAAGGTCAGAACGAGCTTGAAAGGACTAAGACTGTCAGAAATATTAAATACTAGAGGAGGCGGGGAAAGGATCCCCTGTTCACATGATTTATTACTTGATAATAGTCGGGATTTTAATATTTGACAGAGTGGTCAAATATCTTGTATCATCCGGCATGGCTGTTGGCGAAACTATCCCGCTGATTGAAAACGTTTTTCACATTACTTATGTTCAGAACCGTGGAGCGGCTTTCAGTATGTGGGAGCAGCAGTGGATTGTGCTTATTCTGCTGCCGGCTGTGGTGATGCTTGCCGGCATAGTACTGATATTTATCAAAAGAAATACGTGGAGCAGATTCTATCTTATTTCTGCAGCTTTCATATGCGGAGGCGGTCTGGGAAATCTGATAGACAGAATAACTCAGGGATACGTTGTTGATCTTTTTGACTTCAGGGTGTTCCCGGTATTCAATATTGCCGATATATTCATATGTGCCGGCTGCGGGCTGCTGCTTCTGTATGTTGTTTTTTTTGAAAGGAAGCATGGCGGCAATGGACAATAATAACTCAGGCAAAATCCGAATACGAATAAATGATGAAATGAATGGAACCAGACTGGATCTGGTTCTTTCTGTTGCTCTGGAAGAGTTTTCGAGAAGCTTTATCCAGAAGCTGTTCGAAAAAGGACATATTGAAGTGAACGGCGAACTCTGCCGGCAGAAGAAATACAAGGCGGTTTCAGGTGATATAGTTGATATAGATATACCGGAGCCTGAAACAGTTGATGTGGAAGCGGAGAATATACCTCTTGAGATAGTTTATGAGGATGATGATCTCCTTATCGTGGAAAAACCGGCTGGAATGGTAGTGCATCCGGCTCCTGGCAACAGCTGTGGGACATTGGTGAATGCACTTCTGTATCATTGCGGTGATAATCTGTCATCAATCAACGGCGTGATAAGACCTGGTATTGTTCACCGTATAGACAAAAATACAAGCGGTCTGCTTATGGTTGCCAAAAACAACAAAGCTCACAGCAGTCTGTCCGCACAGCTGGCGGAGCATTCAATCACGAGAAGATACAGGGCAATAGTCTATAATAATATCAAAGAAGACAAAGGAACGATAGATAAACCGATAGGAAGAGATCCCGGGAACAGGCTTCGCAATGCAGTGACCGATGTGAATTCCAGAAATGCCGTGACACATTATGAGGTCCTGGAACGTTTTGGCAGATTCACATATATAGAAGCTGTACTGGAGACAGGGAGAACTCACCAGATAAGAGTGCATATGTCATATGTCGGGCATCCGCTGCTTGGCGATGAGCTTTATGGACCAGTCAGGAACAAGCTTGGTGCAGGGCGACAGATGCTGCATGCGGGTGTGCTGGGGTTTGTGCATCCGTCAACAGGTGAATACATGGAATTTCACAGTGAGCTTCCTGAAGATTTCAGAAAAGTTCTCAATAATTTAAGAAACAGATAGAAGGGAACCAAAATGTCAAAAATTGAATTCAAACCTGGAACGATGCTAAATCCTGTTCCGGCGGTGATGGTTTCATGCGGAGATGGAGAGGTAAGCAATATTATTACTATCGCATGGACCGGAATAATAAATTCAGACCCGCCAATGACATATATTTCAGTTAGAAAAGAGCGGTATTCATATGATATAATCAGGAAAACCGGTGAGTTTGTAATTAACCTGACGACGGAACAGCTTGCCTGTGCCACTGATTTCTGTGGTGTAAAGTCAGGCCGAGATGTAGATAAGTTCAGAGAGCAGAAACTTACAAGGAGCAGGAGCAGGGCTGTCAGCTGCCCTTCTATAGAGGAATCACCGGTTAACATTGAATGTAAAGTGCGCGAAGTCAAGGAGCTTGGCTCTCATGATATGTTCATTGCAGATATAGTGAGCGTTTCCGTTGATGAGAAGCTCATGGATGAAAACGGCAGGCTATGTCTTGATGAGGCTGGATTGATAGCGTATAATCATGGGCACTATTATGCTCTGAAGTCTGCAGAACTGGGGAAATTCGGGTATTCTGTGATGAAACCATCTACCAGAAAACGGTTGGAAGCTCAGAAACGTAATTTGAAAAAAGGACACAACTCCGGCAGTCGCGGCAGGAAGAGGAAGTGAGGTATCGGTATTAATTTTCGGATCGCACATGACCATTTGCATCGATATCTGTCTTTAGATACTGCAGGCAGTTTTCACATACTCTGCCGTTTTTAAATGCATAGATATCGCCATACGAACAGCCGCATAAGGTGCATGCTTTTTTCATGGTGCGTCCTCCTTTCCAAAGGATGTTAAATTACCGAGAATCCGCTTCTGATTTGACTGCGGGAGTTGTGTATTTAGAATCTTAGATTATGCTGAATGCTTTTTCAAGAAGAAATAATAGTTTTGTAATATAATAGGGTGATGGTAGTATAAAAATAGTACAAACGAAAGATGACTTCTTCTAATAAATCAT
>JAUNDC010000080.1 GCA_030526355.1 Bacillota bacterium | reverse complement strand
TCCGATGAATCTGTTGACCTTACCTTACTGGTCTGCAGATTTACAGTTTCAAGATTCTTGCCTCTGTAACTCTGCCCCTTGATCGTATACACGATGGCATCGTCAAAGATTCTGTCAAGTGCACATAAAAGAGCATCATCCTCATCGAAGTTTTCCTTCCATGCCCCTGGCATCTTGTTGCTGGTAAATATCACATTGAAAGAACCTTCCTTGTGGTAACGCCTGTCCATCAGGTCAAAGAATAGTCTGGTGTTTTCTTTATCGAATACACAGTGACCGACTTCATCTATGATCAGGCAGGAAGGTCTGACAAGTCCTGTGAGCACTGATGATTCCTTGCCGTTTTTTCTGGCATTGGTGAATCTGTCTCTCAGTTCTGTCATTTTGATGAAATATGTTTTCAAGCCCTGCTGGCAGCATTCATATCCGAACGCCTGCGCCAGATGGGTCTTACCAGTCCCAGGAGGACCGATAAATGCCAGATTTTTATGTGCGTGTATAGCTGAAAGCGACTTAAGGCTTTTAAGCCTCTCGAGTTCTTCCGGCTTTCCTTTTATCAGTGAAAAATCAAATGAATCGAATGTCTTCGGATTTTTAGAAGGCAGGCGACTCGTTTTCATGATCATGTCTATCGTTGCTCTTGTCTTTTTATCGCTAAGATACGAGAGCAGATAATCGATATGTGACAGTGATTCTTCACTCATTGACCTGTCAGCAGCCAGGGTTGCCAGTTCAGGTATTGATATATCAAGCTTCAGATGCTTTAGGCATTCTTCGATTCTATCGTAGGAGAAATCAATCATTTGATGGCACCTCCTTGTCGAAATTGAATTTTTCGAAGCCAAGAGCAGGCGTTTCTGCCTCCAGCTGCCTTACCACAGTTGTTATTGGAGCTGTAGGATATTCTTCTGGAACTAACGGAGGAAACTGGTCACTGCAGTACCGGTCACGTTTGCTCCAGGTAACATCGTGAACAGTCAGAAGCTCACTGAAGTCTGACGAATAAATATATATTAAATCATTCTTGCGGCACACACGTACCGTTTTAAAATGATAACTGTATGGAACGCCGAAGCGACGCCCTTCATAATTTATGAATCCATCGAAAGATATTTTTCTTTCAGGACAAAGGAAGTATTTAATGCTTTCACTTTCTGTCAGAACTGACAGCTTTTCTGCACAGGCGCTTCCATGAACATGATCAGGAGTGTCATCGATATATCTGCTGAATTGTCCATTGTGGAACATGCACCATTCCAGTGCAGCCTCATTAAGGTCACTGTAATTGTAGAACTGCCTGCCCGCAAGGAAGTTTTCCTTAACAAAACGTACCAGACGTTCCACTTTACCTTTAGTAAACGGATGTCTTGGCTTGCAGAGCTTCGTGTAGAAGCCAACAGTATCCATGAAGGATTCATAATCCTTTTGCCATACAGGTCTGCCGTCAAGATCTCTACGTATGACTACACTTTTCATGTTATCTGTCAGAACATATCTTGGAATGCCCATGAATGCAAACGCGTGCAGCATTCCGATAAACAGATTTTCCTGTCTGGCATTGGGAAAGAATTCCACATAGCGTTCACCACAGTGATGACATACCATGGCAAAACAGGCAGCATTGAATTCCTGTCCAAAGGGATCGATGACTTTAGCGAATCCCCAGTCCATCTGAAAGGCTTCGCCGGGTTCAGTAATGAATCTGTGCCCGCGGCTCCCCTGAGGAGCAACCAACTGACGCTTAGCAGGGACAAGACCCTTATGCGTGCTGATATACCTTTTAACAGTGCTGAGGCTGCCGGCATAACCATATTCAGTGATGCGCTGCATGCATACTTTGGAGTTGGTTACACCCTGTTTCAGCAGGTTATCAATTATCGCTGTGTATCCATCAAGTACAGATGTCTGATTTGAGCGACCCGTTCTGGCGTGTGGCAGATACTTAAAGCCATTTGCTTTAAGAGTTCTGAGTCGCTGACGTGAGATACCTGTCCTTCTCTGCAGTTCAGCGAGATTGATGGTATTGATAGAGAAGTCCTCAC
>JAUNDC010000016.1 GCA_030526355.1 Bacillota bacterium | reverse complement strand
CGATGCCCTTAGGTACTGCTGCTGCTCTTCTGTCGAGTACTGCCTGTGCCTTAGGACCAGGTAAAGTTTCTGTTACGATCTTAGGTAATGCTTCTCTTAACATAATGTCCTCCTAATTAATAATGCTTTTCAGATAAAATGATAGATTATTCTCTCATATTTCTGTACCTATAATAAACAAGTTTCATGCCATAGTTATTTATTTAACGATTTTTTTTGCTGTTTTTTTATAATCAGTTATAATCCTTGAAATTTCAATGTTATTAATCTGTTCATATTTTGATTTTAGATACTCAAATAAATCCTGCTTGCTTTTTTAAGGAAATAAAAAAGGCAAATCAGAAATTAATTTCCTGTTTGCCATGTAATTTTTTTCATAATGCATATAAACTGGTAAAATATATCATATACTTAACTTTATTTGCTCTATTTCCTTTATAACAGCTTCTTCCATTTTCTTCAATTTGTTAAAGCTCATCGCTTCTATATAATATCTTTCCAGCATGTCATGCTGCAGCTTCGCATTTTTAAGCATTTTAACAGCCTTTGCAATGTTTGCGGCTGCAGACTTCTTCTGATCCTCAAGTATATCATTAACAATGTCTTTGCCATATGCGTCAACATCTATAATATAATTTGAAAAGTCTTTTTCTTTCCTCATATCTGAAACTCCATGATATGAATTACATGTAAATAATGCTATTCCATATTCAGGAATGATTATATGCTCCAGCCTGTTATCGGGATCCATTGAGCAGTAGTATTCTTCTATATCATGTCCTGCCTTAATCAGCTCATCAGACAACGGCTTCAAAACCCTCTGATTTCCAAATCCATCAGGAGCTTCAACTCTGATTATCTTCTCCACTCCTGTAGCTATTGATTCTATTTCGTTTATTACACCTGCCGGGGTCACTGCACATGCAAAGAATTTTCTTCGCCGCCCTCTACCGTGCTCCCTTTCCATTCCAGCAGCTTTGTTTATTTCATCTAATAGAGCAGCTATAATTTCAGCTGTCTTTTCTTCACATATCAGTTCATTAAATATCGCTGACATAAAATCGTAATTTGAGGAGGCGCATCTCAGATAATGATACGCCATCTTAAAATAAGCACTTGTTCGTTCACCCGAATCAACGATTTCAAGCCTATGCTTTTTCAGTTTATTTACGTTCAGGAGATCTCCCAGGTTCAGAATCACATCAACTGCACCAGGATTACGGGGATCAATAATATGAGGGGCTGTTGCATCAATAACCGCAACCGCCCTTGTTTTTATCAGTACTCCATCTATTGAACCCGGATCAGAAGAGCACCTGAAGAAATCAACATTTTCTCCTTTTTCAAGAAAATGTTCCCCTATATGCTTCATCATGGTTGATTTCCCTACTCCTGGCCCTCCTTTGATACAAAATATTTTTTCTGCTTCCTTTTGGGACAATATATAGTTATAATATGAATAGAATCCCTGTGGCGTATTGCCGCCAGGATATAGATATCTCTGCTGACCTTTCATACACGACCTCCTTATAGTCTTCATAGTATTCTATGCAGATATACTGGGAAGTTGCTATGATAAAGACATTATCTTATATTTTAAACTAAACAATAGGAAGAGGTTTACAAAATGAAAAAACAACAGCCTAAATTAATGAACCTGATTTTCATAATCATTCTGTATATTCTCACTGCAGCTTTTTTCGCATACGGTTTGTTCAATATCAAAATCTCCATAGATTACATAAGCTCTTATCAGAACAGTTCATTTGTCACTGACCAGAATATTATTCAGTACATTGCCGGCTCATCCATTATATATTTCATTGCAGGGCTTGTAACATTGACAGGTGCCGTTATTCTTACTACACTAAACAGACTTCAGAAAAATATTTACGAAGCCGTTCTGCAGCTTAACAACAACCGCATATCTTCATATTTTGATTATGACGGTTTTTCATCTATAGACGACGGTCAGCAGCTTGAATTCCAGATTAACGAACCGCGCCGCAGAAGCCGCAGGTAATACGCTTCAGATTATTACTTTGTATCAATAAAAAAGCAAATCCCATGGAATTATACTCCCCATAGGATTTGTTTTTTTAGTTTATTTTCTTGCGAGATCTATAATATCACTGCATCTGGAGATAATATAATCAAATGCATCTCTGCTGTGCGGTATCATACACTCACTGCAGCTCTTTACACCGTTTTCCAGATATTCAAAATTCCCTCCACACTTGTCACCAAGTGCATATAGAGGACAGTAGCAGAACAGACAGTTAAAGTCATCAGTGTTTTTAACATCGTGACAAGGAAAACACTCGCACTCCCTGTGGCTGAAAAACTTATAATTTTCCGTTTCAATTATCGGCATTTCTGCTGATTTCTTTTCTTTACACATAAAAATCAGTTTTCCTTTTCATTATTATCTTCCACTATTTCAGGAATATGATCAGAAGGCTCGGAAGTCTGTACCAACTGTTCATTAGCAGCAAATACATCTGTATTTATTGGTGCCGGCTCTGTTTCCTTGATCAGATGACCTGCAAGAATTTCATAAAACCCGGTAACTGATGAATACGTATAAGCGCCTACAGGTGCCATGAACAGAGCGGCTATAACATTTATTATTATCAATGCTATACCTGTCATCTGCATAGCTTCAGCTACGCCGGAGAGAATTCCCGTCGGGATACTAGCCAGAAGAATCCATCCGATAAATGACAACTGGAGCCAGAACAGTTTAGCTTTGTTGCCCTTCATCATTATCTTACTCTCATCAACGCATTCTCTTATTCCCTTATCAGGATTGTCAGCAAGGATATATACAGCCTGGCTGTATTTGAGGGTAGCTATTGTCCCGAATACGGCAGCTACTATACACCCAATTATGATTACGACCATACCACCGATAATAGTAAATGCAGATATTACTATACCCAGTACCATAACAGCCACACCGATAAGAGACCACAGAACGATAAAGAGTCCCTGGAACAGCATCAGTCCCAATGCCTTACCGAACCGTTCGAAGCCAAGAAATATATCAATTACTCCTGCATTCTGTTTCCTGAACAGAGCAAGGAAAAAAATAGTAACACCCAGAGTAAACGGACCTGATACGATTAACAGATAAACTGCGCTGAGCAGAGAATAACTTGGTGTACTGTTGTATATCTGGCTGTACATATCAGCACTCATTGAACCGGCTCCGTATCCGTACATATTATTGTACATTTCACCTATATTCAATCCAAAAAACGAGTTGAAAACAGCTGGAGGAAACTCCGTACAAACAATATATATTATATATGCCAATACAGCCACCTTCCATTTACCTGCCAGTGAATTTCTGCCAAGTGCCCTCAGGTTGCTGCTCGGCTCTGTAATAATAATATTATGTCCCATCATATTCTGTTGCATATTTACCCTCATTTCATTTTAATTTCTGTATAAACTGATAATTCATATTACCATAAAAATATAAAAACTTCAACATATACGCTATGCATAATAGCAATATAAAACCCCGGCAGAATGCCGGGGTCATTCGCATTAATTATATGCGCAATATTTGTTTTTAGTACAGGTTCTGGAAGATTTCTGCGATTTCTTCTTCTGTAAGAGGAACGTAGTTGTTTCCGAGAAGTCTCTGCTGATTGTCAACAGTTGATTTAGCAAATGAAGCAACCTGATCTTCAGTCATTCCATATTCCTTAAGCGGTTTCTTTTCAAGAATCTTGCCTAAGAACTTGTCCAGTTCAGGATATACATCAGCTTCTGCACATCCTAATACATCTGCAAACAGCTTGTTAGCAACCTGAATCTTACCTACAGGCTGTTTTCTCATGTACATCTTGAATACTTCTGTGAAGCAGATGAAGTTAGCTTCGCCGTGAGGAATGTGGAAAGCACCGCCATGTGCATAAGACAGAGCGTGTACAGCACCGCATCCAGCATTACCGAAAGCGATACCTGCATAGTTTGAAGCCAGGCAGAAGTCCTTAAGCAGGTCTGCTCTATTTTCTTTAGTGTTTCCGCCTCTTTCGATAATTGTCTTGTATCCAGCCATAATCATTTCGATAGCCTTCAGTGAATACATTTCTGTGAAAGGTGAAGCCTTAGGTGACAGGAATGATTCTACTGCGTGAATCAGAGCGTCTACTGATGAAGTAGCGAATACTTTGTCAGGCAGTCCTGCCAGAGATTCAGGAATAAGAACTGCAACGTCTGCATAAGTCTGTTCGTCAGCGATACCCTTCTTCAGATTAAGTGAAGGAATTGAAGCTACTGCAACATTTGTTACTTCTGAGCCTGTTCCGCAAGTTGTAGGAATCAGAACCAGCTTCTTAATTCTCTTAGGAGCAACCTTACCAGTGTAGAGATCTGCAGCCTTGTCAGGGATCTCACAAGCCAGAACCTTACAGATGTCAACGATAGTACCGCCACCGAAAGCGATGATTCTGTCGAATTCATACTGATCCATATCCTTCTTCATAGCGTCCATCATTTCGTCAGTAGGCTCGCCTGCACCGTATTTTTCCTGGTAAATTACAGGAATATCAATTCCGAGCGGCTTTACATACGGATCATACATCCACTGGTTAGTTACCAGGATGTCACCCTTTCCTAATTTGAATTCATCATTGAATTCCTTGAAAGTATCAAAGTAATTAATTGCAGGAACTACTCTTAATGCTTGCATAATTGTACCTCTTTTCTTAAACTAAACTTTAACTAAATATCATATTCATCATGAATTAAAATTCATCATTGAATCTTTCTTTGAACTGAACCTTGAGTTCTTCCCTGAAGTCAGGGTGAGCGATATTTATCAGCTGTCTTGCTCTGTCTTTCAGAGTTCTGCCCTTCATTCTGGCGATACCGTACTCAGTTACGATGTAGTCAGCATCACATCTTGAAGTTGTAACAGCAGCACCATGATCGATAAACGGAACAATCTTTGAAACCTTTGTTCCATCCTTCATTACTGTTACTGAAGGCATAGCGATGATGGCCTTAGCGTTGTTATCATGAGCCATAGCTGCACCTCTTACGAAGTCAACCTGTCCGCCTACACCTGAAATCTGCTTTGTACCGATACATTCTGATACAATCTGTCCCATGAAGTCAACCTGTACGCATGCATTGATGCAAACCAGATTCTTTAACTGAGCTACTACTTCAGGATGGTTTACATAGTCAACAGGTCTTAATTCAACCATTGGGTTCTTGTCACAGAAATCATATAATTTCTTAGTTCCCATCAGGAATGTAACAACCATTTTGCCTTCGTCGATACCCTTCTGAGTGCAGTCGATAGCGCCTTTTTCGAAAAGATCTACAACACCGTCAGCGATCATTTCTGAGTGGATACCGAGGTGTTTCTTATCTCCCAGCTGTGAAAGTACAGCATCAGGAATAGCTCCGATACCTAACTGCAGAGTTGATCCATCTTCGATGAGTGAAGCACAGTTTTTACCGATAGCTTCTTCAACAGGACCAATCTTGGCAGGCTTGCTTTCGAACAGTGGATGTGAATTTTCAACAAACGCATCGATTTCACTTACATGTACGAATGTATCACCGAATACTGTAGGAACCTGATTGTTAACTTCAGCGATAACTGTTCTGCATGATTTGATAGCCTGCATTGTGTAGTCGGATGATACACCTACGTTGCAGTATCCATGCTCGTCCGGTTCTGATACTGATACCAGCAGTACATCTTCATGGAAGATATCCTGTCTTATGTACTTAGGAACTTCGTGGAAGAATACAGGTACGAATTCGCCGTGTCCCTGAGCAAGTGACTTTCTTGTTGAAGGGCTTGTGAACCATCCTTCAAAAGTGAATACATCATGGTTTTCAGGAAGTGAATATTCTCCCTTACCTAATGTAACCATGTGTGAAACTGTGATATCTTTGTATAAATGCTTGTTAGCAACCATTGCGTCAACGAGAACCTGAGGCTCTGCAACAGCGTGAGCAAAAAGGATTCTGTCTCCTGACTGGATCAGCTTCATAGCTTCATCAGCTGAACACTTTCTGCTCTCATATATTTCTTTCCAATCCATAGTGCTTTCTCCCTCCAATCAGAAAAGCTAGATTGAAGATAGCTTTTCTTTGATTTTATCTATGTGGTCTCTGTTCCACATTTTATATACATTGCCTTTTACATTATACTGGTTATATGAAGCACAGCAATTACTGCATCCGCCTATCACCAGAAGGCAGTCATACGGATCATTTTCAACAGCGTGAAGGAATTCAAGCTCCTTATTCTCAAATGCTTCCTTAATCTCCTCACAAGCCTGTCTCCTGTCATAACCAGGATTACATCCTCCGCAAAATTTAATTCCACACTTCATAATTGCCTCTCAATGTCGTTATCGTAAAATGAGGCCGCTTTGGGCTACAAAGCGGCCTCAAATTTCTAGTTTATACCCTGTAAATCCAAGACTAAAAACTATTTAATTCCAGCGATTGCCTTAGCAAGAGCTTTCTTTCCTTCAATGTTGCCCTGTCTTGAGATCATGATTCTCTGAGCCTGAGGTGAACCTGCTCCGTGCATTGATTCTGTTCTGTATCCAACTGCTGATGCTCCTAAACAGATGTTTTCGAGGAATCTTAATACTCTCATTCTTTCTTCTGTAGTGCAAGCAGGTGAAGCTGCGAAGTACTTGTTGCAGATGTCGCCGATAGTTTCGCCGTTCTTACCAACTACCTTGTCTGACTTGAAGTCAGCTTCTGAAGGCATAGTTACCATGAGTCCGCCTGCGATGTCTTCTGCTAATCTAACGATTTCGTAAGGGAATCTAGTTACGTTCTGCTTACATACGTTAGCTAACAGCAGGTCAATCTGGTAGTTACCAGCTTCTGTCTGCCAACCTTCAGCTGAGCAAGCGATACCGCAGCAGTACAGAGTTTCATTCAGGTGAGTCATTTCGATGAGCTTGTCCTTGATGTGTGAAGCTTTCTGAGCACCATTGTATTCAGCAGCCAGTGCAGCAGCACCGATAACAACGTCACCAACACCAACTTTACATCCACCGTATGACTGTCTGTGGTATCCAGCAAATCTTTCTACCATCATTCCTGCGAAATCATATTCTCCAGCCTGGAATACATACTTGTTAGGGATGAATACATCGTCAAATACTACTAATGCTTCCTGTCCGCCGAACTGCTTGTTACCGAGGTCAACGTCAGCGCCATCTTCTAATTTTCTTGTATCACATGACTGTCTTCCGTAGATCATGTACATACCTTCTACATCTGAAGGGCATGCGAATGATACAGCGTAGTCTTTATCTTCTTCTCTCATTGCCTGTGTAGGCATGATGATGTGCCAGTGTGAGTTGATTGAACCAGTCTGGTGAACCTTAGCTCCTCTTACTACGATACCGTCTTCTCTTCTTTCAACGATATGTACGAACATGTCAGCATCTCTCTGAGCATGTGGAGCAAGACCTCTGTCACCCTTAGGGTCAGTCATAGCACCATCAACGATCCAGTCGTTCTGCTGTACTTCGATCAGGAAGTTCTTGAAGTTTTCGTGATAGTTAGTTCCATATTTCTTATCTGTTTCATAAGTTGTTGAGAATACAGCGTTGAAAGCGTCCATACCTACGCATCTCTGGAAGCATGAAGCAGTCTTCTGTCCGCATAATCTCTGCATCTTAACTTTCTTTCTTAAATCATCTGTGCTCTGGTGCAGATGAGCGAATCTGTTGATTGTTTCACCAGTAAGACTTGATTTAGTTGTCATCAGGTCAGCATATTCAGGATCCTGTGCGAGATCATATGTTACTGCAACGCAGTTGATTGATGGTCTGATGATTGGATGATCCACCCAATTTTCGATCTGTTCACCAAACATATAAACTCTTGTCTTTAACTTTCTTAAGCTTTCGATGTACTGAGCTCCTGTCATTAACATAATTAAATCACTCCTTTATTATTATTAACCTCATGTCACTTTATTGTGTCATGATAATTATAAACCACATTAAAAACATAATGCAAGTTTTATACCACTTTATCCGATATATAGTCTATATCTCCTTGTTCAAAATCTTTCTGGCCATTTCAA
Source organism: Bacillota bacterium (assembly GCA_030526355.1). Taxonomy (GTDB): domain Bacteria; phylum Bacillota; class Clostridia; order Peptostreptococcales; family Anaerovoracaceae; genus Lentihominibacter. The sequence continues at coordinate 56,042 of JAUNDC010000016.1, read as the reverse complement.
GAAGATCCTCACTTACCGATGTATCCAATACAACATCCTTGATACCGTTCAGATTCTCCATCACAATCTGCTTTACTATGTCCTCAATGGTCTGCTGTGCAGAAGGACATCCGGCACAGGAGCCTGTCAGCTTAACATAAGCCACACCATCTTCAAAATGTGTAAGTACAGCACCTCCGTAATGAGCAGCCAGTACAGGATCCACCTTGTCTTTTAATACTTTTCTGATTTGATCTTCCATATGCCTCACCTTCCAAAGTCAAAGCCGATTTATATTCAACCTCTCAAAATTCCGAACATGTTTATTATATAACTTGATTTAACGTTTTTCAAGAGGTTATAATTATCAAAAGTACAAATATTTATAAGGAAGTTAAAAAAAATGAAAAAAACTGTAATAATAACATCATATATAGAAAATTCTCTAAATTTAGGCGAATTTATCGATTCTGATGATTTCGTTATCTGCACTGATGGGGGATATGATATAGCCTCCCGGAGCGGTATTATTCCAGATCTTATTATGGGTGATTTCGACTCTGTCACATCGCCCCTGCCTGACAACATCAGAGCCATAGAATTCAACCCTGAAAAGGATTTTACAGATTTGGATCTTGCATTAAAATTCTCTGCGGAAAACGACTTTAGTGATGTTATAATCGCAGGCGGCATTGGAGGAAGACTTGATCACACCGTGGCCAATCTGCAGCTTCTGTCCCACTACTGCTGCAGCTTCAGTTCACTGATAATGCTTGACGGAAGAAACAAGTGCTTTGTCGTTGACAGCAGAAAAAGAAGTACAATAGTGATTCCGGCAGAAGAAGACAGTTATCTTTCGTTTTTTTCCCTTTCGGAAAAATGCACCGGAGTTACATTGCGCGGAGTTAAATATACGCTTGATCGATATACACTCACCCAGGATTTTCCCCTTGGAGTGAGTAACGAATTTATAAAAAAAGAGGCCGTTGTCTCCATCGAAAACGGCACTCTTCTGGTTGTAATCTCAAAAAAATAATTTTGTTTTTTTCTTTTTTAATGCACTGAAAGCATTTTAAAGCAGCAGCTTTAAGGAAATATATTTCCGTTCAGGAAATTAAATTCTTCTTACTCGAACTATACCATTTCCTCATCATCCATCTCCTGTCTTGACCATCCGAAGGTACTTCTTACTGCCCTGTGCCATCCTCTGAGAAGCTTCTTCCGTTCTGCTTCATCCATATGAGGGGAAAATGTTCTATCAATCTGCCAGTTGGAAATAATATCGTCTGTATTCTCCCAGTATCCTGTGGCCAGCCCCGCCAGATACGCGGCTCCCAGTGAAGTGGTTTCTATGCACTCAGGCCGATAAAGAGTCATATTCATAATATCCGCCTGAAACTCGAGGAGAAAATCATTCATACATGCTCCGCCATCTACTTTAAAAGCCTTGATCGGCTCACCTATGTCCTCCGCCATTGAGTTCATCAAATCATACGTCTGATAAGCCATTGACTCAACTGCAGCACGCACAAGATGATTTCTGTTTACTCCTCTTGTCAGTCCTGTCACTGCACCTCTGGCATACGGATCCCAGTACGGAGCACCCAGACCTGTAAAAGCCGGAACTATATACGCTCCTGCAGTATCCGGAACCGAACGGGCAAGCTCTTCTGACTGTGCAGCATTATCCAGTATCTTCACCTCATCTCGAAGCCACTGTATCAACGCTCCGGAAACAAACACAGATCCTTCCAGAGCATAATTAACCTTACCATCAAGCCCCCATGCAATGGTTGTTATCAGTCCGTTTCTTGATTCAACAGGTTTTTCTCCTGTATTGACAAGCATGAAGCCTCCCGTTCCATACGTATTTTTTGCCTCTCCTTCGTTGAAGCATGCCTGCCCGAACAAAGCAGCCTGCTGATCTCCTGCTGCACCCGCTATCTTTACAGGTCCTCCCAGCAGTTTATGATCGCTCTCGCCATAAACCATGCTGGACGGACGCACCTCGGGAAGCATGCATCTAGGTATATCAAGAAGCTCCAGAATTTCACCGTCCCATTCAAGGTCATGTATATTGAACATCATTGTTCTCGATGCATTGGAATAATCAGTCACATGAACCTTACCTTCTGTAAGCTTCCAGATAAGCCATGTTTCTATGGTTCCAAAAAGCAGTTCTCCTTTTCTGGCTCTGTCATAAGCACCGTCAACATTTTCCAGTATCCATCTGAGCTTCGTTGCTGAAAAATACGGGTCAATAAGAAGTCCCGTTTTCTTTCTGAAAAAATCATCAAGGCCTCTCGCTTTCAGCTCATCACAGTAATCTGCAGTACGTCTGCACTGCCAGACTATGGCATTATACACAGGTTCACCTGTAGTCTTGTCCCATACGACTGTGGTCTCTCTCTGATTTGTTATTCCAAGCGCATCTATATTTTCATATGTAGCTCCTGTTTTGAGCATAGCCTCTTTGGCAACACCAATCTGAGTCGACCAGATATCCATAGCATCATGTTCAACCCACCCGGCACGAGGAAATATCTGTCTGAACTCCTTCTGGGCCACACTTATCTGCCTTCCTTTTTTATCGTATAGTATGCACCTCGCACTGGTTGTTCCCTGATCCAGTGCCATTATGTATTTTTCTTTCATCATACAAACTCCATCATTATTCTGTTAGATATATCCAGCCCTTTTTCAGATAAATAAAGCCTGTCCCCGGCGTTTATCAGAAGTCCCTTATACTTTTTCAGTATTCCTTCATCAAACACATCAAAGAAATTTCTGCGAAAAACCCTCCTGAAGCGTTCCAGGCTGATTCCTTCGGTTTTTCTGAGCCCGGTGAAAACGTATATCCCCATCTCCTCACGTTCTGAATATCGTTCAACGCTTCCTGCGTCTATCGGTTGCACCGACTCTTTGATGGCACTTATGTAGTCATGCATACTGCTACAGTTTCTGAATCTGCTTCCGTCCGCAAAAGAGCTTGCTCCAAGTCCCAGTCCCAGATATTCCTCATATGACCAGTACTTCATATTATGTCTGCTTCTGAAGCCAGGTCTGCATGCATTTGATATCTCATAATGCTCGTACCCCGCTGTCCTGAGCATTTTCAGCGCAGTATGATACATCTCTCTATCTGTTATTTCAGGCACTGGATCCAAGCTTCCATCTTCATATACCATTTTGTAAAGCTCGGTGTTTTCCTCAATCTGCAGACTGTAAAGAGAAATATGAGTCGGACCGAGAAAGATGCTTTGTCTTACTGTATCCTTCCACATCTTCATAGTCTGTCCAGGTATCCCGAACATAATATCAAGGTTTATATTATCAAAGCCTGCTTTTTTAGCACGCTGAAATGAATAGAATGCATCGTTCTTGTTATGTATTCTTCCAAGTGTTTCCAGAACACTGTTTTCGAATGACTGGACACCTATACTGAGACGGTTCACCCCTTTTCTCAGATATCTGTCCATTTTCTCATCGGACAAGGTCGCGGGATTCGCTTCTATTGTGATTTCCGCATCTTTTACAACATTAAAATAATCTCTGAGGCAATCAAGTATTTTACCCATATCCCATTCAGATAACAGCGACGGCGTACCGCCTCCTATGAAAATGCTGTTTACCTCTCTGTAATGCCAGTCCTGTGATTTGATTTTTATCTCCTCCATCAGAGCACGGGCATATTCTGACAGAACCTTGCTGTCATCACACCCGAAAGAGAGAAAATCGCAATATTTGCATTTTCTCACACAGAACGGTATATGCAGATACAGACCGAGATTATTTGTTATCGTCATATTTGAGCACCGCAGTGAATGCCTCCTGAGGTACCTCAACAGTACCGAACTGGCGCATTCTTTTCTTTCCTTCCTTCTGTTTCTCCAGCAGCTTCTTCTTTCTTGAAATATCGCCGCCGTAGCACTTTGCGATAACGTCCTTACGATATGCTCTCACTGTTTCTCTGGCGATTACCTTCTGCCCTATAGATGCCTGAATAGGCACTTCAAACTGATGCATAGGGATTATCTCCTTCAGCTTGGAGCATACGAATCTTCCTCTGGCGTATGCTTTGGATTCATGCACTATCATTGAGAATGCATCCACCAGTTCCTTATTGAGAAGGATGTCCAGCTTCACTACCTTTGACGGTTCATATCTGGTAAATTCATAATCAAGTGAGCCGTATCCTCTTGTCTTTGATTTAAGCGCATCAAAAAAATCATAAATAACTTCATTCAGAGGCATATCGTAATGAAGATTTACTCTGGTTTCAGTTATATATTCCATATGGATCAGTCTGCCTCTTCGTTCCTGGCAGATTTCCATAATATTTCCAACATATTCCTTCGGCACCATTATGTCAGCCTTGACCATAGGCTCTTCGATATGGTCGATAAGTACAGCATCCGGCAGATTTGATGGATTCTGCACCATCTGCACTGTACCATCTGTCATCACAACTTTGTATATTACACTCGGAGATGTTGTAACAACAGCAAGATCGAATTCACGTTCCAGTCTTTCCACAATTATTTCCATATGAAGCAGTCCCAGAAACCCGCATCTGAAGCCGAAGCCTAGCGCAGTAGATGTTTCCGGCTCAAAATGGAACGCAGCATCATTTACCTGCAGCTTCTCCAGCGCATCCTTGACATTCTCATACTTTTCTCCTTCTGCTGGATAAATGCCACAATAAACCATAGGCTGTACCTTTTTATAGCCCGGCAGAGGTTCGTCTGTTGGTTCATCATCTATAGTTATTGTGTCGCCCACTCTGGCATCGGCCACCTGCTTGATGCTGGCACAGATGTAGCCTACTTCACCTGCTCTCAATGACTTGCACTCTACCGGTCGCGGAGAATACACACCTACTTCTGTGACTTCATATTTCTTGCCGGTATTCATAAGGCGTATCATATCGCCCTTTTTCACAGTACCGTCAAATACACGTGTATATATAACAACGCCCTTATAATTGTCATAATATGAATCGAATATAAGCGCTTTCAGTCTAGCTGTTTCATCACCCTCGGGTGCAGGAATATCGGTCACCACCTTTTCCAGCAGTTCCTCTATTCCTATGCCCTCCTTGGCAGATACCAGCGGAGCCTCCTGGGCATCCACTCCGATAACATCCTCTATCTCCTGCTTGACTTCATCCGGTCTTGCTGAAGCCAGATCTATTTTATTCAGCACCGGCATTATCTCCAGGTCCTCATCCAGGGCCAGATAAACATTCGCCAGAGTCTGAGCCTCGACACCTTGAGTTGCATCCACAACAAGTACTGCTCCCTCGCAGGCAGCAAGACTTCTTGACACCTCATAAGTAAAATCCACATGTCCCGGAGTGTCAATCAGATTAAATATATATTCATTACCGTCCTTTGACTTGAAAACAAGTCTTGTGGTCTGGAGCTTGATGGTTATGCCGCGTTCTCTTTCCAGATCCATATTGTCAAGGAACTGCTCCCTCATCTCCCTCTCTGATACGAGACCGGTTTTCTCAATTATTCTGTCAGCCAATGTCGATTTGCCATGATCTATATGTGCTATGATACTGAAGTTTCTGATATACTGCTTATAATCTCTCATTTCTGCCTCTCATGCTAATAATTTATTATATATTGTATTTTAATGGAAAAACTTTAATTTATCAATATCCAAAACCAAATTGCCGCCTTCTCCGGTAGTTTCACGGCACATTTCATCCAGAAACAGTATGCTTCCTGCTCCAGCAAAAAATATCATGAATATTATCAGAAATTCTAGAATTCTTTTTTTCATGCTCAACACTCTTTCTCTATTGTTCCTCTTTAATTATTTCCGCCAGCACCTTAGCAAAATACTTGCCGCACAGACGGGCTTCCTCTATTGTGTTTTTATTGTTCCCCACTTCAAGCAAAACGCACTTGTTGCTCAGATATTCATTATAATTATAATTTCTCTCTATTATAGCTCCACCGAAACCCTCATACATATTCTCTGCTTTATCGCGTATTTTTTCGGCAAAATCGTATAATTCCACATAGTTTTCATTTGCCTGACCTACCACCATACTGAATTTTGCCGTACGTTTTCCCTTAATATCTACATATTTTCCTTCTTTTGCCGATGCTGTAGCAGCATCTCTGTGGAGATCTATTATGTATACTGCAGAAGGATACTGCTTTCTCAGCTTCTGAACAGTTGCCAAAGATTTGCTGTATGATTCGTTATATGAGGGGCGGTCATGTACGGTCTTGTCATGTATTACATTGATACCTTCCTTTTTCAGTTCTTTTTCTATCACATTTCCTACATCTCTGACAGTGCCCTTTTCTGCTTCGCGATGATAATTGCTTTCCTTGTACGGCATATATGATTCACTGGCATGAGTATGATAGATAATTACCAGAGGCTCATCTGTGATTTCTGATACTTTTATTTCTTTATCGCTTCCTGATGTATTGTCTTCCTTTTCTGGTTCGTCTGCATTCTTAACCTCCGATGCATCTGCCACATTCTGTTTTCCCTGATTCTGCTGTTCAATTTTCTTTACTGCAGGCACTATCTGCCGAACGCACATCTCACCAAGCTCCTTTTCATCTATCCAGGCCGTGCTTATAGCTGCTGACGGGTCCATTCTGCAAAAAAAAGCAGCAGAGCCAAGAAACACCAGTAAAGCTGCCGCTGCCAGCTTCATATATTTCCTTCTCATTAGTTGTCCTCCAGTTGTTTCTTTTAAAAATATATGCCTGGATGCAACGTTTTATTAATTCCATTTGCAATTATGTCAGAGAAATCTTTGATTATCATATCAATATCCGTTGAGGTCACTATCATAGGGCTGTCATGTTTTTGGATATATTCATCTATTTTTTCGATGCTGTCTATATTGTCCGCCAGCGTATCACGTATTATAGTAGATGCATCTATCACAGTGGGAACCCCTATGGCTATTACCTCCGCACCTACCGTTTGCCTGTTTATTCCTTTCCTTCTGTTTCCCATTCCGGCACCCGGACTTATTCCTGTATCTGTTATCTGAATTGTTGTGCTTACTCTGTTAATATCCCTGGCAGCCAGTGAATCTATGACTATAACAATTTCCGGCTGTGCGATTTCAACCGCCTTTCTGATAATATCAGCAGTTTCCATACCAGTCATTGCAGTGACATTGGGAACGATGCAGCTTACATTAGCCATCTCATCATCTCCGTCAGCATCATAGATAATAAAAAGATGCCTTGTGACCTTTATCTTTGATGCGGTTGATGGCCCTAGTGCGTCAGGAGTAACGCTGCTGTTTCCAAGTCCTGCCACGAGCACCTTGAGATTATAATGAAACTTTATAAGCTTTTTGAGTTCCTCTGCAACAGCATGCTCAGCCTTTTCCTTGATGCCTTCCTTCTCCTCAAGCACACCAGAAGCTTCAATTGTGATATAATTGCCCATTGGCTTCTGAAGCTTCAGCTCTCCTGCAGGGCTTGTTATTTTTATCCTGACGGCTCTGATATCTTCATCGTAAACAATCTCTTCTGTTATCACTCCATCCTTATCGCTCAGTACATGATTTTCCTTCTCATACATATCCTTACTTTCCACAGCCAGATCCGTTCTGTATTTTAACATTTTACCCTTATCTCCTCCCACGGCTCTTTCCTGCCGACACTTCGCTTTATCAGCCTCATTTCGCTTTTTTATCTGCATGTTAGATTTTTCCCTTGCAATGCTCCTTTTATTCGTTTATACTTATAGTTGCGATTTTATGTTGTGAAATAAGTCACAACGAGCTTAAATTAATGAAAGTGGGGTAAATTTAATGGCTAATATTAAATCCGCAAAGAAAAGAATCCGTGTTATCGACAAGAAAACTGCTAGAAACAGACGTATCAAGGGCCATCTCAAGACTATCCTGAAGGCATATGATGCTGCTCTGGAAGCTGGAGATATGGAAACAGCCAAGGAAAAGCTGGCTTTAGCAGAGAAGAAGCTCATGCAGGCTGCTGCTAAGAACACTATTCACAAGAACGCTGCTTCAAGAAAAGTTTCAAGATTAGCAAAGAGATTCAACAAAGCGAACGCTTAATTCTCACCCGTCCCCACCCGTGCATAAGTTAAATGCACAGCTATGAGAAATACTAAAGAAAAAGATGGATGTGTCTCCCATCTTTTTTATTTTTTGCAAAAATCCTCAGATATAAGCTTATTACTCAGATATACGACATATATATCTGAGATGGAGGTATTTATGAAAAAGTCACCTGATGGCCTGCTTTGGCCAGCTCCTCTTAAACCCGGTGATAAAGTAGCTGTTACTGCTCCGGCTTCTCCTGTATCTTCTGATAAACTGAGAGCAGCTGTAAATTCTCTGAGGTTTCTGGAGCTTGAACCCGTTGTCATGCCTGGCTGTAAAAACTCATACGGATATATTGCCGGTTCCGACCAGAGACGTGCATATGACCTGAACAGTGCATTTGCCTGCAATGATATAAAAGGGATATTCTGTCTGAGAGGCGGTTATGGCTCTATGCGCATTCTCCCACTTCTGGATTACCATATTATTGCTGCACATCCGAAGATATTTATAGGATTCAGCGACATCACCGCCCTGCACACCGTGATTAATTCTCGATGCGGTTTCATTACATTTCATGGGCCTATGCCATCCTCCGATTACAGCCTTGCCGATGAATTCACATATAATTCATTACACCACAGTATTTTTGAAACTTCAGGCGGTTACCACATATTAAACCCTGAACACAATAAAATGACAGTTCTCCATTCAGGCACAGCAGAAGGCATACTTACAGGCGGCAATCTTTCTATGCTGGCAGCCACTTTGGGTTCACCTTACGAAATAGACACAAAAGGCAAAATTCTCTTTATCGAGGATATTGGCGAGCCGTCCTACAGAATCGACAGAATGCTCATCTCCCTTTCTCTTGCAGGAAAATTCAGAGACTGCAGCGGAGTTGTCCTGGGAGACTTTACAGGATGCGAAGCAGCCAGCGATGTCGCCGCAGAAATAATTGCACCTCTGCAAAAACCGATACTATGCAGTCTGCAGGCCGGACACCTTGATACTCAGATTACTCTCCCTTTGGGAGCCTCCATAAGAATTGAACTGAATGGATCAGAATCGGCTAACATATCTGTTTTATAAATCACATCATTGTGGTATACTGATTTTATTAAACAATATGAAAAAACCATACAGAAAGAGGATAATCTATGAGTACACATATCAATGCCGCCAATAAGGGTGATATAGCAGAAACAGTTCTTATGCCGGGAGACCCGCTGAGAGCCAAATTTATTGCAGAAAACTTTCTGAACAATCCAAAATGCTACAATGAAATAAGAGGCATGCTGGGATATACCGGCACATATAAAGGAGTTCCCGTTTCAGTTCAAGGCTCCGGTATGGGAATGCCGTCCATGGGGATTTACTCGTGGGAGCTTATCACTGAATATGGCGTAAAAAACATTATAAGAATCGGTACTGCCGGCTCTTTCCATGAAGATATCAAGGTGAAGGACATTGTTGTGGGAATGGCAGCATCCACTGATTCCAACTATATACACGCTTTTGATGTGCCGGGAAATTATGCACCATGTGCAAGCTATGAGCTGATGGTGAAGCTTAGTGAGGCATCAAGGGAAAATGATATTCCATTCAAGGCAGGCAATATCGTATCCTGCGATGTGTTTTATGAGCTGAAAGAGGACTGGTGGAAAAAATGGGCGTCCATGGGAATTCTCGCCGTGGAAATGGAAGCAGCTGCATTATATATGAACGCAGCATATAACAGGATCAATGCCATGGCAATCATGACCATCAGCGACCATTTCGTAACAGGTGAAAAAGCTACTGCCGAAGAAAGGCAGTCAACCTTTACCGATATGATGAAGCTGGCACTTGAAACAGCTATCAGATAATGTGAACAGGAGCAGAAGCAAAATGAAAGTACCAGAATCCGCAGAAAACTATCTGGAATCCATTTTAATAATCAAAGACGAGAAAGGAACCGTCAGAGCTATTGATATCGCTCACTATCTGGGATTTTCTAAACCCAGCGTCAGTGTAGCTCTTAAGCAGCTTGAAAACAATGGCTTTATCGTCCGCAACAGTGCCGGAAATATCAGCCTGACGGATGACGGCTCTGAAATAGCCGCTCAGATTTATGAACGCCATACACTTCTTACCAGACTGTTTGTAATGCTTGGCGTATCAGAAGAAACGGCACGCGCTGATGCATGCAAAATAGAACACGATATCAGTGCCGAAACATTCGAATGCATCAAAAAACATTACGAAACTCATAACAAATAATCTTGCAGCGTGCAGCACCGTTTATGTTGCCCAGTGCTGCACGCACATTTATCGCGTCTTCATTGTAAGTCTATACCTTGATATTATCCTTGAATTTCTCAAAAGTCTTATCCCCTATACCTGAAACAGTCTTGATATCTTCCGGAGATGAGAACCTGCCGTTTTCCTGTCTGTAATCAATTATTTTCTGCGCGGTAGCGGGTCCTATTCCGGTCAGCGTCTGAAGCTCTGCAGAATCCGCCGTATTAATATTCACCTTGCTGTCCTGATGTGATATGCCACTACCTCCGTTTGCCATTTCCAATTCGTTTCCGTCAGATAATCCATCAGCCTCTTCTATAACAGCTGGAATATATATCTTCTCACCATCCTCTAGAAATGCTGCTCTGTTTACATCTGTCATATCTGCTTTTTCTGTAAGACCGCCAGCCGCCTTAATAGCATCGTCTACGCGACTTCCTTCAGGAAGCTCCGCCATAATAGGAGTTCGAACCTCGCCTCCGATATCCACATATATACTTTCCGAAACAGGCTGCTCCACTTCTGTATCAGAAGCCATATTATCGCTGTTTTCCTGATTCTCACCGGTTCCTTCCGACGCAAAAACAAAAAAAGCAACAACCACCGCCAGTGCAGCAGCTGCCACTTTAATAAGCATTTGTCTGTTATTCCTGCAGAACGCTTCAATATCAAATCTGTATCCTATTTTCTCGTGAATCAGCTCCATCAATCTCTTCATTACAAATACCTCCCGCTTATGGTGTACATGTTACCATATTCAGGATTATTTGTCAATATTTAGGTGTTTAGAATTCTTTAAAATCAAAAACAATATTCTTTCGCATTACAGCTATCTCACTTCTGTCAATATCAAGCTCCAAACACTTCAGCAATGTGTCTATAACAAGCTCCGGGCTGAGATTTGATGTGCTGCCGGAGTCCAGCTCAGCAGTCACAAACAATGTTTCATCGCAAAGCGCAAATTCAATATTTCTTATCATAGGCTTTATATCAACTTCTGCCAGCTCTTTCTTTTTCTTTTGCTTTTTTAGCGCTACAATAGCTTCCTGCCCCAGATATCGCTCTCTTATCTCTTCGACTGTCAAGTCACAAGATTCCGACACAGGTATCGCAATAATATACTCAGCAGCCACTGTATTTGCAGCAAGTGTTTTCCTGACTCCCTCAAGCGGTCTGCAATCTATTATTTCAATTCCTTCAGGCATCATTGAAGCAATCATCTTTTTTAGCTCTTCAGTGTCGTATTCATTTACTGTCTCAAATTCCATCAGTTCTTTGAGCCCCCAGTATCCCAGCGACAGCGGCTGTGCGAATCCCATTTTCGGATGAGGGTTGAAGCCTTGAGAATAAACCAGCTTAATTCCTGCTTTCTTGAATGTTCTCTGGAACATCCTCATCAAATCCAGATGTGAAATATAACATATCGTTCCGGTTTTGGAGAAGGTTATCACATATCTGTTCATCTCACGCCTCCTTCCCGTAATCTCCGACTGCTCCCTTGAAGCATTCGGTGTATTTATTGATACCACATCCTGCGCAGCCCTGACGGCAATCAGGTGTGACCTTGCCCGCACACGCTTTATCATTCTCACGTCTGAGAAATGCGTCACTTACCAGCGGATCTATAATACTCCAAGGCAGAATCTCATCATAGCTTCTTTCTCTGCTGCTGTAAAAGGCAATATCCGTTCCTGTTTCCGCAAATGCCTTCTGCCAAAGCTCTGCATTAAAATACTCTGTCCAACCATCAAATCTGCATCCGAGTTCATGAGCCTTCTCAAGAAGCCTGCCCACTCTCCTGTCACCTCTGGCAAAAACCGCTTCGAGACTGCTTGTCTCAGTTTCATGATAATTGAAAGTAACACCTTTAATATGGAGCTTCTTCGCAAGATAATTATGCTTCTCAATAAATATTTCCTTAGTATCCTGCGCAGCCCACTGAAAAGGTGTATGCGCCTTCGGCACAAAATTCGAAACGCTTACGGTCACTCTGAAACGTCCTCCCTTTCTGCCTCTCTTTTTGAAATTGATATCCATTATATTACGTGCTATCTCACCTATTCCATCCAGATCCTCATAGGTTTCTCCCGGCAGCCCTGCCATAAAATAAAGCTTGATATGCTCCCATCCCAGATCTATTGCCTGCTCTACTGCACTGTATATATCATCCTCCGTAATGTTCTTGTTTATTATATCCCGAAGTCTCTGGCTTCCCGCTTCCGGTGCGAAGGTAAGTCCTGATTTTCTGTACTTCTGTATTTCCTGCAACACCTTGAATGAGAAGGAGTCGAGCCGAAGTGACGGCAGCGACAAAGCAACATTTCTTTCGCTGCATATATCCATCAGCTCTGTAGCCAGCTCTTCAAACCGTGAATAATCACTTGTTGAAAGTGACAGCAGAGAAAGCTCTTCATGTCCGGTATTTTCAAGCTGATTCACAGCCAGCTTCTTTATCGTCTCCTTGCTTCTCTCTCTTACAGGTCTGTATATCATTCCGGCCTGACAGAATCTGCACCCTCTCGTGCATCCTCTGAACGTTTCAACAACTGATCTGTCGTGAACCGTATCTATAAAAGGAACTATATTATTTACCGGAAATTCGGCTTTTTCGATATCGCTGATAACAGCTCTTTTAATTCTGTCCGGAGCACCTTCATATATTTTTCTTACAGATTTTATTGTCCCGTCATCATTATACTCCGGTTCATAAAACTCCGGAACATACACACCGTCCATTTTACATATGCTTTTAAGGAATTCTTCCTTTGACAGGGCTTCCTTTCTGGCAATGCAAACCGCTTCCAGTAGCTCCTCTCCATCGCCGATAAGAAATGCATCAACAAAATCGGCCAGCGGTTCTGGATTGTAGGCACATGGTCCTCCGGCAATTATTACAGGATAACTGTCATCTCTGTCGGTACGTCTGAGGGGTATTCCGCCAAGCTCGAGCATATTGAGCACGTTGGTAAAAGAGAGTTCATATTGCAGAGTAAACCCGAGAATATCCATTTCTCTGACTGGGGTAAAGGTCTCAAGTGTAAAGAGCACTCTGCCTTCCTCCCGCATGATTTTCTCCATGTCCGGCGCCGGTGCAAACACCCTTTCACAATAAATTTCTTCATTGGCATTAAGGATATTATACAGAATCTGCAATCCCAGATATGACATTCCTATTTCATAGGTATCCGGAAATGCAAATCCAACCCTGACAGCAACCTGCTCAGGATCCTTTATTACGCTGTTAACTTCACCGCCTATATATCTCGCCGGCTTCTCTACTTTCTTTAAAACTCTATCCAGTTCTTTATCTATCAACATTATTTTCCTTTCATCAGTTCATCTACTGATTTCCCGATTCTTTCCTCGATCTGGTCAATCAGACGTTGTGTATCCTTCTTTTTTTCAAGTATGAACGGTATTTTTTCTTCATGCCCGTGGCTGACCGCCTTATCAATAATATACTGTATTCTTTCGTCAATTCCTACATATTCGTCTTCCTTGACAAGCCTGTCCCCAAGACATACCATATCAGTTTCATTGACATTATCGATTTGAGAAAACGGTGAATATGTCATATGTACTCTTATTATCTCACTTTCTCCGATATACCCCAGTCTGCTGAGATAATCTGCTGCAACATCCCAGTGTCTGTCTTCTTTTCTGGCTATGTCATGCAGCATTCCCGCTGCTATAATCAGTTTCAGATCCATATTGAACCCATGCTGATTCAGTGCTTCTGCAATCCTGTATGCAGTATGTGCAACCGCGCTGCAGTGACGTTTCACGTGTTCAGGTGTTCCATATTCGTTCAGTAATTCCATACATTCTTCTTTAGTCGGATGTTTCATAATTCTTGAATCCTTCCCTGCGGTTTTTCCGCAAAATCCAGGATTCATTATACCATATTATTATTGGTTTTTATCAGTTAAATTCCTTAAATGAATAGTAAAATTCTTCATCAGAGTTTTTATCATAAATGCCTATAATCTGACCTTTTTTTACTCTCGCCGGAACCTCTGTTTTCACTTCCTTCATATTACCATAAAGGCTTTCTCCAGTGCTGCCATGAGTTATTCTGATATACTTTCCTATTGTTTCGCTCTCACCTACAGCATCAACCTCTCCCCCTGCTACTGCACGCACAGGTATCATCTGTTCATCGCTGTCCATATCAACAGGCTCTCCCAACACCGGGCTGCCGGTGATTACAGCTATGGTGCCTGTGATTTTTGACGGTACTGCGGAGGCCAGTTCTGCACCCTTGTTAACCGCTTTTTTTATGTCCTCAGCTGTATAACTTTTTTCCATATACGTCATAACCGCACCAGCCCCTCTTTCAAGTATTTTAATATTTGAGTTATTCGAGATCAAAAGAGCAAGGGCAATAATAATACAGAGACATGTCTGTTCCAAAAGCTTTTTTTTCATTTTTACACCTCCGGTATTATTTATATTGTCCGTGGTGCAAAAAAAGACCGGCACTTTACAGCCGGTCGATTCTTATTTTATAAGACATATGTGTTCAGTTTTTCTTAAAGATCATAATAATCTTCATCTACATATTCCAGTTCGTAATCCTGTATTTTAATGATATCTCCGTCTTCAATTCCCATTTCTCTTAGTTTATCCAGCGCTCCGCTTTTTTCTATATATTTGTAAAGATAGCGCATTGAGCCCATATCAGTGAAGTTGGTAGAGTTGAATATTTTGTACAGCTGTTTGCCTGAAAGCTCATAATCCTTACCGTCGAAATCGACATATACTGTTCTGTAATCCGGATCGTATTCATCAGCCTCAAAATCGAACATTTCATATTCATCCTCTTCTTCAGGAGGGTTAAGAAGAAGCTGTTGAAGCTGATTAGCAGCCTCTGCCAGTATTTCCTTTACTCCGATATTTATAGGAGCCGACATAGGAAACACTTTGTAGCCTTTAGCTTCCACATATTCTTTAAATTCAATATATTGAGGGTCATCCTCGTCAATCAGATCTATCTTATTTGCAGCAACAATCTGAGGCTTTTTTATGAGCTTAGGACTGTACTGTTCCAGTTCCCTGTTAATTTTATCAAAATCCTCGATTGGGTTTCTTCCTTCACTTCCTGCAACATCCACTACATGAATAAGCACCTTTGTCCTCTCTATATGTTTAAGGAACTTATGACCGAGGCCTGCCCCCTCATGAGCGCCTTCAATGATTCCTGCAATATCAGCCAGTACAAAGCTTGTGTCAAATATCTGCACAACTCCAAGATTTGGTTCAATAGTTGTAAAATGATAGTTGGCTATCTTCGGTCTGGCACTCGTTGCAACAGAAAGCAATGTAGATTTACCTACATTGGGAAATCCAACCAGACCCACATCAGCAATCAGCTTCATTTCAAGAATTACATTTCTCTCCTTTGCAAAACCGCCGGCTTCGGCAAAATTTGGAGCCTGTCTTGTTGATGTAGTATATTTGACATTTCCTTTACCGCCTTTGCCACCTTTAGCAGCTACAAACGACTGTCCATGACAAGTGAGATCCTGCATAACCTTTCCCGATTCTTCATCTATTACAACCGTACCTACAGGGACTTTAATAACAAGATTCTGTCCATTCTTGCCATATCTTTTCTTTTTCATGCCGTCCTGTCCGTTTTCGGCCTCGTATTTTCTCTTGTACCTGAAGTCCATCAGTGTACGAAGGTTTTCATCAGCTTCGAATATAACATCTCCGCCTTTCCCTCCGTCTCCTCCGTCAGGACCCCCTTCGGGAACAAAAGGCTCTCTTCTGAAGGATACCGCTCCATTTCCGCCTTTCCCTGATTTGATATAAATTCTGGCTCTGTCAACAAACATGAGTCCTCCTTATCTGTTATATCATCATCAATCAAATTTATTATTCCCATATCATTGCGATGATATCACTATATAAATATTAAAGCCCCTAAATAAATTAGGGGCTCAAATTCCGAATTAAGCTTCTTTCGGATATACACTTACTTGCTTTCTTGTTTTGTCATATCTCTCGAACTTTACAGCTCCGTCAATCTTTGCAAATAAAGTATCGTCTCCACCGATGCCTACATTGTTACCAGGGTGGAACTTTGTTCCTCTCTGTCTAACCAGAATGCTTCCGGCACTTACAAACTGACCGTTACCTGTCTTAACACCTAAACGTTTCGACTCACTGTCACGACCGTTCTTGGAGCTTCCTACACCTTTCTTACTTGCCATGTCCAGACACCTCCTCGCTATATCAATCTAAATTACTGTTTCCTGTTTTAATAATTAGTTCAAAGCAGCTTCGATTGTTTCAATCATTACTGCGTTTGTAGCCTTCTCATCGATTTCAATGTTGTTTTCCTTAGCAAACTCGATAAGCTCAGCCTTTCTCATTGACTTTAATGCAGGCTTCTTAGCAGGCTTGTCTTCCTGAACTTCATCAGCAGCTGGTGCTACCGGTGCTGCAGGAGCCTTTTCTCCGCCAATAGCAGTGATTTCCACTAATGTGTACGGCTGTCTGTGACCCTGTTTCTTCCTGTAATCCTTCTTAGCCTTATACTTAAAGATAACTACTTTCTTACCTTTGCCGTTTTCGATTACTTTACCTTCTACTGTAGTGTCAACATAAGGAGCTCCAACTTTAACATCAGCACCCTCTCCCACTACTAAAACCTTGTCAAATACAACCTGTTCACCTTCGGCAACATTAAGCTTCTCGACAGCAATTCTGTCACCATTCTGTACTCTGTACTGTTTTCCGCCTGTTTCAATAATTGCGTACATTCTAAAAATTTACCTCCTCTATCCAGTCTCGCCTAACAAGGCAGCAGTTTTTAATTCTACAGATAAACTGCTTTCCAATAGCCTTTTTCGAGCGGCTTACATTCATATATGTTACTACATTTTTAACTGCTTGTAAAGCAGAATTTTTCAATATTTATGGATACTATTCAATAATAACTCCGTCTTCATCAATCATCATTTCATCCATGCCATCAGGAATGTCTGAACCAGCCATATCGTGATCAGCATTATCTGTGTCTTTGCTGTTAAGCGTATCCAGCAGAAGGCCCTCTACTTTGTCCATAATATCAGGATTATCTTCAAGATATGTTTTAACATTCTCTCTGCCCTGTCCGATTCTGTTTCCTTCAAAGCTGTACCATGAGCCTGCCTTCTCGATAATTTTTTCTGCTACGGCACAGTCAAGCACATCTCCTGATTTGGATATTCCCTTGCCGTACATGATATCGAATTCTGCCTGCTTGAACGGAGGTGCCACCTTGTTCTTGACAATTTTAACTCTTGTTCTGTTGCCAAGTATCTGGTCTCCCGATTTAATACTCTCCACCTTTCTGACATCTATTCTCATAGAAGCAAAAAATTTAAGCGCTCTTCCACCTGTAGTCGTTTCCGGATTGCCGAACATCACGCCGATTTTTTCTCTGAGCTGATTGATAAATACTATTGTGGTATTGGTCTTGTTTATTACCCCGGCAAGTTTTCTCAGAGCCTGAGACATAAGCCTTGCCTGCATACCTACAGTTGCATCCCCCATAGCTCCGTCAATTTCATGCTTTGGTACAAGTGCTGCTACAGAGTCGACCACAACTACATCAACTGCACCGCTTCTGACAAGCATCTCGGTAATTTCAAGCGCCTGCTCTCCGTAATCCGGCTGTGAAACCAGCAGCTCATCCACATCCACGCCCAGATTTCTGGCATATTCAGGATCGAGAGCATGCTCTGCATCTATAAATGCTGCTCTTCCGCCCTCCTTCTGAGCCTCTGCAATAATATGTAATGTAAGAGTCGTTTTACCGGATGATTCTGGACCGTATATTTCGACAATTCTACCTCTCGGGACTCCTCCTATGCCCGTTGCGAGGTCGAGGCTCATAGAGCCTGTTGATATGGATTCTATATTCAATTTAGCATCATCGTCGCCGAGCTTCATTACAGCTCCCTTGCCAAACTGTTTCTGTATCTGTGCTAAAGCCGCCTCAAGCGCTTTTTCTCTGTCATCGCTGTTTTTGGGTTGGTTTTTGTTAACTGCCATTTACTTACCTCCAAGATGTGAACATTTGTTCTTTATTTATGATACCTCATTTCTTTTATGAGGTCAAGGATATTTTAATACTTCCAATGCACCAATTATGTCGCTTGTTTTGTATTTTATATTTCCATTTTATACCATATGGTAATAATTGTCAATAACAATATGTGACATAATGTCAAAATATCACAACTCAGCAGCAAAGCCACATCGTAATATGTACAGTTGGATGTTTCTTATTCCTCTAATTAATAAACTGAACTTTCACACCTGCTGGATCCGTTACAAAAAAGAACTTTACATCCGGTGCAGGCGCAATAATCGGCGTAACATCAAACCCACATTCAATCAATTTTTCCCTTTTCTTATCAACATCTTCAGTACAAAAACCTACAGACAGGTTAGGGTTTCCTGAATTATCGGCTTCTTTATTTTCAATTATTTCAATATTCGTTTCACCGTCTCCGTTTGCCAGAAATACCATATTTCTACCTGCAGACCTCATATCTCTGACAATTTTAAGACCAGCATGCTCTTGATAAAATCCTATTTCTTCTTCAAAACAAGCTGTCTGAACAGTAACATGAACCATTTTCATAACAATTCTCCTCACTCCAATAAAACCGTTAATGCAACTTCGATATATTTATATATTTTTATTAATCAAATCCAGCATACTGAGCACAGCATAATGCCTGTTCCATTTGCGGCTGACATTTCTCATCTGAATCCGCTTGCACAGCTTCCGTTCGCCACATATAAGGCCTATATATACAAGCCCCACAGGCTTTTCTTTGCTTCCTCCTCCGGGACCAGCGACACCTGTTACAGAAATGCATACATCACAGCCGCTGACAGCCTTGAGTCCCTCTGCCATTTCAAGTGCAGTTTCCTCGCTTACGGCACCGTGCTTTTCCAGAGTCTGCGCGCTGACACCTAGTTCATCCATTTTAGCTTCATTGCTGTAAGTCACAAGGCTTCGCTGAAATGAACCTGATATTCCGGGTATATCCGTAAGTGCCGCCGCAAACATTCCCCCTGTGCATGATTCCGCCGAAGCGATTGTCAGCTTTTTTTCCAGCAGTTTCCTGCACACAACCTCTACAAGCTCTTCATCATCGCTACTATATATATATTCACCGACCAGTCCCTGCACTTTGCTCAGCATTTCATCTACTGCAGCTCTGGCCTCTTCCATGCTCCTGCGCTTCGATGCAATACGAAGAGAACACTCACCCTCCTTGGCATAGGTTGCCAGAGTGGGATCTGTCTGAGAGTCAATCAGCTCAAGGAGTGAAGTCTCAAGCTGGGATTCTCCGATTCCGAAAAACCTTATCATCCTGTAATATATTACATCCTCTGACATCTTTTGAAGGAAAGGCAGTACACTTTTCTGGAACATACGGGTCATTTCACGAGGAGGTCCCGGCATACAGATAATGTATTTGCCGTCTTTTTCCAGAGCAAAGCCCGGAGCTGTACCTGCATCGTTTCTGAATATTTCCGCACGCGACGGCATTATAGCCTGCTTCTTGTTGTTTTCAGTCATCTGCCGCCCGTTCTTTTTGAAATAGGCTGTAAGCTCCTCCAACACATCATCCATCATGACCAGCTCATCACCAAGCACTCTGCATGCTACCTCCTTGGTCAGGTCATCCTGCGTCGGACCAAGTCCTCCTGTAGTAAGCACAAGATCACAATCCTTGAAGGCTAGCTGAATTATCTCTGCAACACGCTGCGGATTATCACCAACCGTATAATGGTACATAACATCAAATCCCAGCATATTCAGCTGCTGCGAAAGATACACTGTATTGGTATTTGTTATCTGCCCGAACAGTAATTCTGTTCCTACACTTAATATAGCTGTTTTCATTGCAATAAGCCTCTTTTCTTCTGTATACGAACGCTGCCGCTGCAGCCCCGCTTTTTTCTTTTACATAGAAAACAGATTCTTGTTTTTCACTATGTATTCTGTACCTGATACCACCGTCATAACAAGGGCAATCCACAGGAAAATCATATCCATCGGCAGATTGAAAGGCAGCAAAGTAAACGGCCAGTTATCAAGAAGCAACAGAGGAATTGCGATCATCTGCGTAATAGTCTTGATTTTCCCCGTAGTTCCTGCAGCAATGACTATTCCCTGAGCTGCAGCCACCTGCCTCATTCCTGTGATAATGAATTCTCTGCCAAGTATCACAATTACCATCCATCCTGCCACATCGCCAACCTGTGCCAGACAGATAAGTGCCGACATTACCAGAAGCTTGTCCGCCAGCGGATCCATAAGCTTGCCGAAATTCGTAACAAGGTTATGTTTTCTGGCGATATGCCCGTCAAGCATATCTGTAACTGCTGCCAGTACAAAAATAATTGTTGCCGCATAGCGGTATCCCATCAGAAAAACCACTATAAACACAGGTATCGCAAATATTCTTCCCATTGTAAGCTTGTTAGGTAAATTCATTTTATTCCTCCATTCTGCCTACCAGATCATAATCAAAAGCATCTGTAATCCTCACATTAACGAAATCTCCAGGAGCAAGCGTCCTGTCAGCTCTAAAAATCACCGTATCATCTATCTCAGGTGCATCATACTGAGTTCTTCCTGTATATGCACCCTCTTCATCGATTGCTTCAACGAGAACCTTCATAGTATTTCCCACTTTTGCCTCATTTATTTCCCTGGAAATTTCCAGCTGCATCCTCATCACAGCATCTGCACGTGCTGCTTTTACATCCTCGTCAATCTGATCCTCCCTGTCACCTGCTTCGGTGCCTTCTTCCCTGGAATATGCAAACACCCCAAGTCTTTCTAAACGATATTCCTCAACAAAATCCAGGAGCTCATCAAAATCCACTTCCGTCTCTCCCGGAAATCCGGTTATCAAGGTAGTTCTGATATGAATATCCGATATTGCATTTCTCAGACGGTCTATTGTGTTTCTTATGCTTTCAGATGTAGAATGACGGTTCATCCCTTTCAGCACATCATCTGAAACATGCTGCAGAGGAATATCTATATAATTGCATATTTTCTCCTCCGATGCCATCACCTCAATAAGCTCATCCGTTATTTTATCTTCATAACAGTACATTAAACGTATCCATTCTATGCCATCAATCCTGCAAAGTGAACGCAGAAGCTCCGGCAGCTTCAGTTTCCCATACAGATCTCTGCCGTACTCAGTCACATCCTGAGCCACAAGCATCAGCTCGCGGCATCCCTTTGAAGCCAGCAGCTTTGCTTCTTCTATAATGCTTTCAACAGGTCTGCTTCTATATCTGCCTCGTATCTGCGGAATAACGCAATATGCACAGCAATTGTTGCACCCTTCAGCTATACGCAATGTCATGCTGTATGGGTTTTCTCCGATTTTTCTTGCGGAAAACTCACTGAATGCATCCGGCTGACAGCTGAAGGACTTCATACGTTTTCCCCGCTGAAAGCTTCTGACAATCTCAGGAAGCTTTTCGTAATCATTTACCCCAAGAAAAATATCAACCTCCGGCATTTCATCAAAAAGCTCGTTTCCATAACGTTCAGAAAGGCATCCTGAAACAATAAGCAGCTTTTTTTCACTATCCGGCTCAGCTTCACAGTATTCTTCTATGTATCTTGCCATATCAAATATCCTGTCAATCGACTCTTTCTTGGCATCATTAATGAAGCCGCATGTATTAACAAGTATTGCACCTGCTTCATCCAGTTTTTCTGTCACAGACATACCCGCTTTTTCCCAAATCCCTGCAATGCCCTCTGAATCGTTGAAATTTTTTGGGCATCCGAGAGTTTCTATAAATAGTTTCATACTTATTCCATATCCTCTGTTTCCGTTTTCATACTTTCAAGCTCTGCTTCTGTCAGCAGCACCTGCCTAGGTCTGCTTCCATCTGCCGGTCCTATTATCTGACGATCCTCCATCATATCAACAATACGAGCGGCTCTGTTGTAGCCTATCCTGAACCTTCTCTGAAGCATAGACACCGAAGCCTGCTGTGCCTGTACCACAAGTTCGACAGCCTCCGGCAGCAGTTCATCCTCCAGGTCTCTGTTTCCTTTCTCGCAGTCGGGCATATTGGCGCGTTCAATAGTATCCATTACGTTTTCTGAATACTCGGCTTCCTCCACCTGACTCTTGACAAATTCAATCACATCATGAACCTCCTGATCGGATATGAAGGTGCCCTGAACTCTCACCGGCTTGCCGCTTCCAAGAGGATTAAACAGCATATCACCTTTACCCACAAGCTTCTCCGCTCCTGCCATGTCCAGTATCGTCCTGGAATCAAACTGAGAGGATACAGCAAATGCAATACGTGATGGTATATTAGCCTTTATCACACCTGTAATGACATCCACCGACGGACGCTGGGTAGCTACAATAAGATGCATCCCCGCCGCTCTGGCTTTCTGTGCCAGCCTGCAGATAGATTCCTCAACCTGTGACGGTGCCGCCATCATCAGATCAGCAAGCTCATCTATTATGATAACCACCTGCGGCATCACCTTGTCAGCCTCGTCTTTTTCTTTCATTGTCCTGTTGTAGCTCGAAAGCTCCCTTACACCTTCTTCTGCAAACCGTCTGTACCTTTCATCCATCTCCGCAACAGCCCAGTTCAGGGCTGCCGCAGCCTTGGCAGGGTCAGTCACCACAGGAATCAGAAGATGCGGTATTCCATTATAATTAGCTAACTCAACCACCTTAGGATCTATCAGCACAAGCTTGACCTCATCCGGCGTTGCCTTATATAAAATACTTGTTATTATACTGTTGATACATACGCTCTTTCCGGAGCCTGTAGAGCCTGCAATAAGCATATGAGGCATTGACTTCAGATCTGCAACAATAGCCTTGCCTGCAATATCCTTGCCTACTGCAAAGGTTATCTTTGACTCCGATTTTTTAAAAGCGGCCGAATCTATTATTTCCCTGACAGTAACCATATTTATTCTGTCATTCTCAATTTCGATTCCCACTGCGGCCTTTCCCGGTATCGGAGCTTCTATTCTTATGCTCTTAGCCTCCATATTAAGCGCGATATCGTCGGCCAGGTTTTTTATTCCCTTGACCTTTACCCCGCTGTTAGGATGCACCTCATACCTCGTAACTGCCGGACCCTGAGTTACATTTGTAACCTGCGCATCTATATTGAAGCTGTGCAGAGTATCCTCCAGCTTCTCAGCCTTTGCCCGCAGTGCATTTTCCTCCTCTGCAGCATTTTTGGATTTCTTTGATGCTTTTTTGAGCAAATCAATCGGCGGAAATTTATATTCACCTCCTGCTGCAGCTGTATTATTGAAATCCTCCTCATTCAGGCGAATTTTTGCAGCTTCCGATTTTGTCAGCTTTTCTTCAACAGCCTTAGGCGAAAATCCTCCAACTATTATCGGTTCTTTAACAAACTGTTCTGCTTCAGGAGCCTCTGGAGCTTTGGCTTTTTCTTTATCTTCACCTAAAGAAAAATCAAGTTCTTCATCCACCGGGATATTTCCTTTACCGTATACACGACCATCATCGTTCATATATCCCATTATCTTCTTCTGCCCTGCAGACATTCCTGCTCTATCATCATCCTGCATATAGTTGTCGTCCTGTTGGCAGTTATGTTGAGAGCGATGTGCACGTGCAATACGCTCCATCTCTATCTGCTGCTGATACAGCTCATGTTCACGTTCCTTTTCCAGGCGACGTTCCTCACGTTCAGATGCCCGACGTTCCTTTTTCGCCTTAATGCTCTCAAGAAATCGCGATACCGGTGTATCAATAATAAGAAGCAGACATATTATAATAACCACCACAGACAGGATATAAAGTCCCGGGGTCCCTATAAATTTCACAATCAGACCGCCGATTGCCATTCCGAAAAGACCGCCGTCATCCAGAACCATACCATTGTTATAGAATACAGCCGCCTTGCTCAGACCTCCTGTCAATGTGCCTGCATTTATAAACCTCGCTGAGTTTATCAGAGATATCATCAGGAATATTATGAAAAGCAGCACTGCAGATTTCACGCCTGTGTGTATCGTTTTTTTCATGAAAAGCAATATTCCGTATATTATAAAATAGTACGGTAGAATATATGCCGCAAATCCGAAACAGCCCTTGAAAAAATGAGAAAGGGCCAGACCGGCTGCTCCTGCTGCTTTTGTCTGAAAAGCTATTATCAGAAAAATTCCGACTGCAACGAGTATCAATGATACAATTTCATCTCTAAGTCTGTTTTCTGTTTTGGGAGTGCTGTCGTTATTTCTGCCTCTCCCTGTTGTGCTACGGCTCTTCGTTTTACCGGCTGCCGTTTTTTTTCCATTATTTTTATTTCTGCTTCCCGGAGGCCTTCCGGATCCTTTTCTGGTACCTGCCATTATCAAACCTCTGTGCGTATATAATCATGCAGAATTAAGCGAACATCAATGCATATACGATAACCGCCAGGCCTATTGCCCATGTATATATCGAAAAACCTATAAGCTTCTTATCCGATACCAGCTTTATCATAGCCTTTATCGCAAACAGGCCTGACAGAGCCGATACCACAACACCTGCTATCACCGGACCCAGCAAGGATATATCCATTCCTGCCTCAAATGCATCGGGAGCTTCCATGATAACCGAGCCAAGTATTGATGGTATAGAAATAAGAAAAGCAAACTTTACTGCAAATTCCTTGTTCATTCCTGATATAAGACCTCCAAACAGCGTAGAGCCTGATCTGGATATTCCGGGACATATAGCCACACCCTGCATTATGCCCACAAACAGAGCGTTTCTGAACTTCATTTCCTTAACGCTTTTGTTGTTTCTCCCCATTCGTTCTGCGATACACAGAATCGTACCTGTAATAAGCAATCCTATTCCTATCGATATCAGAGAAAGATAGAGAGCTTCAAATAAATCATTGAAAAGAAGACCTATGATAGCTGTAGGTATAGTGGCAACTATTATCATGAAACCCAGCCTTCTTGTAGGATTTGCATTTATTCTCAATCCTTTCCCTGTAAAAATATCCTTTATAACAGCTATAAGCTCCAGCACCAGCTCCACAATATCCTTCCAGTATACTATAAATACCGATACAAGAGTTCCCATATGCAGCAGAACCGCAAATGGCAGAACATTATCAGCATTTATCCCGAAAAAATATTGCAAAAGCGCCAGATGGCCCGAACTGCTTATCGGAAGAAACTCCGAAAGTCCCTGCGCCAATCCTAGTATAATCGCCTGTAAATATGTCATTATTAAATCCTCCCTGCCTTTTTTTCATACATAGTAGATTATATCACAGCATTGATTTAAAAAAAAGCGGCATGTTCTGATTCGTTTGTGTGTTATTTGTGATGAAACTTATTATTAATTTGCCTATGCCCCTTTACTTTAATGCAGTTACAGTAGTATAATTGCTATCAAGTACGATTTTTAAGCATATAATAATTAATATATATTCAGGAGGACAGTAAAATGAACAGAAAACCAAACGTTGCAGTTGTTGGCGCTACTGGTGTCGTAGGGTCAACTTTCCTTAAAGTCCTTGAAGAAAGAGATTTCCCTTTTGAAAACATCTACTTCATGGCATCAGCTAAATCAGCAGGTAAGAAATTACCTTTCAAAGGAAAAGAATACATAGTAGAAGAACTGACAGAGCATTCCTTCGATAAGCCTATCGACATCGCTCTGTTTTCAGCAGGCGGCGGAACAAGTGCCAAGTTTGCTCCAATCGCTGCAGCTCACGGTGTGACGGTTGTCGATAACAGCAGCCAGTGGAGAATGGACAAGGAGGTTCCTCTTGTCGTGCCTGAAGTAAACCCTCAGGATATAAAGTGGAACAAGGGCATAATTGCCAACCCTAACTGTTCAACTATTCAGGCTATGGTTGCACTCAAGCCGCTTCAGGATAAATACGGCATCAAGAGAGTAGTATACTCCACATATCAGGCTGTATCCGGCTCCGGCGTGAAGGGTATAAATGACCTCAAAAACGGCCTTGCTGGAAACGATGAGGAGCTCCAGGCATATGCACACCCTATCGCAGGTAACTGTCTGCCTCATATCGACGTTTTCACAGAAAACGGATATACCAAAGAAGAAATGAAAATGATAAACGAGACTCACAAAATCCTCGGAGACGACAGCATCAAGGTAACAGCTACAACCGTAAGAGTTCCTGTCTTCGATTCTCACAGTGAATCGATCAACATCGAGCTCGAAAAGCCGTTTGAACTCGAGGACGTTGTTGAACTCTTCAAAAACTCACCGGGAATCATCGTTCAGGATGATGTCGCCAACAATGTATATCCGCTGGCAAGAGATGCTGCAGGAACAGATGAAGTATATATCGGACGTATCAGAAGAGACTTCTCTGTTGACAACGGTCTCAATATCTGGGTAGTTGCAGACAACATCAGAAAAGGAGCTGCTACCAACGCAGTCCAGATAGCTGAAGAGCTGCTTAAAAACATGTAGCAATTCTGTATAATACAAAACTGCTGTACAGATGAATTTTCATCATTGTACAGCAGTTTTTTTATCTAAACCCCTTTTATATAAAACTTACACTGTTTTCTTTCCTGCCTTCAGCTGTATCCATTTGATAAGCTGTATCACAGGAATATTGAGAAATGCCAGCCCATAAACAGTCAGCAGCTGCGGCATCGCCAGAGTCTGAACCTTGAAAATATGATTCACTCCGGGAACGACCAGCGCGAAGGTTATCAGCACCATTCCGATAAGAAACGCGCCGATAAGAGCTTTATTATTCCATAAAGCTTTTGTAAACACAACCGGTCGGTCTGATTTGCAGTTGAACCCATGAAACAACCTGCTTATACATAACGTCCCGAATGCCATTGTGCTCCCAAGCAAGGCACTTCCTCCAAGCTCTCCGGCAGTAAACCAGCCGTTAAGCCCGATAAGAAAAGCCAGAATTGTCATAATGCATATGGATAACCCTCCGATTCCGATTTTTGCCATAAATGATTTTGTCAGTATGGATTCTCCTGCCGGTCTTGGTTTCTCATTCATAAGCTCACTGCTGTGAGGTTCCAGACCAAGTGCGATAGCAGGCAGACTGTCTGTAAGCAGATTGATGAACAACAGGTGAACCGGCGCGAAGGGCAGCGGCAGTGCCATCAGAGAAGCATACAGAACAGCCAGTATGGCTCCAAAATTTCCCGAAAGCAGAAACAGTATGGAATTCTTGATATTCTTGTATATATTCCTGCCGTTTTCAACAGCTTTAACAATAGTAGCAAAATTATCATCCGTCAGCACCATAGCTGCTGCATCCTTTGAAACCTCACTGCCTGTTATTCCCATGGCAACCCCAATATCAGCCTGCTTCAGAGCCGGAGCATCATTTACACCATCTCCGGTCATTGCAACAATGTTGCCTCTTTCCTGCCATGCCCTGACGATTCTTATCTTATGCTCCGGAGATACTCTGGCATATACGGAAATATTCCCGACATAATCCATAAGCTCATCATCGCTCATGCCATCTATGGATGAACCTTCGCAAGCCTCAGAATCATTCTTTAATATTCCTATCCTTCTTGCTATTGCTGCAGCTGTCACCTTATGATCGCCTGTAATCATTACCGGCTTGATGCCTGCACGTATGCACTCAGCAACTGCTGCTGCCGACTCTTCCCTCGGTGGATCCATCATTGAAATAAGACCAAGAAATACCATGTTTTTTTCATCCTCGGAGCCAGGCCTGAAATCACTGTCGGCTTCTTTATATGCAAATGCCAGAACTCTGAGCCCGCTCTCCGAAAACTGACGGTTACATTCTTCTATTGCCTGTCTGTCTTCATCTGTAATCTGCCGCACGCCTTCATCGGTCTGTATCCTGTCAAGCCTTTGTAAAAGAACGTCAACTGCACCCTTGGTTATCATCATATATGAAATGCCATGAATCGGCTCCGACAGCCTGTGACATGTGGACATGAGCTTCCTGTCACTGTCAAAAGGAAGCTCAGCAGTTCTTGGGTTGTCATCACGCTCCTTTGAATAATCCTCGCCAAGCATTACACCCATATTTATCAGTGCTGTTTCCGTAGGATCACCAATCTCTCCGCTTTCTGCAACAGAAGCATCATTACAGAGCATACTTGCCTGAAGCAACTGCCTTTGCTCTTTACATTCTGTATCAATATCCTGTGAATTTATTTTCCTGCCGTGAACATAATACGCTTCAACGGTCATTTTATTCTGAGTCAACGTGCCTGTCTTGTCAGAACATATTACTGATACACTTCCCAGACCCTCAACCGCCTGCAGCTTCCTTATTATTGCATGTTCCTTTGCCATCTTCTGAGTTCCGAAGGACAAAACTATAGTTACAATCGAACTCAGTGCTTCCGGAATTGCCGCCACGGCTAAAGCTACTGCGAACATGAAGGAATCCGCAGCAGGCTCTCCCCTCAAAACACTGATTCCGAACAGAACACCACAGAACACCATTATCATAATCGAAAGCTTCTTACCGAAATTATCAAGGTTTATCTGGAGTGGAGTTTTCTTTTCAGAGGTTGTTTTAAGCATTGTTGCTATTTTACCCACTTCCGTTTCCATGCCTATAGAAGTTGCAATAAACTCTCCTCTGCCATAAGTAACAAAGCTTCCCGAATATACCATATTCAGCCTGTCACCCAGAGGAACACTTCCATCTATCGCTTCAGTATCTTTTTCCACACCGAAGCTCTCTCCCGTAAGTGCACTTTCATCTATT
Source organism: Bacillota bacterium (assembly GCA_030526355.1). GTDB lineage: Bacteria > Bacillota > Clostridia > Peptostreptococcales > Anaerovoracaceae > Lentihominibacter. Next base: position 26,935 of record JAUNDC010000016.1, on the reverse strand, counting down.
TTCATTCCTGCATTAACAGTTATTCTGCCATCTGCAGGTACGAAATCACCTGCCTCAAGGCTCACATAATCTCCTATTGTAATTTCTGATGCAGGAATCTTTATTACCTTCCCTCCCCTGAGTACCTTAGCTTCGGGAGCTGACATTCTCTTCAGGCTCTCAAGCGATTGCTCAGCCTTTACCGTCTGCACGGTGCCCAGAACAGCATTGATCGTTATAACCACCAGAATAACTATTGTACTTTCCAGATCTCCCAGAACACCGGATATAACAGCTGCAGCTATCAGAATTATCACCAGAAAATCCCTGAACTGCTCAAGAAATATTCTCAGAACGGATTTCTTTTTTCCCTCTGCCAATTCGTTAGGACCGTACGTTTCCCTTCTCTCCGACAGTTGTTTTTCTGTCAGCGACTCAAGGCTTCCATTTATCTGCAGCCTTACTTCTTCCGCTGTAAGCTGATAATAGTCTCTCATATTAACCTCCCTACCTTCGTTTATTATGCCCGAATAACAAAAAAGAGACCCTTATTGCATTTAAAATGCAATAAAAGTCTCGCAATTTCATTACGCACCGGACGATATACACCGTCGCGCTGACGATAGCGTAAACACTTGGCTGTGCCTGCTACTCCCTTTTATTAAAAACTATATTACATTCTTACGGTTAGATTGTCAAGCCGCCTTTTTTATAACTGCTCGATTTCTTTCAGTCCTACCAGGATTTTGTCTTCAGTAATCAGCAGCGGCCGTTTGACCAACATACCGTCAGATGCCAGAAGTTCAATTTTTTCATCATCTGTCATCTCAGGCAGCTTATCCTTGAGTCCCAACTCTCTGTATTTGATACCGCTGGTATTAAAGAATTTCTTCACAGGATACCCACTTTTTGATATCCACGCCTTAAGCTCATCAGCAGTTGGGTTATCCTCTGCTATATGTCTGTCTTCAAATTCAATTCCCCTGCTTTCAAGATGCTTTTTTGCTTTTCTGCAGGTAGTACATTTAGGATATTCAATAAACAACATTTCATACACTCCTTTCATGTTATATCAGTCAGCAGCCTTTTCTTTTTCCGGCAGCTGTGAAATTATTATCGCTGCAAACATCAGTATGCAGCCTACATATTCATGCGGCTCAAGTATTTCATGAAAGAACAGCCATCCCGCAAGCAGTGAAAACACAGTTTCAAGCGACATTATAAGACACGCCAGATTCGGACTTGTCATTTTTTGTCCTATAACCTGAAGCGTATACCCTATTCCTGCAGATGCTATACCTGAATACAACAGAGGTATTATGCAGTCAACAATCGCATTCCATGTCAGTCCTTCAAATATCAACGCAGGAACAAAGCATACAATACCTGTGAAAAGGAACTGATATGATGACAGCTTGACAGGATCAACCGTCTCCACAAAATGGTCAATAAGATGAATATGTATTGCACAAACTAGAGCAGCTCCCAGCATCATTGCATCTCCGAAGGTAATATCCGATATTCCTCCTGAAAGACATAGAAGATAAATGCCAAAAATTCCTATAAATACGCCAATCCATAGGTTGTATCCTGCTTTTTTACCCAGAAAAAGCCCGATAATCGGTGTTATCAATATGTTTAACGCTGTAATAAAGCCTGCTTTTCCTACAGTCGTGTGAGGAAGCCCAAACTGCTGGCAGAGAATAAGTGTAGTAAGTGCAGCTCCGCAGAAAATCGCCCCTTTTACTATCTGAGCCCGGCTTGCCTCAGGCTTTCTTTCATCTTCTGTTTTTCTTCTGTCCATGAACCAGACAAGCGGCAGCAGAACGATACCGCCCATGAGACATCTGACCGATGTAAATCCCAGAGGGCCCATATAATTCATACCTGCTTTCTGTGCCACAAGACCACATCCCCAGATCATTGCTGCCAGCATAAGTATTATATTGCCTTTTGCACTGTGTTTCATATATCAATCCTTGTTCTATTAAACTTCATGAAAACCGAAAAAAAACGGTGTCACCAGGACACCGTTTCTTTCGTTTCTGTTTTAATTTCCACCTGCTGACCTCTGTCCTACGCCTCTGACGCAACGACTTCTTTGCCGTTGTAGTAGTTACAGTTAGGGCAAACTCTATGCGGAAGCTTTGGCTCGTGGCACTGAGGACAAATTGAAAGTCCAGGTGCTTTCATCTTCATGTTAGGTGATCTTCTCTGATCTCTCTTTGCTTTTGAAGTTTTTCTCTTAGGTACTGCCATGTTTTACACCTCCTTTTGCGCCATTTGTGTATAATCCGTTCACTGAACGTAAAATTCCAATGAATAATTTGCAACTTCTAAATTATACATTTTGTTTCACTGCTTGTCAATAATATTTTTACAGTTTGGTTACGATGTCATAAGTATCTCTGGCAATCATGAGTTCCTCATTGGTAGGGATAAGAAGAACCTTTACCTTGGAGTCATCTCTGGAAATGATCATTTCCTTACCTCTAACCTTATTCTTTACCAGGTCAAGCTTGATTCCCAGGTTACCCATATCATTGCATATGATATCTCTCATGCCTATATCATTTTCACCTACGCCTGCTGTGAAAATAATAGCATCTACACCGTTCATTTCAGCAATGTAAGCTCCGATATATGACTTAACCTTGTGAGCAAACACCTTAAGTGCCAGCAGTGCTCTTTCGTTACCATCCTCTGCAGCAGCTTCCAGATCTCTGAAGTCACTTGAAACTCCTGAAATACCGAGCACGCCTGATTTCTTGTTCAGAATCTCATTGGCAACGCCCTGATCAAGGCCTTCCTTTTCTCTGATATATGTAACGATAGCAGGGTCGATATCACCGCTTCGTGTTCCCATTACGAGACCTTCAAGCGGAGTGAAGCCCATTGATGTATCCAGACATTTACCTCTCTTGATAGCTGAAACTGATGCTCCATTACCAAGGTGGCATGTGATGAGCTTCAGATCCTCAAGATTTACGTTAAGCATGTCTGCAGCTCTTTCTGCTACATATTTATGGCTTGTTCCATGGAATCCGTATCTTCTGATTCCATACTTCTGATAATATTCATAAGGTATAGCATAAATGTATGATTCAGGAGGCATTGTCTGATGGAATGCAGTATCAAATACAGCTACCATCGGAGTATTCGGCATAAGGTCCTGACAAGCTCTGATACCAAGAAGGTTAGGTGGATTGTGCAGAGGTGCCAGTTCAACACAGTCTTCAAGAGCTGCCATTACTGTGTCATCGATAAGAACCGAATGAGCATATTTTTCTCCGGCATGTACAACTCTGTGTCCTACAGCTCCGATTTCACTCATATCTTTTATAACACCGTGATCTTCATCCTGAATAGCATCAAGAACATGACCTATGGCATCCTTGTGATCCTGCATAGGAACGATATTCTTGAACTTTTCCATTCCTATTTTCTCATGAGTGATAGCAGATCCATCCATTCCTATTCTTTCAACCAAGCCCTTGCACTCAAGCACTTCATTTGTCATGTCAAGCACCTGATACTTCAGTGAAGAACTGCCGCAGTTAATTACTAATACTTTCATTTACATTCCTCCGTATTTGAATTATTTATATATAACTACATTATTATAACGCCTAATTATTCTTATTTCAAGGATTTTAGGCATATTTATCCATCTCACGCAGCTGAGACACTTTTGTCACTAAAAAGTGGGCATGCGCCCACCTGCGCCCCCTGTGCCCGGTTGTTCTCGCCCCCTTTAGAATGCGACTGCACGTACCTTTACATACGCAGTAGAATTAATTTGCGTTGAAATTCCAACAGTCTTTACCACACTTCAATTTTTTTATAGTTTTTTCTACATGTTGGCATACGGTTTGCGAGTATAAATAGGCGTAAAACAAATAAAGTTTTTAAAAGAAATCATATTTTTATTATGTAAAGGAGAACGCTATGAAAGAGTACATGCCTTACGGCGAAGAGCAGCCGTTTATCAAAGCAGGACCTTTTAAGATCCGTTTACCATTCATTCACTATCGTTTTGAAATTGCAGATTATATTCAAGGTCTGCTGATGTGTGCAGTATGTCTGGGAGCAATTCCACTTCTTCAGGAAAATCTGGGCATGCCGTTTGAAGTAGCTCTGGCAATAGTAATCCTCAATGGATTCTTCTACTGCTGGCACACTCTGCTGGGTGACCCGGTAGTTCCGGGATGGATTACTCCGGCAATTCCGCTTCTTATAGCATATTGTCTGACCTTCCCTGAAGGACAGGCCAGAATGCAGGCACTTGTTGCCTTTGAGATCACACTGGGAATATTCTCAATAGTCCTTGGTCTCACAGGTATAGCCGGTAAGATTATCAATCTTGTACCGCCTGCAATCAAATCAGGTGTTATCTTGGGTGCAGGAATATCCGCAATTTACATGATATTCAATGATGAAGCTAAATTCCAGGCAATGCCTTACACCACAACAATATGCCTTATCGTAGCCTTTTATCTGCTGTTTTCAAACGGCTTCAAAAGACTCAGTACAAAAAACAAAGTATTTCAGACTATAGCCAATCTGGGTATTCTGCCTGCTGTACTTGTAGCAGTAATAGTAGCACCTCTGGTAGGCGAAACTGCATGGCCTGAAATCGAATGGGGATTCTCGAATCCTGATTTTGCAACATTGTGGACCGACTGGGTACCATGGGGTGCTCTCGGCTGGCCAACACTGACAATGTTCATCAAATCAATCCCTACTGTAATAGCAATATACATCGTATTATTCGGAGATGTTGTTCAGAGTAAAGCACTCGTACATGATGCCGATGTTACAAGACCCGATGAAAAGGTTGACTACAATCCTAACCGAGCTCATCTCATCTTTGGTATCAGAAATACCATCATGGGTGTTATAGGTCCTGACCTTACAATGTGCGGACCTCTGTGGGCAGCAATGCAGGTAGTTGTATGCGAGCGTTACAAGAAGGGCAAGAAGAGTATGGGCTCAATATTCGGTGGAGCTGCCTGCTTCCGTTTCGGAACTTTTACAGGCTACTGGCTCATGCCGATAGTAACACTGGTTCAGCCAATTCTCTCTGTAGCACTTTCTCTTACAATGATCGTTCAGGGATTTGTAAGTGTTCGTATCGGTGTTCAGCAGGCTAAAAGCTTCAAGGATCTTGGAATCGCCGGAGTTATTGCCGGAGTCCTGGTAGTAAACGGATCCGCATGGGGACTTGCAGTAGGAATTCTGGCATGCCTCCTCTGCTATGGCAAAGATTTCTTCAAGGGAGACACAACATTCGGTCACCTGTGGTCACCTGAAGTTGAAGCAATGATCAACGAAGAAACAGTACTTGATGACGACGATGCAGATATCAAAAAAGCTCCGGCAACAGATGAACATAAACCGGCAGCATAAAAAATAGAAATTAATGACATTACCCTTCTCTTACTAAATAACTGAATAAATGACAAACGCCGAAACCGCAACAGCAATATGCTGTTGCGGTTTCGACGTCTAAAGCTTCTGCAGAATATGCAATTCCTTATAAAAATATCAGTCAGTTATACCATACTTCTGAATTTTTCTGTGAAGTGACCTTCTGCTTATACCCAGAGCCAGTGCAGATTTCGTTTTATTTCCGTTATTTTCTTTCAGCACCTTTATTATTACTTCCTTTTCCTTATCATCTATGGCATCGTTAAGCAGATCTCTGGAGCTGTTTTCACCCGTACTGTTTCCACCGTTATCTCCAGCGCTGCCGGATACTATCTCAGCCGGAAGGCTGTCAACTCCTATAACATCCTCGGGGGTTATTACCACGCATCGTTCTATTATGTTTTCAAGTTCTCTGATATTTCCCGGCCAATAGTAGTTTTTCAAGCATTCCATTGCCGCTGCATTTACAGTTTTCGGTCTGTCCATACCGGAAATTCTGGCCGCGGAATGGAGGAAATATTCCACCAGATCCTCGATATCCTCCTTTCGTTCCCGCAATGGGACAAGATTTATCGGAACCACGTTAAGTCTGTAATACAGATCCTCTCTGAATTCGCCTCTTTTCACAGCTTCCTTAAGATCCTTATTTGTTGCTGCAATAACTCTGACATTTGAAGTAATGGTTTTGATTCCACCAAGTCTTTCAAATGTTTTTTCCTGCAGCACCCTCAGCAGTTTTACCTGCAGAGACGGTGAAATATCACCTATTTCATCAAGGAATATCGTACCCCCGTCTGCGAATTCAAACCTTCCCGGCTTTGATGATGCTGCTCCTGTGAATGCACCTTTTTCATATCCGAAAAGTTCACTTTCCAGAAGATTGTCCGGGATAGCACCACAGTTGACCTTAATCATAGGGTTATCTTTTCTCTTACTCCAGTTATGTATTGCTGTGGAAATAACTTCCTTGCCTGTACCTGTTTCTCCCAGAATCAATACTGTTGCATCTGATTGAGCTACTCGCTTTGCCAGCTCTATTACTGCATTCATAGCAGGGCTCTTGCTTGTAACCTTTGTTTGCTCCAACTCTGTGCCCTTAAAAGGCATATCGGAATCCGCCTCATTTGATGCCACTATTTTCTTGACTGCATTTATTATTTCATTGATATCAAAAGGCTTTGTCACATAATCCTGCGCTCCGCTCTTAATAGCGTCTATTGCAGTTTCAGTGGTAGCAAAGGCAGTTATCAGGATAAACCCTACATCAGGCTGCTGTGATTTAACCTCATGAAGAAACTCTATGCCATCCATTCCGGGCATTTTAATATCACTTATTATGACATCTATATTATTGTCCTGAAACACCTGCAGTCCCTCAATGCCGTCGGCAGCCGTATATATCTCATAGCCTTCCTTCCTGAGAACCTTGCTCAGAAGCTGTCTTACATGCTGTTCATCATCCACTATAAGGATCTTCTTAGTCTGTGTCATTTATTCCTCCTCATCGTCTGCCTGCGGGAGTGCCTGAAGCATGATTCTGAATTCAGTCATCTCTCCTTCTATACTTTCAACCTCTATTATTCCTCTATGCATTTCAACAATTCTTGATGCAATCGGAAGACCCATACCTGTTCCAGTGTCCTTTGTGGTGAAGAACGGGTCAAATATCTTATCTGAAATATCAGGAGGAATACCACTGCCGTTATCCCTCACAATCGCACAAACCATATTTCGCTTCTTATCGTAATGCGTCTCCATAATCACCTTGCCGCCTTCAGGCATTGCCTGAATCGCATTAAGCATAAGGTTAAGAAAAACGCTTTCAAACATCTCCCTGTCAGCCATTACCAGCGGAATCTTTTCAAAATTCTTTTTTATCTTAATGTTGTCCGGCATTTCCCTGCTGATAAGTACAGTAACATATTCCATTATCTCTGAAAGGTCTGTCTTCTCAGGCTCAGGCAGCTTCGGCCTTGCAAAATTTAGAAAACGATTAAGCATGGTTGTAAGTCTGTCGGTTTCATGAAGTATTATATCAACCTCATCAAAGGAAAGTTCCTTTTCCTTCAGTATAAATTCAAGATACTGGGCGTTTCCCCTGATGCTTGTCAGAGGGTTTTTTATTTCATGTGCCATACTTGCAGCTATTTCTCCCAGAGCCTCCATGGTTTTAACTCTGTTGGCACTTTCCTCAAAGCTTCTTATATCATCTATTTTACGAAAAACGCATATAGCTCCTATAACTTCATTTCTGAGTCCGAACTGTATGTTGATACTGTATTCTACAGGTATCGTCTCTCCTGCAAGATTTTTTATATCCGTTATGGTTTTGAGCTTCAGGGAACCTCTGCTGAGGCAGCGCTTCAGCTCCTTGATAAGCTTTTTTATCTGAGGAGGAGTCGGGTTGTCTATATTGATTCCGGTCAGTTCTTTCGCAGACAGCCCCGTAAGTGCTTCAGCTGTAGAATTAAATGTTGTTATTTCACCGATATTATTGATACTTATTATTCCTGACGGAAGGGCATTATAGGTTTCATCTACATATGCCATAACCTCCTGCATAGACACAGCTTCTGCAGATTTGTCCAGTACCTGCTGCATTGTATCCTTAAGCTTGTTAAGCATCAGATTAAATGATTGCGCTATATCAGCCAGTTCATTATCCTCACTTACAGTAATTCCCCTGCTTATATCGCCCTCTGCAATTCGTTCCGCATCAGATGCCAGCTTCTCAATAGGCTTCTGGATTCTGAAGGATATCCATTTACCCAGAGGCCACAGTATAAAAAGAATAATAATAATTGCAATAATTATTATCGTCTTGATATTATTCAGAGTTCTCATATAGTCAGAGGTCGCTTCCTCGGTACAGAAATACCAACCCTCGCTTCCTTCAATCTCGGCTATGGCGGCAACATAGTATTTATCATTTTTATATATTTCCTGTATCTCGGAGCTTTCCTTTAGCGGCAGCTTGTAAGGCAGTTCTTTGTCCTGATATCCGATAGTTTCACCTTTACTGTTTATCATGAAATTATTACCTTCCAGCTTGCTTGATACAACCTTTCCCAAAAGCTTTTCGTCAGGAGATTTCGCATCTGCTGTCAGTTCCTCTGACAACATATATGAAATTGCTTCTGCTTTATCCATCATATCATTATGCTTGAGATCCTCTGCTGCATAGTCCATAGCAAATACCGTCAGATATCCTATTATTATAATCAGGCTTATTGCCAGTGCCAGCAAAAAAAACATTGTCTTGGTTTGTATGGATTTAAACATATCTAATCTCCGGATAATATTGCTTATCTTAATTGTTTGACTGTAACGTGTCTATTCAATGTACGGCTTCATCACTCTGTCAGAAAAGCTGTACAGATCTCTTCCTGTAATAATGTTATACATATCTGAAGCCAGAAGATCATATTTCAGTGTATTGTGAACCTGACGGCACAGCTCGTTCTCTTTATTGATATTTGTTATTAACGGAATGGCAGACTCACGTTTTTTTATAATCCTTATCAGCTCTTTACCTTTTGCTCCTGCCGCCAGCAGCCTGCCGTATATCTTTTTCTCCGGCTCGTATTCTCTTATACCCAGCAGTATATATGTCATCAGCCTTCTTATCGCAGCCTCCGTATATCGCCTTGACACCACTGATGATATAAGTTCCTGCAATGACCCCGCTTTAATAACCTCTTTTTTAAGTTTATTCTCCAGACCTTCTCCCATGCAGTATATTTCAGCCAGTGAATCAGCACTGCTTCTGACAATATCAGCTCTTATCAGCCTGAATGCCGATTCTTCCGGATCCCCGGCGCGCTCTGATTCAGCCAGCAGCGTTTCGAAGACATTAGCAGGAACGTATCGTGCAGCATCAGCTTTATTACCTGACTTTATTATGCTTCTGACTGCAGTTGCTCCTGCAAAACCGGCACGTTCATTTTTTTCCATATATCCTGAACCATGCCTTGGTACAGCTACCGGCTTCATGTCATATTTCATCATGCTGATTCGTTTCAGATATTCCAGAGCCAGAATGTTGTTGGGTGTATTTATCAGCTCCGCCGCCTCACTGCCTATAACCTGACCTACTGCATACTGATTGCTTCTGGCATATGAATACCCTTTGCTCATAAACTCAGATCTGACTTCATTGATATTGGCACTTCTGGCTTCCAGCTCCTGCAACACGGCCTGAAGCTTGTCTATGTTTTCGCATTCCGTACCGAATGAGATATGTGTTGCTCCTGCTCCTGCCAGAATATCAACAGCTCCGGCAGCAAAATTTTCTGCTCCCGAGCATGCAAAAACAAAAGGAAGCTCAAGCACAAGGTCTACCCCGTTCTCAACCGCCAGACGGCTTCTCTGCCACTTATCAAGCACAGCAGCTTCTCCGCGCTGTGTAAAATTACCGCTCATCACTGCAATCACAAAATCCGCACCGGTAATTTCTCTTGATTTCTCAATGTGATATTTATGCCCGTTATGAAACGGGTTATATTCTGCTGTAATCCCTAATATTTTCATGGAAGTATCATAACACAAAGCTGCATATAATTAAAGCCGTCAGAGCTGAAAAAACACAATGAGTCAGCTTGCTTACAAACAGGAACCTCAAGGATATGCCCGTGCCCGAGAGCATGCTCATTGACTGTCCCATGACAGAAAGTCCTCCCCATGACATTATTGCCGTACAAAGCACACACTTAACGCATTTTCCTGTGCCTGACAGTTCTGCTACCGCGCCGCATCCGACCGTCATTTCCAGAAATCCTTTGAACAATGCTCGGAGCTGCGGGTTCTGAATAAGTGAAAATCCTCCGCACATGTGAAATATATCTGTAATGAACATGAAAAGGACTATATATGCCAGCACTATCCCCAGAGATTTAAAGGCAGAAAGAATAGCCTCAGTAAAAGCCTCCTGTATACTTTTTCCCGGAGCAGCAGTGCGCAGCTCTGGTTCATATTGCGACTTTCCGTATATAAACGTATAGACCGCTCCATTCATAATGGCTCCGACATAGTGTGAAACCGCTATTATCCCGCCGAGAAACCCTGAGCCCAGCATTCCGGCACCAACTGCACCTGCCATAAATGCAGGCCCTGAAGTACTGCAGAAGCTCATAAGCCGTCTGGCTTCATTAAGAGATATTTCTCCTCCTCTTTTGAGATCCCCTACTATCTTTGCGCCCATAGGATAACCGGATAATACACTCATGGCAAACGGGAAAACACCAGATTTCAAAAATCTGATTACTCCGATATTGTACAGAAAATTGGCACATATAAAAAACGGCAGCAATGCAGGGAGCACATTTCCGAGCCATAAGGATATACCCTTTCTCGCGGAATACAAGGCTATAGTCGGGAAAGCCACCATCAGTATGCAGCAGGTAAAGGTAATAAGCCCTGCCACCAGTATTCTCTTTTTTCTTATATTAAAAATATCCATAGTCTATAAGTATTCATAAGACTATGGATATATGATATCATACTGTTTTTATTTGTTATTCGCCGTCGCCCTCTGTTGCCGGCTTGGCTTCCGGCATATCATCAGCATTCATCTGCGTTCTGTATGCCATGTCCTTAAGCTCGTCTCTGTTTGCTGCAAGAGCTGAATTAATATCATCAAATGCCTTTTCAATGCTTGAGAACATTTCTCCGAAATAAATTGAGCTCAGGTGCTCCATTTTACCCTGGAAGCTGTAGAGAATTCCATCAAGATAATCATATGTTCCAATCTTGAGCTGCTTGGCAGTATTCTCTGTAACTCTCATTAACTCATCTGCTCTCATCTTCGCCTTAACAGTTATATCATTGTTCTCAACGAGGGCATCGGCCTGCTTCTGTGCGTCCTCAATCACCGCTTCATACTGAGTCTTCGCTTCTGCAATTATTCTCTCACGTTCATTCTTGATCCACTGAGCCTGCTGAATCTCATCCGGCAGTTCAGCTCTTATTTCTCTGACGATCTCAAGAAGCTCCTGTGAGTCCACCATAATCTTCCCTGTAAGCGGAAACCCTGCTGCTGTATCAACTATTTCTTCAATTTCTTCCAAAAGTTCTAAAACCCTCATAATATCCTCCTACTTATTGCCGGACAATCTATCCATTTTTTTTAATATCCCGTCAGGTACCAGACCTTCTATGGAGCCTCCCAGCGAGTGAACCTCCTTCATCATACTCGAGCTGATGAAAGAATATTTCGGATCCGTCATAAGAAATACAGTCTCTACTGTATCATTAAACAATCTGGCGTTCATATGCGCCATCTGTATTTCATATTCAAAATCCATCGTAGCCCGCAAGCCTCTGACAACAACGTTGAAGCCGTTCGCATTCACGTAATCTGCAAGCAGCCCCGAAAAACAGTCAACCTTGACATTATCAAGACCTCTGACTGTCTCTCTGATCATTTCCTCTCGCTCCTGCAGGGTAAACATCGATTTCTTCGAAGGATTGACTATAATTCCAATTGTAAGCTCATCATACAGCTTCGCAGCCCTCTGTATTATATTTAAATGTCCGTTTGTCAGCGGATCAAATGAGCCCGTATAAAGAGCCTTTGTCTTCATGTGTCGTTCCTCCTGCTAATATCTGTAATTATATCATGTCACCTGATTTCATTCAACAATATATTGATAACTTGACTATGCCGTATTTACGTTCTTTTATCTTACTGAATCCGCAGAAATCCTCCGGCAGATCCTCCTGCTTCCTATGCTCTGCAATTATTACTCCACCTTCTTCCAGAAGCTCATATTCCCTGATAAGCTCGAAGCACGAGGCCATATAGCCTTTATCATACGGAGGATCAAGTATTATAATATCAAATTTTTCATTGAGATTCATCAGCACCTTTTTGAAATCCCCTGCTTTTACAACAGCCCCTTCTGCCCGGCAGTGCTCAATGTTTTCCTTGATCAATCTGATGCTCTCCCTGGAATTATCAGCAAAAACGCATGATTTCGCGCCTCTGCTCAGAGCTTCTATTCCCAGACTGCCTGTCCCGGAAAACAGATCCAGAACCTTGCTTGCCCATATCCTGTCTGCCAGAATGCTGAACATCGCTTCCTTAACTTTATCGGTCGTAGGTCTCACCGTATAGTCTGCAGGTGTCTGCAGCTTTCTTCCCTTATATTCTCCTGCTATAACGCGCATTTTCATCCTCCTGTGGTTTATCTTCATCATTCTAGCACTAACGGGGAAATATATCTACCCCAATTGAAAAAGAGATATTCACCTGAAGGCAAATATCTCCCTTTTCGTTCAGTTTAATGCATTCACCGTTATATGACGGTTATTTGCCGGCCAGCTGCTGCTCGGCCATTTCAACTAATTTCTTAGTCATATATCCGCCAACATAGCCATTCTGTCTTGCAGTCAGGTTGCCCTTGTCAGTCTGGTCATAATTGGCCATTCCAAGCTCGTTTGCAACTTCTGTCTTTAAGTTCTTTAATGCAGGCTTAGCGCTTACATTCATTTTATCCTGTAATGACATTTGTTTCTCACCTCCTGTACTAATAATTTAACCCGAGGCGAGTAAAGTATTACATGCAATTATTACATACAATTCCGTGTTTTCCCAAACTATAGATTCAAGCTGAAATCTTCGCCAAAAAGCCTGATTACTCTGCGTTTAAGCTGCTGATTCTGATTTTTTCGAAGCAACGGATCGTCTTCGATAATTTTTTTTGCTTCGGCTTTCGCATGATTCAGAATATCCAGATGCTTTGCAAGATCTGAAATGTTAAGATCCGGCAGTCCATGCTGTTTCATCCCGAAAATCTCTCCTGGTCCGCGCAGCTTGAGATCCTCTTCCGCTATAAAAAAACCATCTGAGGATTTTTCCATAATATCACACCGTTTTTCAGCAATTTCGGAATTCCCCTCAAGTATCAGGAAACAGTATGAGCTGTACTTTCCTCTTCCAACTCTGCCTCGCAGCTGATGCAGCTGCGCAAGACCGAATCGCTCCGCATTCTCGATAACTATAACGGTGGCATTCGGTACATTTATTCCTACTTCTATAACCACCGTAGCAACAAGTACATCAATTTCGCCTTTATAAAAAAGCGCCATTTTTTCATCCTTTTCCTGCTGCTTCATTGCACCGTGTATCAATGCCACATTATATCCTGAAAACTTTTCAGAAAGCTCCTGTGCCACCTGTCTTGCTGATCTGACATCCATTACCTCCGATTCCTCAATCAAAGGCGTCACAACATATGCCTGTCTGCCCTGTTCCAGCTGTTTTTCAACAAAGTCATAGCAGCTGTTTCTCATCTTGTTTCTGACACATCTTGTTTTCACGGGCTGTCTTCCCGGCGGAAGCTCATCTATTACAGACACATCAAGATCCCCATAAAGCACTACCGCCAGAGTTCTTGGTATCGGAGTTGCTGTCATTACAAGAATGTTGGGATTTGTGCCCTTTTCCTTTAGCCTGATGCGTTGATTCACACCAAATCTATGCTGTTCATCGGTTATTACAAGACCAAGCCTGCAAAATTCAACTTCTGGCTGAATAATAGCATGTGTGCCTGTAATTACATCTATTTTCCCATCTCTTAGGTCCTGCTGCACAGCCCTTTTCTCTGAAGCCTTCATGGAACCCGAGAGAAATCCCACTTTTATTCCATGAGCCTCAAAATTTGCCTTGAGACCCTCATAATGCTGTTTTGCCAATATTTCCGTAGGCGCCATCATAACAGCCTGAAAACCGCTTTTTACAGCCTTATAAATAGCTGCCTCCGCGACTGCCGTCTTTCCCGAGCCCACGTCTCCCTGAACAAGCCTGTTCATGATTCTTTCGCTTTCAAGATCATCGTTAATTTCTCCGATGCATCTTTTCTGTGCACCCGTAAGCTCATAAGGCAGTGAACCGATATATTCATCCACAGATACCTGGCGAGAAAACGCAATACCGCTTCTGCCATCGATACTGTTTTGTCTAGCTGCCATAAGACCCGTCTGCAACACCATAAGCTCGTCAAACACTAGTCTGTATTTGCCCTCAAGCAGTTTCTGTTTTTCCTGTGGAAAATGCACGTTACGCAGTGCATACTCCATGCTGCAGAGCCTGTTTCTTTCGATAGTTTCCTCCGAAAGCATTTCCTCTGCTTTATCATAAAGGGAACCCGCTGTCTTCTGCCATGTACGCATTTCTTTCTGCGTAATCCCTTTGGTAAGCGGATACACAGGTATTATCCCCGTCAATCCTTCGTCCTTCGAAAAATCAGGATGCACCATCTGCAATTTACCGAATGCAGCTGATACTTTACCATAAAATACATATTCTGTCCCGACCTTGAAGCTCTTCTGCAGGTATCCGGCGTTAAAGAAAACCACTTCTATCGTGCCTGTATCATCTGCTGCCAGTAATCTGAGAATCTGTTTTCTGCCCTTTCTGTACCTGTCGCTGACTGCCAGCTTGATTTCAGCTTTTATGACCGCGGTTTCATCCTCTCTAAGCTGGCATATCTCTTTGCGGCAGCGTCTGTCCTCATAGCTTCTGGGAAAAAAGAACATCAGATCCTCAACCGTACGGATATTCAGTTTTGCAAGTGCTTCCGATTTTCTAGGGCCTACTCCCTTAAGGCAGCTGATACTGTCTTTTAATTCCATCTATCTGCTCACCTCAATATGCCTTCTGGCTATATTTTTGGATATGGTTCCGGTTACGACAACCGTTACCTTTGCTGGCCTTTGTCCTGTCATTTCTTCAGTCTTTTTATAAATAAAATCAATTATATCGCCGGTCACTTCTTTTATACTTGTCCCGAATTTAACTACAATATACACACGTATCTGAAACCCGTTTTCGGTATCTGTTATTTCAATTCCGCCTGCCTCTTCATCATATATATTCATTTTTGACGCAATTCCCGGGACAACATTCATATATTTTCCCTTGTAATTCAGGATATCTGCTTTACCTTGGCTGTTTTCCACTGCTTCAATCACTATTCTGCTTATTATGTTCTGTGAAAAGCTGATCTTTCCATATTTTGTTTCCATTTCAAGCATACTGCTTCTCCTTTGAATACTAACCGGCCTATAATAATTATACTCATTTTAGCACATTATTATATTTCTGCACAATCTTAAACAGAACTTCATATGCTGATATGAGGTGATTTTGATGAACAGACACTGCGATTCATGCTGCCGCCACAAAAAAAAGCGTAAAAGGAGAACCTTCTGCAGAAATACTGGCTTCATTATGCTGCTGTTTGGCGGCATTACTGTCATGGCAATGTTTTTCCCCTTGAAGCTGTGGGTGATATTCCTGTGTATGGTATTGATAATATGCGGCGTAATACTGCTTAAAAATTAAAAACGCCCACTGATGTGAGCGTTCATTTTCTTCTTAGATGGCACGGTTAACTTTGCCTGATCTTAAGCATCTTGTACATACTTTAGCTTTTCTAACTGTTCCGTTATCATCGATTCTTACAGTCTGAATATTTGCATTCCATTTTCTTCTTGTGTGTCTGTTTGAATGGGATACATTATTTCCGGAAACCTGTCCTTTTCCACAAATTTCACACTTTCTTGACATCTGCCGCACCTCCTTATACATATGGTATCTAAATGCTTTCGCAATTTTCCGCTGGATTATGAGTCTGCATCTCCTCCTCCAGACTCGAACAAATGACATTATAGCACAGAGCCGTTTTAAAGACAAGGATTTTTTGCACGTAATTAACGTGTTTTTTCATTTGCTCTGCATGCTGCACTGGTCCGGCGCCCACAGCACAGGATATCCAGCCTTGCGCGTCTCATTCATATCGATTATTCGCTGATTTCTGCTTCCTCTGAACTGAAGTGTAAGATCACGTTTCTCTTTTACAAACGGTCCGTCTATAAGGATATCTGTAAACTCCATCAGCTGTTTCACTGCCATGTCAGTTTCTGACATATCCATTATCTGTTCGTATGTATATCCACTGAAAACCGTCAGCGACAATCCTCTCGATTTTATTTGCTCCGCCATAGCTGCAAAGGCTTCGGGCTGACAGAGAGGCTCACCTCCAGAAAATGTGACTCCTGAAATAAGCGGGTTTTTATCTATTTCCTCCATAAGTCTGCTAATACTGCACTCGCTTCCTCCATTAAAGTCATGAGTCTCCGGATTATGGCATCCGGGACATCCGTGAGGGCATCCCTGACAGAAAACCGCAAATCTGATACCCGGACCGTCAACTATAGATTCTCTCACAATTCCTGCAAGTCTCAGCGAATCTGCCTTCCTCATTGCAGAGACTCCATTCCACCCACAGGATACCCTGTTATTCGTTTTACCCTTTCAAATCCTCTGTCGCTGTCATCTTCCGTTCTATGGCAGCAAGGGCATTCGTTGTCTATTATTCCCGTATATCCGCATACAGGATCCCTGTCAACAGGGTGATTTATCGAGCCGTATCCTACACCGTTCTCTTTCATGCATCTTACTACCTGTTCAAAAGCTTCAAGATTCTTGCATGGATCCCCGTCAAGCTCCACATAAGTGATATGCCCTGCATTTGTAAGTGCATGATACGGAGCCTCCAGCCTTATCTTGTCAAATGCGCTTATACTATAATATACCGGTATATGGAATGAATTTGTATAATAATCTCTGTCAGTCACACCCTCAATTACACCGTATCTGGCTCTGTCCATTTTTACAAACCGTCCCGAAAGACCCTCTGCCGGAGTTGCTATCAGCGTATAATTGAAACCCGTTCTCTCAGTGGCTTCGTCCATTTTCTTTCTCATGAATCCTATTATCTCAAGACCAAGGCTCTGAGCCTCCTGAGTTTCGCCATGATGATTTCCTATGAGTGCTTTCAGGCATTCAGCAAGTCCGATAAATCCTACAGTAAGCGTACCATGCTTCAGCACCTCTGCAACTGAATCCTCAGGCTTAAGCTTGTCTGAATCAAGCCATATGCCCTGACCCATAAGGAACGGATAATTCTTGACTTTCTTTGATGCCTGTATTTTATATCTCTCCATAAGCTGATCTATACACAGATCCACCTTTCTTTCAAGCTCCTCAAAAAACCAGTCAATGTCTCCGTGTGCCTTTATACCTATCCTCGGCAGATTAACCGATGTGAAGCTGAGATTGCCTCTGCCTCCTACCACCTGCCTTGAAGGGTCGTAATGGTTGCCTATTACTCTTGTTCTGCATCCCATATAAGCCACCTCAGTGTTCGGGTCTCCCTCTTTATAATACTGAAGATTATATGGAGCATCTATAAACGAGAAGTTCGGGAAGAGTCTCTTGGCAGACACTCTGCATGCCAGCTTGAACATATCATAATTAGGATCTCCAGGATTATAGTTGACACCTTCCTTGATTTTAAATATATGTATCGGGAATATAGCGGTTTCTCCATTTCCAAGTCCCGCCTCTGTTGCAAGCATGATATTCTCTATTATGAGTCTTCCCTCAGGAGAAGTATCCGTGCCGTAATTAATTGATGAGAACGGTATCTGCGCACCGGCTCTTGAATGCATCGTATTGAGATTGTGCACAAATGCCTCCATTGCCTGATATGTCGCTCTCTTTATCTCCTCGTTGGCATATTTTGTAGCCTTCTGCTGAAGCTTGTCAATAAATTTCTCATCTATTATTTCCTTGAGATATGTTCTTTCTATATCTTTATATCCGTTATCATCGGCAAGCACAGGAAATACATTGTGCTTTTCCATGATTTCTGCACCTATTGCCTTTGTTTTTTCAACACCGTCCTCTATATCGAATAACAGATTCAGCATTTTGCCGAGATTTGTCCAGTACAGCTTCCTGAAAGTCTTTTTGACACCATTTGCCATGCCATAATCAAAATCCGGAATACTCTGTCCGCCATGCTGGTCGTTCTGATTCGACTGAATGGCGATGCATGCCAGTGCAGCATAGCTCTGGATATCATTAGGCTCTCTGAGAAATCCGTGGCCGGTCGAAAATCCCCCCTTAAAAAGCTTTTCTATATCAATCTGGCAGCATGTGGTGGTTAATGTCAGGAAGTCCATATCATGAATATGTATGTCGCCTTCTCTGTGAGCCTGTGCATGTTCAGGCTTCAGAACAAACATCTCATAAAACTGCTTGGCACCCTCCGAACCGTATTTCAGCATAGTGCCCATTGCGGTGTCACCATCAATATTGGCGTTCTCACGCTTTGTGTCATTATCCTTGGCTTCTTTGAATGTAAGGTCCTCGTATGTCTTCATGAGTCTGGTGTTCATATCCCTCACTCTGGTACGTTCTGCCCTGTAAAGTATATATTCCTTGGCAGTTCTGGCATGTCCGTTTTCGATGAGAACCTTCTCCACAGTGTCCTGAATCTGTTCCACTGTCGGCACATCATTATGACATATTTCAATCAGGTAGACCTCTACCTGTCTGGCCAGAAACTTGGCCATATCTCTGTCTCTGCCGCCAAGCACCTGCGCAGCCTTGTAAATGGCATCTGCGATTTTATCAACATCAAAATCCACCGTTCTGCCATCTCTTTTTATTATTTTCTTAATCTGTTCCATATTCTTTTATCTCCTCTGCGAACACCACTACATATTGTTAACCACTTTTAATACAATGAAAATTATACACAAAATACAGATTCAGTCAATATTGTTTTTTGTATTTCCATGTTCTTTTACATCTATTGAAATCACCAGCCTTACAGCCGCAAAAAAGAGCCTCATATGAAAACTCACATAAGACCCTGTTCTATCCAGCTCAATATTAATTCACCATCTCTGCAGCTATGCGTATACAATACTACTGATTCTCATCAAAGAACTCTGACCTCAACATCGACATAAGGTGAAGGTCATAATATCTGCCGTCTTTTTTCGTCGCATTTCTCGCAGTTCCCTCTGATTTGAATCCGAGGCTTTCATACAAAGTGGATGCTCTCTTGTTTCCTGTGTAATAATCAAGTGTCACACGCTCCATATGCAGGAATGTAAAACAGTATTTGAGAACCTCTTCCATGATTTCACGTCCTGCACCATTTCCCCACATAGCAGGCTCACCTATATAGAATTTCGTTATATCAAGTGAATCTGAATGTCTGTCAAGTCTGGATATGAATACTCTTCCGACAGGGTTGCCTGTTTCTCTGGCCACAATGGTATAATCCAGTTTATCAGACGAAAATTTATTATATAGAGCTTCTGTAACTACCTCTTCATAAGTCCTGCCTTCGTCAAAACTCAGATACTTAATAACCTGGGGATCAGTCTCCCATTTTGCGAAAAATTCATAGTCTGCAAATTCAGTTTCTCTAATTATAAAGTTTTGAGTTTCCATTCCCGTCTCCTTACAGATTTTATCAAAGATTCATCTAAACTCTACAAAATTGATTTACCTTGTGTTATTATATCATTATATTAATAAAAAAATCAATAAACAAGGAGAAATATCAAATATGAAGAAGTTTTTTCTCTTAATCATATCAATAATGTTAATTGCATCGTTATTCCTTACAGGATGCGGTCTTGAAGAAATCGACCGCGAAAAGGAACTCAAGTCTGCACTTGAAACTACCGCCGAAGAACTCCAGTCAAACTTTTCCGGTTCCGATGGAGATTATTCGCTTATTTCAGAATATCTCAAATCCTGGGCTAAAAAAAATTCTATAACCGTCAATAAAAGCGCTGATACATATATGGTGCTCACTAATCCTGCAACAGAAGGCTCTGAAGATAAAGAAACCACTATGCTTCACTGTCAGATAAACACATCTGATCTGAGCAATTCACTGCGCACCCTTTCGGTTGCTCTCACATCGCTTATGGGTCCTGATAACCATGGTGACATAGCGCTTACAATCACCGAAAATGATGACGGTCACTTTACCGGAGCTGAAGCTCTTGCTTCCAAGTACACTGATTATGATAATTTCATAAACCTTAAATATGGAGAGGAATCTCTTCTTATCACAGATGGGTGCTATTCAATGACGGGAACTATGACTGCTTCCACTGACACTTCTTCCCCTGAATATCCCAATGCATATAAAATAACAATGACAACGACAACCTATTCAGATCCCTTCAATTTTGAAAACCACTATCCTAATCCTATAGAAACATTAGGAAGTCTTCTTGCTACAGAAAAAAGCTCAGGTCAGCTTTTTCAGCTGGCCTCATTCGAATGTGATACCGCAGACGGATATACTCCTCTGTCTGCCACTGCAGTGGTTGTGATAGACAATAACGACGTGGACAGTTTCACTAAACGTTTTGACAGTTCATACGAGAAAATCAAAAAAAGATTCGAGAAGCTGGAGCAGAATTTCGTTTACACCATTACTGAAACCGATATGCCTGATACCGTACTTACCAATGAAACTTCAGACAATATAATAAGTCTCATGTACACACTGAAATCAGGTGTATATCTTCAGGATGAAGAAAGCGGCGAAATCATCTCCGCATCGGATATCTCATATGTAAGTACATCCGGAAATAAATTCAAGCTTATTATCAACTCTCACAGCTCAGATAAAACAGTCCTTGAAGAGATGAAAAATGTATTCCTTACAACCTCCGGACTATGTGAAATCGATTTCAAGGCCTCAGACGCCGAAATGACATGGTCCTCCGATAAGACAAAATCTCTTTCAGGCTTCTTTACAGATGCTCTGGGTTCAGACAATTACATCGAAGAAGCTACGCTGAAATCAGATGAATGCAGCATAATAGCTGCTAAAAATGATAAACTCAATATGGTTTCCTACAGCTTTGACACTTCCCATCAGGAATCTGCAATGCTTAATATCATTCATTTTATGGAAAGTCTAACTCAGTAACGCAAAAAAATACGGGGGCTTCGCACAAAGCGATGCCCCCTATTTAATTGATTATTTATCCCACTTCTCAATCAATTCTGGAAGAATATCATATACATTGCCGACAATACCGAAGTCAGCAGCCTTGAATATAGGTGCCTTTGGATTTTTGTTTATTGCAACTATTACAGATGAGCCCTTCATACCTGCCAGATGCTGGTTCATACCTGATATGCCACATGCGAAGTAAATATCAGGTGATACCTTCTTTCCTGTAAGTCCTACCTGATCAGCTTCATCAGCCCATCCCATAGATACTGCACCTCTGGATGCTGCAAAGGTTCCACCTGTAACCTCCGCCAGTTTTTTAACCAGTTCGAGGCTTTCCGTCTTCTTGAAGCCTCTTCCGCCTGAGCATATGATATCATCCTTCTTTATATCAGACAGAGCTTCTATCAGCTGGTCAACCGTATCGAACAATACTGCAGGTGCTTTTTCTTCCTTTGGAGCTTTTTTCTTAGGGAATATCTTGCCTGAAATAACCAACTTCATTACCTCTGATGTTCCCTCGTAAATCTGGGTTATCTTTGCATCACGCATGTATCTTTCAATCGGCAGATCCTTAATATATCCGTAGCCTCCATGGAACTGCACAGCCTTTACTGTAACATCCATAGCTGTGGATGAACATGACAGCTTGGCCTTGGCAGCTGATTCCGTTGTTTCCGGGAGACCCTTTTCACGAATGTATGCTGCCTTGTATAGCAACAGTCTTGAAGCATCAATTCTTGTCTCCATCTCAGCCATCTCAAATGCCATTGCCTGAAATCCGCTGAGTTTCTTACCGAACTGTTCTCTATGCTGCATATATTCAACAGTCATATCAAAAGCTCCCTGCGCAATTCCAAGTGCCTGCGCTGCTATTCCAAGACGCCCTACATCTAGAGAGGTCATGGCAACCTTGAAGCCCTTGCCCAGTTCTCCCAGCAGATTTTCCTTAGGAACTATACAGTCATCAAATACCAGCTCTGATACAACCGAACCTCTGATACCCATTTTGTCCTCGGTTTTGCCTTTATAGAAGCCTGGCATTCCCTTTTCTACAATAAAGGCACTGATACCCTTTGTTCCCTTTGACTGATCGGTCATTGCCATAACAACATACACATCTGCTATGCCGCCTCCCGAAATGAACACTTTTGAACCGTTAAGAAGATAATAATCGCCTTTATCCTCTGCTATTGTCTGCTGCATTGCAGCATCTGTTCCTGCATTTGGCTCCGTAAGACCGAAAGCTCCGATTTTTTCTCCCGAAAGAAGTGCCGGCAGATATTTTCGTTTCTGTTCCTCTGTGCCGTATGTAAAAATAGGCCAGCAGCACAATGCATTATGTGTCTGCACTATAACACCGTGAGAAGGACATATCTTTGATATTTCCTCTACAGCCATTACATATGTAACATAGTCAAGTCCGGCACCGCCGTATTCCTTAGGAAAAGGCATTCCCATAATGCCCATTTTGCCAAGCTTTTTGACTGTTTCCAGAGGATACTCCGCATCCCTGTCCATCTTGTCAAGAATCGGTACAATTTCCTTCTCGGCAAATTCCTTAAGCATTGCCTTGATTTCAAGCTGTTTCTCAGAATAACTAAACTCCATTTATTCTCGCCTCTCTTTCAGTGGATACAATGTTATATAATCTATTATACCACGTCATTGCCAATATTGGGAGAGTCCTTGCTTATTTACTTTCATTTACCTTTTATCCACGAATGAATACCTTGGCTTTCTTGCAGACAGCAGTAAGAATATCCCACACCTCATCTATATCTTCATCATCTGCATACACGCTTGTTAATGTCATAAATCCTCTCACCCTGATCTCATTTCTGTCTCGCAGCAAAGTCAGTCTCGAAACGGAATCGTAGGTAAAGCAGCTTCCTATCCTCTCATTAACAGTCATCTCGTGGTTGAATGGAACAATGCCGAGCTTTCCCTTGTGAGATTTAAGCTCAATTTCTGTAAGTATATATTCATATCTGTATTTACCCTTATAGAACAGCAGCGTGATTACGCAAGATAGAAGATATATGCCAAAAATAATCCAGAAAATAAAGCTGCATTCGATAAGCAGCTCAATTATTCCTATTCCGCAGATTACTGCGGCAAAAGCAAGAATAATTGCTATTAAAACGTTAGTTATCAGCACGATGATCAAAGTCGTCACAAGCCAGTCATATCGTTTCGTCAGAAGGTAAGTGTAGTCCCATGTTTTTTTTATGCTGCTTTTGTCCATAGTCTACTCCCCCTTGACCTTGAAGCTCTCAATCGCATGCATGAACTCGAAATATGTTGTCTCATCCTCATGCTGATCGCCCGATGCGCTGCTCACATATTCACACACGAAATGATAGGTGATATCATCTATCACTTCTATGTAATCATGATGCGTAATGGTTGCAGTGCCGTCCTCTGAAGAGTAAAGTGCAGCAAATCCTGCCAGCTTCATCCCTGCAACCTCCATTGTAGCAGCCTCAGGCTGTCTTGCCACTCGGTTGCTGTACTTCTCAGAAAAGGCATTCATCTGCGAGGTCACGAAATTGCCCGGCGACTCAACCCAGCCGATTTCTTCGACAAAATAGAATGGAGGATTGCCACTTCCATCTTTGCTTGCATAAATCATGTATTCATGCTTCTCCGGAATCCATCCTGCCGGATACTCAATCATCATATTGCCGTGTACAGCTTCTTTGTATGTGTCACCGCTATCCGAAACATCAGTGTTCTTCTGCTCCTCGGTCTGTGCAGGCGGTTCGCTCTGCTGTTCTTCATCATTTGCCTTGTCACCGCATGCTGTCAATACAAAAGCTACTGCTATAATCATCATGACACATACCAGCTGAGATAATTTTTTCTTCATCGTTACGCTTCCTCCTTGCAATCATAATAAAAATGTGAATAGTATAGTTTTACATATACCAAGTGCAGTGTCAAGCGTGTTGTCAGAATATGCAATTACCAAATCGGAAAACGTGAGATGAAGCAGTATCATTACTTCTGTCTACAACGACATAGGAATTTTGTTCATAAAAAATGGAGCTCTTATTTTTTACTCAAAAGCTCCACTACTGTTTATTTATTTGAATTTATGATTCCTTCAATATTACGACCACCATAGAATATTCGAATTACTGTAACTGCCATCTCCTCGTCATCTACAAGATAATACACAATAAAGTTGTCGACCGGTAGCTGATGCATTTTCATCGAATGCCAAGGTTCCCAGCTAACTAACGCATAACGAGCTGGCATAAAATCCAATGAACGAACTTCCCTTCTGATACGTCCCAGCTGAGCTACAGCAATCTCCGGAACAAGGAGTTCATTCGCAATGTACGAATAGATTTCACGTAAATCGTCAAGTGCATCTACAGAATAACTGACCTTATAGCTATCTGTCATATGCCAAACTCCTTTGCAAGTGTTGCATCGACTTCATCGGCAGAATATACCTTTCCTGCTTTGATAGAATCAACGCCCCTCTGGAGTTCTGCATCAAGCTGCTCTCTGGTCATTTCACCAACAGCTAATGGCTTAGAGGAAGGAAGTTTCAATTCAAATGGCATACCCTTCTTCAGTACAATCTGACAATAAAGCATCTGAATTGCACTGGATGGAGAAATGCCAAGCTGAGAAAGAATACTTTCAGCATTATCCTTTAGATTGGTATCTATTCTTGCATAAACAGCAGATGTATTTGCCATAGTATCGCCTCCTTTTTCTTTATTGTATTCATTTTTGCTTGCAATTGCAAGTATTTGCACAAATTATTTTATAACGAAACTTTGAATTCCTTACGCATTCTCTTTGATAGAAGCAACTACCGAAATGTTGAAACGATATTTCCCACATAATGCATACTGAGAGCGCTCATGTGAACGCAGTCTCATAATAATCTTAGTGTAGTATATTACATTGTATATGTTTAACACACAACTTATCTCTTTCTAATTGGAATAAATCGAAAGGTTCTTTTAATGAGATGTTTTGTTCGTGGTGCTAGCTCATGTCCATATGCATCAAATGGATTGCCTTTGCCAACAAGCCTCATGTAAATTATTGACCAAAGGCTTATTCCTATCCCTATAGCCGAAAAAATGCAGAATATGACCATATCAATGCGTACTAACTCCTATTTTCCGGCTACTATCCACATTATCAATGGAACAAGAACTACGAATACGATAAAACAAAAAGCATATGCCATTATTTCCCTAATAAATCTTTTCATTGTTTTATTAAGAGCCCTTTCTGTTATTGGATACACTATTATACTGGGCGACAATATCTTTTGCTTCATGGAAGGTATATTAAGAAGCACCTTAGTGTCATTATATCACAGTATTCATAGCTTCCACCTCTATGCAGCGTTCTCAAATACTCTTCTCTGGATATTCAGATAGTTATTGAAATTGATGAATACATCATCTGACATTGTTTTTTCAGCTTCGCTAATCTGAATGTTGTTCTCATCAGCAAGTTGAATAGTATATTCTTGAATTCTGCAAACCAGTGTCCCAATATCCTCGGCAGATAGTTGTATGGTATATTTCTCATAATTCTTGTTCTGCCTAAGAGTCTCAAGTGCATCCGTCATAGAATCAATTACCTCAATAGTCATTTCACCTGCGCGGATGGCATCTATGTAAACTCTAAGCGCTGCTCTGAATTCCTTTATTACTTTTGGTTCTCTGCTTTTTAGCTGTTTGTAAGTAATCGCTCCTGCAGAAGCAGCTGCAACAACAGCTGTTCCCACTATGGCCGCTTTCTTATTCTGTTTAACAGCGTTCATTATAACCTGTACCGCATTCTTTGCCTGATCAACTTCTTTCTGATCGATAGTTTTCAAATGTTTTACAATCTGTCCCTTGTTTGGTCCTGTAGCCCACCTTACAACACCACCTGTTATTTTGTACATACCGGACAGAACTCCTGTCTGAATATCATCAGGAATATCAAATACTGGTTGGTAAACTCCCATTAATTATCCTCCTTATTCATCAACGCGCATTTTCTCTTGAATTAGTTCTATTGTCTTATTTAAATTGCTAATCTGCTTCTCAGTTGAATCAATTTCTTTTTGAAGTTGTAATATCGCCTCTTTTTTCTTTACAACACTAATCTCTTGTCTCTTTATTTCATTTGATAAGTGCTCTACTAATTCTGATGGATTAACTTTAGCTTTATTGGTCTTTTTTTCGCTATCAAGATAATCAAGCACCATACTGCTAATTAATCCACTAAGACTTCCTACTGCAGCCGGAATAGCCATAAGCGGCATTGATGCTATGCTACCTGCTGCTATTGCAGCGTATTTTGGAGCTTTCTCTAAGAATTTCTGTAATTCCAGTTCAGATATTGAATTCCCATCTTTTCTAGAATCCTGCTCCGCCTTAAGTTTGCCGCTACGTATCCATCTGCGGACGGTCTCCTTGCTAGTTCCTAGCAATTCAGAAATCTCTTTTACATTATATGTAGTCATGGCTGCTCTCCTTCTATGGCAACATAATATCTCAGTTTTGTAGCATTAACAATACTTTTGTAGCATTAATGTAGCATTAAATTAAAAAGCTTGCGAATAATTACATTCACAAGCTCTATTCTTGTACAATTGTAAATGTCAATACAAAAATGCTCAAAAAGTGGAAAATAAAAATGTACATTTT
>JAUNDC010000042.1 GCA_030526355.1 Bacillota bacterium | reverse complement strand
TAAAATGTACATTTTTATTTTCCACTTTTTGAGCATTTTTGTATTGACATTTACATACCGATTTCGTTATCACCATTCTTTATCCGGCATCACCATAATGAGTGGTTTATGCTGTAGCTTTTTCCGTCAGCGGCAGTTATTCGAAATTTTCGAATAACTGAATCTTCCTGCAGCTCACTGTCCTCGAGAATTTTCTTGATATGATAGTTTATTGTGTTTGTACCTACATCATATAATGTGGCCATCATCTTTTGCGTCAGCCATATATTCTCATCCTCTTAGCGCATCTCAATGCTGTCCTGCTGATCGCCTACAGCAGCAACATAGGTCAGATATTCTGCTGCACTGGAACGGATGGTTATTTCATTTGTTTTCTTTTCAATAGGAATTCTCCTTTTGCTGTTTTTCATCTCTGCTTATAAGTTCTGCATTCATCTAAATAGTTTCTTTTCCCAAAAATAAGTCAATTGCATTTATATGATGTACACCTTCCTGTTGATCTCTGAACTTATCAAGTGAAATGATATAACGAGGATAACCATCTCTAATATCCCTAAAAGGGCTGTACTCTCTCTCTTTAATTCGTTCGGTAGCTTTTATATCCTCACCATGCAAAGTATAAGCCACCTGTATATATGCATATTCACCGCTTTTGCTTCTCGCTATAAAGTCACATTCCAGTTTTCCTATTTTTCCAATGCTAATCTGGTAATCATGGCTTGCTAAATACAGAAAAACAATGTTTTCAAGCGAAGGGCCGAAACTTAATCTGTTATCCGTATTCATGGCAAAATATATAGCCAAATCAGATAAATAATACTTCTGGTCTCTCTTCAAAGACTTTTTACTTTTGAGGTCGAAGCGGTTACATTCATATACTATTTTTGCTTTTTTCAGCTCTTCAATATAGCCTCTTACCGTTGTCGCTTTTGTTTTATACCCTTCCTTTTCCAGACATTCAAGAAGGCTGTTAAGTGAAAAAGGCGCTGAGTAGTTATTTAAAAGAAATGACTGTACTCTCTCGTATACCGGAACATTCGAAATTCTCTTTCTTTTTTTTACATCTTTTTCAAATATCTCAGATATGATTCCTCTCGTATATGTCTGTCTTGCCTGTACATCATCAAATTCTAGTGTTTTTGGAAATCCTCCAGTCAGTAAGTATTCTTCAAATTCCACATACATGTCCTGATCTGTTTTTTTGCCAAAGAAATCTTTCATATCAAGATACTCCGCAAAATCCAGGGTGAAAGTTTCAAAATTAAGATATCTACCTGTGAGTTTTGTTGAGATTTCATCACTTAACAGATATGAGTTTGATCCCGTAATAAATATTGAATAGCCTTCTTCTGCATACGCATGAATTACACTCTCAAATCCGTAAACATTCTGAACTTCATCTATAAACAGATAATATTTTTCTTCATTCCCAAGCATTGATTCTATTTTTTCTTCCAACTGCTCTGGTGTTTTTATGGTTTTATAGCCTCTTCTGTCTAAAGGAATATATATGATCTGTGACTCGGGCACATCATTTAGAAATAGTTCGTTCATAATAGCTTTCATAATGCATGACTTGCCACACCTTCTAATACCGGTAATTACCTTTATGATGTCAGAGTCATAGAAAGGTCGAATCTTCTTCAGATATTTTTCTCTTGGATATATATTCTTAAACATCACAGTTTCCTCCCTTTAAATGAATTGACCAAATTGCTGAATTGCGTGAATTGTGATAGAAACATCATATCATAATTTGCTTATTCACGGTACTATTTTTTACTTTTTTGAATTTTATATACCCTGAATCTGAGAATTTGCATTAATTATTTTCGCCTATTTCACGTATTTCACGTATTTTTCAAATTTAACTTCTTTCAAATCCCCATAACTTCTTTCATTCCTGCACAAAAGAACCTCGCATATGAAAATAGCGGGGGGGACTTCCCCGCCGACGGTTTGTGGAACAATGCAATCGTAATTGGAATAATGCTTTATCGAATTTCGGAACAATATCTTCTACTTGGCACAACACAAAACTCTGGTATTCTCGCAGTTATCTTTTCTTGCACGGTATTTTGATTGGTATCCTTGTTGGTACCCTGTTTCGATTCGATAACTCCAGCAGAATCATCTCTACGGGCGTCATTTAGAGCGACATCTAGAGCGTCACTTGGAAAGGCAGTATTCAGCATCTCCGATTCATCTCTTGAAACGTTGCCACACAAAGATTAACAATCTTTTACATGGGGTGTTATCGTGTTAAAAACTCATCCCCTATACTCAACAACCCCCGCCTTTATAGCCCACATCTGCAGGGTATTAAGCGCTGCATGGGCGATTGTTGTGATCCAAACAGAGCCAGTAACATTAAACAGCAACCCTAAAATCAGCCCCTGGCAGAAAGTCTCCAGCAGCATGACTGGCCTTTTATAATAAGACACATGTACCAATGTGAAAATCAGGGTGGCAGGGATCAGTCCGATTACGGTCTGGAGCGCTCCCCTAAATATAAGCTCCTCATAAAAAGCATTCGGTACAAAATAAATTGCAAGGAATTTTGTGCTGAATGAGTCGGCCAGAATTCTCACGTTTGGGTCATATATAAGTTTCATCGGAACGAATTTCAGAAACGCGAAAGTGACTAACAAGGCACAGGTCAGTGCCAGTGCACACCAGCCCAAATCAGTGATTGCCAGTTCTTCCGGCAGCAGTCCGATGCATTGTCCGTATTTCCTGTAAATCAGAAACCAGTAAATAACTCCGGCAATTGCCAGCAACACAACAACCGGAACAACAATCAAAACCTTTTCTTTTGTTTTCATTCTTTTACTTCCTTTCATCTATCTGACACTCAGTGCCTCAACAACAAAAATAACAGCGACCCCAACCACCACACTCAGAATCACGTAAAGGAACGCTGTCCCCATGTGGCCGGCTTTCATTAAGTCTACAGTTTCAAGTGCGAAAGTTGAGAATGTCGTGAATCCGCCGCACAGGCCGACTTTAAGGAAAAGCAGCATTTGCGGGCTTATTTCAACATTTCTGGAAACAGAGACTGCAATAGCTCCGATCACGATGCAGCCAATGATATTTATAATAAATGTTCATGAATCTCTTGTTATTGTCTCCATCATAATCAACAGTATATCAATTTTGTGGAACAATGCAATCGCAATTGGAATAATGCTTTGTCGAATTGCGGAACAATATCTTCTACTTGTTAAAAACTCATCCGTAGCGGCATCCGTAGCGACATTATTCTTATCCAACAGGCGCACCATTTAGAGTGCATCATGTAAATTCTTCTATTTTTTTAGCTGGCCTGATTGCTGTTAGACTAAACAACGGACAAAGTTTTTGAAACGATCCTGATATAGTATAATGTGTACATAGGAGGATTTCAAAATGTCTAAAACTATCAGACGATATTCCAACGATTTCAAACACGATGCGGTGCAGTATGTCGAATCTCATCCGGATATGTCCATGCAGGATGCAGCAGACAACCTAGGCATGCCTAAGGAAACTCTATATGGCTGGGTCAAAGCATATCGCCGTAAGCTTAGAGCTGGTGAAAGCGAACCCATAAAAGGCAATCTTACTGATGATGAAAAAGAGATCATCAGGCTTAAGCGCGAACTTAAAGACACACAGGATGCCCTTGAAATATTAAAAAAAGCAATCAGCATTCTGGGCGACTAACTGAATCAAAGTATGCAGCTGTTAAAGAAGCAGCCGCTAATCCGGAACGCCGGATTCATGTTAGCAGAGTGCTGGAAATACTTGGCGTTTCAAAAAGCGGGTATTATGACTGGCTTAATCGTAAGCCAAGTCCCAGAAGCCTCCGCAAAGAAGCTGTCAAAGATACCATTAAAGATATCTATGAAGAAAGCAAGTGCATTTATGGGGCTCCTAAGATCACAAAGGAACTTCATAAAAAAGGCTTTAATACCGCTGAAAGAACCGTCACAAGATACATGAAGGAAATGGGTATCAGCGCATGCTGGGTCAAGCCATACACCGTAACTACACGCAGCGAGGATTTCTCAGACAGACTGAAAAATATCCTTAAAAGGAACTTTTCGCCTAAATCACCAAATGCTGTATGGTGTACCGACATTACATATATCCCTACCAGAAAAGGATTTGTATACCTTTCATGCATCATGGACTTGTTTTCCAGGAAGATTGTATCCTGGGAACTAGCGCCTACACTTGAAACGCACTATGTAGTTAAAGCTGTTCAAAAAGCAATTCTAAGAACAGGTGCACGCCCTGAAGTAATACATACTGACCGTGGTGTGCAGTACACTTCTGTATCCTACTGGGATGAAACAGAAGGGATACAAAAGAGCTATTCATCGAAAGCCAGCCCGTGGGACAATGCCTGCATAGAATCCTTCCATGCACTGATAAAAAGAGAATGGCTTAACCGATTCAATATACAGGATATTAACCATGCGCACAGGCTTGTATTTGAGTACATAGATACTTTTTACAACACAAAGCGTATTCACAGTTTTTCTGGATATCTTGCGCCTTGCGCATATGAAAACCAATATTACCTGCGGCATCAATTGCTAAAAAATGCCGCATAGAGAGGCAGGATTTTTTAAAAATTTCTGTCCGTTAACTTGACAGAGGACCAGAATGCACCAATATCGGCATCTCCCAGGACACCTGCAGAAGCGAAAAACATTACCGGAAAAAAGCGTGGAGCTTACAACAAAAAATAGAAATCTGCCTATCTTAAAGGGAGTTCCGATGCCGGAACTCCCCCAAGTTAATGCTTATTTAATATGATGTGCTCCACCAAACCAACCAAACCAACAAGTTGGCTAATCCCACCAACAAGTTTGGATACCCCCACAGAACATAAAAAAGACCTACCCGAATTCATCACTCAGATAGGCCATTCTTCACAAACTACTCTTTCAAAATATTATTTATTCCGCCCAGGGAACTTATAAGATTCCTGTAACCGTCATTGTTGAGACAACTTCGGCGGCTTCATATTGTTCCTGCATCCCAATTCTACATACCGGCAGCCAGATTCCACACTCGTAATTAGGACTTTTCATATCTCCGGAAGAATATACCTCCAGCATGGCATTTCCTGCACAAAAAAGTGCTATACCTAAAGCGACTGATAAAAGAAAACCCAGAGCAATAGGCATATGGAATCCACCAATATCGAATAAACTGATTGGAACATCATATCCGATTGCAGAACCTAGAAGTTTGATTAACCCACCAATTGGACAAATCACGCCACCAAGTGTGAACGCAAACGCCACTCCTGTTGTTGCAGGAAGAACAACTATTCCCGTGAAAAATGTGATTATGTAAAAGATAATTCTGCTGCCAACTGCATTTAGTTTGCTCAATATTTTCCCCCTTCTTTAAGCAAACGGTTTAAGCTAACGAGCGTCCTCGTTGTCAACATTTTCTTTTCTCTTTCACTCTTTTTCTTAACTTGAATTGCAATTTTTGCTCATTTTTTTTATGTGTTGTCACACCTGTCTCTATCATTTCTTCAGCTTTCGGTGTGCAAACTGCTGTACAGCATGTTTCAGCTTATCAGGCTCTATCGGTTTTGACAGATGGGCGTTCATCCCACTTGCTAGAGAGCGTTTGATATCATCGTCGAAGGCATTGGCACTAACCGCAATAATTGGAACAGTTTTGCTGTCCGGATGATTAGAGATACGAATCAGGTGTGTAGCTTCCAGACCGTCCACCTCGGGCATCATAACATCCATGAAAATCATGTCATAGTAACCCTCGGGCGATGCCTTGAAAATGTCTACAGCCTGCCGACCGTCGAAAGCACTATCTATATGACAGCCTAAATCCTCCAGGAAGGCCTTCATAATCTCCATATTCAGGTCGTTGTCCTCTGCCACCAGGATATTTACTCCGGTCAAATCCACCTCTTCGTAATTATTTTCCTCCTGCTGCACAGGTGCTTCAGCCACAGGCAGCTCAAGTGTGAAGGAGAAGTTGCTTCCTTTTCCTAGCTCACTGTCCAGATGAATTTCGCTATCCATCATATGAATCAGGCGGTTGCAGATTGCCAGCCCAAGTCCGCTGCCCTGACGGTGTGATGATGTGCTTTCCAGCTGTTCGAACACACCGAAGATTCTCTGGCGCTCCTCTTCACTGATTCCAGCGCCGTGATCGATGACAGAGAAATATATTTCTGACAGATTGTTATCCCTGACAGTTTCTCTGACAGTCATCTGAATTGCTGTTCCTCTTCCGGAGTACTTTGCCGCATTGCCCAGCAGGTTAATCAGAACCTGACTGATTCGAAGCGCGTCTCCGTGGAACCAGCTGTGTGTCAGATCAATATCAGTTTTAAAGATCTGTTCTCTGTCTGCGAACTCTCCATCCATTACAGGATGTAATTCGTTGAGAAGTGTATTCATATTGAAGTCGTCCATAACAAGGGACATCTTGCCGCTTTCAATTTTGGACATATCTAGAATATCGTTAAGCAATCCCAGCAGATAATCTGATGATGCGCGCACCTTTTTCAGGCAGTCCAGACGAATCTCTTCTGACTGGTTTTCCTGAAGAGCAATCTCGGTCATACCGATAATTCCGTTCATAGGCGTACGAATCTCATGAGACATTCTAGCCAAAAAGTCTGACTTGGCCTGTGCTGACTGGTCATGGTGTTCCTGATTAACGCGGTTCTGAATTATCGTGCTGATTTCCCACAACAAATCATAGCTGTCCTTATTCTCAATCATTTCAGGATCGATACCTACGAAAAAAATGCTTCCCGAATAAACACCATTATCCAGCATAGGGAAAACAACGCCCTTTTGCGGATAATAATTTTTTTTGAACACTGCCTTTGTGTCTACTGCCTCCTCCATTGGACGCAGCAGATGAAGCTGTGCTACACGGTTCATTTTCTGGTACTCCGCCTCTGAACAGTGATAAACAGGATCCATGTCTTCAGGTGTTTCAGGATACTTCCAGCAGTAGCTTACCATTCCGGAAAGGTACTCGCCGTTGAAGGACGTTACCATCAGATCCTGTAATGGTAAATGTCTCTTCAGACGACAGGCCGCCAGGTCTAGGGCTGCTGAAAGTGATGCACTTCGGTCAAACAGATTCAGTACAAGTGATGCCAGTCCCATTCTGCTAATGTAATCCTGAGAAACCACTTCGCTAAAGGTCTTGCCTGTTTTTTCGGCCATCTGGCGATTTTCCCACTGTACGAAATCACAGTTTCGACATGTAGCCTCGCTGAGTGCTGCTTGCACTCGTTTGAACAGTTCTTCTTCCGTCTCGTCCACTGCAGCAGTCATTCCCGCACGGAACTTAAGCTCAAGCGACTTCTGGCGGATTATCTTGGAGCATTCTGACAGGAGCTTTGCCAGCATGGCTATGCAATCGTCTGCATCCACACCCGGAAGCCATACCAGAAATTCGTCGGCACCTGCACGAATAAATACTGGCTCTTCTCCCCAAGAATCTCGGCAGTGCTTTTCAGTCAGTTCAGCGATTTCATTAAGAATAACATCTCCGAATGTCAGACCGTAGTTCTGAACTATGTCGGTGAATCCACATATGTCCATCAAAACCAGTTCTCCCGCAGGCTTCTGTCTACGCACCTTTTCCAGTATGCTTTCTCCATGTTTCAGTCGATAGAAACCTGTAACAGGATCAAGCTTCTGCTGTTTCTCCTGCTTCAGCTCCTGGAGCTTTGCCATATGTATGTTTCGTATATATCCTACTATAGTCCTGTTTCCGGTCTGTTCATCTATAACTGTTTTTCCATTTATCTCATGCCAGATACCGTCCTTTGTTTCCGTATCCATAAGACGTACCTGCGCATGAATAGTGTTTGGGTTGTCTCTAAATATTGACTTTAAAACAGTCTGATCTTCTCCAGAAAACGCATGAGCAACCATATCATCCCAAAACTCATCTATTAGCCAGATACCGTTATTTCTTTTGCTGTTAACTATTTCTATTGTCCGCTCCAGTTCACGATAAGTAAAGAATACGTCGTTAGAGCTTTCCAATGCAATTCTATAACGCTCCTTTTCCTCCATCAGCTTCTTTTCTGTAGCGATTTCATTTTCCGTCAGATTATGTACTACCCGGTGCATTTCATCGATTTCCTGAATATTAGACGGCCTGAACTCATTCAGTCCCTTCATGCCTCCTCTTATACTATCCATCAGTCGATACACCGGTGCCGAAATATAGCGAACCACAATGAACATAATTGCCATGCCTACAAGAGCACAGACAACAATAGTGGTAAGGATACTGCGATACAGCTGATTCCCTAAATCAAATATTGAATCCTCTGTTACAAAACCGCACAGTACCCAGTCCTTATTTTCGTAAGGTACCTTCCCGCTGTACAGGTTAAATCCCGACTTTACAGCATAAATCTTCTGTGTGCCTACGGTACAGCCTTTTACCTGAAACAGTTCCTCGTATTCCGTAGACTCCATGGTGAACTCGCTGCCTTTTCTGCGAATTGTATCAAACAGCAAACCTTTTCCGGATAAGACTTTGTATGTTCCGTCACCCTGATCAACAGCAACAGCATAACCTGCATTCTGATTTCTGTCCAAATCACGCACAGGAAGATAGCTGTTGCTAAGATGAGTCGTTGAAATCTCAGTGCCTAGAATGCCATAAATCCTTCCATCACAGCAAAGAGGTATGGAGTATGAAATCATCTGGTGGTTATCCAGCCTGTGGTCTTCCAGAATAAAAGGCATAGACCAGTAGCCTAAATCTGTCATGTCTGCATCTGTATTTTTCTGTGCCAGCAGATATGGTGCAAAGAAGAAGTCATCGCAGTCACGTACTCCGCTGCCTGCGAACTTGAATAAGGTGGACCAGGAACTGTCTAATGCTATATTGCTTTCTCTTGCCAGCGTTTTATCACCTCTCTCAAATAGAAGGTCGGAATTGGTTGTTGTCTTAGTCGTCGGATCAGAATCTCTCAGAAAAAAACCAACATATTCCTGTGGCTTGGTCTGATCCTTACTGTTCCCCAAAATCAGGAAAACTCCACTTGAATCGTCTCCCTGAAGATAGCTAAGCATTTCAGGGAAGACTGTCTGTGCGTATGCATGCTGCAATTCCTTACTGTCCAGGAATTTGCCGATATCTATGTGATGCATCTTCATAAACTCTTCGAGGGCATTGTTCAGGTATCCACTTTCGTTTCTTACCGCACTCCACTGTTCTATCATGGCGTTTTCCAGCACAACCTGCCGGTTTTCCACCAGGTTTCTGTCAATTTCAACAGCATTAAGTTCCAAAGTTTCCTTCGCCTTGCTTGAAAGCAGAATTGAGAACGGCAAAAGACCCTGAATCAGTACAACCAATATCAGGGGAAACAGCAGCAACCAGTTCAATTTTCTCGTCCGGTTCTTCATGAGTTTCTTCTCCTATTTGATATGAACCCGATTTTTCATGGATTCAGGAATGTGCGGCTTCTTCAAGTGCATTGCAGAAGTCTTCGTACCATTTTTCGAATGCTTCTTCTGTCACATAAGGTTTAACAGCATCTGCTCGTGACTTTCCTCCAGCCACTGCTTTCTCTATAGCTGCCTTATCGGCAGCAGCCTTGTCACTAAGGTTGTAATCCAGAACCTTACGAGTATTGTATCCGTTGCTGAAACACTTTGTTGTATAGAACTGAATAGAATCAGACTGATTAAGTACGCTTGTCAGACAATCATATGTTTTAGAATTTACGTTAAGTTCCTGGCTCTTTACTACCTCTTCCAAGACGTCCACACTGTTTGCATCCTTACGTACAGGCATGTATGCAGACTCGCAAACGAAGCGCAGATTATTATCCTTTGCAGTAAACCACTTCATAAACTCACATGCCGCATACTCGTGCTCAGCATCAGATTTTGTCACTGCCATGCCGGCACCCTGCTGCACATTATATGCTTCTCCATCCTTCATAATCGGAGCCGGTAGCACTTCATAGTCGATTGCCTCGCTGTCTACATCCCGAACAACCTCATCAGGGAAATACATTGCTGATGAGGTGGAGCCTGTATACGCAAGAATATCTCCGGTTTTTACGTCATCTGAACGGAACTTGCCAAGGCTTGCAAAGTATCCCTTAACAAAAGGCACATAATAGTTGTCCCAAAGTCGACGAATTTTATCTTTTTCGGTTCTCAGCGTAACCTCGCCATTATTTACATCGAAAAGGTCTATGCCCATCTGCTTCATACCGATTATGAAATAGTTTGACATGGAGTCACGGCCGTAGAATGCTTTTCCATCGTCAGCCACATTTGGTGTCTTGCTGTCTGTCCATTCGTAGTAGCGTTCTGCTACAGCTGTAACTCCCTCAACAGTTTTAAGTTCGTCCGTGCTTGTGCCGGTAGCATCAGCAAAAGGCTTCCAGTCGGTGGCATTCAGCATCAAAACCTCTGTAGACTTTGCTACCGGGAACAGATATAATGCATCGTCATCATAGAAGTAACCCTCTTGAATATATGCATCTACATATTCTGAAAGCTCATCCTCAGTAAAGTATTGTGTTAAATCACTCAGTTTTTCCTGCTGCTGTACAGCATAAGCTGTATCTGCATATGTAGAGAACAGATCAGGTAAAGGCTGTGCACCTACCTTTTCTTCTACAGAATCGGAAATCGCCTGCTCAAGATCAGCAACAGAGCCCTGGCTGTATCCCTCAACAAATATTCCTTTTTCCTTACCTTCAGTTGCATTAAACTCTTCTACAAGCTGATCAAATGCAGCCTGCTGTCCACCATTATAGTAATGCCAGATTGTCAGTGACACTGGATTGTTTGGGTCCAGCTTCACAGTTTCACCCTGCTTTACACCACAGCCTGTCAGCATGGACAGAGCTACAGTTCCAGCTAAAGCAGCAGCAATCAATCTTTTCTTTCTCATAATTTCTATATTCCTTTCTTAAACTCGTATTTTTTCCATCGTGTCAGACTTTCTCCAATGTTTACTCTTTTCTTCATATTACTGTTTCAGATTATACACTATTCGATAAGAGTTAACAAGATATACACATCTTCTGCTTCTCTATTTCCTGCATCAATTTCTCTTTCACACTAATCTTCCGTTTCTGCCACAACTCTGCATGGCAGACCTGTCATCTCGGCGTAGTTCATCGGGTAGGTGTGCGCCGTGAACAAAGCCCCTTCCGCCGCAACCGCTCCAAGATTGCACAGATTCTCTATGACGAATGCGCCCCTGTCAGCACAGTACTGGTCCATAGGGGTATGTTCCTTTCCTCTTCTTACACCGGCAAAGTCAACGCCGATTATAGATACCTGTTTTTCCAAAAGAGCATCCAGCAGTTCCACAGACAGCTGCGGATGTTCTCTGAAGTATCTCTGACTGCCGTATCCCTCCTCTTCAATGAATCCGGAATAAAAAGCAACAAACATTTCAGGCAAAACCCTTTCTATTTCAATATCAGCAATTCCAATGTCTCTGTCCTTTACCCCTCTGACATCAAATACTATTCCCTTTCTCTCGGTATATTCAAGCGAGAATTCCTTATTCATGACATCGAAGTGAGTGCCCAGATGTCCGACCAGTGCCTTTTTCTCATTTCCCTGTGCATCTGTTACCATTTTGGGGGTGATTTTTAGTGTGATATCAATTTTCATCTGCGCTTCCTCCTAGCCCTATCTGCGTTCCTTAATTTTCGTTACAATTGTCCGTATTCCAATAGACATAAATGATACTATTCCGCAGAAAACGAATAAAGAGCCGATCGGAATCAGAAAGAAGTTTTCATGTAAAAAGCCCTCTGTATCTATATATTCTACAGAACACGCTTTTATCCAGAAGCACATTATTCCCATGAGCAGCAGCACGCCGCTTATTACTGTTGATATCATATTATATCGTGCTCTTCTCGTTTCACTTCCGTCTCTGATTACCTTTTCTGTCATGTTGTTCATATGATTCTCTTCTCCTTTGATTAATATATCCAGGGAAACGTGAAATACATCGGAGATTAAAATCAGCATACCTATATCAGGCAGGTTTTTATTGTTTTCCCAGTTTGATATCGCCTGTCTTGTAACACTCAGCTTCTCAGCAAACTGCTCCTGGGTCATTTCCTCTTCCTGGCGTATACGTTTGATCTCTTCTCCAAAATTCATTCTTTTTACCTCCCGTGTTAATCAAAGCTTACAGCTGCCGGCAGTTTTTTTCAAGAAAGCAGCTCTTGCACACCCTGTTTTTCATGGCAAGAGGCTCTTGCGCGTCACCAGGCCATATCAAAGCTTGATGATTTGTGGTTCATAGCCAATGGATTTAAGAAATCTGATTATATCAGGAGTCTTCACAAAAATTGTCTTTTCATTGGTGTTCGGGTGAAAACTCATACGGTCTTCACCCATGATTTCTTCGTCAAAATATATCTGAACATCATGGTCTATATTATTAAGAAGTCCAAACGGAGAAACCATTCCCGGCTTCAGCATCAGCTTTTCCATAAGGCTCTCCTCAGAGGTCATCTTGATTCCTTTAGCTCCAACGATTTCACCAAACTCTTTCATGTCAAGGCGTTTATCATCGTCCATAATTACAAGAAACCATGCTTTCTTCTTTTTGTCAGTCAGGAACATTGTCTTTGTCCGCACACCTTCTATGCCCTCGATAAACTTATCTGCCTGTTCAGTAGTAAATGCCGGCTCATGTTCGACCATCTCGAATTCTATTCCCAGCTCATTCAGCTTTTCTATTACAGCTTTACTAGGTTCCATTACGTACTTCCTTTCTATGTCTCTATTCAGACTGAAAGCTCATTGGAGTGGTAGCATTTAAGTGCAGTCGATAAACCCATAAAACAATGATATATTAATAATAAGGAGGGTTTATCTATGCAATATGATAAAGAATTTAAGCTTCAAGCCTTAGAACTATCTGATGACATTGGAGTAAAGAAAGCAGCTGAACAGCTTGGAATTCCATACTTTACGCTCGCTGAATGGAGATCCATTAGAAAGCATAGAGGCACTGGCGCTTTCGTTGGAAGCGGTCATCAATCCCAGCCTTTAAACGATAAGGATCTTCGAATCAAACAGCTTGAAGCAGAACTTCGTGAATCTCAGCGTGCAAATGAAATTCTTAAGGAAGCTCTGGGTGGTCCTCTGTCAAGTTAACGGACAGAGGACCATTATTTTGCATCATACCACCCTACAAATTCTAATTTCGTACTATATAAGTGTAGATGATTGCGACATCGTCTGCACTT
>JAUNDC010000079.1 GCA_030526355.1 Bacillota bacterium | reverse complement strand
TGGTCCTCTGTCAAGTTTTCGGACAAGATTTTTGAATCAATCTTACCTTGGTTACGCAGCCCACTGATGTAATTGCTGCAAATAATATTGGTTTTCATAATCAACAGGCGATTTGTAGCCACAGAAACTATGCATGCGTCTGGTATTGTAGAACGCATCGATGTATGCGAATACCAGGCTATGAGCATGTTCGATATCTTGTATGTTGAATCTGTTTAACCATTCACGCTTAATAAGTGCATGGAATGATTCAATGCAGGCATTATCCCATGGATTTGCCTTCGATGAATAGCTTTTCATGATGCCCTTGGTTTCATCCCAATAGGCTACAGAGGTATACTGAATTCCTCTATCTGTGTGGATTACTGCCGGTTTCTTTCCTGTTTGTGAGATTGCTTTCTTGACTGCTGATATGACATATTTGGTTTCAAGTGTAGGTGCTAGCTCCCAGGATATTATTCTTCTGGAGAAAAGATCCATTATGCATGACAGATA
The DNA here is from genome assembly GCA_030526355.1 of Bacillota bacterium. Classification (GTDB taxonomy): domain Bacteria; phylum Bacillota; class Clostridia; order Peptostreptococcales; family Anaerovoracaceae; genus Lentihominibacter. The sequence continues at coordinate 1,629 of JAUNDC010000079.1, read as the reverse complement.
AACAAATCCCTTTCGTGTTGGTATATATGTAATATCTGTACACCACATAGCATTAGGCTCATCAGGAGAGAAATTTCGCTTAAGAATATTCTTCAGCTTATCTGAGAAATCCTCGCTGTGAGTTGTTCTGGTATATGGTTTTACCCAGCATGCACTGATTCCCATTTCATGCATGTATTTTGTTACTGTTCGTTCAGCTGTATTAAAGCCTTTTTCGTGAAGTGCCTTTGTAATCTTTGGAGCACCATAAATGCAATAGCTGTCTTCATAGATTTCTTTGATCTCAGCTTTAACACGTTCACGTAGCAGACTTCTATTACTTGGAACTCTATTCAGCCAGGCATAGTATCCACTTTTCGAAACACCTAACAGCTTCAGCATTCTGCTGACACAAATCCCGTGTTTCGATTCAGCTGCCTCATGAACTGCAGCATATGTGGATTCGGTCATTCGCCCAGAATGCTGATAGCTTTTTTTAATATTTCAAGTGCGTCCTGAGTATCGCGCAGTTCCTTCTTAAGTCGAAGAATTTCTTTTTCTTCAGCAGTAAGATTGCCTGTTACAGGTTCAGCTTCGCCAGCTCTTTCCTTGCGACGATGCTCTTTTATCCAGCCGTATAAGGTATGATATGGAACACCGAGATATTCTGCCTTCTTGTGATTATCCATGTCAGGATGATCTTCGAAGTAACGAATTGCATCCGCTTTGAATTCAGGGGTATACTTTCTAGCCATTGTGAATCCTCCTTCTATATACATTGTACTACAGAAGATTGATTCTCAAAAACTTTGTCCGTTATTTATGCTAACAGCACAGTTCATCTACGACAAAGAACGCAGATGCTTTGTTGTTGTTGAAGGACCTGAAGATGATTTCAAGTCAAAGAATCCGTACATAATTGATTTCGATCAGGTGAAAGATGCCTATGTAGAAGTTGAAGAATTCTGGACAGAAAAAATAGACAAGCACGCACTCAAGGAACCGATGCAGAACAGACTGATGATGGAGGATTTCGACAAAGTATTCTGGAGATACAATATCATCATGCACATCGAGACAACTCATCCGTATGCAAAGCATATTGAGTATCAGATGAATTACAACACAATAATTACAAGAATTTCAGGACTGCGACTCATATGCAGGAGAGGCCTGGAACTTAACGGAGAATACAGAGGTGAAGAAATAAAAAAGCAGTCTGAGAGAGTCGCAGAGTTTGCGGAGCATCAGCAGGAAGCTGTAGGCAAAGAAAAGATGCTGGACCTGGTAACAGGCAACCGTCCCGACAGCTTGCTGGGTAAAATGACTGTAGACTATTTCGAGCAGAAGTTCGTAGACAGAATGAACAACATCTCAAAACATCTAGATAGAGCATATCGCATCTGCAAGATTTTAGGAAAATAAGGATGCAACAAAGGAGAAATCTGATGAAAGGAACAAAGAGAAAGCACCGACTGCGAGTGTGTGAGATTTTTTCTGTAAATTACCTTCTGTGGTAATAGATATGATTTTTAAAAGTGAATTTTGCTCACTCTCAAGTTGCAAATTATATAAATCAGAGATTTGTTCATGTCAAGGGGCTGTCGCGTTAGCGAAAAATAATCGCTAGGGCGGTGCCCTTTCTTCATG
>JAUNDC010000078.1 GCA_030526355.1 Bacillota bacterium | reverse complement strand
TGTAAATGGTAAGATAAACATGTACATTTAATGGAAAATAAAAATGTACAATCTAGGGCTCTATGCTATCGTATCCATGGAGGTGCAATCCATGGACGAAGCATTTAAGACACAGCTCAAGATTCTCAAGTTGAGCGACATAAAGCCTAACTTTTCAGAACTCGCCCGACAGTATGATCTGGATCGCAGGACAGTCAAAAAGTATTATGACGGTTACAAAGGCAAGCCTGCTCACAGAGATAAGCCCAGTAAACTTGATAAGCATTATGAATTAATCAAACAAAAACTTTCTATCAAGGGAGTCAATGTTCGGGCAGTTTATGAATTTATTCTTTCAGAAAAAGATCCGAATATCGGAACTTATTCTAACTTTAATAAATACGTTAAATCCAAAGGGCTTAAGCCTGTAAAGACAGAAAAGGGACATCCAAGATTTGAAACAGCTCCCGGTATTCAGGCTCAGGTCGATTGGAAAGAAGATGTATCAATAGCCAATAAATATGGCGAAATCTTCACCTTTCAGGTGTTTGATTATAAACTGGGGAATTCTAGATACACCCATTATACTTACAAACTTTATAAGACAAGACAGGATGTATTCGACTGCCTGATTAAATCATTCAAGGCAACCGGCGGAGTTCCCAGAGAAATCCTTTTTGACAACATGTCCTCTATTGTCGATCGTGATGGCGAACGTAAAAACATCCCAAATCAGGTACGAGCATTCGCCAAAGATTTCAACTTCAAAATCAAACTGTGTAAGCCAAGACATCCTTTTACCAAAGGCAAAGTTGAGTCGGTTAATAAGTTTCTTGCATGGCTTCTTCCTTACGAGGGAGAGTTCGAAACCGAGGAGGAACTGACAGCAATCCTCGAGAAGATCAATAAAAAGGTTAACACCTATCCCTGCCAGGAAACAAATATACCGCCCATCCTGCTCTTTCAAAAAGAAAAGGAATACTTGCAGCCACTTCCCAAAGATGATGTTGTTGAATCTTATCTATCCCACGATCGCCAAACCACGGTAAGATCAGATTCACTGGTCACCTACATGAACAGCAAGTATTCCGTATCGCCAGAGTATATAGGAAAACCGGTAAGATTACTGGTATCTGACAACACTCTGCAAATCTATTGTAGCACGGATCTCATTGCTACACATGTATTAAGTCAAAAAAGATTGAATTATCATAAGGACCATTATCATCAGCTTCTTTCATTAACAATGAAGGATGCTGATGCAGTTGCCGAGCTGGCTGAAGCGAATCTAAAGCAGATGGATATCTTCCTGTAAAGGAGCACGCTATGGCAACCTATGCAAAGTTACTCAATGGTCTCACAGACCTTGGAATCCACAAGATGCAGGAGCATCTGGATTATTACATTGACCTAGTCAACAAGGGTCAGAAATCGTTCAGCGAAGCCTTAGAGGAGCTGATCGATATAGAAAAGAAAAACAATCAACTCCGGGCAGAGAATGCCTGTGTGAAAACAGCAAATTTTCCATTTATCAAAACAATGGAGGACTTCGAATTCGATTTTCAGCCAAGCATAAATCGAAAAGAAATGCTTGAACTGAGCCATCTGGGATTTATAGACAAAAAGGAAAATATCCTGTTTGTTGGGACCAGCGGCGTTGGGAAAACTCATCTGGCAACAGCGATTGGAATAGCCAGTGCCAGAGCACGTTATTCAACATACTTTATCTCCTTCGAGGCACTTATGAATCAACTGAAGAAAGCTCTTTTGGAAAATCGCCTAGAAGCCCGGATGAAGTTTTTCTCCAAATATAAGGTTCTGATTATAGATGAGATTGGATACATGCCCATTGATTCTGATTCGGCCAACCTGTTTTTTCAATTGATCGCCAAGAGGTATGAGAAACACTGCACGATTATAACAACCAACACGCCCTTCTCAAAATGGGGAGAAATCTTTGGCTCACCTACCTTGGCTAATGCTGTGTTGGATCGATTGTTGCATCATTCTCAGATTATTTCCATTAAAGGACCGTCATACCGTTTGAAGGAAAAACGGGCCTTTATGGAATCACAAGCTGAGGAATAGCTCCTGGAAAACGTACATTTTTATTTTCCACTTTTTGAGCATTTTTATATTGACATTTACA
>JAUNDC010000077.1 GCA_030526355.1 Bacillota bacterium | reverse complement strand
GAATCATGGAAGAACAAAGCAAAGAGCCTTTATGAATATATCAAAACTCTGCCTGATCCACCTGCAAGCTACAGGGCATACAGAATAAGAAACAGCGGAAAGCAGGATATCCTTGGTTCATTCAATGATGTGGGAAAGATTGAGCTTAAAAAGAGTTCGACAAACAGTGACATGTCAGGAGGAAACAGCTGCTATTCACTTTCCGGTGCTAAGTACGGAGTGTACTTCGGCAGTAAGCTTTGCTATACCATGACAACCGATGCAAAAGGAACGTGCTCTTTGGATAACGTGATTGTTGCTGATTACACAATAAAGGAAATAACAGCATCTAAGGGCTTTGCTGTTGATGTCAAAAGCCATAACTGCTCTGTTAAAAACGAGAAGACAACAACGGTATCAGTGACGGAGGTTCCAAAGAACAATCCGGTTGATATTATCCTTCAGAAAGGTGACAAAGAGACGGGAAAAGCAGAACCTCAGGGCGGAGCAAGCCTAGAAGGTGCCATATATGAGATTAAGTACTACAAGCATAGTGACGGCAGCAAAGTTCTGGACAGAACCTGGAGGGTTGTGACAGATTCCGAGGGAAAGGCAGAGCTTACAAAGGATTACCTTGATAAGGGCTTTGAGAATTCGGCCTTCTATCTGTCAAGTGACGGAAAGATCACTCTGCCGCTTGGAACCGTAACCATACAGGAAGTAAAGGCTCCTCAAGGATATCTTCTGAATAACAAGATTTATACAGATGAAATCAATGAAGGAAGCGAAACCGTTGAGACGGTAAAAACCTTTAATATGCCTGCTATAGGCACAAATGATGAAGTGGCTGAGCAGGTGAAGAGAGGAGACATCCAGTTTGTAAAGGTTAAGGATGGAAAAATGACAAGACTTCCAAACATCAGCTTTAAGATAACTTCAAAGACTACAGGTGAAAGTCACAATGTCTGCACTGACGAAAACGGAATGATTGACTCGTCAGCAAGCTTCAATTCCCATAAGAATGACACCAATGGAGGGACAGCAGAAAGCGGTCTCTGGTTTGGAGAAATCGATGCGATAGATGATGAAAAAGGCGCACTGATTTATGACTACTACACTATCAGTGAGCTCAGAAGTGACGGAAACAAAGGTCTGAAGCTGGCAGAGGATATTGAATTCAGAGTGTACAGAGATAACGCTGTAATAAACCTTGGAACAATAACCGATGATGTTATTGAAATAGGAACGACGGCTGTTGATAGTGATACAAAAAATCATATTTCCCTTGCAGATAACAAGGTGACTATCATCGATACTGTAAAGTATAAGAACTTTTTCCCGGGAAAAGCGTATAAGCTTTCCGGAACTCTCATGGATAAAGAAACAGGTGAGCCTATAAAGGTCAATGGTAAGAATGTAACTTCTGAAAAGGAATTCACACCTAAAACTGAAAACGGAACTGTTGACATCGAGTTCACTTTTGATGCGACAGCACTTGCAGGAACAGATGTAGTTGTCTTTGAAAAGGTATTTGACGTAGCGACTAAAACCGAAATCTGCAGTCACGAGGATATTAATGATGAAGGTCAGACAGTATCGATTCCTAAGATAGGCACAAAAGCAACTGACGGCGATGAAAAGACCAATGTAATTAAGGCTGAAAAGGAACAGAAAATCGTTGATACAGTAGCTTATGAAAATCTGCTGCCGGGCATAGAGTACGAGCTTACAACATGGCTTACTAAGGAGGGAAAGAAAATCCGGGGAACCGAGGTTACAAAGAAGTTCACACCAGATACAGCAGATGGAGACGTAAAGGCTACTCTTTCATTTAATGCTGCTAAGTACGGCGGAGAAAACATTACTGTTTTCGAGGAGATTAGCCTTAAGCATAAGCTTGTAGCAGAGCATAAGGATAAGGATGACAAAGACCAGACTCTTACCGTAGAAAAAGTAAAAGTACCTGAAAATCCTAATACCCCTAAGACAGGGGATAACAACCATATGATGATATGGCTTGTTATTGCAGTAATAGCTGCAGTTCTTGGATCAGGTCTTATGGTCTGCGAACTTAAGAAAAAGAAAGGTAACACTAAAAGTAAATAGAGATAAAACAGGGGGCTTCGGCTCCCGTTTTCATTAGGGAGGAGAAATACGGTGAATTGTAATACGCAGGTAGCAATGCTGGCAGGAACAAATG
>JAUNDC010000041.1 GCA_030526355.1 Bacillota bacterium | reverse complement strand
GTTATTTCAATACGTTCAGATTAAGTTGTTAATTTACAAGTGTCAAACTCCCGTGTCTGTTTTTAGTATCGACACACGGGATAATTTTAATACTGCTAATTAAATGCAATTGTCCGAATTTAACAACAACTTTTACTGAGCGGCAAGCAATTGACAAGATGCTTTATTTTAGGTTATAATTGTGACAAATGTAAATTTGCATAACAATTTTAAATACTCCGATTTTCACATGACACTCGTTGCCGGTGAAAACGTCAGGGTGATAAGAGCGATTTTATCGCCTGCCATTGTGCAAAGGAGAACTGTACCGCAACCTTGAATGTTGAGGATAGTTTCACTTTGCTATTTTTATTTTTGAAAAGGAGAGCGTAAATGAAAAGACTGAAGTTTAACAAAGCAAACTGCATAGGCTGTCAGCTTTGCGCGCAGGTTTGCTCGGCTTACAAGGAAGGCGAATACGTACCTTCAAAGGCCAGAATTGCAATTGAAACATACTATGATGATGGCAATCTCAAATATGCAGATCATTTCTGCATCCTCTGCGGACTCTGTGCCAAGGCATGCCCTGTAGATGCAATCAAGATTACTGATCATATCGAGGTTGACCATGATCTCTGCATAGGATGTGAAGCCTGTGCGGACAAATGTCCTAAGAAAGTTGTTAGAATCAGAGATGCCAAGGCGTACATATGCGACACATGTCAGGGCAACCCTAAATGTGCTCAGATCTGTCCGCAGCATGCACTGACATTTGAATAAGGCAAGGGAGGTAGAATATTATGACAATGCTTGGATATCAGAATAAAGTGCTGAGAATCAATCTTTCAGACAAAACATCCTCCACAGAGCCGCTCCGTATGGATTTTGCGGAGAAATATGTTGGTTCTAAAGGATTAGTAATCAGATATATGTATGAGGATCTTAAGCCGGGAATCGATCCGCTGGGTCCTGACAATAAGCTGTACCTGACTACAGGACCTCTGACAGGAACTCCTGTAGCATGTTCAGGTAAGCTTTCTATTGCTGCTAAATCACCGGCAACAGGAACAATGAATGACTGCTCCGTAGGCGGACATGTAGGAATTCGTCTCAAGTATGCAGGCTATGACATGGCTGTTCTGGAAGGCAAGCTGGATGAGCCTGGATATGTTGTAATCGACAACGATGAGATTTCATTCCACAGCGCTGAAGGTTTATGGGGACTTGGTTCACATGCTGCAGAGAAGAAGCTGGTTGACGAATACGGACTTGAATACAGCGTTCTGTCAATCGGACCTGCAGGTGAAAATCTCAATATCATGTCATGTATCAACTGCGACTACTACAGACAGGCAGGCAGAGGCGGAATCGGAGCTGTAATGGGCTCAAAGAATGTAAAAGCTATCCTGATTCGCGGAACAGGCGGAGTTAAGGTTCATGATATCGAGAAGACTACAGACAGACTTATTGAAATCCTGAGAAACGATGTAGTAAACGATGACAACCAGTTCATTTTTGACGGCGGTACAACAGCGTTCCTGGAAGCTTGTAATGACGGAGGAATCCTCCCAGTGAAGAACTTCTCCGATACTACAGACGAAAGATGGACTGAATACAATGGCGATGTTCTTGCTAAATACAGAGAAGGTAAGAGAGGCTGCGGAAGCTGCGGCCTGGGATGTGGTAACTTCCTCAAGATAGGAGATGCAATCTGCGAGGGTCCTGAATACGAAACCATTTCTGTAGCAGGACCGAATGCAGGAAACCGTGATCCTGAGAAGATTGTTAAATTCAATGAAGTATGTGACGATATGGGTCTTGATACCATCAGTGCCGGAGACACTATCATCTGGGCTATGGAAATGACTGAAAGAGGAGATCACGACTTCGGCATCAGATTCGGCGAAGCTGACAAGATGATCGAATACGTTAAGCTCATAGCTAAAAATGAAGGTGTTGGTGCTGATCTGGCTCTGGGAACAAAGAAGGCTGCAGAGAAGTTCGGCGGACTTGACATTGCAATGCAGGTTAAGGGTCTTGAATATCCTCAATATGAGCCACGTGGTTCATGGGGAATGGCATTATCATATGCAGTATCCGACAGAGGAGCATGCCACATGAGATCATACGCTGCCAATGCTGAAGTATTTGAGGCGTCTATCGATCCTTACACAGCAGAAGGTAAGGGACAGCTGGTATACGATCTGGGAGAATTCAATGCTATTAAATTCTCACTCTGTATCTGCGACTTCTGGGGAACTATCGACTATGCTATCATGGCTGAGCTGCTCACAATGGTAACAGGTAAGGAATGGACCGAGGAAGATATGTCAAGAGTAGGACGTAATGTAATCAATATTGCTCGTGCTTTCAACCAGAGAGAAGGCTTCAACAGAACTCACGATACAGTGCCTAAGAGAGTTGTAAGAGATGCTCTTTCCAATGGTCCGGCTGCAGGTCAGGTAATGACTCAGGAGGATTTCGAAAGCATGCTCGACCAGTATTACGAAGTGCTTGGATGGAATAAGGATGGTACAATGCCTGAAGAGCTTATCCAGTCACTGTTATAAAATGTTAATATAATATCTTGAAATAAGCTGACAAGATAGAATCGTTTATTGTATAATTGGGACAGATTGCGTAAATCTGTCCTGATTGTTTTTATGGAGGTAAAAGGATGAAAATCACTATAGCCTTGAAAGGTACTTTGAGGAAGCTGTTTGACTGTTATGATGATATAGTCGTAGAGGTTCCGGATAACTGCACCTGCGATGAAGCACTGCAGGCTGCAGGAATTAATTATAAAGAAACGAGAAATTTTGGTTTTGTATCAGTCAATAACAAAAGGGTTATGATCGATTCCAGGTTGAATGACGGTGATTATCTTAAGGCGTTCTCGCGTGTATCGGGAGGCTGATAAGGGTGAAAAACAGGTATGAAAGAAATATTGGAACCGTAAGCCCGCAGGAGCAGGAGCTCCTGAAGCAAAGGTCTGTATGTGTAATAGGCTGCGGAGGTCTTGGCGGTGGTGTCATAGAGGGTCTTTCCAGACTTGGCGTAGGCAGGCTGACGATAGTGGATGGAGATGTATTTGACGTAAGCAATCTGAACCGTCAGGTTCTCTCCAGCGAGAAAAATATAGGCATGCTCAAGGCTGATGAGGGCAGAAGGCAGATATCTGAGATAAACAGCGAGGTTGAGGTAACTTCGATATGTGCCTTTTACACGGAAGAAAACAGCAGAGATATAATAAGAGGTCACGATGTGGTGGTAGACGCTCTTGACAATATAGCTTCAAGAAAGCTGCTGGAGGATGCATGTGAGCAGGAAAATATACCTCTTGTACATGGCGCCATAGCGGGATGGCATGGACAGCTGGCGGTTATCATGCCTGGAGACAGGCTCATACATACTCTTTATGATGGGGATGAAAATTACGGAGTTGAAAAGGAGACAGGAAATCCATCCTTTACACCGGCTGTGGTTGGAGCGCTTCAGGTGGCTGAGACCTTAAAGCTTCTGCTTGGCAGAGAAGGTGTGCTGGCCAATAAGCTGCTTACGGTGGATATTCTGCAGCAGCAGTATGAAATAATTGACTTTGGAGAATAGATATGCGTATCGTTATGATAAAGGGATTTTCCAAGACCGGTAAAACAACCACGGTCACAGCTCTGGCTTCGGAGCTTCGGAGCAGAGGCTACAGTGTGGGGACGGTAAAGGATATACATTTTGACGGCTTCAGAGCCGACAGTCCGGGGACGGACACCTTCAAGCATATGGAGGCGGGTGCCTGCAGAGTGACAGCCAGAGGCAGCGGGGAAACAGCGATGTTTGCTGACAGGCAGATGAGTATTGATGAAATTCTTAAATATTACAAAGAGGATTTTGTAATTCTTGAAGGAGACTGCGGGCTTAAATGCCCGACGATAATTACGGGAAGGACTGTTGAGGACGTCGACAGAAGAATGTGTCCTGAAGCTGTAGCAGTATCGGGTATAATAGCTGAATCAACGGACAGATACAGGGACCTGCCGGTTATAAACGGTAGAACGGAGGTGAAGAGATTGGCTGATCTGGTTGAAAAGAAGACAGAAAAGGCTTCAGAGGAGCTTGATGTTCAGCTTACCATAGATGGTGAGGAAATATGGATGGTGCCTTTTGTAAAAAAGACGCTGAAAAATGTCGTTGTAGGTGCTGTAAAAGCACTTGACGGATATGAGGACGGCAAAGAGATAGTGATAAAAATAAAATAAAAAACAGCCGTAATGACGGCTTGATAAAATGGAGGATAGATATAAATGTCAGAGTATATTTTGGCGAGAGGAAACGGCAGGCATATACCGCAGGAGGATAAGATCTTCGGCATCAGCAACAGGGCAAAGAAGATGATTGCAGAAAAAGGCGCCGATAAGGTGATTAATGCAACAATTGGTTCGCTGCTGGATGATGATGGTGAGCTGGTTGTTCTATCATCGGTAGATGAAGTGTTCAAGCATCTCAGCCCCAAGGATTATGCAGACTATGCTCCTATCGGAGGCATAGCGCCTTTTAAGGAAGCGGTGCAGAAGGCGGCTTTCGGAACCCATCAGCCAAAGGGTTTCATTGAGGCTGTTGCCACACCGGGAGGAACAGGTTCACTGAGAAATGTGATTTCCAATTATTCGGACGGAGGAGACAAGGTGCTTACATCGGACTGGCACTGGGCTCCGTATAATACAATAGCTGGAGAAATCGGCAGAAGTATTGAAACCTTTGAGTTCTTTAACAAAGAGAGAAAATTCAATGCAGAGGCATTTAACGACAAGGCTACAGAGCTTCTGGCAAAGCAGGAAAGTCTTGTTATTATACTCAACACACCTGCCCACAATCCGACGGGATATTCACTGACTCTTGAAGATTGGGACAAGGTTATTGACGAACTTACTGAAGCGGCGAAATGCGGCAAGGCAATCGCGCTGGTTATCGATGCGGCATATATTGACTTTGCGGGAGATGAAGAAGAGTACAGAAGATTTCTGCCTAAGCTGGAGAGGCTTCCGGAAAACGTCATATCGATTATGGCGTACAGTCTTTCCAAGACATATACACTTTACGGAACAAGGTGTGGAGCAATGATATGCGTTGCCAAAACCAAGGAGATTGCTGACGAATTCAAGAGAGTGTGCGAATATTCATCCAGAGGCTCATGGTCCAACAGTGCTAAGGTAGCCCAGGTAATTCTTTCCAGAATATATGGTGATCCGGAGCTTCTGCGCAGAGTAAATGAGGAAAGGGCACACTATCGTGAGATGCTCATTGCCAGAGGCAAGGTATTTGAGGAGGAAGCTCGAAAGGTAGGCCTTGAGACTGTACCTTTTGATGCGGGCTTCTTTATCTCGATACCGTGTGACAATCCGGATGAAATCAGTGCGAAGCTTGAGGAGCAGGGCCTTTTCATTGTGCCGCTGGCCAAAGGTCTTAGAGTATCGGTAGCATCGATTTCAGAGGAAAAGTGCAGGAAGCTGCCTGCAATGATAAAGGCTGCTATGTAGCAGAAGCCTGACGGCAAAGAAAGAATATAAAAAATCTCTTTACAAATATTAACATTTATGGTATTATAAACCTACTCAAGAGAGGTATTGAGGCATTTGATATTTGAAGAAAGGAGATTATGTATGGTTGCCAGCAGGAATAACGACAGGGAAATCAGGTATGAAATAATTGAACACATAGGAGTTATATCATCTTTTTCCACGGGGTGGAAGAAAGAACTCAATATTGTTAAATGGAATGACGGTACTGCGAAATACGATATACGCGACTGGGATCCGGAGCATGAGCATATGTCCAGAGGCATAACGCTGCATGATAAGGAGATGGAAGCTATTGTTAAAATGGTTTGCGGCAGGAGCGGCAATCAGAACGGGAATGCGCAGGCACATGAAACGGATACATATGCCGTTCCGGAGCCTGAACATGCAGAAAACCCTGAGCATCAGCAGGCTCCGTTTTAAAACGGATTCCGCATCAAAGTGAATTTCATACGAGCAGCACATAATTAGAGTCGCAGCAGAAATGTATATGCGGCTCTTTTTGCAATATCGGAAGGCTGAAATTATCGTGTCTGCGAAGCAGAAGTGTGTTATACTGGTTTAAAGCCTTTTGAACAGAAAAATTGAAAAGAGGTATTGATATGAAGATTTTGTTGAAAAAGGGTCCGGGAGAAGCCTTTGAGGAAATAGTCAGAGATAAGCCGGTGAGGCTGGTAAGGCTTGTCGAGGAATATCAGAGGGAGCTTCCTTACAGAATTCTGATCGCCAGAGTCAACGGGCGTGATGAAGAACTGGATTGCATGATAGAAGAGGATGCATCCGTGGAGCTGCTGGATATGAGAACTCACAGTGCCAACCTGGCGTATCAGCATACATTGTCGCTTATATATCTCAAGGCAGTCAAGGATGTTATCGGCGACTGCAGCGTTGAGATTGAAAATTCGCTTAACAAGGGTCTGTATACTGAAATAAAAACACCGGTTGCTGTAACGGAAGAGCAGGTAAGGGCTGTTGAGGCGAGAATGCACCAGCTTGTTGAGGATGATGTGCCTGTTGTTAAGGAGCTTTACAGCAGGGAAGAGGCTGTTGGAATCTGGGAAAAGTATAATTATCCCGAAAAATCAGGGTTGCTCGAAAGAGCTACTGATCTGGAAGAAGCTAAGTTTTACTCTATAGAGGGCTATCGCAATTTCTTTTATGGCCTGATGGCGCCGTCAGCAGGCTATATTGAGTATTTTGAGCTGCTGAAGTACAGACGTGGTGTTCTTCTGAGATTTCCATATCCGTCAAAGCCGGATGAGGTGCCGCCTTTCGTGGATGATAAGAAACTTTATATGGCGTTCGGTGAAGCGAATAAATGGCAGCAGCTGCTGGGGGTATCTTATCTTGAAGATCTTAATAGGAAAATTACCGGAGGAGGAGCCAGAGATCTGATTCTGCTGTCAGAGGCGCTTCATGAAAAGAAAGTCGCAGAAATTGCGGATATGATAACCAGGCAGAAAAAGCGTATAATTCTGATTGCAGGACCATCCTCGTCAGGCAAGACTACATTTGCCAGACGGCTGTGCGTGCAGCTGAGGGTCAACGGGCTGGAGCCTCTTTACATGGGCACGGATGATTATTTTGTGGAGCGAGAGATGACTCCGATAGGAGATGATGGTGAGCCGAACTATGAAGATCTTGACGCTATCGATATTGATTTGTTCAACGATAACATGAACAGTCTGCTTGCGGGTAAAACTGTGGATCTGCCGGAATTTGACTTTATTACAGGAACAAAAAAATTCGGAAAGAGAGTTACCTCCATCAGATCATCACAGCCTGTGGTGATAGAGGGAATACATGCCCTTAACGGCAAGCTCACCGAGGCGATAAGTGACAAGGCGAAATTCAGGATATATATAAGCCCTTTCACGCAGCTTAATATTGATGTGCATAACAGAGTTCCGACGACAGATGCCAGAATTCTGAGAAGAATCGTCAGAGATTATAAATATCGGGGGCATACGGCGGCTGAAACCATTGCCCAGTGGCCGAAGGTCAGAGCCGGAGAGGATAAAAACATTTTCCCTTATAACGGCGAGGCCGATGTGCTCTTTAATTCAGCACTGGTTTATGAGCTTTCCATACTTAAAAAGTATGCAGAGCCTCTGCTCAAAGAGGTTGAAGCGGGGCAGCCTGAATACAGTGAAGCTGTCAGAATGCTGAATTTTATCAAGTATTTTGAAGTGATTGATGAAGAACAGCTTGTTCCTGCCAATTCCATAATGAGAGAGTTTATCGGCGGGAGCATATTCGCTGTCTGACATATATTGCGGCTGAGAGAAAAAGGACGCGGAAATATTATTAAATTAAGGAATGAAGGAGAATTTAAATGATTGCAGTAATTGGGGGAGCAATAGCTTCCGTAAGTGTGAAAATGGTGCCGGTAAAGGGAGGAACCGAAGTTATGGGAACAGGTCTCGGTCAGGAGCTTTACGGACAAATGGATCAGGATATGATGAACATGATGTACGGAGGTATGCCTCAGATGCCGGGAATGCCTGGGATGCCGGAGCAGCAGGTGGAAAAGGAGCAGGAAGAGGCTCCGGAAGTTCCCGAATATGATGATATCATAATTGAGAACAGGGGCTGCGGGTTCAACATTGCCAGACTTCTGGCGGAAAAGGGACGTGAGGTAGCTTTCGTATCGGTGGTAGGCAGTGATCCTCTGGGTCTTGCTGTTACAGAGGAGCTTAGGGCATGCGGGGCAGATGTTTCCGGTGTGAAAAAGCTGGACGGAACTACTCCGGTACAGATAGAGACTCTGAATATCCTCGGAGACATCGAAGGCTACAAGTGCAATGATTCGTTGATGTGCCGTTTTACACCTCAGGTAATCGAAGCTGCTTCCGATATTCTTGATAAAGCGGATATTATAGTTATGGACGGCAGTCTTCCGCAGCCCACTATAGAAAAGGTCGCTGAGCTTTATGGAGGGAGAGATGATGTTAAATTGTTCTTTGATCCGGGCTCAAGGCGCGGGGGTGCTAAAGCCGAAAAAGCTCTGGGAGGATTTTTCGGAGTGCTTCCGGGCAGAATGGAGGCTGAAGCCATGACAGGAAAAACGATCCTTGGTCAGGACCAGCTTATGGAAGCCGGAGCATATCTGGAACAGAAGGGCGTTGATAAAATCGTCATTACAATGAAGGGCGGAGGACTTTACTACAAAGAGGGTCTGGATGAAGGAATTCTTGCTCCGGAAAGAGTGCTTTCGTTTGCAAGCACTGCCGGTGCGGGAGATGTGGTTTCTGCTGCGGTGATTGCTGCCGAGGATGATGGCAAGAGTCTGGCTTCTGCAGCTGCGGAGGCAATGGAGGCAGCCGCTGAATTCCTGGAAGACCGCAGTGATGAAAGACCGATAGACATGTATAACAAATAATAATAGTATATGGAGGTCGTATATGGAAAATAATATTAAAAAAGCAAATGAAATCAAAATAAACACTGTTATTAAAAATATGGAAAAGCGCAATATCACGGGGCATTACTGTGAAACTGCCGCTGATGCCCTCCGGGAAATCATATCGCTGATACCTGAAGGCTCCAGTGTGGCGTGGGGTGGCTCCGTGACACTGGGACAGATTGGAATCAAGGAAGAACTGAAATCAGGGAAATATAATGTAAATGACCCTATGTCTATTTCAGACCCCGCGGAGGCCTTTGAGGCAAGGAGGCGGGCGCTGCTTTGCGATGTATTCCTGATGAGCACCAATGCGGTAACAATGGATGGTGAGCTGGTTAATATCGATGGTACCGGCAACAGGCTGGCTGCAATGATGTTCGGACCGAAGAAGGTGATTATCGTAGTGGGCGCAAACAAGCTTGTAGCTGACGAAAAGGATGCTGTAACCAGAATCAAGCATGACGCGTGCCCGCCGAACTGTATCAGACTGGGCAAGAGCACACCATGCGCAGCTACAGGAAGATGCAGCAGCTGCCTGAGTAAAGGGAACACGGTGTGCTGCCATACAGTGACTACAAGGTTTTCTTCTGCTTATGACAGAATGCATGTGGTATTTGTAAATGAAAATCTTGGATATTAAGTGATAATACGATGTAGATTGCTGTGGAGCCGCAGCACATCTGACTGGTTTAAGCAATCGGTTGAATGTGCAGTGGCTCCTTTTGATTCGGCGGTCTGAATTCACCGGATAAAAAATTATCGCTCATAACTGTACGAAAATTTCTGAAAAAAGAAACACTGGTAAGCGTGTGCGGATGATAGCTTCTGTAACCATTGAAATCAGTGGATTTGATATCATAAAAAAACATAAAAAAGTTTCTTAAAACCTCTTGCATTATTTCATGTGGTAATGTATACTAAAAAAGCTTGTGTAAGGCGATGATGTGGGAAGTTACCTTGCTATAGGAGAATTTCCACTGAGAATTGTCCCCACAGGATGGGGGCGAAGGGATTCGCTGAATTTTTATTGTGTGTAAAACAATAGAAACACACGAAAGCGTGTACGAAGCAGGCAAATCCACTGTATGCGTTGAAAATTCATGCATCAGAACCCCTTGTACGAGCATAGCGAAAACAGTACAAAAAATTTTAGGAGGAAAAAATGAGCGAATTACAGAAAATCAGAATCAAACTTAAAGCTTATGATCATGCACTTCTGGATCAGTCCGCAGCTAAGATAGTTGAGACTGCCAAGAAGACAGGCGCCGAAGTATCAGGCCCTATTCCGCTTCCTACAGAGAAGGAAGTTGTTACAATCCTGAGAGCTGTTCACAAATATAAGGACTCAAGAGAACAGTTCGAACAGAGAACTCACAAGAGACTGATAGATATCACAAGCGCTACAGCTAAGACTACAGATGCACTTACTAAGCTGGACTTACCTGCAGGCGTAGATATTGAAATCAAATTATAAACACAAAAAGCGAAGGGAACTCCCCTTAGTATGACCGCATGAGCGGTCCGCTGTAAGAATCAAGGAGGAAAAATATGAAGACTATTTTAGGTAAGAAAATGGGTATGACCCAGATCTTTACCGAACATGGAGCTGTAGTTCCTGTAACAGTAGTTCAGGCAGGCCCGATGACGGTAACTCAGATCAAGACTGTTGAAACTGACGGTTACAACGCAGTACAGTTCGGATTCGAAGATGCGAAGCCGCAGAGAGTGAACAAGCCTATGACAGGCCATTTCGCTAAGAACGACATCGCTCCTAAGAAGCACCTGGCTGAGTTCAGACCTGAAGAAGGTGAAACCTACGAAGTTGGACAGCAGATTACAGTTGCTGATTTCGAAGAAGGCGTAAAGCTGGACGTAACAGGAACATCAAAAGGTAAGGGAACTCAGGGTAATATCAAGAGACATGGACACCACAGAGGCCCTATGAGTCACGGTTCAAAGCACAAGAGACTTGCCGGTGCACTTGCTGCAGGTACTTATCCTTCAAGAGTATTCAAAGGCAATGCAGGTCCGGGAAGAATGGGTCGTGAAACAGTTACAGTTCAGAATGTTGAACTGGTAAAAGTTATAGAAGATAAGAACCTTATGCTGATCAAGGGTGCAGTACCTGGAAACAAAGGTGGAATCGTTCGCATCCAGTACGCAGTAAAAGGTCAGGACAAATAAGGATGACTTCAGGAAGGAGGAAGTAAAATGTCAAAAGTGACAATGCTGAATATGGCAGGCCAGGAAGCCGGAACAATCGAGTTGAAAGACGAAATCTTCGGTATCGAGCCTAACCAGAATGCAGTACATGCAGTAGTTAAAAATATTTTAGCCAACAAAAGACAGGGCACACAGTCCGCTAAGACCAGAGCTGAAGTCAGAGGGGGCGGCAGAAAGCCATTCAGACAGAAGGGAACAGGCCGTCACAGACAGGGAAGCTCAACAGACCCTTCACAGGTAGGAGGCGGAGTTGTATTCGCACCAAAGCCAAGAAGCTACAGATATACACTGCCTAAGAAGCTCAGAAGACTGGCAATGTTATCAGCTCTCTCATCAAAGGTGGCAGAGAATGAAATCATCGTAGTTGATGAAATCAAATTTGAAGAGCCAAAGACAAAAGAAATGGTTAAGATGCTGGAGAACATCAAGGCCGGCAAAAAGGCATTAATCGTTACAGCTGAGAAGGATGAAAACATCATCAGATCAGCAGCAAACATTCCGGGAGTAAGAACAGCACTGGTGTCAACAATGAATGTTTATGAAATTATCAATCATACTAACTTCATCGTAACCAGAGCAGCTGTAGAAAAGATTGAGGAGGTGTACTCATAATGAAAACGCCTTACGATGTAATAATAAAGCCTGTAATCTCAGAGCAGAGTATGGAAGACGCACAGGCTAAGAAATACACATTCAAGGTTGCAGTAGACGCTAACAAAACTGAAGTTAAGAAAGCAGTTGAAGAAATCTTCGATGTGGAAGTTGCAAAAGTAAACATCATGAACGTTGTAGGAAAGCAGAAAAGAATGGGAAGATACGTTGGTATGACTGCCGCATCAAAGAAGGCAATCGTAACACTTACTGAAAAGAGTAAGGAAATCGAATTCTTCCAGAGTCTGTAATATAGGAGGTAGGAAACGATGGGAATTAAAAAATACAATCCGACCACTCCTGGTTTAAGAGGAATGACGGTTTCTACATTTGAAGAAATCACTTGCACTACACCGGAGAAGTCACTTACAGTAACTCTTAAAAAACACTCAGGAAGAAATTCAAGAGGTAAGATTACTGTAAGACACAGAGGCGGCGGATACAGACCTAAATACAGAATTATCGACTTCAAGAGAAACAAGGATGGTATTCCTGGAACAGTTGCTACTATCGAATACGATCCTAACAGAACTGCCAATATCGCGCTGATTAATTATGCAGACGGCGAAAAGAGATATATAATAGCTCCTAACAAGCTGTCAGTAGGCGATGTGGTTGTATCAGGAGCAGATGCGGATATCAAGGTAGGAAATGCTCTTCCGCTGGCAAACATCCCTGTAGGTACAATCATTCACAATGTGGAACTGAAGCCTGGAAAAGGCGGACAGATGGTAAGATCGGCAGGTAACGGAGCTCAGCTCATGGCAAAGGAAGGACAGTATGCTCAGGTTAGACTTCCTTCCGGCGAAGTAAGAAAAGTAAGAATCGACTGCAGAGCTACTATCGGCGAAGTAGGAAATCTTGATCATCAGAATATCCAGATAGGTAAAGCAGGAAGAAAAAGACACATGGGCATCAGACCTACAGTAAGAGGTTCCGTAATGAACCCTAACGATCACCCTCACGGTGGTGGTGAAGGTAAGGCTGGAATCGGTAGAGTAAGCCCGGTTACACCTTGGGGTAAGCCTGCACTTGGATACAAGACAAGAAAGAAGAACAAGGCATCTGACAAATATATCGTGAAGAGAAGAAACGAAAAATAATAGGAAGGAGCAAAGATAATGGGAAGATCACTTAAAAAGGGACCTTTCGTAAACGCTAAGCTGCTCAAGGCTATCGAAGAGATGAATGCAGCTAACGATAAGAAAGTCATCAAAACATGGTCAAGACCATCCACAATATTCCCGCAGATGGTGGGACATACAATCGCTGTGCATGACGGAAGAAAACACGTTCCTGTATACATTACAGAGGATATGGTAGGACACAGACTGGGAGAATTTGCTCCTACGAGAACCTACAGAGGCCATGCCGCAGATAAGAAATCAAAGTAAGAAAAGGAGATAATTGAAAATGGAAGCAAAAGCAATTGCAAAATACGTAAGAATGTCTCCTATCAAGCTGAAGCCTGTTACTGACTTGGTAAGAGGAAAAGACTTAAATGAGGCATTGAATATTTTAAAATTCACTCCGGGCAAAGGCGCGGAAATCGTAGAAAAGGTTGTTAAATCCGCAGCTGCAAACGCAGATGTAAAGGAAATGAACACGGACAATCTTTATGTCGCTGAAGTATATGCCAACCAGGGACCGACTATGAAAAGATGGAGAGCTGGATCACAGGGTAGAGCATCAATAATCTTAAAGAGAAGCAGTCACGTAGGCGTTACTCTTAAGGAAAAGAATTAAGGATAGGAGGTTCAATTAATGGGTCAGAAAGTAAGTCCTCATGGACTGAGAGTAGGCGTAATAAAAGATTGGGATTCAAAATGGTACGCAGACAAGACAAAGTTTGCAGACTATCTTGTTGAAGACAACAAAGTAAGAGAATTCGTAAAGAAAAAATTATACGCTGCAGGCGTTTCCAAGGTATTACTTGAAAGAGCTGCAGAAAACAAATTGAAAGTTATCGTACTGACAGCTAAGCCTGGTATGGTAATCGGAAGATCCGGAACAGGAATCGACGACCTTAAGGCTGAACTGCAGAAGATGACAGGAAAGAACATCATCATCGATATCAAGGAAGTAAGAAGAGCTGAACTTGATGCTCAGCTTACAGCAGAAAGTATTGCTCAGGCTCTCGAAAGAAGAGTATCCTTCAGAAGAGCTATGAAGCAGGCCATCGGCAGAACAATGAAAGCAGGAGCCAAGGGCATCAAGGTGCTCACATCAGGAAGACTTGGCGGAGCTGAAATTGCCAGATCAGAGAAATACAGCGAAGGCAACGTGCCTCTTCACACATTAAGAGCCAACATCGACTACGGTTTTGCAGAAGCTGATACAACTTATGGCAAGCTGGGAGTAAAGGTATGGATCAACCACGGTGAGATCCTCGACAAGGGCCTTAAGAGTGCTGTTCCTGAAGAAAAGGAAAACAGAAGAGACGGCAAGAAGAGAGGCGAAAGAAGACCTAGAAGAGACGGTGA
>JAUNDC010000076.1 GCA_030526355.1 Bacillota bacterium | reverse complement strand
TCACCCATACGTAACCCTGAATAAAGCTCAATCAGAATCTGGTTTTTATAATTGTTTCTGCCACGAGGCACTTTATATTCTTCTAATACTGTCATGAATAGTTTATGTTCCTCTTTCGTAAAAGCTTTTACATCAAGTGTCTTTTTACTGGATTTAGGTCTTCTGAAATCAGAAGCATTCATAGGATTAGACTTAATAATTTTCCTCTCTACTGCTGTATCCATGGTCGCCTTAAGGTGCCGGTTCACTTTCTGAATAACGCTGTCCGCATAACAATCAGTCAGACTCATTAAAAACTGTTCCAGAGAATCACCCGTTACATCTGTAATAGGCATTGTCTTCAGACTCCCTGACTCAATTATTTCAAGAATTCCAAGATACAGACTGTATGTTGATTCCTGTATGTAGTTCTTGTTGAAATCATTGTTCAATACTTCCTTAAGAAGCATGGGGATTGTTGTGCCATCGCTTTTCTCTGTTATAGGAGAAGCGACGCTTTTCATATATGCCTCATATTTACCGAGACATTCCTCTTCACTGTATCCTGTTACTGATTTTCTTATTACCTTTCCATACGGATCTTTGAAACTGAACCTGTACTCCAGTTTTCCATTCTTTTCTCTAAATGATCCCATTGTCTAAATTGCCTCCTCTTCTATTGGTGTGCCTTTTGAAAAATACTCTATAAGAGCATGAGCCTCTATTATCCAGCTTTTGCCGTTGTTGCGACCCTTGAAATCCGGATCATTGTTAAACATATTCAGTATCGTCTTACGGCTCCAACCTGTCATTTCGACAAGCTGTTCTACGTTAAAAAACTCAATGTCACAGATAATAGGTCTACTTGCTTCAGCCGAATTTGTATCAACGGCTGTTTTTCTGCTCTTTTTACTTGCCGCAGCATTCTGCTTTTCCAAAGCCTCACGCTGCTTTCTTATTAATTCAAGATTACTGGCCATCCTGTTTCCTCCTGATTATATTTAAAATCTCAAATACCATCCATCATGCGAAAATCCGCTTTGCACATTTGCAAAACCTCCATTATTTCTTTACCTTTGCCTTTGCTTTCCAAAGGTCGCTGCTACTGTATCTCGATTTCCGTCTTCTGTGCCTTGACTGTTTATGTCCATCAGCCTTTCTTGTCACCAATCGTCTTGCACGATCAATCTCCTGCATCACTTTATCGGGAACTTTGCATCTGAAATTAAACAGTTTGCTCTGGTCTAATGTAAAAACCTGTTCTGCCAGCACCATGGACTTTTTAGGAAGCCCTGCAATCCATGGCAGCTCCACGTGATATCCCAGGTCTTTTCTTTTTATCTGGCTGGTAATTGCAAGTACATTGACTGTCGGTGAATGATTATTAATTTTGTTTGTCTGATAAACAAGGACCGGTCTGACACCGCCCTGAACACTGCTTCCACGAACCATAGGAAGATTCGCATACCACACATCACCTCTGTACACATTTTTCTTATCCATAAGAGCCTCCCTGTCCTATAAGTATCTAACCAGCTTAATCTTCATTGCTCTGATTTCCTGAATAGCTTCATCGTGATTCAAGCAATATCTGATACAAATATCCTCAATACTCTTACCTTCGAATAACAGTGCCTCTATAATAGAAATCTGTTTTTCGGTTAAATTCTTCAGTCCATCTCTAAGGAATTCATTATCAACCTTGATAATCCACTCATGTTTTTTACCGTTTCTGTAAGTGTCGTGCACTCCCGGTAAATAGATATTCCTGTCGATCATATTTGCAAAATCATCATTAAAATCATAGGTTCTCATATTCTCCTCGCTTTCTACTGTAATCACACATTCGTCTATGAACACATACGAATACATCTTTGATGTATCAGCGTACATAAAAGCACGCCGCTTAAATAACAAAAGTTATAATCCGCATTTTGTCCACGACACCCCGGGAAAAAGGAAGTCATCAAGGCGACCGCTGGCTTAGCGCGTCTCACGGGGATCCAACCCCTCCGCAGGTCTTACGGAGCTGCCCTCATTGCGTGATCCCATATCTCTATGGGGCTGTGACTGGGCAGGAGTATCATTGTCCGGATCTGATGGTCCTAGCACTATTGCGGCTGCCACACCGCCTTTCAAACGAGACATTGTCGCTCTTTCTCATAAGAGAAGTCATGGCGCATCGTTATGCATGCTCACATCAGAACGAAAGTACCTTGTGAATGTGTATCCAGTTGTA
>JAUNDC010000040.1:4465-14639 GCA_030526355.1 Bacillota bacterium | reverse complement strand
GTCGGGAGATTTGCCGAAAAAAACGCCTTTTTTATTCGTTATATGCCATTCAGCGTCCTTACGGCATTCCGTATTTTTCCGACTATTACATGTTGTTCTTATGTGACCCTATTATTATAACAAAAGTTGCACATTGGTAGCAGTTGCTACCGAAAAGTTGCACCTAGATGATCAGGACTCTTTCTTTTTATTACCAAATACATCTAAGTTGCGTGCCAGATTTTCGAATGATTCTTTCTTCGCGCGGTCTGTGGCTTCAGCATATATATTCAAAGTTGTTGATATATCTGCATGCCCCATCACGGATTGAATCACTTTTACGTTTGTTTCGTTTTCACAAAACCTTGTACAGAATGTGTGCCTCAAGTGATGACACGAAAAGTGTGGAATGAGAATAGGTTCTCTTTTCTCTCTTTTTGCTCTTACCACTTCTGCAGTATTGTAATCCTCTGTTATTCTCTTAATAACTCTGTTGAGAGCCTGAGGATTATGCAACTTGCCAAACCGATTACAGAAAATGAAATTGCTCATCCCATTCAGTTCAACATCGCAGCAAATATCGAGAACTTCCTGCAGTTCCTTTTCTTCAAGGAAAGCATCATATACCGCCGGGAGCATCGGAACAGTTCTTACTCCTGCTTCGGTCTTTGGTAACGACACCTCGAACTCGCATACATATGAATCCTTTTTTCTGGGATAATATGTAACAGCATGATTGATATTAATCAATCTGTTCTCCATATCAATGTCTTCCCATCGAAGTCCGATTACCTCTCCTATACGACATCCGGTACCAAGCAATACTGTGAAGATAGGTCTCCATCTTATGTGTTCTTGCATATCAAGACACTTCATGAAAGCTTCCTGCTGTTCCATTGTCAGTGCATGTCTGACACCAGTACTTCTGCCCCATTTCTTTTTCATCTCAGCCATTACACCATTCGAAGGATTATTTCTTATGATATCATCCCTCACAGCTAATTCAAAGGTGGGGTGCAATACCGTATGCACATTTTCAAGTGTTCCAATTGCAAGTCCTTTGTCATCTACCAGATGCTTGTAAAACTGCAGTACATCAGAGAATTTTATTTCTGCTATTTTTCGTGTACCAAACTCTTCTCTAATAAAGTGATCGTATGTATACATATAGTTTGAAAAGGTCGTTGACCTTAGTTCTGTTTTTGATGAGATGTACCTGTCAAACACAAAGTTTATGGTTGCTATTCTCATCGTATACAGGTCAAGTCCATCAAGCTGATCCCTCTTAAGTTGCTCCTCTTTTTCTCTCAGCTTACTCAAATTCTTTGAATAAACATAGGACTTCTTTCCAAAGGGATCTGTGTACTTGTAGACATACATACCATCATACTTTCGATAAGTCTCTCCGGTTCTAAGGGCTCTGCCCTTAGGATCTTTTCTTGCTTTTGCCATTAATATGCTCCTTTCAAGCAAGAAAGAGACTCTACACTGAACTAATTCTGTGTCTGCTGTTTATTAAAATAATCTTTAACAGCTTCCTCAATAATCTGAGTCATGGTCATGTTATAACGAGCGGCATATTCTTTAATCTGGCTAAATTCTTCTTCCTTTAACCTGAAACTAAGGATGTGTTCCTTAGGCTTCTCGGTCTTCGGTCTTCCTGTTCTCGCCATATTATACCTCCGTTACTAATACCATTATATTTTATGTATTACAATAAGTCAATAATATTTGTAATACGATTATCCGACACAAATTTATCCAGCCTGTTTCTCCTTCTATAATAAGAAATTACATTATTCAGTTACAAGAAAAAATTCCTGAATATAATCCTCTACCTTTTTTATATCTATAAGAAGAGTTTTATCAATTTTGTATAAGGCACCTGCATCCAAAGCCATCTGCCTCATCTTCTTTCTGCCACATCCAAATATTTCACATGCAGCTTCAATTCGTTTGTACTTAAACTTGTTTTCTACCATTTATGTGCTCCTTTCGCTATATTATTTTCTCTTGGCTTATCTGCCAGTAGAAATGCATTTCAGATCAAATTTTCCATACGGAGTTTGTACTCAATTAGCCTTAACAGATAATCAGGTATTTTCCTTTTTCCATACTCCCAATCTTCAACAGTCCTTAGTGGAATTCCAAAATACTCTGCGAACTCTCTTCTGTTAAGTTTTGTTCTTGTTCTTAATTCACGAAGGTACTCTCCTAACTCTTGTTTCGAATAATTCCTATCAATCATTTTATTTCTCCTTTCACGCTTTGCGGTGTTTACATTTTACCACGCATTACGTAATTCCTCAATATGGAATGCACTTTTATTGACAGACAAAAATAGATTCGCAGGTAATCATCAGGTTCACGATTCACACCGGTCTTGCACCGCCTCGTCGTAAATGGGATTCTTTAAGAATGTGTATCATTATTATCAAAAGGATCATCGCCATGGCAGGCCTTCACTGCCACTAACCAGAACAGCCACGCTCATATCATCGCACAGCCTCTTAGCAAGCTAACTCTTTTGTACGTCCTGCGAACTTTCATATTTAGTTTTCAAGGTTCAGTTGTGTGGATAACACATTATGAGCGATTGTTCGTGATATGTTCCCCCGACCAAAAGGGATGTATTGTTGTGTTATTATCAGCAATACCTTCATCACCCATAAAAACACACAAGAGGCTGTTGCTTCCCCTTGTGTGCTTTATCTGAGAGACGAAATATCAGTTCATCTTCTCAATCATTTCAGAAAATCTGTGCCCCAATTTTGCAGCCTTCTCAGCTCGTCTATGTGCATCCAGATTTTCTATAGAAGAAACAACTTTTTCAATAAGAATTTCAATCTCTCCCGGAACAACATTATTCTTATCATCCCAATATAAGCTTTCATCTCCGGCAAGTAGATAGCCTAAGCTCACATCAAGATACATGCAGTGAGCAATAAGATTATCAATTGTCATAGGCCTGGTACCTTTTAACATTCTGTAGTAGTAACTTACTTCTATACCAAGCTCGCCTGCCGCTTCAGCAACTGAAATTCCATTCTCATCAAGAAGTTTTCTTATTCGTGGACCGATAGCCTTAACTTCCTCGTTTGTAAAATATTTTTTCATCGCATCTCTCCTGATTTCATTGTAGTCAAAGATTTTTTGTATGACATTTGCTTTATTGACCACTTCTGTTGCTTTATGAAAAAAATACTGAACTTATGTTCCTTTCCAATGTCGCATTAGCACCCTCCTTTTTTTCAGAGGAATGCATATGTCAATTATCTGTGGCAGGACTACTCCAATTTATTGTAGTAGTATAAAAAAAGACACCCATGTAAATGGATGTCTTTAATATCAATATATATTTGCCGTTTCAAGGTTATTGCTGAAATAATGCTTCCCCCAAATATTGCATTACTGTTTGCTACATAGGAAAAGCATAAAAGATGCGTCTGTCTAAATTCAGTACTTGCACGCTAGTGCTTCAATCATTTACAATAGTGGTCGGATAACACAGTTAAACATATCGACCAATTCAGACTGTTGCACGGGATACTATGCCCGTACACAGTCTTTTTTTATCTTCCTATACAATCACATGCACATTCCCTACGGGAATTGTGCAAAGGAATAGCAAGCACTGGGTGTGTTCCCACACCCAACAAAATGAATGCGTTTCTTCCTATTATTTACACGCATCATTTTGTTATTACCCGGGGATATCCCCGGACCCCTTAACCTAAGAAAGGAATTTAATCACATGGGTAAAAATCGAGCGCGTAATAATGAATTCAAATTCTTTTTAAGCGATGATGAGAAAGCACTTCTTGAAGCCAAATGGAAAGCTTCAGGTCTTCCCAGTCGCTCTTCATACATACGAAACCTTATTGTCTACAGCTTTGTTTATGAAATAGATTACTCAGAACTTAAGCAGTACAACAGAGCATTATCACAGATTAATAACAACATAAATCAGATTGCCAGAAAGGCAAATACTTTTGATGTCGCTACCGCTGATGATATAAAACAGGTAAAGGAGATGATGGATAAGATATGGCATATACAAAGATCCATGCTATTAAAGCAACCGTTAACAAGGCAATAGCATACATCACAAATCCCGACAAGACGGATGAGAAAATGCTCGTTGATTCCTATGCCTGTTCTCCG
This sequence comes from Bacillota bacterium, assembly GCA_030526355.1. Classification (GTDB taxonomy): domain Bacteria; phylum Bacillota; class Clostridia; order Peptostreptococcales; family Anaerovoracaceae; genus Lentihominibacter. The sequence continues at coordinate 10,496 of JAUNDC010000040.1, read as the reverse complement.
GAATCAGCTGACATTGAGTTTGATTTTGCTCTTAAGAAAACCATAAGTGCAGGACCAAACAAAGCATATCATCTTATTCAGTCTTTTATGCCCGGTGAAGTATCTTATGATGAAGCACATGCCATTGGTAAAGAGCTTGCTGAACGTCTGCTTAAAGGACAATATTCCTATATACTTGCAACACATATTGATCATGAGCACATACACAACCATATCATTTTCTGTGCAGCTGATAACATTCATCACAGAAAATATGATGACAACAAACGAAGTTATCATCACATAAGACACCTTAGTGACAAGCTTTGTATGGAACATAATCTTTCTATCATAAGTGTCGGTAAAAAGCGGGGTGTCAAATACAATGAATGGGCATCCGACAAAGAGAGTACTTCATATAAGAAACGGCTTACTGATGATATTGATTCCATCGTTTCCATTGCTTCATCATATGAAAACTTTCTTGAACTCATGAAAGCAAAGGGCTATGAAATAAAGGGTGAAAATCTTTCTGTTGATTCACCAAAATACATATCGTTTCGCCCTATGGATAGCAAAAATTTCATTCGTGGTTCAGCAAAATCACTTGGTGAATCCTATACGAAAGAAAAGATAAAGGATAGGATTGATAGGAATAAATCAAAAGAAAAGATAAGAAAAACTCCTTTTCCAAAAAGGCCTCAAACTTCAGAAGAGATTAAGATTAAATCCATGGATGATATCATAAAAAGGACTCCTAAAGATATCACAAAAGATCCTCGCCAAACACTCATTGATACGTTCACCGATAAGATGTTATCCTCTCCTTCCCTGCTTCGCTGGGCTAATGTTTCTAACCTGAAAGCTGCAGCTCATGCCTACGCTTCGGTTAATAAAATAAAAGATATTGAGGAAGCCATTTCTGAAAAGAGGTTACTCATAAAAGAAACAAAATCTTCTCTAGTTGAACTTGAAAAAAAGATGAAAACTGCATCAGAGATTCTTCATTATGCAGAGATTTATAAGGATAACCTAAGGTATCATAATGCAATGCTTCGCTCTAAGGATCCTGACAGATATTACAGAGAGCATGATACAAAACTTACTCTTTTTTATGCTGCAGAGCATGTATTAAATGACAAGTTTGGCATAATACCTTCCAAGATGAATTACCATACAATGACTGATGGTTACAACCTTATGGAAGACAAAAAAGTTTCTCTTACATCTACATGGAAACAGCACGAAAAAGACTTAAAAAATCTTGAATCAGCATTATCTACACTAAATGAATACATTGGTAAAGGCACTGCTGAATCCATGCAATCTCACATTCAGGAAAAAGCACGTGAGGATAATAAAACACAGTCAAAGAACGACCAATCATTATAGTCAAAATAAAAAGGCGGGGTCATCTGACCCCACCCTAAAATAATTAATTAATTAGATCTTCTGATTTCTTTTTCTTTATTACAATGAATGCTCCAAGAGTGATTACAATTACCACAATGCAGATTATGATAACCCACCATGGATTCCATGTTTTACTATCTGCTTCTGTGACATCCTGTGTATCCTTCTTATCATTTTCTATTGTAGATATTTCTTCATCAGAATCAGTTTCTCCATTTAATACTTCGCCATCTGATACACTATCCATCGGCTCTGTGTCAATTACAATTGCATAATCAGAAGCGTGCGTAAATGTAAGATCTGCCGTTCCATCCGTTGCAATCTCATCGTAACAGATAAATTCCATCTCTCCGGTATTTTCGTTATAGTAGAACAGATTTGCAAAAAGACCTGCATTCTCTGCTTCCATGTTGATGGAAAGCACTGCAGTAAATCCAAATTCTCCATCATACGACAGGCTTATCTGCTTACTGTATCGCTCACCGGTTATGTTATTAATTATATCTACCGGGATAGAATTAGTATTAGTCTTTACACTAAAGTCAATATCACCAATTGCATCACCCGTAATACTTTGTCCGTTAACGCTCCATGTGATTCCATTACCCATATCGAATACAATAGTAACGTCTTTTCCTTTGATTTCACTAAGAACATCACTTGGTACAACTGCGGCACCATTCATATCTACGGTAACTGTATCACCATCCTTCACCTGATCTACTTCATCACGGATTACATCCCAGCCTTCTTTACCGTTTTCACCCTTAATAAAAGGTTCCTCGATATTATCTTCAGTATTTGTAGCCGGTTTAATATTATTTCCGATTCCAGGTGATAGATTTATTTCCTGTGTAAATGAACCCGGTATCACTATCGGTTTTATCGTTGGCTTAGTAATATTTCCAATTCCTAAATCCGTAATGTTTTCTGTGTCACCATCGTTATCTGAGTTATCACCCGAATTATCACTGATGACAAGCTTAGGAATAACGGTCACATCATTCTTCTCACCACAAACAATGCAATGATGGCTCTTGCTTCCCTCTGAAGTTGTGGTAGGCGCTACGTCGATGGTCCATGCGCTGCTAAATTTATGTGCTGCCTTCACAACAATTCCGGACTCGATGGTTGCATGACAAATCGTGCACTCTCTGTGTCCCAGTCCGTCTGTGGTACAGGTCGGAGCTTTTTCGTCAGTTCCCGTATACAGGATCTCTCCAGCAACATGATCACAGGAAGACCTTGTGATGGTCACGGTTACGGTTTCATTCTCATAGTTTCCTTTATCCGCTCCGTTATAAACTGCGGTTGCTGTCACAGGTGTATCTACGACAAGTGCCGTATTCTTATCTGCATCCCGCCATACCCAGCCGGTCGGCAAGGTCACATCACTTACCTTCGTAAAGCTGTTTGCCACGTTCATGGTGGTTAAAGGCATATTTGGAGCATTGGCTGCCTTATTTACCGTTATTTTAATATCCATGCTTGCTGCATTGTAATTTGTCGTTTCCGGAAGGGAAGCGGTAATCTTTGCAAATCCTGTTCCCGTAATGGTCACATAGCCGCTTGCGTCAACAGTTACAATGGCATCCATTTTCACTACAGTGTCACTTGGATTCTTGCTTACGGTCACCTCATACTGTAAGCTCGCCTCAGCGCTGTTGTCCGTTGCATCCAGGAGGAACTTGATGTCTCCATAGGTCTTGGTATATCCAGTCGTTGCAGTAATCACAGGTGTTGCCTTTGTAATGGTCAGTACACCCGGGATCACGGTCACCCGATAATTGGCACTGTTTGTGGTTCCGGTAATCGCATAGCCGCCTGCTTTTACAGGGGATGTTTTGGTTGCCTCGCAGCTTAAGGTTACACCAAGGGCTTCTACCGTATCTGAACCAACAAGAGAGCCTTCCGGTACCGTAAAGGTCAATGCCGGATTATCCTGTCCATAGGTCTTTGTTTTATTCTCAGCTGCTACCGTAACTGCCTTACGTTCCACGGTCGGTTTAACGGATACTTTAACTGTTTCATACTGTCCATTATACTTTGCATCCGGTGTAAAGGTCACCTGATAGGTAGCTGTCGTTCCCACACCCGGGACAGCCGTCTTGTTGCTGTCTGTTACTACCCATGTTCCTGTAATCTCTTCGTTTCCAACCTTTGCTGTTCCATCGGTCAGTGTCATAGCGCTGACCGTCTGGCCGTAGGTTCCGCTGATGGTTGGTTGCTTCATAACTACCGGCATAGTTTTACAGGTCGTAAAGCTCTGACTATAGACTATAGTGGTGCTGTTGCCTGCCTGGTCCACTGCCGCCAGATACAAGGTATATGTCGTATTCGGGCTTAAGCTACTCAATGTGATCTGCTTTGCTTCTGTTGTCATTTCTACAGAAGATACACCCGGTTTTTCGGTCCAGATAGTCATTCCCTGGCTGTTCTCACTTGAAGTTGCAAAGTCTGTAATGTCATCCAGTTCAGTCTCACTTATCATATAGAAACAAGTTCCTGCTTCACTTCCGGTAAAGCTAATCTTTGCACTGGTATCCGTCAATGTCAGTTCTGCCTTGCTTGGTGTCGTAATACCACTGATTATCGGTGCAGTCCGATCAAGTACCACGCCGTTGGTGCAGACATAGTCACTCTTGTTGCCAGCCTTATCTACCGCATAGGCGTAGACCACATAAGAACCTTCTGAACTAAGAGATGTCAACGTCTGTTTGCCGGATCCCTCTACTTCCGTAAAGGTATTATTCGCTAACGCATCGGAACTTAATACCGTGGTGCTACCTGTCGTATCCACATAATAGTAGTATGCTGCTACACCACTTAAGCTGTCGGCTGCAGATGCTTTCACCTCTAAGGTTTCCTTAAAGAATAGTCCAAAGCTGATGGTATTTAAGAATTCCTTCCATCGGTTGTTTTTGATGGTGATTCCGCCGTTTTCCGTCCAGGTAGGTGCAGTCTTGTCGATTTTGACCGTCGTAGAATCCGAACCGATATATCCGGTTCTTGTCTGCTTAAACCAGATGGTAACATTCGTTTCCCCTTCCGCACTCACGGTATAGCTGTCTGCAAAGGCTCCTGTAGGACTGCCTGAAAATTGCAGTGCACCCCACTCAGAGTTTTTATCCACATTATTCTGAATCGTGACATCGGAAGAATACCAGCCATCTTCCCCTTCCTTACCGGAAACGGTACAGTAATCCATATATTCCTTATTTGCATACTCAATATTAAATTCAGCACTTGCCGAACCTGTATAATTTCCGTTTTCAGCGGTAATGGTAACCTTTGCCTTGCTGCTTTCCGTAGATACCGATGTATTGTTTGTATAGGATACCGTATAGTCCGTACCGGACACAAGCTCCCTATTATTGGCACTGTCCTTTACGGTGATCCCCGTCTTGACTTCCTGTCCGGTATAATAGTGATTCGTGTCATTGAATAAGATCATGGAAGAATCCAGTGCCACCGGCGTAACCTTAGCAGTCTGCTTCTCCGAAATCCAATCCTTATAATTTGCCTTGGTAACCTTTACATAGAAATCAAGTGTACCGGCATCTGTTATGGTCGGCACGGTGGTAGACCATGTTACTTTATTATCTGTGCTGTAATAGACTTTGTAATCTGAAAATCCATCTTTGGGCGTGATAGTAACAACATAATGATTTATATCGTCATAACTGCCACTGTATGGCGTAATCGTGAATCCCGGCATATCTGCAAGAAGTATTTTGAAATTCATCGGCCTTGAACCGGTAAAGTTTCCGCCATCTTTTGCTGTAATCTTAACTGTAGGTGCTTTGTCAGCTTTATAGCCCTCGTCTCCTAAGAGAAGTTCATAAGCATTCGTATTATTTGAATACGATACTGTATAGTCCGTATCTTTTATCAGCGTATATTCACTGCCATCAGCCCGTTTCAATGTAACCACCGGCACAGGCTCCTTTGCAGCATTGTCATAGACATAACCCGCCTCAGGTATTTCGGACAGGGTCATTTTAATCTTATCAGCGGATAGGTCAACAGGCTTTACATTGAATGCTTTGGTAGTCTTTCCCACGTTACCGCTGCCCGCCTCTGCTGTGATGGTTGCGTTCTTTGCTCCTGCATTTGTTTTATCATTGTCGCTGATAGACACGGTGTAATCCGTACCCTGCACCAGTGTCTTCGTTCCACCAAGAGCAATTTTATCTACTGTAACCGTCGCAGTGGGCACAGCCTCTGCCCCAGTGTAATCCACATCAGGAACTGTAACGGTTATGTAATTTGTATCTGCAAGATTCGTTCCAAGTTTAGAACCCGTAGGCGTTGTAAATCCACTGACATTTGGATTACCATATACTGTTCCTACACCGCCTATTAGTGTATAGGAGCCGGCATCACCGGATACCATCACGCCATCATAAACCACACCTTTTTTGAAGGTATGCTCGCCGTTAATAGAACTAGTGTAGAGTACGGCATCACCATCCATGGTGATACCGGAACCGGTTGTGTCATCGCCGCCTCCGATTCCTGCTCCTCCGTTTGAGCCGCTGGTTGCAGTTACTGTTCCTCCGGTTATGGTGATATCTGAACCGGAGCCATCATAGCCTACGCCGCCATCGCCGCCTCCGATTCCTGCTCCTCCGCCTGA
>JAUNDC010000040.1:0-4365 GCA_030526355.1 Bacillota bacterium | reverse complement strand
ACTGTTCCGCCGCTTATGGTTATGTTTGAACCGGTGCCACCGAGGCCGCCGCCGATTCCTGCTCCCCACTCACTGGTTGCAGTAACATTGCCGCTGCTTATGGTTATGTTTGAACCGTAGCCATAGGAACCGAAATCGTCATAGCCGCCACCAATTCCTGCTCCATAACTACTGCTTGCGATGACTGTTCCGCCGTTTATGGTGATGTTTGAACCGGAACCGCCATAGCCGCCACCAATTCCTGCACCGTGGATATTGCCGGTTGCGGTAACCGTTCCGCCGCTTATGGTTATGTTTGAACCGGTGCCACCGAGGCCGCCGCCGATTGCTGCTCCTTCAAAGCCGGTTGCGGTGACTGTTCCGCCACTTATGGTGATGTTTGAACCGGAACCGCCCGATCCGCCTCCGATTCCTGCTCCTTCACCTTCGCCGGTTGCGGTGACTGTTCCGCCGCTTATGGTGATGTTTGAACCGGAGCCGCCTTTGCCGCCTCCGATGCCTGCTGCACCGTATCCACCACTACCGCCGATTGCGGTAAGCTTGCCTGTACCGTTTGTGCCCCCTTTTATAGTGAGATATCCGTCGCCGTTCTTCTGCAAACCTGCGCAATTAGTTCCGCTTATCAGCGTATTTTCAGAGCCGTCCGCAAGGGTGATGGTGACATCGTCCCAGCTTTCATCCGCAATTTTGAACGCAGCTTTCTCATTCTCATCTGAAACGTTAATATTCACACCTGCAAGTGTAATATTTGCAAGAACATTTTCTGCAACCTCAATCCGGTCGGTTGTAGATGTTGACGGGTTTGTGTTTTTTATTGTAAGCGGTGTTTCGGATATGATGGTAAGCACATTATCTGCGTATGTATAGTCCGTGCCTAATGTTCCGTCTGTAACCGTAAAAGCACCGGTGGTTTGTTCATTTTCATACATCTTCGCGCCGCCAAGCTCCACCAAAACGTTAAGTGCCTTAGCTTCCTCGGAAAGCACATAACCTTCAGGCAAAGCTGCAGCAAAGGTATAGCTGTCGCTATATGCACCTTCTTTTGGATACTCCTCACATGACCAGTCTCCCAGAGTGATGGTCTCCGATGCAGCTTTAGCTTCGATATCATCTTCATTTACTACCGTTGCCTGAATCTGTGTTGGCAGTAATGCTATAACATCATCAAAGAATGCCGGGGTTTCCTCATTTGCAAAAGGAAGAGCCAGTATTCCGGTTTCAGGATTTATTAATTCTTCTTCATCAATCCACTCCCATCCGGTGATTGTTAATTCTGTTTCGTTTTTTGCCTCTTCACTCTCACCGGTATTCAGCTGATTTTCATTATTTTCAGACTGTGCCTTACCTGTGCACTTACTTAAATCAGCTTCTTCTGCCCCACAGACCGGGCAGTCTGAGTTTACTTTATCTTCTGTACAAAGGTTAGCACAGGTACATGTTACCTCACCGTTTGAAGGCACAGAAGTTCCTTCTGTCTCTGCCCTTGCTGTAATCGGAATCATCGTTCCAATCATACATGCACACAAAAGGATAGAAAGCACTCGCTTCCCGCTTCTTTTTAGATATCCTTTCACGCAGAATTTTTCCATTGCAATTTCCTCCATTCAATAGGGGAATATTTATCCCCGTATCATATGTTTACGATGATTTTCATCATCCGAAATGTTACACTTTAACTAATTTATCATACAATAAAACAGCACAAAATACAAGAAATACATTGCCTACAGGTGCCTTATCATGCTTTTAGGTCTCTTTTGTAAAATTTTTTATCTTAAATGCAATTAAACCGCTGCACCTTCCCGTTATACCTTGTATTTTAAGCAACATAATGGTAATATGCGCATATTATTAATGTGCTAAGAAGGGAAATTTATGGCTGATCTTAACAGATTTTTTAAAAGAAATGACATAGAAATTGAGAAAATACTATATATTTATCATCATGGCAGAAAAACCATTGTTTGCAAGGATCCAGGTATTGAGGTTTCAACACAAACTCCCTTTAGGGAAGTGCTTGCATTTCTTCCAAAAGATGGTTTTATTTCCATTACAAGAAATGCCATTGTACGCCGCGACAAGATTCTAAATATAAGCCATGACGGCGTATATACAATGATTGATGGAAAGACTTTTCAGGGCAGAACAAGATACTTAAGTACCCACAGGAAGCTTAAGAAGGAAATGGAACAGGATGTAAAGAATGCTAAGGTGGAAAACCTTTTACCGCTTAGTTTTCTTGATAAATGCGACATCTTAAACAATATGCCCGTTGCATACTGTGTAATTGAACTTACCTTTGATGAAAACGGCCACGGGGTTGACTTTATTTTCCGCTACTGCAACAAACAAATGGAAGTGGTGGAGGGCATCCCTATTGAAAAGATGCTAAACCGTTCTTTTTATGAGGTGTTTAAAAACGGCGACAGAAAGTGGCTTGTTGCTTATGCCGATGTGGCTTTGAATGGTTCAAATCGTACACTTTCTGATTACAGCCCGGAAATTGGCAAAAATCTTACTATCTACTGCTATCAGCCTAAACCCGGGTTTTGCGCCTGTGTGCTTGTGCCAAATTAGGAATATGCTTACCATTCCGAACCCCCTTCCAAGAAATTAATGCACTTTGAAAATACCAAAATGCTTAATTTCTACGTGCTCCCCGTGCCCGAACTCCCAGGGGAGCAATTCTTTTTTTTACTCATTACTTCTGCATTCATTATCAGTTAAACCTGCAGTGCTTCATAAATCAAAAAAGAAAACCGGTGCATCGAATTATTCATCCGACTCACCGGTTTATTGTCTACACTTTTCTGAAAAGATTATGCCCTTTACCATCGGTATTATCCTTCTAATCATGGCATCATCCAATCCTTCAAACTCTTCAAGCAGTTCAATCTGAACTGGCGTAAGATATTTCTTACTGTTTTTTTCATCAATAAGCTGCGCTACTGATATATCAAGTACCCTGCAAAATTCACAGATGTATTCGATCTTTACAGCAGATCTCTTCTCAAACATCGAATAAAACGTGCTTCCCTTAATTACTTCCTCTCTTGATTGCTTCTGAAGTTCATAAAGAGTCATCCCTCTTTCCTTTAGAATACTCTCCAAACGACACAGTAACTCTTCGTTTGTCATGGCATATGCTCCTTCTTTTTGGATTAGTATATACCAATATTTTAGAGTATTATTCGTCTGGAAAAAATTGCGAGTGTTTGTAGTGTTTTACTCCAATTATTTAGAGTATGTGAATATCTATGCAAATAAATACATCCACTTATGGACACAGTGTCCACAAGTGGATACGAAATTTATTGATTATTCAGACTCTTTACATTTATCTTTTCTACTACAGCCCAACAAAGGAGCCTTTTACACAAGTTTCACCTCTCCTATTTCCTTAAGTACAAAATCAGCCACACCTTTTTCGATTATCGACCATTCTGAAAGTCTTTCTTTGCTATACCTGAACATTTCTTCCGGAAGGGAACTGTAGAAACGAAGCGAGTATTCTTTTGCATTTTCGTCTAACAAATCGCTCGAAAAATCCACCTTCCCCAAAAGAATGTGTCTCTTTTCAACCCTTATAAGTATCCGCATCATCAACTCATCGTCTAATAATTGCCAACAGACTGTTGGATCATAGATACCGAATTGTTCTTGGAGCACTTCCTCAAGTTTTTTCCCAAGAGCCGCCAACATCCTTAACGATGTATCATTTGGTATGCTGATAAGATTATCCATATAATTTGTTCCTCCATGCGTAAGTCTATATGGCAATCTTACCGCAAGGAGCCTCTCACCGGCAGTCATCTTATAAGCAACTTTTCCTCTATGTTTATCTTATTTTGCGCCTGGCGCAAACAAATCGCCCTGTTTTACCTTAGTCCTCAGAATCCGAATCTTCATTATCGGATTCTGATTCTTTATCAGTATATTTCATTACCACGTCATAGAAGCACAATTAAAAAAGTGCATACCACGCAATATTCTCCCGGTTCTATGAAAAAATTGCGTGGTATGCACTGTTTTGTTGTATTTATAATTATTATTTCATTTCTAATACGTCCACCTATATCTTTTCTACTAACTCAGGAATTGTCTTTAGAAAATCAATCACTGTATTATCAACTGTTCCGCCACCCACATCACCATGAAATTTCCTTTTTCTGTTATCTTTATACGTGATTGTAAGCTCATAGCTTGAGCCATCACAAACCATGAATTTTTCTATTACAGTCCAGGGGCGGTACAGCCAGATTACCTCATTATAGAAATCTGTCACCTTTTCCTTTGGCACAATTACCTTCATTTTATCAAGAACTCTTCTTCCGCTACTCGGATATGAATAATACTTTATTGTTC
>JAUNDC010000015.1 GCA_030526355.1 Bacillota bacterium | reverse complement strand
GTTATTTCAATACGTTCAGATTAAGTTGTTAATTTACAAGTGTCAAACTCCCGATTATTGACAATGCTAAAATGCTATTATATAATGCATAAATGGATTTAAACAAAGGAGAGGACTATGGCAAGAACTTATAATGACAAAATGTTCGTAGAAACATTTGAACGTGAATACACATGGCTTAATGGATTTATGAGAAATGTAAGAAGATACGGCGGCAAGGATGCACTTCTGGATCCACTTACAGACAGAAAATGGAGCTATAGAGAGCTTAACATCGAAGCAAACAAGCTGGCGCATGCCCTCAGAGCAGACGGCGTAGGCAAAAACGATGTGGTAATGTCGGTTCTGGTGAACTGCCCTGAGTTCTGTTTCTCATATATAGGACCAAGAAAAATAGGCGGAATAATCAACCTGGCAAACTTCAAACTTTCGTCGGGAGAGCTTTCACTGCTGATCAACCACAACCAGCCTAAGGTTATAATCTATGCTGCGGAAGTAAGTGAAATGGTTGTAGAGGCTGTTGGAATGGCTGAGCATAAGCCGGTAAGCGTTGTAATGGCAGACAATCTGGATAATGCACAGCTTCCGGAAGGTCATATCGCGTATGATGATTATGTGGCCGGACAGCCTGAGGATGACCCTGAGATGGATTTCGTTCCGCACATTTATGACGAGGTTGTTCGTATGTGTACAAGCGGTACATCTGCACTGCCAAAGAGCGTACCTCTCAATGATATAAATGAGGTACTTTCTGCACACGATGCAATTATGCATTATCCGTTAAATTGCAAGGATGTCTGCATGAACATGACACCGCTTTTCCACAGAGGTGGAAGCCATTCGGGTGGCACATGCCCGACATTCTTTGTAGGCGCCGCACTTGTTCTCATGAGAAGCTTCTCCCCTAGAACAACATTGCAGTATCTGGAAAAGTACGGGATCACATTCCTGACAGGCTCCCCTGCTTCCCTCGAGATGTTGGCACGTATACAGGAAAAGACACCGTTCGATCTTTCCAAGCTGAAGGGACTTGTTACCATGGGTGCCCCTCTCGAAAAGGCTGCATGCAAGAGATTCCTTGAGATCCTGACTCCAAATATTCTTAATGGATACGGAACAACAGAAACCTTCTGGAATTCCTTCCTGAGACCGTATGATCTGCCTGATTATGCAGGAACGGTAGGCGGAAGCTGTATAGATGATGAGGTTAGAGTTGTTAAGGTTTACGATGACCGCAAGGCTGAACCGGATGATGTTGTTGCAACAGACAATGAAACCGTTGGTGAAATAATAATCAGCACACCGGGAAAGACAACATACAGCTATTACAACAATGAAGCCGAAGAAAAGAACAAGTATTATAAAGGCTGGATGTATACCGGAGACCTGGGATACTGGGATGAAAATCTGTACGTTACGGTAAACGGCAGAAAGGATGACATGATCGTATGCTCTGCAGAAAACATCTATCCGACACAGATTGAGGAAGTGCTCAACGAGCATGAGAAGGTATCTGATTCGATCGTTACTTCCGTTCCTGATAAAGTAAGAGGCCAGGTGGTTGTAGCGTACGTGGTTCCAAAGGATGAAAGCCTGACTATCGAGGAGCTGGCGCACTACTGCAACGAACATCCGATGCTTTCCACATACAAGAGACCAAGATGGTACAGAATTGTTGACAGTCTGCCGCATACAGCTACAGGCAAGAAGATGCATTACGTAATGAAGCAGCAGGCTGCAGAAGACCTGGCCGCAGGTCTTCTCAAGAGGAAATAACATGTGGGAATATAGAAGAAAAGTACGTTATTATGAAACTGACAGAATGGGAGTAGTTCACCACTCCAACTATCTGAGGCTCATCGAGGATGCACGCATGGACTGGATACGGGATCATGTGATGAATTATAATGACATGGAACAGATGGGGCTGATCATTCCGGCGGTAAGTGCAACAGGAAATTTCAAGGCCTTTCTCAGGTATGACGACGAGTTCGCGGTTACGATGAAGCTTGTGAAATTCACAGGAGTCCGTCTGGAGTTTACCTACGAAATACATAACACGGCAACAGGAGAGCTGTGTTATGACGGGGAAAGTGTACATTATTTTGCGGCAGGAGACGACTATCGTCCGATTTCCGTGAAAAGGAAGTTTCCGGAGATATATGAGGCGTTTTTGGCTGTAAAAGAAAAAACAGAGGAATCTGAATAATCCCTCTGTATATTTTGGGGGCTAGTCCTGTTGGTGCTGCCCGGCCTGCTCCTTAACGATTTCAAGGAAAAGGGACGCGGCGGGATTGAGCAGGGATTTTTTCCATGCTGCTGCACAGCTCATGGAGTAGTTTTCGTCATCTACAGGAATGAGCTGAAGCGAATCGCTGATGGAATCTGTTGGCAGTATCATAGGCATTATGGAGATTCCCAGCCCTGCGCTTACGGACAGCAGAACCGATTTGATGTCGCTGAACTGATTGGTGATGTTAGGTGTGAATCTGTGAGTTCTGCACAGATTCATAAACTGCATGTACAGCAGAGGGCTTTCCTCTTCGGAAAGTATAATGAATTTTTCATTTTTGAGAGCGGATATATCCGCTCTTTTGTTGTCTCTATCAAAGCTTGCGGGCAGTACGAAGGCCAGCTGCTCGGTGTGGGTCTCCACATAGTCGAAGTCATCGGTGTCAGGCAGCATATCGGTATACAGGAAATGAAAATCATATGGGTCATCGTCTTCATCCATCAAGCTTTCCCCACTGGACACGTAAGTTATGTCAACTGTAACGTCAGGGTATTTCTGGCCGAACAGCTTGAGGCAGTTTTTGAGGAACGGAATGGCGGTCGGGATGGTGGCGATGGAGAGCCGTCCCTTCGCTCCGTCATGGAGCTGTCTTACAGCATATGCGCCTTTTTTTGCAGCTTCCAGTATTTCCTGTGCATAGGGAAGAAATGTACGACCTTCCTCGGTAAGGCGTACATCGCGTTTGGTTCTATAAAACAGCTTGACTTCCAGCTGCTGCTCCAGATCGTTTATGTGCCTGCTGATGGTGGACTGCGGCACACCGTTCTGTTTTGCAGCATTGGTAAAGTTCAGTGTTTTGCTTACTGCCAGAAAACTTTTGATATGATTAAGATGCATGTGTTTGACCTCTTTTATTGACACTTATTTTGCCTGATGGTATCATCAAGGCATCGGCAAAGGTTTTGTTATTCACAAAAACGTGTTTTTTGATTAATTTATCCATTTTGGCTATTATATAATATGAAGCCGGATATGTAAAGGCTCTATGGAGGAACTATGGAAACAAAGAAAAGCAGACTTGTCATAACGGGTATGGGTGCTGTAACACCTATAGGGTGCGGTGTTGAGAATTACTGGAAAAACCTGACGGATGGTGTCTGCGGAATAGACAGAATAACCAGGTTCAATGCGGATATGCTGGCGGTGAAGATAGCTGCCGAGGTTAAGGATTTTGATGTGGATGCGTATATGCCCAAGAAGGTGATTCATGAAACGGACGCGTTTACTCAATACGCTTATGTGGCGGCAATGGAGGCATTGGGTGATGGTCTTCCGGCGACTCCTGAACGGACAGGTATAGTTATGGGAACTGCTATGGCGGGGGTATCAACTACTGCGGCAACGCAGGAGGTTCTGACCAATGCGGTTCACAAGAATGTTGGGCCCAAGCTGGTTCCCCGTGTGCTGGGAAACATTGCGGCAGCACAGATTGCAATTGCGTATGGCATATGCGGTCCGAGCACTACTGTTTCAACAGCATGTGCATCTGGTGGAGATGCTGTTTCCATGGGTGCTATGATGCTGCAGGCCGGTGAGGCTGATGCAGTGCTGGCGGTAGGCTCCGAGAGTATCCTGTGTCCCCTTGTGATTTATTCGCTGGCCAACGCACATACACTTTCCAGAACAAATGATGACCCACTTCATGCCTGCAAACCGTTTGATGCGGATAGAAACGGCTTCGTTATCGGCGAGGGCGGAGGTGCGCTTGTCATTGAGACCGAGGAACATGCAAAGGAACGCGGTGCTGTGATCTATGCGGAGCTTGCCGGCTGGGCCAACAATAATGATGCCTATCATATGATAAAACCTGATCCTGATGGCAGAATGTCGGCGCGCTGCATGAAGATGGCTATTGAGCGTGCCGGTGTTGATGCATCGGAGATTGATTATATAAATGCACATGGTACCGGCACGAAGCTGGGAGACCGGGCTGAGCTCACGGCTCTTTCGGAGGTCTTTGGCGGGTGCAATCCTGCCGTAAGCTCAACAAAGGGTGCTACCGGTCATGTCATGGGCGGCGGAGGTCTGACGGAGGCGATTGCCTGCATAAAGGCGATAAACGATGGTGTAGTGCCTCTCAATCTGAATCTGAAAAATCCTGAAACTGATATGGACTTCGTAATGGGCGAAAGCCGCCGCCAGGAGGTCAACGTGGCTATGAGCAATGCTTTTGGCTTTGGCGGTCAGAATTCCAGCTTGATTTTCAGGAAATATGAATAATTAAGCTGGCTTGGCTGCAGCTGGTTTCCTTGGTTGCAGTTGTTTGCATTGACTGCGTTGGCTGCAGTTGAACGCAGAATATGTGCAAAATTTGCTTTGTGGCTTGTGTGTTTGCAACTGAACACGGAATATGTGCAAAAAGAACTGTATGAGATAAAAAATAGCACAATATTTTTAAAAATGTACCTTTTAGGTGGGGATATATGCCATAAAATCTACTTAAATAACGGAAAATTGTTGGAAAAATGGCACATATTTGCATATATTTACAGCGAATTTACCCTTATGCGAGTTAAATTGTGCAATTATTTTCAAAATCTATTGGGATTTACACATTTTCGCTGTGTAGTACTGCAGACATACCCCCAGGGGGTATACCTTCTCAGTGGTGAAGATTTTATCATATATGAAACAAATTTAGCCGGTATGGTCAAAAATCCTTTGACTTTATTGTTCAAACCGTGTAAAATAAATACGTGTCACGTGCAGTGGCACGTATTTTTCGTGCGAGCAGGATGGGAATCCGTCCGGAGCGGACACGGCTAAAAAAGTTTTAGTTCGCCGAAAACAATTTTCATGATAGTGCCAGCATGGCAGAGCGCCGCAGGCGGTTTTACATGAAAATCCCAGTAGGCAGGGCCGAAAAGAATCCGGCGGCAGCAAACCGTTGAGATTCCAGTAGGTAGAAAGGAAAAGGAAATGAGTTCATTTATCGCAAAGCCTGCAGAAGTTGAACGTAAATGGTACGTTGTAGACGCTGAAGGCAAGAACCTGGGCAGAATGGCTTCACAGATTGCAGCTATCCTCAGAGGAAAAAACAAACCGACTTACACACCTCACGTTGACTGCGGAGATTATGTAATCGTTATCAACGCAGAAAAGGTTGAAGTAACAGGCAAGAAGAGAAAAGAAAAGATCTACAAGAGACATACAGGATATCCTGGCGGCCTCAGAGAAGTGACTTTCGAGAAGATGATGGAAAAGCACCCTACAGAGGTTGTAAGACACGCTGTAAAGGGCATGATGCCTAACGGCAAGCTGGGAAGACAGATGTACAAGAAGTTAAAGGTTTATGCTGGTCCTGAACATGACCACGCAGCTCAGAAACCGGAAGTTCTGGATATTTAAGGAAGGGAGGAATTGAACGATGGCAAAAACACAGTATTATGGAACAGGAAGAAGAAAATCTTCAGTTGCTAGAGTTAGATTAGTCCCTGGTAACGGAAATATCACAGTAAACAAGAAGCCGCTCGACGATTACCTGGCTATGGAAATCGTTAAGAGAGAGGTTAAGAGACCTTTTGAAATCGCTGGATGCGAAGGCAAATTCGATGTAATCGCTACTGTACACGGCGGCGGATACACTGGTCAGGCCGGAGCTTTAAGACACGGTATCTCAAGAGCACTCTGCGAAGCAGACAGAGAAGCTTACAGACCGGCTCTGAAGGCAGCAGGCTTCCTGACTAGAGACTCAAGAATGAAGGAAAGAAAGAAATACGGTCTCAAGAAGGCAAGAAGAGCAAGCCAGTTCTCAAAGCGTTAATTTCGGTTCACAAAGAGATAATCGTTTGGGACGAGAAAATGCATACAAAACCTCAGAAACCTTGTGCTTCTGGGGTTTTTCTTTACCCTCGAATCTTTATGGGATGTCCAGAAACGTGGTGGAAATTTGTGGATATGTAGCAAGTATGCAGCATGTATGCATCAAAAATCACAGCAACTATGTGGTCAGATTTAAAGTGTATAGATAAAGACAAGAAAAGCAGATATGAGTAATAATTGTTGCATTATCAATATCTGCTTTTTTCTGTTTATTTTTCTTCCTTTCCATTCTCTCTTTTTCCCACAATTTTGTTTATGGCATCGATCAGAACCTGGACATCAAGATGAGTGTAGACACGTTCTGTAAGCGTCATAGCTCCAGAATGTCCAACAATCTTCTTGATGGTAGTTTCATCAATGCTGTGTTCTTTCATCATGGAAATTGTAGTGTGGCGTGTACAGTGTGGCGGCCACTTAATTCCATGGACCTAAGTCAAGACCTTGGACACAAAAAGTTGAACTATTTCTCTCCCTGCTTTAGCTACAAGGAGAGATGTTTCTTAAGCTGCTAGAGCCTCATCCTCAACCTGTTGTGGTGTCTTGTAATCAAGAGCACTATGGCGCCTTTTACGGTTGTATAAATCCATTACTGAAGCCAGATAAGTCCACCCTTCATTTACTACATGGATATATGTTATATCAGTTACAAGCTTTTTAAACACCGTATCAGCCTTAAAATCACGATTAAGGATGTTCTCCTTATCATCGGGTACAGAACCTTGATTTTTTTGGTACTGATATTTTTTGACAACAATATTCTTGATATCAAGATTCTTCATATGACGTTGCACTCTTTTTACAGAGCAGGGACTATTTCTTGCATTGAGCTCTCGTTGGATTTTGATTGCCCCATATCGTTTCTTGAATTCATAATAAACATTCAAGACTTCCTTGCTGAAGTTGTTGTATTCTTCTTCACGTTTAGTTGGAACATGATTAACTGTGGCATAGTAAGTACTGCGAGGTAATTTTAGCGCAGAGCACATTTGCTTAACGGTATATTTATCTATATTAGCCTGAATAAAGGACACATATTCAGTTATTGATTTTTTGCGAATATGGCAGTAGCTTTTTTTAATATTTCATTCTCTATTTCAAGCTCTTTCATTTTCTTCTGAAGAGCCTTGTATTCCTTTAATGAGATAGTCCCTTCACCAGTATTTATTGCTGGAGCAAGATTCTTAATCCAGGTAGAGATTGTGCCTTTAGGTATGCCATATTCGTTACTTAATTCGGTTATGCTTTTGCCAGCTTGGCAGTGTAAATCAACGATTTGCTGCCTGAATTCTGGTGTATAAGATTTTTGATTTTTAGCCATTTTGTTGAACTCCTTTTTTTAAGTATAAGTTGTTCAACATTTCGTGTCCATAGTTATATCCTAACACCAAGATTTGCTCCAAATCAACTCCGGTGACCCTGAATCCTTTCGCAGGTTTAACGATAACATATCTGGTTGGAGCCGCCATAACTACAGTGATTTTCTTCCTGACCAGCGGCGGGCAGAATCTTCTGACAGAATGGAAATCAATCAACTGGACGACCTTTGTTCTCGGTTTTGCCATTGTAGGCCTGGAGGCAGGAAGCATTTATATGTACCGGGCGGGTTGGAATGTGAACACCGGGTACATTGTAAAATCCATGATACTGGCTATGGCACTGATTGCCGTCGGATATTTCACTTACAAAGAACAGTTCACGATGAACAAGGCAATCGGTATCGTCGCTTGCCTGCTGGGACTGTATTTTATCAACAAATAGATTCCGCTGCCGGATTTAGGCTTTTCAAACAAATATTGCATCAGCATTATCGTGATAGGCTATAATCTATAGGGGCAGTAGATGCATATTACTCTAGGAAGGTATTACAATAAGTTTACCTTCCTTCTCAGGAGGTTTATCTGAATATCTTGTTCTATTTATTCCGAGATTATTATTTCGAATACGAACCATGCAAAAGAATTTCGCGTTTACTATAGAAGTTCTTGCTGTTCAGATAACTAATCTTCCTTCTCGAAGTATGCGATTGCATGTCCCACTTCCAGATCAAGCTCCAGTACAAGCTTGCCATCCTTGTAAGTGAAGTATTCAACAACGTCTTCTCCTTCCTTCCAGAGCTTCAAGCCATCTTCTGTAGGCTCCCACAGGTCGTCAATTCTCGCGCCATTTCCCATAAATATAGCTGTACCGTCTTCATTAATCATAATAGCTATACTTCCCAGGAGTGCTTCAGCATCATCAACTTTCACGCCGTCTAATTCAGCATCCTCAAGCTCCCATGTTCCCGCATACGAGCTGTCAGCATATTTGTCGCCGCTGCTTTCAACATCTTCTTCGCTGCTGCTGTTACCGCAGCCTGTCAGTGCGATTCCCATAGATGCAATGATTATACAGCATATCAGGATTATTGTTTTTTCATTTTCATGTTTCTTCCTCCTTAATAAATGTTTTTCTTTTTCGTTGTTTCTTTCGGCATTTTGCCGCGTAAAATGTTAAAATGAATACCGTTTATGCTTTGACCGTCGGTCTGCAGAAGTCTTCAAAAGCACGGATCATTTTGGGATGTTTGATGACAAAATGAATGGCAGGGGCATTGTTCTTGGATACGATCACCCATTTTCCCATATTGATCTGAATCTGAATATTCCGGAACGTCTGTACAGTATCTGTATACAGGTCATATCCGGCATGATCTTCGGCAAATTGCTTCGTTGCTGCAAGATGCTTTAGATATTCCTGATAGGTATATCTCAGTCCTTTTTCTGAGAACATACCGGAAAGAGATAAATAAACCGGTTCTTTTCCGAATTCCTCTTCATTCAGTACGGAAATTTCATCATATATCGTTCCGTTTTCCAGAATTGTTACTGTCATTTTCCTTTGCTTGGACAGGTAGCTTCTGACATCTGCCTTCTCATTGTCTCCGAAGGAATTATTTTCCAGCATACTTTCCAGAACGTCTTCCGGAATTGTATAGATCGGCAGAGAAGAAAGAAGGTTGCATCGCGTCCCACCGAACAATCCTTCGGAATCCTCGAAACAAAAGAACGCATCCTGATTCTCTGTCCGGTAGGTCTTTATCAGAGGTCTTGCCTTCGAAAACAGACGTCGTATCCGATTTTTGTAATAGGCAAGATCCGTCTCACTTTGCGTCAGGCAGTATTTTCCTTCATTATGATACCCTCTGATACATTCTCCATAGAGCACGGCAGTGTCCGATACATAGTCTGTATGGCAATAGATACGGTTTGAAGCGTCGGGCAGATAGTAAGAAGTAACTTTTCCAGTCATATGAAGCGGAATCCAGCTCATCAGCCCAAGCAACATCTCGTCGGATGGACGGTCAACATCATGGATTATCTGGATATCTGCCCCCTTCATAATCATCATTGCAATGGATTGCATCCATTCTCTCATATATGACGCATCCATGGTTAAGTCTTCCATAGGGATACTGTTGCACATCCAGACAGTACCCTTAGTTCCGGAAGAGGATACTATCTTGAAAAAATCCAGTTCGCCCTTTTTCATTTCGTCAAACCCGTAATAGTATTTCGGAAGAGATAAAATCTCAGGCTCTCGAACCTGGACCGTCTCCGGAAAATGAGCATCACTCATATACGTTTCAATATTGAATGCATCCAGTTGATGAAGAAGCTCTCCAAGAGAATTACGTTGACTAATCGTTCCGGAACTGAACCTGCCACTGAACCAGCTGCACAGTTTTGATGCACACCGACCTACCGGAACAAGTTCTTCTTCAGGGTGTCCAATCAGCCCTGCAATGGCCGACGGTGAGTTTGTTCTTGCAATATACTCTGCAGTTTCGATAATAAACTTATTCAGATCGGCAGGTTTACGCTGACCTTTGCGAATTCTTGACAGATAGGATGAATCAAATCTCAGTGCTCTTGAAAGTCCGGAAACACTGATATCTAAGGTTTCAATTGCGGCATTGAGATTCTTAATGATGACCTGATAGTCGAGCTTTTGCTTATCCGTATACTCTGAAAAAGCGTTTCTAATGATTGCTTCATCAAGCTCCGGAGTATTCTCACTTGCCAGCTGAACAAATCCGAAAATCAGTTTTTCAATCTGCTCCTGCTCAGGAATTCTCTTTCCGGAACGGTATCTGCTTAGGGCAGAAGTGGATATACCCGAAGCAGCGGACAGCTCTTTCGCAGTACACTTTGTTTTTTTCAGATACAGATTTAGCACATTAGCAAAGCTCATACGTTAACTCCTTTTAAATGTTTATCAAAAAAATTAAATCATAAATTATTGCAAAGGTCTATACTTATCCCTGAAATGTCAATGACAATTTGGGGATTGCGTAAACGGTAAATGAAAGCCAGATACTATTGCTGATACCTGGCTATGAAGAGAAGTGCTCAGTTGTTATAAGATGCTGTGGGTTTGTAGCGAGTATGCAGCACACATATCCACAAAACCTTATTTTACGGGTTTCCACAGTTTCCCAAACGTTAATTTTACGTTTGTTCGAGAAGATACAGATATTCAGAGTCCATCTGGGATTATCCCGGATGGACTTTTTGATATTTGCCGGACAAATATCGGAGCAATCTTTCAATCTGCCACTGCCCTGGGCATGGCCGCAAGTGCCGTTGCGTTTTGGCAGCGGGGACGTTGACGCTAGACACAATAATGGGGAGGTTATCCCTCCCCATTATTTTCATGGTACATGGCGGTACTCTACCGTTCTCCCACGTTATGATACCTTCTGATACTATTTTCTAGTTTTAACAGCTTTTGCTGATGACCAGGAGGAATAAATCCTAACGGTTTTGCCGTTTATCTTTACATTCTTGTAGGTGCGAATTCTTACATAATATTTCTTGCCGCCCTTGAGCTTTTTAACTGTCTTTGTGAATTTTTTATTGCCATTATAGGTAGCCTTCTTTGAAGTTTGATTTGTAAAATTCTTTGAGGTTGAATACTGTACCTGATATCCCGATACACCTTTCACCTTTTTCCAGGTATTCTTAAAGGATTTCTTACCCTTTTGAAGCTTTGAAATTTTCGGCTTCTTTGCTTTCTTTGATACATATTCGCCCTCTGCATTAGCAGTAATTGCCTCACCGTTATATGTTATTGTATTCACTACAACTGCAGGTGTCTGGCTTTTCTGAGGAATATCCTCGGTGGCGGTAAAGACATAGGAGCCCGGATTAATGGATATTGAGCTTCCTCCCTTACATTCATTGGTTATTTCTTTTCCATTAACTTTTACGATTGCATCGGTGACTTTTTGATTTGCATCTATGGCGAAAGGTATTTCTTCGCTATGCTCAATTATTGCGAAAACAGAATAATTATATCCCCCGGTGTATTTTGTCTTTATCTCATCAATACCCAATTCACTTTTAAATGTAGCCATAAACTCTTAATAAGTCATGGTTACTTCCGGCTGTGCGATAAATTCTTCCACAAGAGCATTGTCAAGGAGCACTGTTTTATCATCAGTGAAATCTCCATTTTTGTTGGTATCCTCGACGAAAATACAAAGAGGTATTTTATATCCAGAATTAATTGTTGGATTCCTTACAGGATCGACATCACGAACCGCGGTATTAAATGTCAGTTCAATGTTGTGCTTTTCTGTTTTTGGAAATTCGTAGGTTACCGTAAGAGTTCCGTCAGTGTTTCTCGTAACGTTTGTTGCAGGATTCCCGTTTACGGTAGCTGTCACGCCATCCGCAAATTTGTAGCCTTCACTTGCGGAAAGCGTAATGTCTGCAGTGTAGATTTTACCATATTCTGCTTTGGAACCAGACGGGCTCCATGTAACCGATGGTGTGGTACTGCTTACACCTGTGGTTTCACAGACTGCTGCAGTGTCCAATGTAGTATTGGATACCGGAGCATCAACATCTGTAATTGCTGCGGATGTGATAGCGGTTGCGTCTGACATTGTGCCTTGGCCGCTGTTGGCGTCAAAGGTGATGACGTAGCCGGGATTTGTGTCATGGAACTCTACATAGTTGTGCGACTTGTTCCAGTTATATGCAGAACCAGGAGCCTCATTATAAGGGCCGCTGTTCGAGGTGCGCCTCCAATAGGATTCAGGAAGTTTATTCGGTTGGTTTCTGGACAGAACCCATTCCTCCTTTGATTCGGCAATCAAGGTGCCGCTATTGAATTCTATAACAGAACAGATGCCCATGCTATCAGACGATGTACCGCCTTTGGCGGTTACGATGCTGTTGGTGATGATCACACGGCCATTACTTGCGCAGATGCCGTAACTTTCTGATGGTGTTGGTCGTGCCGTCCGCCAGAACGATTGTCGAGCCTGCGGGCGGCTCTTTCGCAGTCCCCTTCGTTTTGTTCAGATACAGTTTTAGTACATCGGCAAATCTCATACTTTAACCGAATCGAGCAAGTCCCCCACTTCAAATGCGCAAAGCATTAAGTGATGGGTAGGGACTTGCTTGTATCAGATGGGGTACAAGCTCCATCTGATAAACTGCGAAGCAGTTATTCGGTTATGAGCAAGTAGCAAAGCGGATTGCGAATATCCGCTTGACATATGGAAGGACCAAAATCTGTAAAAGAGCTTCAGGAGAGAATAAATTATCGCAGTAGAAGTCAGTTCTAAAAAGACGTCATTAATCCGTTGATGGAATCCGAATCTCTTGCTATTCAGCCAGTTACTTCTTCTTTTCGAAATATATGGTTGCGACTTCCTGATCGATTGGCAACTCCCATAGCACTTTTCCGTTCTTATAGGTGAAGTAATAATCACCGACGGAATCCGTAATTTTCAAACGGTCTTCGGCAAGCTCCCATTTGATGTCACCTCCCCCGTTACCTGGGTCAAATGTACCCGTACCGTCTGCATCAAGAGTAAGCACGAAGGATGCCTTCGCTTCCGCAGCGTCATATTCAATGCCTTCGCGTTCAACAACTGTAGCTACCCATGTTCCTATATACGTGTTTTCAGCATCCGTGTCGATGGTGTTTTCAGCATCCGTGTTGCTGGTGTATTTGGCACTGGTGTTTTCAGTAGTCTTGTCGTTGCTGCTGTTACTGCATCCTGTCAGTGAGAGTCCCAGAGATGCGATGATTACAAAGCATGTTACAATTATTGTTTTTTTAAATTTCATGTTTATTCCCCATCTTTCTGCGAAAGATACCAATGCGTCATGGAACTGGTGCACTGACCTTTCGCTATCTATTATTTTATATTTATAGAAGAACTACTCCTTCTTCTCGAAGATTAAGGTTATGGCTCCTTTTTCTACGTCAAGAGTGTTTAGCAGCATTCCGTCCTTGTAGACGAATAACAGATCGCCGCCATTATCCATGAGCCTTAAACCGTCTTCAGTAGGCTCCCATTTGTCCTCAACCTTATCACCATCTCCACTAAATGTAGCTGTACCGTCTTTAAAGATTATAAGCTCTACATTTCCAACGGTTTCCTCAACGTTGTCATACTTAGTGCCTTCATATTCAAAAGATTTAGCTACCCACTCTCCCACATACGGGCTGTCAGGATATTTGACGGTGCTAATAGAATTTGTCATGAGGGACTTGGTTCCAAAGTATGCGATAAGTATGCAAATTAACATGATAATTGACTTTTTGATTATTTTGATTATCATTTTTTCTTACTCCTTTCCATCCTTTCCATAATAAAATATTAAATCATAAAGTATTGCAAAAGCCCAGACTAATCCCAGAAATGTCAATGACAATTTGGAAATTTCGTACATTTTTGAAATGTAATGCGGATGAAAAAGAACTGGATGAGCAGTTTTTTAAATTGCTTAAAAATAAAAGAATTGTTTTGTAAAATCCCCTGGTGTGGTAATATACATATAATTTAATATGAGAGGGGGATGAATATGTTTCCAAAAGTAGTACAGGTAATCCCATACAGAGACTATAAAGTAGATGTATATTTCGAGGATGGAAAAATAGTTTGTTATGACGCAAATCATCTCTTAGAAAAAAAGGTTTTTGAACGATTAAGGGATATAGATTTTTTTATGAATGCATGCACAATATTAAATGATTCATTGGCTTGGGATGTTACTGGAACCAGAGATGAAAGTAAATGTTTAGATTTGGATCCGGATATGCTATATGAATTAGAAAATGTAAAGGAAACAATTGTATAAATTTCGTTCGAATACTTTTTCAAAAAGCCAGATACCCTCGCTGATATCTGGCCATGAAGAGAAGTGCTCAGTTGTTATAGGATGCTGTAGGTTTGCAGCAAGTATGCAGCACATATATCTACAAAACTCTATTTTACGGGCTTCCACCGTTTCGCAAACGTTAGCAGCACTTGTCCTTGCGATTGCTCCGAAGGAGCAGAGCAATGGAATGTGCGCCGTCATATGTCGCAGCGAATCAAGCTGCCTGCAGCACAGAGGAGCGTGGCGACCAACGACGCAGTCTGGGCAACTCAGACTCACTCACATTCGTGTGGACATCCCCCGAATTCCAACCCTTGGAATCGGGGGATTTTTTATATCGTAACTTAATATTTGATTTAGTAAAATTAGATATCACGAATCGTGACATTTGTATTGATTTTAAATCACGCGTGAGTTAAAATATACAAAAGGAGTGAGTAAAATGAATATTGGGTTTAATGAAAATTTGATAAATGAATTCAAAAGCGATCAGAAAAAGCTGGGCGATGAAGAGCTTGTAGAAGCCGTGGTTGCTTTTGCAAATACTGACGGGGGAGATTTGTTTTTAGGTGTAGAAGATGACGGGGAAATCACAGGACTGCATGAGAAACATAAGGATATAACACAGTTAGCGGCTTTAATAGCTAATAGAACGATTCCACCTGTTTCTGTTCGAACAGAGCTCGTTGAGTACGATGTATCTATTTTAAAAATTTCAGTTCCTAAGAAAACAAGTATTGTCGCGACATCTTCAGGCAAAATGTTAAGACGAAGGATTAAGGCAGATGGAACACCAGAGAACATCCCTATGTATCCATATGAAATTGCAAACAGGTTGAGCAGCTTGAGTCTGCTTGACTTTTCTGCGCAGCCAGTTCCGGAAGCAATCCTTGACGATTTGGATTCTGTGGAACGAGAACGTTTAAGAAACATTATCAGAGCATATCGTGGTGACCAGACCCTGCTGGAACTGAATGATAATGAGCTGGATAGTGCTTTGCAATTAGTTACAACTGTAAACGGGGAGAGTGTGCCAACGCTAACAGGCATGTTACTGATTGGAAAAAAAGACCGGCTAAAAATATTAGTGCCTACAGCAGAATCAGCAATTCAGATTATGCAGGGAACAGATGTCAAAGTGAATGAATCATATACATTACCTATGTTAGCTGCATTTGAGAAGATAAGCGGATATGTAGATGCTTGGAACAGAGAGCAGGAAATGGAAGTTGGCCTTTTCAGAATATCGATTCCTGATGTGGATAAAAGGGCTTTTAGAGAATCATTAGTTAATGCCTTTTGCCATCGTGATTATTCAATGTTGGGGCGTGTACGTGTGCAATTAGATGATGAGGGTATGACAATCAGTAATCCGGGTGGATTTATAGAAGGTGTATCTATAAGTAATCTGCTGTATGCAGAGCCTCATGGCAGGAATCCTGTTTTGGCAGACGCATTAAAAAGAATAGGATTAGCCGAACGTACGGGAAGAGGGATTGATAGAATTTATGAAGGCTCTCTTTTATTCGGACGTTTATTGCCAGACTACTCCGAATCAACAGAGCGGTTGGTTAAATTATTTATCCCAAAGAGCTTACCTGATAAGGCATTTGTGAAAATGATTACAGAAGAGCAGAAGAAAACCGGACATTCATTATCAATCCACTATTTGTTGGTTTTGAATTGTCTGAAAACTAACCATAGATCAACTGTTTCGGAAATCGCTGAGGAAATTAATAGCGATAGCACAAGAGTGAAAGTTGCAGTCGAAAGTTTAGTTGAAATGGGCTTAGTGGAGGCTAAAGGAACAGGAAGAGGTCGCTATTATATGCTGAGTTCAGGTGTATATAAAAAAAGTGACAATGTAGTAGGCTATATAAGGCAGACAGATATTGATAAGTTGAGATATGAAGAATTAATAATTAAGCTTGCAAAAAACCAAGGTTATGTTACAAGAGGAAGTGTGGCAGAACTTCTTAATTTATCACCACCGCAGGCCTATCGAATTATTTTAAAGCTAAAAAATAAAGGGTTATTAGAACTTAAAGGTAAAGGCAAACAAGCTAAGTATATTCTCGTTTAATATATTAACTCACGCCTCACTCACATTCGTGTGGACATCCCCCGAATTCCAACCCTTGGAATCGGGGGATTTTGTTGAAATTTTACAAATACCTCAGCGGGTAGTGCATATTCTTTTTAAAACTGAATAAAATAGAAATAGATTGCGTACTGTTGGATAATAGTATATAATTTACATTGAGTATAGTCTGAAAACTTGGATAAAAATAGATTGCGTACTGTTGAGGAGGGCGATTCTGTGGAAATAGAAAGAAAAATATATACCCAGATATTAGAGTGGAAGCAAAATTGTAACGGCACGAAAGCTTTGTTGATTGAAGGTGCAAGGCGAATTGGGAAGTCAACTGTTGCAGAAGAAATTGGAAAAAAAGAGTATAAATCATATATAGTTATCGATTTCAATAAAGCAAGTAAAAAAATATTAAACAGCTTTGATGATCTGACTAATTTAGATATATTTTTCCAAACAATATCATTGGAGTATAATAAAAGATTGTATCCAAGGGAGTCTTTAATTATTTTTGATGAAATTCAAAAATTTCCAAAAGCAAGGGAAGCTATTAAGTATCTCGTGGCAGACGGGAGATATGACTTTATAGAAACAGGCTCCTTGATTTCAATCAGGGAAAATGTGGAATCTATTACTCTTCCATCAGAAGAACGAAAAATAAAAATGTATCCGGTAGATTTTGAAGAATTTATGATTTATATGAATGAAGAAATTCTATTGGATTATATAAAAGAATGTTATAAAAATAAACAACCATTGGATCAGAAAATGCACCAAAAAGCAATGCATCTATTTAAAGAATATATGTTGGTAGGAGGTATGCCTCAGGCGATTGTGGCATTTGCAAAAAATGGACGTGATTTTGCGGCCGCAGATGTTGAAAAAAGGGACATTCTGGGACTATATAGGGATGATATCAGGAAGGCAGCAAGACGTTATAATTCAAAGGTGTCTGCATTATTTGAAAATATACCGGCATATTTGTCAACACACGAAAAAAAGATAGTTTTAAAGGCAATCGAGCCGGGAGCTTGTTTTGATAAATATGATGACCCTTTGTTTTGGTTGGACGATTCTATGATTTGCAACCTCTGTTATAAATGCAATGATCCAAACGTAGGATTTGCGCTTAATAAAAATGAATCTGCTGTAAAATGTTATATGGGAGATACGGGACTTTTGGTGAGCTTAGCATTTAATGAAAATGAAATAATGGATGCGCAGCTTTATAAACAAATTATGAATGACAGGCTTTCGCTGAATGAGGGTATGTTATATGAGAACGCAATCGCGCAAATGATCGTCGCTAAAGGACGTAAGTTATATTTTTATACACGCTATAGTGTAGAAAAACATCGTAATGATATAGAGATTGACTTCCTTTTATCTAATGAAAGCAAAACAAATTTCAGGGTGTTTCCAATAGAGGTTAAATTATCAAAAAATTATACAACGACATCCCTGGGAAGATTTAAAGAGATGTTTGGAAAGAAGATAGCATCGCAATATATAATACATCCGAAAAATTTAACTGTAGATGGGGATATTGTAAGAATTCCACCATATATGTTTGGAGTAATTTTTTAACAAAATTTAGCAACAAAATCCCCCAATCTTTGTAATCGGGGGATTTTGTTATACATCTCCGCGACATGTAAAAATTGTATAGAAAAAGGCGAAATAGATAATTCTACTTCGCCATAAAGTCTATCTTTTTATTTAGCGCGAGAGCTTCTTCTGCGTCTGCTGTACACACATGTACCACCTGCACCTGCTGCTGATAATGCCAGCAGGGTAAGCCATAATGTAAGGTTGCTGTCATCACCTGTCTGAATGTTATCGTTACTATCAGGTTTCTTGTTTTCATCATCTGGTTTGTTTGTAGTTGAAATCATAGGAATCACTTCTGTTTCCTTATGATTACAACGCTCACAAGTACGTTCTTTTGTTCCTGTTGATGTCGTTGTAGGTTTTGTTGTGACTTCCCATTCTCCGAAAGCATGACCTTTTGCATTGACTTCATTGCTCACATAACTATGAGTACAGTTTTTACAAGCATAAGTAGTATATCCTTTGTCTGTACAAGTAGGCAGTGTAACAACTTCTTTATAGTCATGTTCATTTACTGTAAATCGTAAATCTATCGTTTGATCAGTCACTTTATCCGCAGACACGAAAAGGGTTGCTTGATAATCGTTTATATCTAAATTATTTTTAGGATTTACTGTTACTTGAAGAGTTCCGTTTGGCTGAATAACAGTGACATCATCTCCTTTTAACTCAAATGCATCAGCATCTTTTCCTGTGATAGATACATTGACATTTACTAACTGGACATTGCCGCTATTTGTAATAGTCAATTCTTTTTTTTCAATTGGGCTATAATCTTTACAAGTTATTCCGAATATTCCTTGACCTGTTAAAGACATGTTATAAACCTTTAGAGTTGCTGGTGGTAATGTTAAATTCACATTATTTGTTGGTGTTCCTGCAATCGTTAATTGATGCTCATTATCTCTCTTTACAGTAATACCGTTTTGGGCTACAACTGTATAATCAGCAGGGAACATATAACCATCTTCTGCAGTTATGACAATGTTTCCCATAGGTATATTTTGACCTATTTCTTGTGTAAGATTTCCTGTTGTGACTTTCATGCCATTAGAAAGTGTGACATTGATTGAATATATCTCATCTGCTAAAGTAGCATATGTCATTCTTTGATTACTGTCTGTTGTTTCTAACCATACTTTACAATTATAAAAACTATCTAATCCCATATCGCTTGCAGTCACTTTTGTTTCGTTTGTAATCTGTTTTGCATAGGCCTCTGTACTGTTTTGTGCAACTAAATATGTACCATTTGGAACATCAGTAAGTTGAACTTCATTTTTAGCATGAAATACAGTTGCTGAACCCAATTGATTTGTATCATAGCGTAATGTCATTGCACTACTATGATTTAAAGTTCCACTAGATGTTGCTGCTAATGCACTAGATGCAAAGATGACAGATGATAGATTCAATTCAAATGCGGGCATCAGCGGATAATATTCGGTGTCAACAGGTCCAGTGAATATAACGGAGCCTGGTACCGGAGCCCACACAGCATTTTTATATGAACTATGTGGCGCACGGAGCCAAAACTTACCATAATTTCCCCAATAACTTTTATGAATACGAAGACCGTTATTTAAAGCGGTTGGACTATTTTTACCAACTGTAATATATGTATATTCTTTATCTCCATCTCCATAAGCAAGATATAATTTATTTGTTGTATAATAGACCGACCCATTTTTTGCATCATATGTATAGATTGTTGTATTGTTCATAAGAGCTTGTTCTTTACTTGTAAAATAAGAACTTTCTAAACCTTGTAATGTATTTCTAAGTGGGCTTGCACCATAATGATTTGAATAGACTTCCGTTGGTGCTCCATTTAGATATGTACACTTCCAATCATCACTATATGATTTATTTCTATGATCTGGCTCATATTGTAGATTTCTCAGAAGAGGACTTTCCGCAAACAAAGTTAAATTCCCGTTTTGACTCCCCGCAATCCACCACATTTGCTTGTTATTTCCAAAATAGACCTTTGCTGGATTTATAGCACCGTCTTTGTCATTTGTATTGAAATTCATTAAGTCTGCTTTCGTTGCAAACTGTTTGTCGCTTGGTAATTCTGCCGCATACACTTTACTGCCAAATGCAGGAAATGATGTTATAAGCATTAAGCAGCCAATAATAGCGGCCACTGCCTTTTTTGTTATCTTTCCTTGTTTCAAATTCTTCTTCCTCCTGCCGTCTTTATTCCTTATGGCTACTAAGGACAAAGCTATTTACGTGTTTTCTTATTTATCCTTATTGAACAACATATCATCCTTTGCTGAATAGGAAATATTGTCTTAATCAACCGTAGTACTTGAGAGACGTGTACATCCGCTAAATGCATTCTCAAGATACGAGTTAGCCCCTACTCGATCATCTCCGCTAAATTATGAAAATTAAAATTGTATAGAAGAAGGCGAAATAGATAATTCTACTTCGCCATAAAGTCTATCTTTTTATTTAGCGCGAGAGCTTCTTCTGCGTCTGCTGTACACACATGTACCACCTGCACCTGCTGCTGATAATGCCAGCAGGGTAAGCCATAATGTAAGGTTGCTGTCATCACCTGTCTTAGGGTTTGTGTCTGCATCATTTTTTGAGTCTCCGTTTGTTGTGCCCTCATTGCCTGACGGTTCGGCTACTGATTTGGTATAGGTATTGGTGAAAGTCAATTCTTTTACCTCATATGCTCCATCAGGGATTTCGTAATAACTGCCGTTTTCAGACGTAATCAGGGTTGCAGGGAATATGGCCATAGGAGAAGGTATTATTTCATCGTCAGTTGAAAGAGCAACAGCCTCTTTATAGACAAGTCCCCACACTTTACCGTCAACAGTCCAGTTCGGATCATCTATATCCGCCTGCTTAACAAATACTGGACCTGTGAACATGCGTGCAATGCCCTCAGATGTACCTTTAATCGTCATAGTACCGTCATAGCTGCCTACGCCATTAGTGGTAACGGCAGCGGTGACTATAACATCCTTGGAGCTCAAATTTTTTCCTTGGAAATCCACAAGCTCCAGCGTGAAAACTGTTTTGCCCGGTGCTACGTTACCGCCTTGCTTGACTGTAGTGGTGAATGGAACTTCCAAAGTGACGGGTTCTTCATAAACTGCCACGAAGGTCATATCTTTTGAAGGGCAGTATTCATCTTTTTCGTTTGTATAGATCGCGTCATCATCGGATCCTTTTACCATCCAACCCTACAGTTTGTATTCGCCACAGTTTTCCAGTTCAGGGAAATCAATATAATCGCCCTGTTCAATGGTCTCTGTTGTTTGTCTGTCCGCAGGAAGCGTTCCGTGGTCAAATTCGTAGGTGATGTCCACCGTTTTAAAAACGGCAACGAAGGTCGTATCTTCCTTGATGTTACTATCGTCAATTTCTTTACCCGCAGGAATAACTTCAGAACTATTGGATCCTTTAATTTTCCAGCCTAGAAAAACGTATGGTTCGTAACTCCCACTATCAAGTGATGGCATAGTAAGGGAATCCAATAAATTAGACCACGTTTCGGAAACAGGACTATTATAACTCTGAATAGTACCATGGTCGAATTCGAAAGTAACACTATAATCTGCATTTTCCGCAAACACTGTCGCCGGCACAAGTGCCAGCACCATGCACAGGCTCAGCACAATACTAAAAATTCGTTTTTTCATATATATTTCCTCGCTTTTGCTTCTCTGTACTCCGCAGAAAAGTAATCTGTTAATAGGGAGATCGTATAGGGTAATTTCCTATGTAATGGAGTATTCCCTTGCAAATCATCTTTGAGTGATTTTATCCCTGTGGCAGCAGACCATCCAGAGAAAAATCATAGTGCATTGCAAGTCTTTTGAACAGCTCCTCCATGACTGACTGAGCCAGACTTCTCATATCCAGTCCCGCAATAAAGGCCAGCACCTTATCAATCTCGTCCTCCGGCACCTTATAGCCACGCAGCGCCAGCGTCACGAACTTGTTCAGCTTTCGCTCCAGCGTGAAACTTTCCGTGCAGGGACTTGCCATATAGCCTCGCATCAACCCTGCCGTTCCAAACTCCAGCTCATAAAAATCCTGCTCCGTCAAATCCGGTTGATATGGACCGAAGATTTCCTTCAGCTCCTTTGCCGTTGCTTTCTGGATGTAGTCAAGAGTGCTGTCTTGAGTATAGGCCTCCAGATAAATATCACGCAGATTTTCATTAAGCTCTGTCAGCGTAATCTGAATGGCGGTTTCTGACGCATATACATATACCGGCGGGAGCGAATCGCCCGCAATGTTTCTGGCGATGCCGAACTGGTTTTCAAACATGAACTGCACCAGCTCCATCAGAACACCGTCCTTATTGTGAAAAAGGTTCTGGAAACTGCTGGAAGAAACCTGTGCATCCTTTAGAATCTGTGAAGTCTTTGTTCTATGGAATCCTTTCTCCAGAAACAGTCTGACACAAACCTGCAAAATTCGTTTTTCTGTAATAAATCCGTCGCTTCGTTTTGCCACGCGTACACCCCCTCGTAATACAAAAAAAATGGTTCTTTCGCCAATAATAACATATCTGCAGCCGTTTTTCAAGATAAGTATAGTAAATATTTCGGAATTTCTACCGCAATACATGTGCATACCGTGCATTTTTTACAACAAAAACCCTACAGTTAAACACCACCCTTTTTGGTAGAAGTATAATACGGTTAAGGAGGAGGCGTTGATGAGAACATACAGAACCTCAGAAGTTGCCGATATCATTGGCATACATCCGAATACAGTGCGTTTTTACGAAGAATGGGGGCTCATTACAAAACCGGAGCGAGAGAAAAACGGATACCGCATTTTCACGGAGCTGCATCTGCAGCAAATTCGCCTTGCCCGCATGGCTTTTCAGATCGAAGTGCTGCAGAACGGCTTAAGAAAGAAAATTGTTGAAGTAGTAAAGACGACAGCAAAATGTGACTTTGAGCGTGCGCTTTGCATTACGCAGGAATATATTTCGATGCTTCAAAAGGAACGCGTTAACGCAGAGGAGGCTATCGAAATTGTTCAGGATATTTTGTCCGGAGCCGAACATACGCCACACAAGGATGAGGAAGAGCTGCTGATGAAACGTAACGGATATCGTGTTTATACATACAAAGACATTCAACGATTAAAAATCATCCGTTCCCTGCGATGTGCCAACTATTCCCTTGAAGCGATTTTGAGGATGCTCAGGCAACTATCTCAAAACCCCAATGCCGATATCAGAGAAGCCTTGAACACCCCCGGACAAAACGAAGCTATTATGAAAATGTTGAATGAAATGTTCCCGGATGAAATCAGACATCTTGCGGATATAAAACAGAAGATAGACGCTTCTTTGACAGAGGCGGAGGAGCGCGTGCTGCGCCTTGACCGGGAATACAGGCAAGCCAAGCAATATATGGTGGATTCTTACAGCGAGATGGACCGCCATGAGAAGCTGCAAAATGAACGTTTGCTTGAGCAGACGGACCGCACGGGAGTGTTTGCAGTGGAGAAGCGCGAAAAGGTGGCGAAGCTGAAGGATTCTCCCTATTTCGCCAGGATTGACTTTTCTCCTGATGGGAGTGATATCGCATTTCCCTATTACATCGGACGTTTCGGATTTGAATACGATGGAGAGCAGCTGATTTTTGACTGGCGTGCGCCCATATCGGGGATGTTTTATGATTATGATGCAGGTCCTGCCGGATTTGATGCACCGGTTGGAAGAATTGAAGGGGAGCTTACCCGCAAGCGCCAGTTTAAGATAAAAAATGGTGTCATGGAATATGTGCTGGAAAGCACAACCAATGTACAGGATGAGGTTTTGCAAAAGGAACTTGCGCATACCTTCGACGATAAGATGAAATTGCACGAAATGCATTAGACGGCATCATTTCCTTCGAACCGCAGAAAAACATGCTGGAGATTCAGGACGAGAAGCGGAAGCAAAGGGCACAGTTCAAATCATCCCTGGATTTTGTCCGGATGCTGGATGAGTATGTTTATCATCTGGGGGATATCCGCAGCAAATTAAGCTCACAGATGCTAATGTGGGTAGAACCTCCAAAGACAAGTGCAATCCTTAAAGAATTGAACAAGATGCTGACGATTAAAAAACCGCTGGCATTGTACAAAGACTTTTATCGTTATATCAACGCTTCTCAAATGCTGGTTCTGCCGAAAAAGAACATGCTGGAGTGGGACGATGTGTTCCCGTTCCTTTACTTACTGGCAGCCTTTGAAGGTCTCGATGAAAACAGGACTGTAAAGCATCTGGTGATAGACGAGATGCAGGATTATTCACCTGTCCAGTATGCTGCATTAAATATGATTTACCCTTGCCAGAAGACGATACTCGGCGATTTTGGGCAGGTTCTGAACCCGTGCCATTTACATACGCTGGATGATTTGAAAGCATTGTATGAAGATGCAGAATATGTCACATTGAATAGAAGCTATCGTTCAACCTATGAGATTATGTCCTATGCAAATGCAATCTGTCAGCAGCCTCATCTGGAGATGATAGAGCGGCATGGGCCTGTACCGCAAACCGTATGTTGCGAAAGCGATTCGGCTGAGCTGGAGTTTCTCTCGCAGAAGATCTGCGAATTTGAAGCTGGCAGCAATGCTTCCCTTGGAATCGTGGTAAAGACTAATGCCGATGCAGAGAAATTGTTTGATGTACTGTCCCAAAGTCATAATGTAAATCTCCTTACAGCAGACAGCACACGATTTTCAAGTGGGGTATCTGTCACTTCTATACAGATGGCAAAGGGATTGGAATTTGATGAAGTGCTTGTGCCAGGTGCGAGCAAAGCTAAGTACGATGCTGACTTTGACTGCCACCTGCTGTATATTGCCTGCACAAGAGCCATGCATAAGCTGACCATTTCTTATGCCGGCGAGCCATCCCGTTTTCTGAAGTGAAAGTGAAAGGGGCTGTCGCAACTGGAACGGCAGATATTGTTGATAATACAGAACTGCCGCATTAACGACTATTGTTCGTTAATGCGGCAGCCCCTTTAATAGCCTGACGGCTATGAAATATTCATTTGCTAAAAACGTTATTTAGTTTTCACTGATTTAACCTTGCTCCATGAAGAATAATAATTCTTTCCGCTTACTGTTTTGTACGTTCTTACCTGTACGTAGTACTTTTTCTTAGCTTTAAGCTTGGTGCTGTGATTATGTGCATAATTTGGCTTGGCTGCTGCTGAACACGGAATTTGTGTAAAAAGAACTGTATGAGATAAAAAATAGCACATTATTTTTTAAAAAGCGCTTATTAAGAGGGGGTATATACATCAAAAAACATCTTTTTAGTAGAAATATATTGAAAAAAACTAATAATTTACAGAAATATACAGCTGAATATCGCTTCCGTAGCATTTTATGTGCGATTATTTTCAAAATCTATTAAGATTTGCACATTTTCGCTGTACAGCATTTTAAACATACCTCCAGGGGGTATATTCCCTTTGAAAAGCCAGAAGCGTGAGCTCATCAACCACGTTCATTTTTAGATAAGCTAGAAGCGCGCGCACAAATGGAACGTGAAGGTAAAAAAAGAAATGAGCACCCCGCATTAGCAATAGCTGTACGGTAACAAACCCATTTCTTATAATTTATTGTAAGTGTAGTTTTTAAGATTGTCAACGCCGATTTGTTCTTTTATCAAAACTTGTTATCAATCTGCGGTTTGCAGCAAGCAACTGAGAATCAATCTCACAACTCCTTGATTTCTTCCTCTGATACCCCGGTATTAACTGCAATATCTTTAGTATTCATACCTGCAGCTTTTAGGTTAGCTGCAATTTCTTTCGCCTTTGAATCCTGCCCTTCAGACAACCCAGCAGCATGCCCCTCTTCTCTTGCTAAAGCTTCCCTATATTTAAATTCCTGATCCAATCTCATTATTTCCCGCCTCCAGACATTATCATCAGTGTTGAGCAGCCTGACTCTATGATCCAGATCGGCAATGAAGCTGTCATCTGTCTCAACCTCTTCGTTATTGATATAGTCAAACAGGCATTTCAGCTCCTTTGGCAGATCATCTTTTGTGCTCTTTGTATTTACTATGATTGTATAACTTCCATCATTAAGCCGCAAGTCATTTTTGACATCATAGTTTTCGAAGCTGTAGATGGGTTCGTTCAGTCCGAACAGGTCAAATGTGCATATGAATATGATGTATGTATCTTTGAGTTTATTGTAATCTTCACCTTTTCCCAGCTGATCCATATCGCATAGGCTTGAATAATATCTTGATCTGCGAGGAATGTTATAACGGTTTTCACATTGTATCTCCACATTGTACCATGTGCTGTCACCTTTAAAAAGAACATCAAGTCTTATGCTTTTGGCTTTAGGGCCGAAGCTCACTGTTCTCTGGGTCTCAGCAGTGTATGAATCAACCGTAGCCTCCGAATCATAAGAGGTCAGTGATATTTCGGATAAGACAGCTGCATCAGCTTCTGGCTCCGGAGGAGGTTCGTTGCTGTGCTTGTCCCGTTCCTGAGGGTTGCAGAATCTGATTGCCTCTATCTCTCTATCTGGAAAAATCCTCTGGAGAAG
Organism: Bacillota bacterium; assembly: GCA_030526355.1. Lineage (GTDB taxonomy): Bacteria > Bacillota > Clostridia > Peptostreptococcales > Anaerovoracaceae > Lentihominibacter. Next base: position 41,494 of record JAUNDC010000015.1, on the reverse strand, counting down.
CTGTTTGCACAATTCAGGATCCTTCATTACTTCTGCGAATACATAATCATTGGTGAATTTGAATTCATGATTTACTTTTATAATTGCCATAATATAATCTCCAATCTAATACTATAAAAATGGAATAAATACCCATAAATAGAATAACATAGAAACAACATTATTGCAATTACAAAATACAATAATTCCTAAAAAAGTAGTATTATGGTAGCTTTGCTTGCCTTCCGGTTTAATGTCCGAAAACTGCCGGACTGTGACTATGGTTTATGGTATACTTATACTATGGATAAGGGAATAACACACAAAAAACTATATGATATTTTCAAGGCAAGGGATGCACGGTTTGACGGCCGTTATTTTGTCGGAGTCACATCGACGGGCATATACTGCCGTACTGTCTGTCGTGCGAGGATGCCAAAGGAAGAAAACTGTCGGTTTTTCAGAACCGCTGCGGAAGCAGAGGCGGCAGGTTTCAGGCCATGTATGACCTGTAGACCCGAACAGGCACCAGGGTTAGCACCGGTCGATGCATCCTCCCGAATAGCACTTTCTGCAGCAAGGATTATTGAGAGTGAATGCAGCAGCGGGAACAGACTGCCGGAAATTGCACAGAAGCTTGACTGCTCTGATAGGCATCTGCGCCGGGTGTTTACAGAGGAGTTTCATGTTTCACCGGTACAGTATCAGCAGACCTGCAGACTTCTGTTGGCTAAGAATCTGCTGACTGATACAAACCTTTCGGTGATGGAAGTTGCAATGGCATCTGGCTTTGGCAGCCTGCGTCAGTTTAATAATGCTTTTCGTGAGAAATACCAGATGTCACCGACAGCACTGCGCAGAAGACCGAATACCAAGAGAGCTTCGGGGGAAATATCGGTTTCGCTTGGATACCGTAAACCGTATTGCTATGATAAATTGCTTAACTTTCTTGAAGGCCGAGCGATACCGGGAGTGGAGCTGGTAAGTGAAGGAACATATTACAGAACTGTGAGGCTTCAGGATGTAAAAGGAACGGATGTATGCGGATGGATAAGCGTGAAGGATGAGCCCGAGAAAGGTGCACTGCAGGTTGTAATCAGCGATTCTTTGCTGCCGGTATTACCGCAGGTACTAGGAAAACTGCGGCAGATGTTTGATCTGTACTGTGATCCGGAAGTGGTTGCATCAGTGCTTGGTCAAATGAACGAACTGAAGCCGGGATTGTTTAACCCCGGCATTCGCATTCCGGGATGCTTTGATCCCTTTGAGATGGCAGTAAGAGCAGTGCTTGGACAGCAGATTACCGTCAAGGCAGCATGCACGCTGTCAGGCAGAATTGCATCCCGGTTCGGAACTGAAATTCAAACGGATCAGCCCGGACTGACATACGTATTTCCAACTCCGGCACAGCTGCTGACCGTCCCGGAGCTTAACCAGGAACTAGGCAGTCTGGGCGTGATTGCATCCAGAGCAGCAGCAATAGAATCACTAGCCAGAGAATTTGAAGAAGATACAATTGATTTCAGCAGCAGTGCCGACCCGCAAAAGGAAATGAAGAAGCTGCTGAATATCAGGGGCGTCGGACCATGGACAGCTCAATACATTGCCATGAGAACCATGGCATGGACCGACGCTTTCCCGCATACAGATTATGGAATTAAAAAAGCAATGGATGGATATACAGAAAAAGAACGTACTGAAATTGCAGAACAGTGGAGGCCATGGCGCAGTTATGCTACAATGAGCCTGTGGAACTCACTGGAATAAAGGAGGTATAAATAACCATGCAGTATATTAAGCATTATGATTCTCCGATGGGAGATCTGCTTCTGGCAGCAGACGAGCAGGGGCTTACAGGTATCTGGATTAAGGATCAGAAATACTTTGGATATTATCTGGATCCTGAGCATGAGGAAGCCGATTGTCCCGTATTTGAAAAGACTATTGAATGGCTGGACATCTATTTTGAAGGCAGAGACCCGGGATTCCTTCCGCCTATACATATGGTAGGAACGGATTTCCAGAAAGCCGTATGGGAAATCCTTCTGGAAATCCCATATGGTAAGACAACTACATACGGAAGGATTGCGCAGCAGATAGCGGCAAAGAGAGGTATAGCGCGTATGTCGGCGCAGGCTGTGGGAGGAGCAGTAGGTCATAACGAAATATCCATAATTATTCCGTGTCACAGAGTGGTGGGAACAAACGGAAGCCTTACAGGGTATGCGGGAGGTATAGATAAGAAGATACGGCTGCTTGAGCTGGAGGGAGTCGATATGAGTAAATTCTTTGTACCGAAGAAGGGAACTGCACTGTAAAACAAGGAGAAGAGAAAATGTATAGCATTAAAGAAACGAATGATTATCACGCTTTATCAAAATTATTTCATGATAGCGGGATGGAAGTGGAAGTAGAGGACGTTGCACCGCAAGAAACTATTAAAATGTGGAGATGCGATAATGATGAAACAGGAGAACTTCTGGCAGGTGCAGTGTTGCAGTTCAAAAGTGGCTGCTATGTGCTGGAGGACCTGGCGGTAACTGAGCGATACAGAGGTAAAGGGCTTGGTAAAACCATGATGGACATTGCTCTTGACGAGGCAAGAAGACTTGGTGCAGAGGAAATCTGGGGCTGCGCCAAGGTACCGGATTATTATTTTCAATATAACTGGCAGGAAATGGACAGAGAGACTTCTCCGGAAATTTCTCACTGCCAGAGCTGCAAACAGTTCGGCAAAAGCTGCTTTCCGTGTATTATAAAAAAAGAACTCTAGTGTATTGAAGAGAAACTGGCACAAACCGGTGCAAAACAACTCAAATAACTTGACAATTTATGTCTAAAGTGGTATTGTTATTCGCGGTACAGGGCTCAGGTAGCTTTGTATCGTGCAGGGCTCAGGCGGCTCTGTATTCAGAAAAAAGATAATTATTGAATGATAGAGGCGCGGTTTTCAACGAGTAAACAGGTATATAGCCTCCGGACAGAGGGCTGGAGAAAAGTGAGACCGCCGAAGTGCTGTGCAGGTGTCTGACGCACAGTTGCTGGGATGCTGCAGAATATGCAGTATACTGTCACTGATAAGTGGAGCGCTATCTGATAACCGGGGAAAAGCCCAGGTTTCATTACGGGAAAATGCAGGGGCATCGGAATGTCGCAGTCCCGTATGCCATAACAGATTCAGTAATAACGGCATTATAATATCAGTAACAATACCAGGCAGGTCAGACAATCAGCTGCAGAGCAATCATAAGCTTTGCAGTTTTTTTTGAGGATTTGCAGCAGGGAGGAAAAATGTTAAACGAAAGAATCACAAGACTTAAGGAGAAATATTTCAATACCATTCCGCAGATAACGGCGGAGAGACTGGTGCTGGCGACAGAGGCCTACAAGGAGTTCGCCGGTGACGCGGTTCCGATTTTCAGAGCCAAGGTGGTCAATCACATCATGGAAAACATGACAACGCTCATCATGGATGATGAGCTTATCGTAGGAACGGAAACAAACGCATACAAGGGTGCCAATCTTCATCCAGAGTTTCAGTCAAGCTCATGGTATGTCAGTGACATAGATGAATTCGCAACAAGAGAAAAGGATCCGTACTACATTTCACCTGAGGACAGAGAAACGATCCTCGAAACCCTCAAATACTGGGAGGGCAAGTCAATGGAGGATCTGTCCGAGACAGCAATGCCGGCCAAAATCAAGGCGCTGGAAAAGGACGATATCATATGCGTCGGTCTTGAGAACGGAGTCTCAGGGGAAACCACCTGCAATCACGAAAAGATACTGACAGTAGGAATCAGAGGATATATAGAAGAATGTCAGCAGAACATCGACAACCTGATTCCTCAGACCATGGAGGATCAGGCCAAGGTTGATTTCTGGAAAGCATGCATCATTCAGAGTGAAGGTCTGATAACATATGCTCACAGAATGGCAGAGGAAGCCGAAAGACAGGCATCAGCATGCACCGATGAAAAGAGAAAGCAGGAGCTTATGACGATAGCAGGTAACTGCAGAGTTGTTCCGGAGAATCCACCGCAGACATTCCATCAGGCGCTTCAGGCAATATGGTTCGTGCATGTGTACTTTTATATTGAGGTGTGCACCACAGCGTGCGGCTTCGGCAGATTCGACCAATATATGTGGCCGTTTTATAAAAAGGACGTGATCGACGAGAAGAACATCACCAGGGAGGAAGCTCTGGAAATGCTGGAATGCTTCTACCTCAAAACATGTGAGGTGTATGAGGTGAGAGACAACTGGTATGCTACAGCCTTCGCAGGATATCCGATGTGGCAGACGCTTGTTGTAGGCGGACAGACGAGAGACGGCAGGGATGCCACCAACGACCTGTCATACCTTTGTCTTGAAGCAGCAGATGAGCTGCAGGTAAAGCAGCCGGTAATGGCAGTGAGAGTCTGGGAAAAGACACCTGAAAAGCTGATAAAGTTCGGATGCAAAATGATCCAGGAGGGACAGGCTAACCCGGGATTTTTCAGTGATGAAGCGGCAATAAAGATATGCCTCGAAAAGGGCAGAGGCAGCACCATAGAAGAAGCGAGAGACTGGACTATCGTAGGCTGTACCCAGCCGGCTCCGGGGGGCGGCAAGGCGGACGGTTCCCCTGACGCAGGTTACGTGAATATGGGCAAGATGATAGAGTTCGTTTTGCATAATGGAGTGGATCCGGCAACTGGAAAGCTTATGGGACTTGAAACGGGAGACCCGAGAGAATTCAAAAACATAGAGGAATTCAAGGATGCCCTCAAGAAGCAGATAATACATCATTACAGCCTCATCAGAACAGGCTACAATCTGATGCAGAGCATACATATGAACAGATACCCTGTGATTTTCGCATCCATGGTGACAAAGGGCTGTGTTGAAAGCGGCAAATCCGTGCAGCATGGCGGAGCAGAGTATTCGACATGCGGGCTTTTTGTAACGGGAGCGGCAAATCTGGCGGATTCCATCGCAGCAGTGGAAAAGTGCGTGTTCGAGGATAAGGACCTGACTATGGACGAGCTAATCAAGGCATGCGACAGCAACTTTGAGGGGCAGGAGCGATTGAGACAGCTGCTTCTCAACAAGCCAGAAAAGTACGGTAATAATTCAGCTCATGTAGATGCTATATATAAAGAAATGATGCATTACATTGCAGATACAGTTCAGCAGTGGCACGATGCCAGAGGCGGATATTATGCATTCGGTATTGATTCGCAGACAATGAACATTCCTCACGGCGAGGTAACAGGAGCACTTCCTGACGGAAGACTTGCAGGAGAACCTTTCTGCGATGCATCCTCACCGATGATGGGAAGAGATGTCAATGGACCTACGGCAACAGTGAAATCCGTTGCAGGCATGACACCGGCAGACCTCCACGAGGGTGCACTTTACAACCTGAGATTCGACCCGAAGGGCGTGCAGGGAGAAGCCGGACAGGAGATAATCGAAGGTGTTGTCAAAACATATTTCCAGGACGGAGGTCAGCACATACAGATAAATGTTGTGGATAATGAGACTCTCAGGAAGGCTCAGCAGAAACCGGAGGACTACAAAGGTCTGATGGTGAGAGTGGCCGGATATATGGCATACTTTACTGAGCTTGACAAGAGTGCACAGGATGTCATCATAGACAGAACGCCGCACCTGTCCAATGATTGATAGAGCTGGGACGGCAATCGGGAGGTGTTTTAATGAGCAGTACGGCTGAACGCGTTCTTGTGGGAAGCATTCAGAAGTTTTCTGTAGAGGACGGTCCGGGCATCAGGACGACGGTGTTCCTCAAGGGCTGCCCCTTGAGCTGCAGATGGTGTCATAATCCTGAGATGATTGAAGGACAGCAGCAGCTTATCAGATCGCCGAATAACTGCATTGGATGCGGATATTGCGTGGACATCTGCCCACAGGCGGCCGTGACGATTGACCCGCAGGACGGAATCGTAATCGACAGAACCAGATGTGATGTCTGTCTGAAATGCGCAGAAACCTGTTACGCCAAGGCTCTGCGTGCTGTTGCAAAGCCGATGACGGTGGATGAAATCATCGGAGTAGTTGAGCAGGACAAAGGTTTTTATGATAATACAGGCGGCGGCATGACGGTGAGCGGCGGAGAAATCCTGATGCATGCGGACTTCGTCGGCAGGCTCATCGATGAAGCAGGAAAACGCGGGATAAGTACATGCCTGGACACCTCAGGCTGCGGAGACCCGGATGAACTGATGGGGCTGGCGTGCAAAGAGAACGTCACGTACATTCTTTACGATATGAAATCCATAGACGATGAGGTGCACAGAGAGTATACAGGTGTGAGCAACAGGCTCATCCTCGACAATCTCAGGATGCTGGCGGCGGACAGCCGTACCCGTGACAAGCTGATAATGAGAATGCCGCTGGTCAAAGGAGTCAATGACAGTGACGATATTATCAGGAGGACGGGCGAGCTTTACAGGCAGCTGGGAATCAGACGTGTCGATCTGCTGCCATATCATAGCCTTGGCATAAGTAAAAAAAGGAACGTAGGTGGTGTGCAGGAGGAGTTTGAGGCGCCTTCGGAGGAACGCATAACAGAAATAGAAATTTATTTTAAAGATGAGATAAATTTAAGTGTAGGAATATTGGGACGAGTTTAATGCGGCTTGCGCGATGTGCTGAATATTAATCGGCGGAATTGCGGTGATGCGGGAGTAACCGGAAAAAACTAGGAGAGGAATTTTATGGAAGGAACAAATTTAGGAATCATTACACTGATACCGGCGCTGAGCTTTCTGGTGTTCGCGCTGGTGACAAAGAAGTGTATCCTGAGTATCATGCTGTCAGGCTTGCTGGGATACATATTCTATTACAAAGCATCATTCTTCATGCCGATGATGGATGCCCTGCTTGAAGCCACATGTGACGGAGACAATAATTATATCGTAGTTATCTGTCTGCTGTTTGGATGCTTCGTGCAGCTGCTGAGGCAGTCAAAGGGCGCCGTTGCGGTAGGCGATATGGCCAGGAGGTACATCAAATCGGAGAAGCAGGTGCTGTTGCTGACATGGTTGTGCGGTATAATTATCTTCATCGATGACTACCTTAGTATTCTGGTTACAGCAAACTGTGTGCTCAGTCTTTCGGATGAGCACAAGACCCCTAGAGAAATGCTCTGCTACATCATCAATACCACATCAGCTCCGGTATGTCTGATCATCCCTATCTCTGCATGGGTAGTATTCTTCTCGGGAGTATTCGAGCAGCAGAAGGAAGCGGCAGTGGTTGGAAGCAGTGCCATGGATATTTATTATCATATCATGCCGTACTTCTTTTATCCGTTCCTGTGTGTAATCTTCGTACTGCTGGTAATTCTGGGAATCGTACCAAAGATGGGTGGTATCAAGAAAGCATACAAGAGAGTAGAGGAAACAGGACAGCTCTGGCCGGCTTCCAGCGATGTGCAGAATCAGGGAGATGAGCTGGGAGAGGTTATGGGAGCTATCACTGATGACAGCGATAAGGAAGAAAAGGAAATCAAGCCTCATCTGTGGGCTTTCATAGTGCCTATGGCTGTAGTTATTATAATTACATTATGGCTTGATGATATCCTTTATGGTGTTGCGTGTGGTATATTCGCATGCTTCGTGCTGTTTGTTCCGACAAGAATAATGACTGTCGGCAAATTCTGTGACGCATGCTACAAGGGCCTTGAGGATATGCTCTTTATCGCAGTTGTGCTGGTTACATCGCTGTTCTACAGAGATTCCATCGATCTTATCGGTCTGCCGGATTATCTGATAGATGTTGCTGGTCCGTACATGAGTGCTGCATGGCTTCCTGCTATCGCATTTATTCTTATTGGCCTCGTATGCTTCGCAACTGGTAATATCTGGAGCGTTCCTGCAGTATGCACACCTATTATTCTGCCGATGGCCGCTGCTTGCGGAGCAAGCATTCCACTCACACTGGGATCAATCATTTCAGCTGCATGCTTCGGTGCACAGGCATGCTTCTATTCAGACGTAACTCTGCTGTCAGCTTCGGCATGCAGAATCAACAACGTAGATTATGCGGTTGCTCAGCTGCCGTATATAGGAATCGTTACGGCGATAACCTTTGTCGGATATATTGCCGCCGGATTTATGATGTCATAGAGGTCTGCGAGGTAACTATCCAAAGTTTTTGGGGCCTGCAGACAGAACTTAATAAAAAATGAAGACAGGGAATTCGGAATCAAAAAGCATGTCTTCAATTTCCCTTAAAACAGCCTGCTTTTCTGGTTATATCAGAAGGCAGGCTGTTTTTGCAGATTCGGCAATGTCGTTTTGCGACATTGTAATCATCAAGCTTATCCAAAACAAATATACGAGTGATTTGTGCAAATCCAGTACATTTCGTATTTTTTTTACACAATTTTTTGGTGTTAACTTAAAATCATAGTGTAGTCAGAGCGTCTTTTTGCAAAAAATAGCAAAATTATAAGAACAAAAAGCGTATTAACAGCAAAATAATACAACGACAATGGCGTTTTTGCTTATCCTTAGCATATCGCTGCAAAAAATGTGTATATAGAATTTGATATGAAACATTTTTGCACATTTTTGCATGTTCAAAAAAATTGCTGCAATGGCTTCGTATGTGAGCCAAGGATATATTCAATCGCGAATATATAAATTCAAAAACGAATAATAACGAGCTGTGTTGAAATTCTGACATTTATGGAGGAAATTTGTGGCAGCTCTATTCAATTGTGAATAATACCCCATGCTGAGAATAGCACGAAACGTTGAAAAACTGCCATTTTTATGTTGGCACGCCTTTTGCGATATAGGGAAGCGTAATAGTTAAAGCGTATTATTTGTGTTACGGAGGAAGTTATGGAAAGATTAGGAAACAAAGGTGGTCGTAAAGCTTCTATTGATAAACCGATTTCAATAGTATGCGTGGCACTTATCTTTGCGTTTGTAATCATGGTAATTGCTAAGCCTGATGAAACGCTCAACGTAGTAAGTGTAATATTCGACTATGCAACAGCAATTTTCGGTATGCCTATCCTCTGGTTTGTATTCATCGGCTTGTTCATATGCCTTTATCTGGCATTCAGCAAGTACGGCAATATCAAACTGGGCGAAGGTGATCCGGAGTATTCAATGTTCAGCTACATCGCAATGATGATGTGCGCGGCACTGGCTGCAACAGCAGTTTACTACTCATTTGTAGAGTGGTCATTCTATCTGTCTGAGCCAGCATTCAGCATTGAGCCTTATTCACAGGAAGCTGCTGAATACTCACTGGCATATGCATTTTTCCACTGGGGATTTGCAGTTCAGGTAATTTTCGTACTTATCGCTATCTGTATGGCATACGGCTTCTATGTAAAGAAGGTACCTCACCTCAGAGTCAGCGCTGTATGCGAATCAATGATGGGAGACTTCAAATACAAGAAGGTATTAGGTAGAATTATTGATGCCCTGACTATTCTCAGTGTTATCGGCGGCGTAGGCGTAGTATCAATGGGCGTTGGTGTTCCAATCATCAGTGCAGCGATATCAAAGATATTCGGAGTTGAAGCTAACTTTACAGTAAATCTGATTGTGCTCTTGATAGTTGCGGTTGTATTCTCTATTACATCATTCGTAGGCGTTAACAAGGGTATGAAGAGACTCAGCGATATGACAATGTATCTGGCAATCATCATCATGGCATTCATCTTCATATTCGGACCTACAAAGTTCATCGTAAAGAATTTCACATACAGCTGCGGCAAAATGCTCAGCAACTATGTTGATATGAGCTTGTTCACAGATCCGATCGGCAACAGCGGATTCCCTGAAATCAATACAATATTCCTTTTCACGCTGGCATTCAACTATGCAGCACTGATGGGAATCTTCATTACTAAGATATCAAAGGGCAGAACTATCAGACAGGTTGTTCTCAGCTGCCTGGGCGGTATAAGTGTAGGAACATGGATCATGTTCGGTATCAACGGTAGCTTTGGACTCAATGCAGAGCTTACAGGTCAGTTCGAGCTTTCAAAAGCAGAAAACATGCAGGCTGGTCTTATGGACCTCCTTGGAACACTCCCTCTCGGACAGGTTGTGCTTCCGCTGGCATTTGCTCTGGTTACTCTGGGCTTCCTGGCAACATCGCTTGACTCGGCATCATTTGCGATTGCAACTTCAGCCAGCAAGTCACTGGATGAAAACGGCAACCCTAATACCAAGTTCAGACTTATCTGGTGCGTTGTACTGGCTCTCATTCCTATGGCACTCATGTTTACAGGAGCACCGTTCTCAGCAATCAAGACATTATGTATCATACTGTCGATACCGTTCCTTTTCGTTATAATAGGAATGCTTGTGGGATTGTTCAGATGGTTTAAGGACGATGTGAAATAAGTTATCGCCAAATAAATAAGTTACAGACAATCAGAAGTGATTGTGAAAATAATATTAAAACATTTTGAGGAGGAAGGAAAAATGGCAGAAAAAGAATATAAAGTACAGGAACATTTACATTATGCAGGAATACCTAGCTGGAACCACTGTGAGGTGACACAGGATGTTGAAGGCGCTGACATCGTAGTATTAGGCGTACCTTTTGACAGTGCTGTAACATTCAGACCTGGTGCAAGATTTGCTCCTAGAGCAGTAAGAGAACAGTCACTTATCGCATGCTGCTTCAAATATCCATGGGACTACTACCTTGGCGATGAAGCTAAAATCATCGACTATGGTGATGTAGGCTACTGGGTTGGCGCATATGCTACAGACTTCATGGTAAAGGATACATATGAAACAGTTAAGAAGATTCTGGATGCAGGTGCTTCCCCAATGACAATCGGAGGAGACCACACTATCCCTTACGGACCTGTAAGAGCATGTGCAGAAAAATTCGGAAAGCTTTCGCTGATCCACTTCGACTCACATCAGGACAGCTCCCCAAGCCAGTGCACACCAGAAGGAAAGAAGAACCTTTCACATGCTAACTTTGCATATGACCTTCAGGAAGAAGGCTGCATCGATCCTTCAAAGTCAGTTCAGTTATACTGCAGAACTGAGTTCACAGAGTGCGGATACAACATCATCAAGTCAATGGAAGCACTCGAATATACACCTGCAGAGCTGGCAGCAAAGGTTAAGGAAATCGTAGGCGACAATCCTGTTTACCTCACATTCGATATCGACGCTCTCGATCCATCAGCAGCTCCTGGAACAGGAACACCTGTAATCGGCGGACCGTCAACAGATACTGTAAGAAAGGTACTGCAGGGACTGAAGGGAATCAACGTTGTCGGAGCAGACATGGTTGAAGTTCTCCCTGACAAAGATCCAAGCAACATCACATCAATTGCAGGTGCCGCTATAACTCAGGACATCATGTACCTGATCAACGAAGCAAGAAAAGCCAGAAAATAATTATTAATATATGATTTAAGGGCTCCGCATCCTGATGTGTGAGCCCTGTTTTTATCCGGAGAAGGGAGGAATGGTTTTGAAAAGAATAATATTACTGTCTCATTGTGTATTGAATAGTTTCTGTGAACTGCCGCAGGCGCCTGATAATCTCAGAGAGGAGATTCTCAAAGTAATCACCGATAAACATCTGAGCATTGTGCAGCTGCCTTGTCCAGAGCTGTCATATCAGGGACTTTCCAGAAGCTCCATATATCCTGGAACACCAGAGGCAGAAGAGTACGAAAAGTATTGTCAGCAGCTGCTTTCCACAGTTGTATCAAATATCAAAGAATATAAGGATAATGATATTGAAATTGCAGGCATTATCGGCATAGATACAAGTCCGTCCTGCAGCATCATGGACAGCAAGGCAATTATGATGAAGGTGCTTATGAAGGAGCTGTCTGATGCAGGAATCACGATCAAGGTTCTTGCAGATATGCCTGTAGAGGGAGACGGAGAAAATTTTCTGGAAAATATCAAAGTATTGTAATTAATGGCTGCCCATTTAGTTCTCGTCGGACTTAATGAGCAGCAGGAACTGGAGGAAATTGTATGAATAGTGTTACTGCTCCGCTGCCGTCCTGGGGGATGATAGCCATAATAGTCGGAATAGGCTGCGTGCTTATGGGGCTTGTATGGACTGTCGGACGCAAAAGAGGCTCGACAGCGGAGGACTTCCTCACAGGAGGAAGAGGAATCGGTCATGGTATGACCAATGCTTCGATAGTTGCCACATGGATATGGGCAGCTACACTGATGACAAGCAGCTGGACGGGGTATTCCTTTGGATTTATAGGTCCGTGGTGGTATGGCCTGGGAGCTGTGCTCCCACTGCCGATTATAGGCTTCCTTGGTATGAGATTGAGAAAGGTAATGCCTCATGTCAGATCATACCCTGAGTTTATCAGCTTCAGACTGGATAAGAAGAATCACATTCTGCTTACGATTATTTCTGTGGTTGTAAGTGTGACTGTGGCGATCATGATAGTATCGGGAGCATCTGTTATGGCTGTATCATTTGCAGATGTACCATACTGGCTTGTAGCTCTTCTTCTGCTTGTGATATTCGTATCCTATACATCGATAGCAGGATTGTGGGCCAGTGTTTTCAGCGATACGATTATGGTGCTGTTCATGTATGCGGCTATGGCTGTGCTGGTATTCGGGATACTGTTCAAGGTAGGACCGTCAGCGATTTATGATGGATTGATGGATGTAATCAATACGAAACCTATTCTTCAGCCGGAAGCAACAGAGGCATCACAGTCATATCAGTACGATCCGCTTAATGTAGCAAATGTCGGCGGACTCTGCTTCCTTATCGTTAATATTATAGGAAATCTGGGTGCTGTAATATGCAATCAGACCTACTGGGCAAGATCGATTGCTGCAAAGGATGCCAGAACCATAGGAAAAAGCTTCGGCTCTGCAGCCTTCTGCTGGACGCCGGTTCCGATTGCGGTTGCAACGGCTCTCGGGCTCTATGCGCTTTCCAGCAAGCTGACGGTTGGTCAGGTGTATCAGAACGGCGGACTGTCGATGCTGTTTTCGGAGGCGGATTCCGTGGCACCTCTGAGTGCGTTCCTTTCCATGGGACTCATTGGTCTTCTCTGCTTCCTCATTGCAACTATGGGTGCATCGGTAAGTACAGGCGCAGGTGAAATCATGTCGGTTACTACATGTATCGTCAATGATATATACAAAGGGCACGTAAACAAAAATGCTACAGATAAACAGATTTTGGTTCTCAGCAGAGTTATGCTGGCAGTAACAGCAGCATTTGTTTATGGAATCGTTATGTTCCTCAGACACATAGAATTTCCGTTTTCGGCAATGTATCAGGCAATGGGTATCGCTTTTTCGTCGGCTGTTATCCCTGTAATACTGGCGCTCGTATGGAAAAAAACCAATAAGAACGGTGTATTTGCAGCGATTATTGTAGGGGCTCTGTGTGGCATTGCCTATTGGGTTCATGCAGGCTTCGATATGAACTGGGGCGTTGTGTTCAGCAATGTGATCGTAATGGGAGTATCTGTGGTTATCGTTATCGTGTGGTCGCTGATCAGACCGGAAAACTTTGATTTCGGCGCGCTCAAGGACTCGGGAATCAATATGGTGCAGAGTGCTGCAGCCGATAGCGCTGAGCCGGTACAGGAGGTGTAATTATGCTAAGTCAGACAGCATTTTATATAGTATATGGAATCGGTGTAGTATGGTTTGCAGCAGCAGCAATTTATTCATATCAGGCAGCGATCAAAGATTTTATAAACCTTGCCAGAGAGGGCAGGCAGAATCGAAAACAATAACAATCATTATGAAACGGGGAATGGCCGGATATTGATTCATTGTGCGGCAGGTGGTAAACTTTTGAAGGATAAACTAAAAAGGAACATAACAGTTTGAACGGCAAAAGAATGCGGGCGCTCAAAGCGGCCTTCCCTTACACAATACCTATATTCGCAGGCTTCTGGTTTCTGGGTCTGGCATATGGAATCTATATGAACATATCCGGCTTCAGCTTCGTGTACCCCATGATAATGAGCATGGTTATCTTCGGAGGCTCGCTGGAATTCGTGGCGGTGACCATGCTGCTGGCACCCTTCGCACCACTGCAGACATTTATAATGACCCTGATGATTCAGGCAAGACACCTGTTTTACGGTATCTCCATGCTGGAAAAATACAAAGGAACCGGCTGGAAAAAGCCCTGGCTCATGTTCGGCATGTGCGACGAGACCTTCTCAATAAACTACACCGCTGAAATCCCCGAAAACGTTGATAAAGGCTGGTTTTACTTTTTCACGACACTGCTTGACTATCTCTACTGGGTAACCGGCGCCACCATAGGAGGGCGCCCCAGCAATTAACGATTTATCAGTCACATATCTCCGCTGCCAGCTGTGCGATTGTCTTTTGATATACAGGATGCCGTTTATACGGCGCGATTTCAGCTAGAGGCTTCAGGACAAATTCTCTCAGATGCATCTCAACGTGCGGGATTATAAGATTCTCGCTTTCCATAACCATGTCGTCGTACATCAGTATATCCAGATCCAGAGTTCTCGGACCCCAGCGTACTATCCTTTCCCTGTGGGCAGCCTGTTCGATTTCATGGAGCCTGTCAAGAAGCTGATGTGGTGACAGCAGAGTTCTGAGAATCAGGCAGGCATTGAGAAAATCATCCTGCTCCACACCGCCGTAAGGCTCGGTAACTATATATGAAGAAACCTTTGACACGCTGCAGCCTCTTGTCTCATCAAGGGACTTTACAGCCTGATCAAGATAACCTTTCTTATCTCCCAGGTTGGAGCCGAGACCCAGATAGGCATTGTGCCAGAACCGGGTTATTTCTACGGAAACATCCTCCAGAGGAAGACCTATCGGAGCCCAGGGTTTTTTTAATTCCAGTGTCAGCCCATTGAGGAGCGGGTAGCGCAGCAGAACGGCTTCGGCCAGATTCTCGGCAGCTGCTTCGATGAGCTTGAAGGTGTGCTCTTTCATATAGGAAGTGATGAAGCTGCTGACATCGCCGTAATTGACTGATTCCGACAGATCATCGGAGCTTCCCGCAGGGCGTGTGTCCATATACATTGTGAGGGAAACGAGAAATTTCTGCCCGAGACGGGTCTCCTCCGGGAACACGCCGTGATTTGCGAAAACTTCCAGATTTCTGATGTGTATTTTATCATAAAGCTTTTTCATAGGGATATCCTGCCTTCCGGATTTCAAAGACTGCTTCGCATGATTGCCTGTGTCATGCGGATAGCGCGCATGTTCTCCTTTACATCATGGACGCGTACGAAGGAAGCGCCTTTCTGTACACCCATTACAGTAGTAACCATTGTACCTTCAACTCTCTGGTCTGCAGGAAGATCGAGAGTCAGCCCGATAACGGATTTCCTGGAGGTCGCCAGAAGCACCGGATAACCAAGCTCGACAAGTCGCTCCAGCCGGTTTATGGCAATCAGATTATGCTCATAGGTTTTGCCGAAGCCCACACCGGGATCCAGAATTATCTGATCATCGGAGATTCCGGCCTGTCTGGCTATCTCCAGGGTTTCTCTCATATCAGCCAGCATATCTTCAACGAAATTATTGTAATCGGTATTGTCGCGGTTGTGCATCAGGCAGCAGGGCACTTTGTAGCGGGCGATCAGATCGGCCACCCTGCGGTCGTATTTGAGCCCCCAGATATCATTGACCAGATCGGCACCGGCTTCGAGAGCCGCTTCCACAACGGGACTTTTGTAGCTGTCGATGGAAACAGGAATATCGAAGCGTTTTTTTATCATTTCGATGATTGGAACCACTCTGGAGATTTCCTCTTCAATGCTTATCTGAACGTGACCCGGGCGGGTGGATTCGCCGCCAACATCTATTATGGCTGCACCTTCTTCTATCATGTCAGATACGTGGGCAAGGGCCTTGTCCTTATCGGTCCACTTGCCGCCGTCCGAAAACGAGTCCGGGGTTACATTGAGAATACCCATTATGGAGCAGTCGTTTTTTAAATCAAATATGCGGTTTCCTATTTTCATTGTATCATTCATATCTCTATCCTCATGTTTTTCTTTTCGTTATCCCAGTTGCAGCTATGTATGGCGGGGCATAAAGCGCACATGCGTGATTTTTTGTCAGCGTGGCGGATAAGCTCTGTCAGGTCATTCTGCATTTCGCGGATTCCGTTGTATCCAATCTTTACGGAATTTCCGATGTTTCCTGTATCCGCGGTATCCTTCCCTCTGTGCATGCGTATGGCATTCAGAATCACGGCCTGTTCGGCATCATCAAAGCCTGCATCGGGCAGTATGTCTGCTGCTATCTGTGCACTGGCTTCATGATGAGGTATGTTATCAAGATACTGTCTGTGCCTGCCGATATCGTGGAGCAGGGCGGCAGCATAAACCATGTCCTTGGGCAGCTGCAGTTCACTTTCCAGATTCTCGATCCAGGCAATACGTGCCACATCCAGCAGGTGAGAAACACCGTGGCGGCAGAAGGCACGTTCCTTTTCCAGAAGCGCTATCTGATGGATGCTGTCTGTCCAGAGAGGATGGCTGCATATTTTATCTATTCGTTCCATGAAGGCTTACCTCCGCTCAAGCATGCGGTAGAAGCTGTTCTGGAGCTTTTCGTTGTCATTAAAAATTCCCCGGGTTACTACGGTCACTGTTTTGGTGCCGGGCTTTTTGATTCCGCGCATTGTCATGCACATGTGCTCTGCTTCAATGAGGACTATAACGCCCTGTGGTGCAAGCTCATCCATGATGGCATCGGCCACCTGCGCTGTGAGACGTTCCTGGAGCTGGAAACGCTTGGCATATACCTCGATGGTTCTGGCGATTTTGCTCAGGCCGACGATTTCGCCGTCAGGGATGTATGCCACGGCTGCTTTGCCAAAGAACGGCAGCATATGATGTTCACAGAAAGAATAGAACTGTATGTCCTTTTCCATGACCATATCGTTATCATCTACATGAAATCTTTTCTGAAGGTGCTTCGAAGCATCATCCGTATACCCGGCAGCCAGCTCTTCGTACATACTGGCTATTCTGTCGGGTGTTTCAATCAGACCTTCTCTGTGGATGTCTTCTCCTATGCCCTCCAGTATGAGTTTCACTCCTTCTCTGATTTTTTCCTTGTCCATGAATTATCCTCCATATGCAGACGCAGCTTTGCTGCGATTATTTCATCATACTGAAACATTATAGTCTATTTTCGCGGGTTTCTCAATATTAATTATGATATACGGCAGCATGGCAGCCGTCAGAGGTCTGGAGGACAGAGTATGAGACAGAACTGCATGCGGAAGCTTCCGCTGGAGGATATTATCGGATGTAAAAAGCACGGTGGTCAGCTGCAGCGCAGTCTGGGTGCATTCGAGCTTACGATGATGGGAATCGGGGTCATCATAGGTTCAGGCATATTTGTTATAACAGGAGTTGCAGCGGCAGAGCATGCAGGCCCGGGACTGGTGCTGTCGTTTATACTGGCAGGAATCGCATGCGGTTGTGCAGCCTTGTGCTATGCCGAACTGGCATCCTCGATGCCCGCTTCCGGGGGTGCGTACACTTTCGCATACGTAGGTCTGGGGGAGATATTCGGATGGTTTATAGGGTGGTGTCTGACGCTTGAATATGTGGTTGCTATGGCGGCGGTCGCGGTGGGATGGTCGGCTTATGCAGGGAATATACTGTCGCTGCTGGGAATTCATATACCGAAATACCTGATGGCTGCTCCTTCCGGAGGAGGCGTGGTCAACCTGCCTGCTGTGATAATAATTTCGATAATGGCATTGCTTCAGCTGAAGGGAACAAGAAAAAGCGCGATGCTTAATAACCTGCTGGTATTTGTAAAGCTCATGGTGATTTTTGTATTTATTGTGCTGGTGGCACGCCATGTGGATCCGTCAAATTACAGACCGTTTCTGCCATTTGGGTGGGAAGGTGTTTTCTCAGGTGCAGCTGTAGTTTTCTTTGCATACCTGGGCTTTGATGCTATCTCAAATTCAGCCGAGGAAGTAAAAAATCCCCAGAAGAACATGCCTGTGGGAATCATGGCTTCTCTGTTGATTGCGACGGTGCTGTACATCATAATTACGCTGATGCTTACAGGGGTTGTAAAGTACAGTGCGTACGCTGGTGTTGCTGCACCGGTGGCATTTGCGCTGAATGAGGTGGGTATACGGTGGGGCTCCGCTCTGGTTTCGGTGGGTGCTGTTGCCGGGCTTTCCACGGGAGTGCTGGTAATGCTGGGAAGCGAGTCCAGGCTTATATATTCGATGTCAAGGGACGGTATGCTGCCTGCTTCATTTTCGCGTGTAAGCAGAAACGGTGTTCCTGATAAGGCCGTGGTTTTCGTATGGGGTCTTGGATGCATATTGGCGGGTATGCTGCCTATAGAAATGATTGCGGAGTTATGTAATATCGGCACGCTATGGGCTTTTTTCATAGTGTCGGTCACTGTCATGGTGCTGAGAAAAAAACGCCCGGAAATGAAACGTGGGTTTATGGTGCCTGCAGTTCCTTTTACACCTGTGGTGGCGATGCTGCTGTGCTCTTTCCTGGCGATACAGCTGGACGTATTGACATGGCGTGCTTTTTGCGGATGGACGGCGGCAGGGCTTATGATATATTTCTGCTACGGCTGCAGACACAGCAGGCTAAGGTCAAAGCTGCAAAGAAAAAAGGTGCCAAAGCTGCGGAGAAAAAAGGTGCATTGACTTTTGGGCAAGCAATTGACTTTTAGCCAAGCATGTGATATAACACTCGTATAAATGAATGACCGGGGAGCTTGTAAACAGGCTGAGAGGAGGTTGCGAACCTCGACCCTTATACCTGATTTGGATAATGCCAACGTAGGAAAAAATAGACGAGAATGTTTCAGACGGAGCCCGAATCAGGTGTTCCGTTTTTTTATTATGTTGGAAATATCATTTAGGTATTTCCGGAGTATATGAAGAGGTGAAGACAGTGAAATATCATACACAGATGGAAGCCGCCAGAATGGGAATAATAACCGATGAAATGAAGGCTGTAGCAGAAAAAGAATATCGCAGTGCCGAAGAAATACGTGACCTTGTAGCCAGGGGTCAGGTGGCAATATGCGCAAACAAAAGGCATAAATGTCTTGATCCTAATGGGGTGGGATCGATGCTGCGTACCAAGATAAATGTGAATCTGGGCGTTTCAAAGGACTGCAAGGATTACGACATCGAGATGCAGAAGGTAATGGCTGCGGTGGATATGGGTGCAGAGGCGATAATGGATCTTTCATCTCACGGCAACACTCAGCCTTTCAGGCAGAAGCTTACAAGCGAGTGCCCGGCGATGATAGGGACTGTTCCTGTATATGACAGCGTGATTCATTACCAGCGTGATCTGGCCACTCTCACTGCAAAGGATTTTATCGATGT
Source organism: Bacillota bacterium (assembly GCA_030526355.1). GTDB lineage: Bacteria > Bacillota > Clostridia > Peptostreptococcales > Anaerovoracaceae > Lentihominibacter. The sequence continues at coordinate 22,156 of JAUNDC010000015.1, read as the reverse complement.
TATCAGACTTCATGCTGAAGATGGCGTTGACTTCGTAACGCTTCACTGTGGAATTACAAGGAAGACCATTGATCAGATAAAGAAGCACAAGCGTAAAATGAACATAGTATCTCGTGGGGGTTCGCTTGTTTTTGCATGGATGAGCATGACAGGTAACGAAAATCCGTTTTATGAGTATTACGATGATATCCTCGAGATTTGCAGGGAATATGATGTGACTATATCTCTCGGCGATGCTTGTCGTCCGGGATGCCTTGCCGACGGCAGCGATGTGTGCCAGATTGAGGAGCTGGTCCGCCTTGGTGAGCTGACTAAGCGTGCCTGGGAAAAGGATGTGCAGGTAATGGTGGAAGGTCCGGGACATATGCCGATGGATCAGATTGAAGCTAATATGAAAATGCAGCAGACTATCTGCATGGGTGCACCGTTCTATGTGCTGGGCCCTATCGTAACTGATATTGCTCCGGGGTACGACCATATCACATCGGCTATAGGCGGAGCTATTGCAGCATCTGCAGGAGCTGCTTTTCTGTGCTATGTTACACCGGCAGAGCATCTGGCGCTGCCTGATGTCAATGATGTAAAGCAGGGCATAATCGCATCTAAAATAGCTGCTCATGCGGCTGATATTGCCAAGCATGTTCCTCATGCCAGGGATATCGACGATAGAATGGCTGATGCGAGAAGAGAGTTTGACTGGGAGAAGCAGTGGGAATGTTCCATCGATCCTGAAACGGCAAAGCGTATCAGGAGTGAGCGGGCGCCTGAAATTGAGGACAGCTGCTCCATGTGCGGCAAGTTCTGTGCAGTGCGCAGCATGAACAAGGCGCTTAATGATGAGTATATAGATATTCTGTAAAAATTGCCTGTTGCTAGACTAAACAGCAGACAGAGTTTTTGAAAGGAGCCGGGCTCAATCGAGCCGGGATTCTTGTAGCTGGGTTCTTTGATGATTGAGGGCCAGGGACTCTATAGATATAGATGAAAAAAGTATCGCATTAACGGTTTAATCCGTTAATGCGATAGCCTCTTAAGTTCAATTCAAATTATTAAATTTCTACAGCCATTCTATGGCATTTCCAATCCGAACTACTTAACCTCCACGGTCCATCCCATGTCATCTTCTACAGTTCCAGTCTGGATTCCATAGAGAGTATCGTACAGCTCCTGAGCAACAGGACCGATTCCGCCACCGTTGATAATCATGGATTCACCCTTGTAGCAGAGCTCGCCTACAGGTGAGATAACAGCAGCAGTTCCGGAAGCGAACATTTCCTTGAACTGACCGTTCTTATAAGCTTCAACTACTTCGTCAATAGCAAGCTTTCTTTCAACGACCTTCATGCCCTTTTTCTTGAGAAGAGCGATTACCGAATTTCTTGTGATACCCGGCAGGATTGTTCCATCCAGCGGAGCAGTGATGATTTCATCGCCGATCATGAAAAATGCATTAGATGTTCCGATTTCTTCAACATATTTTCTCTCAACACCATCCAGCCAGAGAATCTGTTCGTAGCCCTTTTCGTGAGCTTCCTCCTGAGCCTTCAGACTTGCAGCATAGTTTCCGCCGCACTTTGCTTCACCTGTACCGCCGTCAGTAGCACGTACATATTTATCCTCAACGTAGATTTTTGTAGGAGTCAGTCCGCCAACATAATAAGGACCTACAGGGCTGAGGATAATGATGAATTTATAATGAGTTGAACGACGAACGCCAAGGAACGGTTCGTCAGCAATAATAAACGGTCTGATATAAAGGGCAGTGCCTTCCTTCTGAGGAATCCAGTCAGCGTCCACTTTTACAAGAGCCTTGATAGCCTCCACATAGAGCTCCTCGTCCATCTGAGGGATGCACAGCCTGTCATTGGTTCTGTTGGTTCTCTTCGCATTCATATCAGGTCTGAAAAGCTGAACCTTGCCTTCGGGAGTTTTGTAAGCCTTGAGGCCCTCGAACATCTCCTGTGCATAATGGAAAACAACTGCAGCAGGATCCAGTGACAGCGGTCCGTAAGGTACGATTCTGCCATCATGCCAGCCTTTGCCGTCCTCATATTCCATAATGAACATGTGGTCTGTGAATTCCGTGCCGAATCTCAAGGTTTCAGGATTCGGCTTTGCCTTGGGGTTCTGTGTTTTTGTGATTGGGAAATTGTATTTCATGGCGTTCTCCTTTGATTGATAATATATTTTGAGGTCTGCACCGGTCAGGCGCCGGCCTGTTTTGCGTTTGATTGCGTGTACGTATGTAAAAGCTCAGGGCTGATTCAGGTGCTATCCAAAAAGCAGTACCTGACTGCCGTAATCATTTTACAATAAAATGGATAAAAAGTCCATCTTTTACATGATAAATATAATACTGAAATTGTGTTTTGTCAACAATAAAAACGATGAAAATTTATTAAATAAAACAAAATTAATGATGTTCTTTAAACCCACATAAAAAACATATATAATAAGCCCGTTATGATAATAGGAAGAAAGAAAAAAGGCATTTTAAGAAGAATATTTTCTAAAATAATTAAGCTTGCCATTCTCATATTCATTCTGGTAATCGGGGTGAATCTGTTTGTAGTAAAATCAACGGAGGATGAAATCAAAGCTGTTTTTGATTCCGATACGGACACGCTGCAGGTGAAAGAGATGTCAGCGATGAAGTCTCTGAATGCTGATTGTATCATGGTGCTTGGAGCTTCGGTAAACCCTGACGGGACACCGAGTCCGATGCTGCAGGACAGGCTGGATATGGGGATAGCTCTTTACCATGCAGGAGCGGCACCTAAGCTGCTGCTCTCGGGAGATAACGGTCAGGTGGTATACAATGAGGTTGCCACAATGAAATCCTATGCCATGGGCAAGGGCGTGCCGGAGGAGGATATTTTTCTCGATCACGCAGGCTTTTCTACATATGAATCGGTCTACCGGGCAGATTATATTTTTCATGTAAAGAGAATGATAGTGGTTACGCAGAAGTACCATCTGTACAGGGCGCTGTACGGCTGCCGGAGGATGGGCATAGAGGCTCTGGGCGCAGCATCTGATCAGGAAACCTACAGAGGACAGGAATACCGGGAAATCAGGGAAATACTTGCCCGCGACAAAGACTTCGTCAAATGGATGATCAAGCCTGAGCCGACGTTTCTCGGAGAGGTCATTCCTATCAGCGGCAGTGGAATCAGCTCGCACTGAGTGGAGCGTACGTTTTGCAGAGGAATCAGCTCACACTGAGTGGAGCGTTCGTTTTGCAGCTGTATATCACGGAATGATATTGCAAATTAAAGGATGGCGCGAATTATGGAAATGAAAGCAAAGGTAGCACTTGTAAAGTGCACTTCATATGAACAGCAGGAGGTGGATGAGGCGGTACGCCTGGCGATAGAGCTTCTGGGAGGCCTGGAGTGCCTGAAACCGCTGAACCGTGATAGCCTTCTGGTGCTGAAACCGAATCTGCTGGCAAAATCAGCACCGGAGAAAGCATGCACGACACATCCGGCGGTTTTTAGAGCTGTAGGCAAGGCTCTGCAGGATAATGGGTATAATAATCTGAAATACGGTGACTCTCCGGGGAATCCGATGGTAAAGCCCGAGAAGGTGGCCGCCGAGTGCGGCATCAAAAATGCGGCCGATGAGCTGGGAATACCGATAGGGCAGTTTGAACATGGAACTGAGGTTGATTTCCCTCAGGGCAGAGTCGCTGACGGATTCGTTCTGTGTGATGAGGTGGTGAGGGCAGACGGAATAATAAATATCTGCAAGATGAAGACCCATCAGCTTGAGAGAATAACCGGGGCTGTCAAGAACACCTTCGGGTGCGTTTATGGAGCCAACAAGGCAGCGTCTCATGCAAGGTTCGCAACAGCAGAGCTCTTTGCCAAGATGATGGCGGATCTCAACTGTCTGGTCAGGCCTGTGCTGCATGTTATGGATGGCGTTTCGGCTATGGAGGGCAACGGACCTCAGTCGGGAACACCGACTTCGATGAACGTGATACTGGCATCCACGGATCCTGTGGCTCTGGACAGCGTGTTCTGCCATCTGGTGGATCTTAAGCCGGAGCTTGTCCCTACAAATGTATATGGACAGGAACAGGGAGTGGGTACTTATGAAAATGTAGAAGTGATCACTGCAGAAGGGGTGATGACGCCGGAGAAAGCGGCAGAGCTTTATGGAAACAGGAGCTTCAATGTACAGCGCAGCCGGGAATTCCGTGGAGCTCTGAAGCCTGTAAGATTTCTCGCTCCGTTGCTGGAGAAGAAGCCTGTTGTAAAAAAAGAACGGTGTATAGGCTGCGGCATGTGTGTGGATGCATGCCCTGTGGAGGGTAAGGCTGTAATGCTCAGACCTGCAGAACCATATGGACAGGATCGGCACGGAAAGAAAACTGCCGGAACAGGTGGAAGCGGCAGAAGCCAGAACTGTGAAAACAGCCAATGCGGAAGTGGGCGCCGCAGACTTGCCGAATATGATTACAGTAAATGTATTAAATGCTATTGCTGTCAGGAAATGTGTCCTGAACAAGCCATCACGGTCAGGAAGCCTCTGCTTGCCAGAATTGCCGACAGAAACTGGAGAATCTAAAAGGAACCTCAGCATAAATGAATACATATAATAAATACAGGTCAACAGCGATATGTATAATCCGCTGCGGCCTGTATTTTTTCGAGGAGGCAGGTTCTTATGATATACATGGACAATGGAGCGACATCATGGCCCAAACCACCGGAAATGCTTGAAGCCATGACAGAAGCCCTGAGCAGCTGCTGCGCCAATCCGGGCAGGTCGGGACATGCGGCAGCTGCATGTGCAGCACGTGAGCTTTACAGAACAAGAAGTACGGCAGCATCGCTGTTTAACATTGACGACCCTTCGCGGATAATCTTTACTAAAAACTGCACGGAAGCAATAAACCTTGCTCTCAAAGGAATCCTTCACCAGGGCGATCATGTGATTACATCATCGATGGAGCACAATTCCGTTCTTAGACCCCTCAGCTGTCTGGAGGACTGCGGCATTGAGGCAACCATAATCAAATGCAGCAGGGAAGGTCGGATAAATCTGGAGGATATCAAGGACGCAATCAGGCCTGAGACAAGAATGATAGTGATTACAGCAGCATCAAATGTTACAGGAACGAAGATGCCTGTTGAGGCGATAGGCAGGCTGGCTTTGCGTCATGGGATTATTTTTATGGTGGACGGAGCTCAGGGCGCGGGTCATATGAATCTGGATGTAAAGAAAAACCATATTGATGTGCTGGCAGTACCGGGTCACAAGGGGCTGCTGGGGCCTCAGGGGACAGGATTTCTGTATGTCAGAGAGGGCATTGCAGTCAGACCGCTGCTTCACGGAGGAACGGGAACGAAATCAAGGCAGAGGCAGCAGCCGCAGGATTTCCCGGAGGGCTATGAGGCGGGAACCGTCAATGGGACGGGGCTTGCAGGTCTTGGGGCATCTATGAGAGTGGTGGAGCGAATCGGAATTGAAGCCATTGAAGCCCACGAAAAAAGAATGGTGGAGCTGCTGCAGCAGGGACTTTCGGAGATTCCTGGTGTGGTGCTTTACGGTCCTGAGGATCCTTCTCATAAGGCGGCGATAGTTGCGGCAAACATCAAGGGTATGGATTGTGAGGAAGCAGCAGCTGTTCTCGACAGGAAATACGGGATTGCCGTGAGGGCAGGCTTCCACTGCAGCGGCGCAGCTCATGACACCATAGGTACGGGGAAGATCGGATGCATCAGACTGTGCCCCGGAATCTATACTACCGGCAGAGATATAGAAACAGTCATCGATGCCTTCAGACAGATTGCCGCCGGATGAGCAGAGCTGCTGATGCTGATATTGTCGGAAGCACAAGAAATTTGATGCTTTGCCAGAATATGCATGTTATAATTAACCCATGATTTAAGCAGCTGTGCTGCGTGAAAAATCAAGGGAGGTAAAGCTGTGGCAATTGAACAGAACCTTTACGGAGGCAGAAAAGGCCAGAAACGGCTGAAGGCTGTCGGGAAGCAGATAGAAAAGATAAAAGGTGAAATCAGTAATAATTATGAAGACACTTCTGAAATGACATTCCTCGAAAGGGAGGTCAGCTGGGAAGACACTGCCATGCTTGTGTTTTTCATGGCGTTCAGGAAGGTGCATTTCATGTGGAACGGGCTGAGGGATTACGGGTATCTGAGGCTCTGCAGCAGATGGATAAAAGAGCATAGGCTGGAAACAGTGGAGCCTTACGATGCTGTCAATATGGTGAAGTCAATAATACCCCATGAAATGTGTATCGAGCTCAGCGAGGAGCTTGATGCTCTGGAGCTTGTATAGTGCTGTTTGGAGAATAAGAGGATAAAATGGATTTTAATATTACTGTAGATAAGAAGGTCCAGGCGGAAATCGACATCAGAAGATGTATAAACTGCGGCAGGTGCAGGGAATTCTGCCCGACCGGGGCAATAGATGAATATCAGAGACCCGTATCTTGCATATCGGGGAAACGTTGTGAAGATTCCTGCTCGTCAGGCTGTCCGCTTGGGTTAGTTCCTCAGACGGCGGCGGCTTTCCTGAGAAGCGGGGATGTGGAAAGCGCATACAGGTACATAAGCAGCAGGAATCCGCTGCCATGGATCTGCTCCGTTGTATGCGATCATTTCTGCCACGATGTGTGCAGGAGAGGCAGTGATACCGATGAACCTGTCAACATGATCGGGCTGGAGCGCAGCATTATGAGTCGTATCGCTCCACAACCGGCAAAATACATAAAACCATACAGAGAGAGGATTGCCGTTATAGGCGGCGGCCCTGCCGGAATAGCGGCAGCCTCGAGGCTGGCGAAAAAAGGGTTCAAGGTGACCATCTTCGAAAAGGACGACAAGCTTGGAGGCGCAATGTACTGGGGAATACCGGAATATCGTCTTGACAAGAACCTGATGGATGAGGAAATAAAGCGTGCGCTTTACGATGCCGTAGAGGTGAGATGCGGATGCACAATAGGCGAAGATATTACTTTGGAAGAGCTTATGGAGCAGGGGTTCAGCGCATGTCTGATAGCAATCGGAACATCTGACGGAATTGTTCTTGATATTGCAGGAGCTGACGGTGAAGGTGTCTATGATGCTGTTTCGGTGCTTCGCGCACTGAACGGTGCAGATAAGGATGCGGAAGCAGCAGTAATAGAGAACAGATTCACAGACGGAGGAAAGACTGTAATAATTGGCGGGGGCGGACTTGCTGCAGATACAGCAGGAATGCTGGCAAGAAAAGGAATAGAAGTGGTATGTGTGGCACCTGATGATCCTGAAGACCCTCAGACAATGGATAATAAAGCTCGCCTGGAACAGGCCGGTATCAGCTATATATCTCCGGCGGCACCTAAGCAGATAATCCTGGAAAACGGCAGAGTCAAGGCCGTGGAGCTTGTCAGGATACGGCATGCTGAGGACGAGAGAGGCTGGCCTGCAGCAGTAAAGGTTCCGAACAGTGAATACAATCTGTTCTGCGATACGGTGATATTTGCCGTAGGACAGAGGAGCCATGTTGAGGATATCAGCAAGGTGGAGACATTCCCTGACGGAAGGGTAAGGATAGATGATTCTCATATGACAAATAAGGATATGGTTTTTGCGTGTGGTGACGTTACAGGTGAGAGCTCGTCAGTAGTTGAAGCTATTGCTTCAGGCATCAAGGCGGCTGCTCAGATCGATGCATATATATGCGGCAGGGCGGCAGAACTCAAAACGCGCAGGATTATGATTGCTCCGGCTGAGGAGACGATATATCCGGATAATATTCCGGCAATCAGACCTCAGCATGCATCAGAATCGCCCGAGCCTGTGGATGATATTCTTCCTATGCTGCGTTCGGCAGGAATAGAGGAAGCGATGTCATGCTTCAGGAATATGACAAGGCAGAAGGTGGCAGTAGCCGGAGGCGGAATAGCTGGAATAACTGCAGCAATTTCTCTGGCGAAAAAAGGATACAGACCTGTAATCTTCGAGAAAGCTTCAGTGATCGGAGGAAGCTGCAGAACGCTGGCTACAGGCAGAAGAGTAGACAAGGCTCTCCTGGAAAGAGAGCTTGCGAAGCTTGAAAATACAGGTATTCCGGTAATATATAATGCAGCAGTGGGCATAAGACCATCCATAGACGATTTGTTCCGCGAGGGATATGAAGCCGTGCTCTTTGCAATAGGAGAAACTGCAGGCAGAGTACCTGAGGTGAACAATGCAGATATTCAGGGTGTTTATGATATCGTAACTCTGATGGGACGGCTGGCGGATAATGAGATTATTCCTGATATCGGAGGTCGTGCCGTTGTGACAGGAAGCGATGAAATGACATTTGATGCAGCAAGGGCGCTCAGGACACTTGGCTGCGATGTGACAATAGCGGCAGGCTGCAGCAGGGGAGGGCTTCAGGTGACCACCTCTGCAGTAAATGTGGCTGTCGATGAAGGCGTAAACATTGTTACGGGAGTCAGCTTGTCTAGGATAAATGCGGGAGATGGCAGGCTGGGAAGCGTGGACTGCAGGATACTGGAAAACAATCTTTCTATGAATCTTCCGTGCGATACTCTGGTGATTGGAGAAACAGCCATTGCCGATACTGAAACGATTGCTGTCAGAAATCCGCGGCTCAAAACCGATGAAAAGGGATATTTCATAACGGATGACAAGCTGTCGACGGCGGTCAAGGGAGTTTTTGCAATAGGAGATTTTGATATGAGCTCACCTGATGCCGGGCGTGCTGGTGCTGCGGCAATCGATAATTATTTTGCTGATGGCAGAATGGCAATAGATGTAGCTCGCAGAGGTGCAAAACAGACTGCCGTTACTCACGAAATCATAGAAGGAAAGACACAGTCGGAGGACAGCTGCTGTGATGACGGGAAAGTGCTGGACGAGGCGCAGGCTGTACTCGAGGCATCAAGATGTATGAATTGTGGATATCATAAGGAAAAGGCACAGTTGTGTATGGGCTGTGGTGTATGCGCCGATGTATGCCCGGTAAATGCTGTGATGCTTGTTGCGGCCGAACCGGTACGTGCACAGGAGGTGGAATAGATGATCAGAACAGAGCGTGATGTGATAGTGATCGGCGGTGGTCCTGCCGGAGCTATATGCGCTTCATATCTAGCAATGAAGGGCGTAGACGTGCTTCTGCTGGATAAGGATATTTTTCCCAGAGATAAAGCGTGCGGCGATATTCTGCAGGAGGGTATCGTATCTCATATAGAGGCTGTAGGTGCCTTTGACGCGCTGGACAGAGCCGGATCGTGTATTCGCAGCTTAAGGCTTATTAGCGGCAGCGGAGCCAAGGCGCAGGTACCTTTTGAATGTTACTGTGCACCGAGATACAAGGTCGACGAGATGCTGGTAAGGGCTGCAGTAAAGCATGGAGCCGAAGTAAGACAAGGCTGCCATGTAACCGATATTGTTATGGAAAACGGATATGTTCGGGGAGTCCGGGTCAGATACCGCGGCGAGGAAGCTGAACTGAGATGCAAGGTTGTAATAGGTGCGGATGGGGCGTGCTCGCTGACCGCAAAGCTGCTTGGAGTGATGAAGGAGGAGCCGTCAGGTGCATATTTCGGCTGGAGAGCATATTTCAAGGGAGTAAAGCTGGACAGAAGTCTGGCTGTAAATCAGTACAACACCTACGGAGTGTTCTCTTTCTATCCGGACGTAAGACCGGGATGCTTCTGGACTGTTCCATGCGGCAAAGAAAGTGTGACCGAGGGCTTCTGCAATGTGGGATTTGTTTTGCGCGGCAGAAATGCCGGCGGGGAAGCCGATGCTGAGGAACTGTTTAATAAATGGGCGGCTTCAAATCCGGAATTATCGGCTATGTTTAGAGAGGCGAGAAGGATAAGCGCATGGAAGGGCGGTAAGCTGTGCGATACGACTCAGGGCATCAGAAATGTTGGAAATGGTTTTATTCTTATAGGAGATGCGGGTTCGCAGATGATGCCGCTGTATTTTGATGGTCTTTCGGCTGCTGCTGATTCGGCCAGAGCTGCAGCTGACGCTGCGACTGCCGCCATAGACAGTGGAGATGTATCTGAGAACCTGCTGGGTGAGGCGTATACCAGAGCCATGAAGCCATATATGATAACGGAGGATGAGATTAAAGTCAGAAGACTGATGCTTGAGTCCATGTATGATTCCAGAACTATGGATAATGTAATCAGACATCTGGACAGAGACCCGGCTTATTGTCGCAAGGTAATGAAATCATTATAGTATGCAGCGCTGATAGTTTTTTCGGCTTGCTCCCAGTCGATTACGCTGAACCAGTCGTCAATGTAATCAGCGCGTTTTCTTGATCTATTTTACAATGAGTTTACAATAAGATTTTTCGAAATTAATTGTAATAGTTTTCCATTTAGTGTATGTTCGGTAATTTTGTTATAAAAAATACACGTTTTGAATTTATTAAAACAATAGCAGGATTTATATCGAATATCATTACGATATGAAATGCATAAAATAGTATTTTTATGCATTGATTTGCGGCGAATATGTATATTTATTCGCAAGATGCAGTTTTGTATTGGCTTAAAAGTAATTTTTGCATCACTTTATAATACTATGGGAATGTAAAACGTGTATTTTTTACATCAGATAATTAACTTTTACACGAAATAAGCTGACAAAATACATGTAGCATAGTTTACATGTATTTTGCTGTTATATGAACTAATGATGTTTTCACAAAAGGTTTAAGTAAGTAAGAGCCGAAAAAGTACGGTTAAACAACAGAGCTGTCGCAACATAATTTTATCTGATGCGGCAGCCCCATATTTCAAGTCCGTATTAGTCAATATATGTTACGAGATCTTCAACAGTCTTACGTCTAGGTGCCTTAGGCTCTTCATCAGGATATCCCATAGCAATGAGAGCAGCAACCTTCTGACCTTCCGGAACAGGGATGACTTCGCTTACCTTGTTTTCATCAAAGATTCCCATGATTACAGTGCCTACTCCTTTATCGTGAGCAGCCAGGCAGAAGGTCTGTGTTGCGATACCAGTGTCGAATACACCCCAGTCAGCACCCTTTGGAGTTGTAGCAGAGCCGTCCTTTTCCATACCGGAACGTCCTTCTATCATTGTTACTATTACCAGAGCAGGGGCTTTCCTGATAGTATCGATATTGTATTCAAAGCCGAGAACGCAGCCGTCGGCTATTTTGTTCATTTTTTCACGATCTTCAGTTACAATATATCTTGTTACCTGAGTGTTTTTCCAAGATGGTGCATAGGCTGCAGCATCTATAATCTCGTTGATTACCTCGTGCGGAACCTTTTTGTCCTGAAAATTACGGATACTTCTTCTTTCTTTTATACATTTGATTGCTTCCATGTGATTATTCCTCCTGTCTCGGGCTGCAGTGCCCGGATTGTCTCTATGTGATAGATTTTACTCCATCGGTGCAGGGAATACAAGACCGTTAATATTTTAAAAAGGCTGTTGACAATTACCTACCTGAGTAGTATACATTACCAATATAAACCGTTGACGCGGAGATAACGTTGATTATGCTTCCACAGAGAGCCCGTGTTGCTGAGAGTCGGGTGAAACACAGATCTTCCAAATGGACCGCTGAGGGTGCAGTCAAAGGCATATTGAACTTGAAAGATGCGGCCGCAGGCAGCAGGCACTTCGGGATTTACAGTCGGTATGCTGAGTATTCTGCAACGTGAAGGCATACGTAAGTTGCCGGGGGTATGCTGGTACCCTGCAGAGAGCGTAGCTTGTAATGAGCTGCGAATCAAGGTGGCATCGCGGATAAGTGAAATTATGATTATTCGTCCTTGACAGATATATTTTCTGTCAGGGACTTTTTTATTATTGAGGAAATATCGTTTCGATATTTCCGGCATATCAACAAAGTCCACTTCTCCGATAGGACCGGTGAGGCCGACTTTGTTCTAAAGTATTTCCGAAGAATATGTGTCAATATTATAAATATTATAAATGATTTACACACAATTTTAAGGGAATAAACCTATTTCGGAATAATACATTGCTTTTGATGTATCAATTTGCTGATTTGTTGGCGTATCGAGGTGCAATATTGCGGTTGACGTTGGCGGAAGGCTTAATTTCAGACATCATTGACTCACATAGCATCAGTATTTGGGAGAATAAAGCAAATAAAGGAAAAAGATGTGTTGATAATGAAGGATTTCTCATATATTTGCACAACTTTCGCGGGAAGCTAGCAATATCGTGTGCATAAACAAATATCGTGTAAACAAATAAAATTCGTGTAAATAAACAAATATCGTATAAATAAACAAATTTCATGCACTTATATAATATACAGGAGGCGACAGAATGAAATTCGTACCAAAACTAGAGGAAGTGAAAAAAATAGCTGGTACAGGTGAGTACAAGGTGCTACCGGTGAGCTGCGAGATCCTTTCGGATATATGCACGCCTATAGAAGCCCTTAGAATACTCAAAAATATTTCGACTCACTGCTATATGCTGAAGGCGGGAGAAATCAGCATTAAAACCGACGATCCGGATGCATACCTCAGACAGATACTGGCAGAGTACAAAAGCCCGCGACTCGATTACCTGCCATCCTTCACCGGAGGGCTTGTGGGATATTTTTCAGATTGTACTTTCAAACCATCTCAGCGCACCCTTTGAAGGCAGCCTGCTGAATACCTACAGGATGCTGAGAACACTGAACCCATCACCGTATATGTTTTACCTTTCAGGAACAGATGTGGAGGTGGCAGGCGCATCGCCGGAAACTCTGGTAAAGCTGGAGGACGGCGTGCTCAACACGTTTCCGCTGGCAGGGACAAGACCGAGAGGCAGAACCGAGGCTGAGGACATGGTACTGGAAAAGGAACTTCTTGCAGATGAGAAGGAACTGGCGGAGCACAATATGCTGGTGGATCTGGGCAGAAATGATATCGGCAGAATAAGCCGCCTCGGTACTGTCGAGGTGGAAAAGTACCTGAGCATAGAGCGATACTCTCACGTGATGCATATAGGTTCAACGGTGAGAGGTGAAATAAGAGAAGACTGTGATGCTCTGGATGCTGTCAGTGCAGTGCTTCCGGCGGGAACCTTATCCGGGGCGCCCAAAATCAGAGCTTGCCAGCTCATAGGAGAGCTTGTAAGGGAAAACACGGATATCCCGTGTGCAATCGGCTTCGGAATCTCCACTCCTGAGCAGGCTGCAAAGATGGCTGGAATATCCGATGGTGCTATTGTCGGTTCGGCAATCATCAAGATACTGGAAAAGTACGGTAAGGATGCCCCTGTACATATAGGCGAGTATGTAAAGTCAATGAAGGATGCAGTATGCGCAGCTGGATGATGCATAGCTTATAGCAGTTAGCTGCAGATTGGTTTTTGCGGTTATTTATGATACGCTTCATGCCTGTTGATTTTGAAGCTTCTGTAAATCTGCTCCAGCAAGATCACCCGCATCATCTGGTGCGGGAAGGTCATGGCTGAAAACGAAAGCTTGAAGTCTGCTCTTCTGCTGACTTCCTCCGAAAGACCCAGTGATCCGCCGATAATGAATACTATGCTGCTCTTGCCGTCGATGGCAAGAGCTTCTATTTTTTGTGCCAGAGCTTCTGATGAAAGGCTTTTGCCTTTGATTTCAAGAGTAATCACATAGTCCGAGGGCTTGATTTTATTGAGAATATCTGCTCCTTCTGCGGTTTTGACAGCTTCCTCATCGGCTGCTGATGGGTTGGCGCGAAGGAGACTTTCTTTTATTTCGATTATCTGCAGATTGCAGTAGCTTTTGAGTCTTTTGGAATATTCGGCTATGGCATCACGCCAGTATTTTTCTTTAAGCTTGCCTACGGCTAAAATGGTCACGTTCATTTTTACACCTCGATTCTCTGATGACGTGCCGCACACGTGCATTTTACACCTCATAAATGCAGCTGCAGCAGTCGCGCAGCACGACTTCCAGCTTTAGGTCGCTGCCGGGTATGATATTGTTTTCCATAAGAGTGTTCTTGACTGCCAGCATTGCCACTGACGGGTCGTTGTTCTCTCGGCTGAGATGACCCAGCAGGACACGGCGTTTTTTGTTTCGCGCTTCCACCAGTCCGCACAGACATCTGCCGGCATTGACGTTGGACAGGTGGCCGTTTTCGCCGAGTATTCTGCGCTTCAACTCGTATGGATAGCTTCCCATCAGCAGGATTTCTTCTTCGTGGTTGGCTTCCAGCATCAGCAGGTCGGCGTCGGTGATTTCTTGGAAAATTTCATCTGTTATGTATCCCACGTCTGTTACAATGCTTATCTGGCTGTCGCCGTAATATATGGAATAACCGACTGGTTCGGCTGCGTCGTGGGGGATGGAAAATGGCCTGATGATCAGGTCGTCTATGTAAAAATCCTCCCCTGTGCTGAAGGTTCGCTGCTTATCCGGGGAAACCGGGCGTTCGATGCTCTGCCATGTGGCTTCGTTGGCATATGCCAGGATGTTGGGGAGTTTTTTTGTGACAATCGGGATGCTCTTGACATGGTCGATGTGTTCATGAGTAATGAGCAGTGCTTTGACCATTTCAGGCGGGGTGGCAGTGTCCTCCAGTGCCTGGAATATTTTTTTGCCCGAGATTCCTGCATCGATAAGCACGGCGGTAGTTTCGTTTTTTATAAGATAGCAGTTCCCGCTGCTTCCGCTTGCAAAGGAACAGAACTGTAATGACATATGAGGGTCTCCTTGTTAGCTTTGTGGTTTATGTGATTATTGTATTTCTGGCTGTTTTGGTTTATTTTGTTCTGGTGATTTCAGATTTTTTGGCTTTGATGATTGTCGGGTTACTTTTACAAAGATACTCCAATTTAGGTGAAAAGTCAAATGATGAAGATTCGTGACGGTTATGATGAAGGCTCTGCTGTGGTAATTAATGAGGTTTGATGTCGGTTATGTATATCAACTGGAAAGTGAGCACGTGCTAGCCTGGTTTTTATTCGCCTGGTTTTGCTCGCTTGGTTTTGGAGCAGATACTGAAAGAAGGATAAAGCTTCATCGGTAAATTAGTGTATGAGGAGCAGTTGCCGATAATAAGGGTTTTGACAGTTCTTTGAGTAAATATGAATTAAAGTAAATTCGAATATACTATGTATTAAGAGGAAAGGCATGGTATAATGAACGCACAATCAGAAAAAAATATGAAGCGTTCATTGAATCATGCCAACCGTTATATTTTCAGAGGTAAGGCATGGTATAATGGGTTCTACAGGAAATTCGGATTTGTCGAACGTCCGAATGATGAGATGGGAGCCGGAATGGTGCGCTGGATAAATCCATAGTGCAGCCGAAATAAGAAGAATCGCGAAGTACAGCCAGACTGTATCATAGAGATTAATATAATAAAAAGGAGAAAACAAAATGACTGACATACAGAATGAGATTCAGAACACAGAGGCTATGAATGCAGTGCCGCTTTTTCTATGCGAAGTCAAGTTTGCAGCAGACGGAGAAGCTGCAATAGACATCAATATCAGCGATGCGCTGGAGCCGTATGAAGAAGCAGGCGATATGTTTCAGGAGACAATAGAGAGCATCACGGAAGTGCTGATAGGAGACTGCATATTTTTGTGCGGAGGGCTGAGCCTGATATTCGATGAGGAGAAACTTATAAATACAGAATTTTCCATAGAACATCTGCTACTTGAGGATAATACATGCCACGCCGAATTCGACGAAAACTACTATGAAAACCTTTCGGAAGGAAGCACGGAACTGCAGCAGATCAAACTGGACTTTTTGATGGAGCTTTTCGCACAGAGCTGTCAGGGAACGCACGAAATGATAACCGATCTGCTGGGCAGCCTGACAGAGAAGCTGGAATGGAGGCAGGGATGAGAAACGACAGGATTCTCAGAATATATACCGACGGTGGATGCTCCGGCAACCAGAACGATGAGAATCTAGGCGGCTGGGGAGCGATACTGGAATTCGGCAGCGCGAAAAAGGAACTGTACGGAAGTGAACGGAATACCACCAACAACAGAATGGAAATGATGGCACTTCTGGCTGCATTTCAGGCGATAACGAAAGAGAACCAGACGATTCATGTGTTTTCGGACAGCAGCTATCTGATGGACTGCTTCAGAAAAAAATGGTATAAAGGATGGTTGAAAAACGGCTGGAAAACCGCAGCAAAAAAACCGGTAGAGAACCAGGACCTCTGGAAGCAGCTTCTGCCTTTCATAGATCTGCACGAAATTAATTTTTATCGCGTAAAAGGGCACGTGAACATCAGCAGCACGCAGACGGATTTTGATAAGCTGTATCATAAATTTACTGAGTGGAATGGAGCGGAATTTTCTTTTGAAGATTTTATTTACGTGACAGAGATGAACAACAGAGCCGATGAGCTGGCAAATCTGGGAATCGATGAGCTCAGGCATAAGCAAGAGGAATAATCTGAGTAAACCCGACAGGTGCCGCCCCTGAAAACCCGGTGCACAAAAAACTGATAAAAACCTCCAGAATGCGTATCATAAGCCAGAGGAGGTTTTTTTGATGCTGCGGGATTTTTACAGGAAACACAGATGGTTCACAGCGGTTCTGATAATATCAGGAATACTTACGGCTACCCTTGCAGGAGTGCTCATCTTCAGCACCATCGAAGGGGTACATTTTTACAGCATTTATAATCAGGATGACAAAGCAGTGCATACCAGCGAAGCGGTGAAGCAGCAGGAAAACGAACGTGAAGCGGCGGAGCTTCAGGTTATGCTGGCCCTTGGGGAAACGCGGGATGAAATAGTTATCAGCTGGAAAGGGAACGAAGCCGGGCCGTCTTACTTTCACTACGGCAGGACGCCTGGGGAAGCTGCGGAATCAGCGCTTATCAAAGCCGACAGAGAAACTGCTTCCGGCGGAAAATATTACAGATACTCGGTGAGTCTTGAGAATCTTAAGGCAGGGCAGGAATATTATTGTGAAATCGGTGACGGTGGGAGCTTCCAAGAGATAGAGAAATTCCAAGGGACAGGAACCTTCCAATGGGCGGGAACCTTCAGAACCCCGGAAAACAGGCAGGAGACAACATTTCTTTATCTGGGCGACGTGCAGGCCGGCAATGAGTACGGAAAGTGGGGAAATGCATTAAGCACCATATATGGCAGATACCCCGGCATCGATTTCGCGTTGTCAGGCGGAGATCTGGTGGACAATGGCAAAAGCATAAAACAATGGGACAGCTTCTTTGAGAATGCCGCATTATTCAGCCGCATACCCCTGATGACAGTACCCGGAAACCATGAGGGCGCAGGCTCCAACAACACGTACAAGGCACTTTTTACACTCCCCGAAAACGGACCGGATATTGAAGGACTGAAAGAAAGCTTCTATTATTTCGATTACGGATACTGTCGATTCATTATGATGGACAGCTCATTTCTGACAGATAAAAGAAAGGCGGCACTGGGCAGCGAGGAATGGGAAAGATGCGAGGACAGCATAGAAGGCTGGCTTGAGAAAACACTGGATGAAAGTCCGAAGATATGGAACATAGTTGTCACACATCACCCTCCATATGGGCTGCATGACTATAATACGGTTTCGCCGCAGCTCAGGAAGCTGTGGACTCCTGTTATGGAAAAAGGGGACGTGGATCTGGTGCTGTCCGGTCATCAGCACGTGTATATGAGAACCAGGAAGATAAACGGAATAACGTACATCACCGGAAACTCCGGGAATATGAAAAGCACCTACTACACAGGCTATAATGCTCCGCTCTATGCTGAAACTGTGGTTGACGGAGGGTTTAATTTTCAGATGATAACGGCGGGGCGAAGGTCCTTGTCTGTTGCAAGCCTTGATAAAAACGGCTCCGTAATTGACGAAGCCGTAATAAAAAAGGAATCAAGGTTCCATATTTTCGAATTTTTTAGTAGCAACCAGGTAATCATTCAGAGTGCCCAGGTGGACGTAGTAATATGAATACCTGTCCTCCTTCTGAACCTGAATCAGCCCTGCATCCTTCAGCTTTTTTACATGCTGTGAGATTGTCGCCTGTGAATAATCAAAATATGCTACAAGATCCTTGTTGCATACCTTTTCGCGCAGCTTGTTATTCTGCATGATGTATCTGAAGATTTTGATTCTGGCAGGGTGAGCCAGAGCATCTGATATTCTGGCGATCAGCAGGATATCCTTTTCCTGCATTTCATCGATTTCTTTTCTGAGTCTCATGTTTTAAAGTGCTCCTTGTAATGATATTGAGGCTTTATGCTTCAGCGATGCTGTAATGAATATTGAGGCTTTATGCTTCAGCGATGCTGTCGAGTATAACCTGTGCAATAAAGCCGTGCCCTTCAGGTGTCGGATGGACGCCGTCGTGGTAGAGCCCGCATCTGCGGTATTCGCTGTTAAGATCTATGTATTCAAGCCCGCAGTTTCTGATGAGTTCGCTGAGCTCGCTGAGCTGTCTGTTGATTGTGTCGTAATCCGTGCCGGAGCCGGCCATCCACAATCTGGATGCCATTTCCGCATCTACAGGCAGCGGTGTGACAAGAACAGGTGTAATTCCCTCGGCGGCTGCGCTTTCCGACAGGCTTATCAGGTTGGAATATACCTGATCCGGAGTCAGCTCATCGTATATGAAATCGTTGGTGCCTGTCAGGATGAAGACAGTATCAGGTCTGTGGGCGATAACATCATTATCGAATCTTCTAATTATGTTCCCGGTGGTATCACCGTTTATGCCTTTGTTTATTACGTCAAACCCGGTGGCTTTACGTACCAGAGACACGAAGCACTGGCTGCGTTTCCACGGGAATCCGTTCACTATACTGTTGCCTATGAATACGAGCTTCTTTTTCATCAGAAGATCCTCCCTTTGCGCGCATACGATATTAGTATACTTTTATGCAAAAAATATGTCAATGAATGTCGCGAGGATTTTATACTTTTATTTCTTCTGGAATTGTGATATCATTTACAACGGATGGGTGGTATCCGGCAGGTGAGAGCTCCCGGAACTATACCGGCGCCGCAGTCTAGCCCGTAAAACGGCACTGATAATATCAGACACCGGCGCAGAAATAAGCAAAATTTGACATACGATCCTTTTTCAGAGCCAGCGGCAGAAGCCGCAGTGGTTTCATCGCTTTTATCCGAGAAGGAACAAGACGAAGGAACATCGCTTCACTCATTTATCAGCAAGGATATGAGAGGAGGGATCAAGCTGGAAGCAGGATTCATAGGAGCAGGAAAAGTCGGGACAAGCCTGGGAAAATATTTCGCGGAAGCGAAGCCTCAGGCAGGTATGACGGTTAAAGGCTACTTCAGCCATAGCAGAAATTCCGCAGAAGATGCGGCGCGTTTCACAGGAACAAAAGCATTTGAAGATATTGAAGCTTTAGTCAGGGAGTGCGATGTGATTTTTCTGACTGTTCCGGACGGAAGAATAAACCAGGTCTGGCATCAGATCCGAAGGTACAGCATAAAAGGCAAATCGATATGTCACTGCAGCGGAAGCCTTTCATCGGCAGACGCGTTTGACGGTATAGAAGAAACAGGAGCTTTTGGATATTCAGTTCATCCCTTGTTCGCCGTAAGCGATAAATACAACGCTTACAGAGAGCTTGCGGATGTTTTTTTTACCATTGAAGGAGGCGGCTGTAC
Organism: Bacillota bacterium; assembly: GCA_030526355.1. Classification (GTDB taxonomy): domain Bacteria; phylum Bacillota; class Clostridia; order Peptostreptococcales; family Anaerovoracaceae; genus Lentihominibacter. Next base: position 2,533 of record JAUNDC010000015.1, on the reverse strand, counting down.
TGTAGACGGACAGGCCGCAGGCTCCGAAGGAGCATACAGCGAATACACAGCCGACGGACAGAAAGGACTTTACATAATAAAGGACTTCCTGGAAGAAATGGGAAACCCGGTGCGCATAATTGACGGCAGAAATAAGACCACATATCACTGTGCTGCCGCTATGGCAAGCAATCTGGTGTGCGGGCTTATAGACCAGAGCCTGGAGCTGATGACACGGTGCGGCTTTACAGAAGCGGAAGCTGTCAGAGCACTGGCACCTATACTCAAAGGGAATATGGCGCATATCGCTGAAGTCGGTCCTGCTGCAAGTCTGACGGGCCCCATCGAAAGAAACGATACCACCACTGTGAAGAAGCACCTCGAGTGTCTCGAGGACGATTCGGAAAAAGAACTGTACCGTCTGCTGAGCAGCAGATTGGTGCGAATGGCACAGCAGAGACATCTGGACAGAGATTATGCCGGAATGTCGGATATGCTGAGAAAGGAAAAGTAAAAATGAAAAACACTGTTGCAAGCTTACTGAAAATGAAGGAAACGGGTGAGAAGATTTCGATGCTTACATGCTACGATTATTCTACAGCCAAGCTGATGGAAACTGCGGGCACCAACATGATACTGGTGGGAGACTCACTGGGGAACACAATGCTGGGATACAAGGACACGCTGGCAGTTACAATGGAGGATATGATTCATCATGGCGCAGCAGTATGCAGGGGAACTGAGAATACCTTTGTAGTAGTGGATATGCCGTTCATGTCTTATCAGCCGTCGGTTTATGATGCTGTTGTCAATGCTGGAAGGCTGATGAAGGAAACAGGATGCAATGCAGTAAAGCTGGAAGGAGGCGCGGCTGTAAAGGAGCATATTCGTGCTATAGTGGATGCCGGAATTCCTGTGGTTGCTCACATTGGCATGACTCCGCAGTCGGTAAATGCTTTCGGAGGATTCAAGGTTCAGGGAAAAACAGAAGAAGCGGCCGCAAAAATTCTGCAGGACGCTTATGATATACAGGAAGCAGGTGCATTCGCAGTTGTTCTGGAATGTGTGCCTTCGAAGCTGGCAGCGCTTATCAGTGAAAAGCTGATGATTCCGACCATCGGCATCGGTGCAGGTGACGGCTGCGATGGTCAGGTGCTGGTATGGCAGGACATGATGGGTGTATTCAGCGATTATGTCCCTAAGTTTGTAAAGAAGTACGCTAATCTGGGAGAAATCATGGTTGAGGGCTTTAAGGCCTATGATGCAGAGGTCAAGTCAGGGGCGTTCCCGACCGAAGCCCATGGATTCAAAATAGATGATGAAATAATTGCAAAGCTGGCGGATAAATAAAAACAGGAAGGAATTAACAGGCAAAAATGATTATAGCAGAAACTATCAGTGAAGTTCGTGAGCAGGTCCGCGCGTGGCGCGCGGACGGACTGACAGTCGGGCTGGTGCCGACGATGGGTGCACTTCATGAAGGGCACGCGTCACTCGTCACTGCTGCGGCAGCTCAGTGCGATCGTGTTGTTGCGTCGGTTTTCGTGAACCCGACGCAGTTTGCAGCGGGTGAGGATCTGGAGAGCTATCCGAGAGATTTTGAGCACGACTGTCAGATCCTGAGTGCGAAGGGTTGCGATATGGTGTTCCATCCTTCGGTGGGAGAAATGTACCCGGATGGGTTTGCGACTTATGTGAATCTGGAGTCGGAGATGACGGCGCAGCTGTGCGGGAAGAGCAGGCCTTCGCACTTCAGGGGTGTATGCACTGTTGTCAGCAAGCTTTTTAATATTGTTACTCCTGATCGTGCATATTTCGGGCAGAAAGATGCTCAGCAGCTGGCGGTAATAAAACAGATGGTGAGAGATCTGGGCTTCGGAATTGAAATAGTCGGATGTCCCACTGTACGTGAAGAAGATGGCCTCGCAAAGTCAAGCCGCAACACTTACCTCAGTGCCGAGGAAAGGAGCGCAGCGAGGGTGCTTTACAGCTCGATAACTGCTGCGCAGGAGATGATAGCTGCATCCGATGATGAGGTTCCTGCTGATGAGGTTCTGGAACTGATGCGAAGCGTTGTTTCGGCGGAGCCTGCAGCGAAGATAGATTATATTGAAGCGGTAGACAGCATAAGTCTGATGCCTGTGGAATATGTAAAAAAAGGAACGCTTATCGCGCTGGCAGTCTATATAGGTAAGACGCGTCTTATTGATAATTTCACCGTATGATTTGATTGATAAACTGATGGAATCGGTGAATCCGACTTTTGAATATCAAAATCTGCAAAATGATAATACCGTGTGAATGATTTAATAATCACTCGCACGGTATTTTTTATCTAGGTTTCACCTGCGGCTTTAAACAAACCAGCAGGTGCAGTTTCAAAGCTCATTGATTTCTTCCTCTGATACCCCGGTATTAACTGCAATATCTTTAGTATTCATACCTGCAGCTTTTAGGTTAGCTGCAATTTCTTTCGCCTTTGAATCGGCGCCCGCAGCATGCCCTTCAGACAACCCAGCAGCATGCCCCTCTTCTCTTGCTAAAGCTTCCCTAT
>JAUNDC010000075.1 GCA_030526355.1 Bacillota bacterium | reverse complement strand
ATATGGAATACTTATCGATTAGACAGACTGCAGAAAAATGGGGAATCTCTATTCGTCGTATACAAGTGCTTTGTGTTGAAGATAGGATTCCTGGTGCAACAAAAATCGGCTCTTATTGGGTGATACCATCTGATGCTGAAAAGCCGAATGATCGAAGAATTAAGAGTGGGAAATATATAAAAGAGAAGGTTCCAGAGGAGGTGTAATCATTATGTCAGAAGAAAACAGAAAATTATTAGATGAATTAGGCCTCCCAGTCGAGTTTTTAGGAGCTGTACCTGGTGGATTTCATGTGTGTGAAGACAGTCCGGAAGAAGAATATCCACTTGTATATACGAGTGAACGATTTCTGGAAATCTTAGGATGGTCAGCGGAAGAAATCAAAGAAAACTTTGATAATCGCTACTCTCGAATGGTTCATCCGGATGATAAAGACGCAGGAGAAGCAAATTATTCTGAAAATTTAGGCCAAGCGGACGCTGTTACTGAAGACAGAGTATTTCGTATGCAAGGAAAAACTGGTTACAAATGGGTGTCTTCAACAGCGAAGACTTACGAAGCGAACGGAAAGAGATATGTTTGTGCAATTCATACTGCAATCAATCACATTGTAGAAGAAAGCAAACAGGAAAATCAGGACCTGCAGGAAGAAAAAACAGAAGTCATTAATGATATCGAAATCCTAAAAAATCAATTGGATATTATTAAGTCTGTTGCCGGAGTATATATCTGTCTGTATTACGTAGACTTAAGCGATTACTCCTATATCGAGCTTGGGACTACTGCTGATGATGTCGAAGAATTGATTGGAAAAAAAGGAGAGGCGCATGTTGCCTTCGAGCAAATGTGCAGGTACCTGGTTGCCGATGAATTTGTGGATGCCATGAAAGAATTTACCAAGGTTGAAACGGTAAATGATCGTTTGAAGAATACAAATTGGATCACCCGACAGTTTATAGATACAAAAGGCAATTGGACAGAAGGCTGGTTTATTGCTGCAGATAGAGATGAAAACGGAAATTGCAAACATGCAGTATGGGGCGTACGTGATATCAGTGAGCAGAAAAATATAGAGCTTGCATATCAGAATGAATTGGAAGAAACCGATAATATAGTTGCGAATGCAGGCATGGGTATTTGGACCATCCAGATGTTTGATGGAGAAGAACCTCGTATGCAGGCGAATCCTATGATGAGAGAATTATTATCTCTACCTGAGGATATGATAGATGAAGTTGAAATATATCATGCATGGTATTCCCGCATAAAGCCGGAAGCTCTTGAAAGTGTTACTGCTTCTGTCCAGGCTATGATCAATGGGGAAAGAAATGAAAATACCTATCTTTGGGAAGATCCTAATTTAGGAGACCAGTATGTTCGATGTGGTGGTGTAGCTGAAAAGGTTGACGGAAAGGGCTATATTCTTAGAGGATACCACTACAATGTAAATAATGAGGTATTAAAGGAACAGCAGAGCAAAATTGCCAGCAAAAAAACAAATGCTATTCTTGAGGCAGTCAGTAGCGATTATCATACCGTTTGGTTGATTGACGACAAGACACTAGAGATGAACTTTATCCGCTCTTCAGGAGTAAAAACGATTCAGAAAGCTGTGGCAATGGGAGCCAACCAGGCCAATTACGACAGTGCAATTCATAAATATATTCACACTTATGTTGTAGACGAAGATAGAGAACGTGTAGAAAAAGCTGTTAAATCGGCAACTGTTATGCAAGAAGTAGAACGTCAATTTGTATATACCGTAAACTATAAGCGAATTGATGACGATGGTAATATTACCTTCCATCAGATGGCTTTTGCAAAAGTTGAAGGTTTCGGATTTACATTGGCCTATCGTGATATTGACGATATGATGCAAGAAGAGTTGCAGAAACAGCAGATTCTTGAAACTGCTCTTGAGAATGCAGAAGCAGCAAGCCGTTCAAAGAGTACGTTCTTGTTTAATATGTCCCATGATATTCGTACTCCAATGAACGCCATTATGGGATTTACAGATCTGTTGAAGAAGAATTTAGATGATAAAGAGGTTGCTGAAAGCTATATTAGAAAAATTCAATCTTCAAATGAATTTCTTCTGGAGATCATTAATAATATTCTGGATATGGCGAGAATCGAAAGTGGCAAGGAAGAGTTGGATGAAAACCCTGTTCACTCTGAAGAAGTATGTGGAGAAGTTATATCAATATTTGAAGCACAAATGGCGGGAAAAGATATTGAGTTCACTTACGATATTCATGTTGAACATGATTATGTTTATGCTGATGCCACAAAGCTTCGCAAAA
>JAUNDC010000039.1 GCA_030526355.1 Bacillota bacterium | reverse complement strand
CTTTCAGATTGTTAATATTTCGTAATGTTTCTTAATATAATTTGTGTATTCCTTATCTGCCCATGTTTCCAGAGTCTTCAGGTTATTATCATCCAGATGCAGAAACCTCTTCCCGTTAATATGGGCAAATTTTAACAATACCATGTGGTCGAGGCAATTTATGATTCTAACCTCATGGATTGGACTGTGTCCGTAGTTTCTAAGGATTTCACAACTGAATGCCTCATCCATTATACTTAAAAAACTGTTGAAATCAATTCTGTTTTCTATGTAATCTTTCGCCGCCTTCTTCTGTGGGGCGGTCATGTTCATTTTACCAGGACATCCGAAGTAATAAATATCGTCAGGCACCCTATTGAATACACCGGGATTTGCTTTAACATCATTTCTATTATAAGTGATAAAGCATCTTCTGTCTTTAATATATTTTTCCCGAATCAGCTTCACCAGCTCATCCATATTAGCTTCTTCAGTCAGATTATCTGAATAGATAAACAGATTTTTCACGGCGCTTTTCGGAAAATCGCTTGCTGTTGCCGCCTCTGCTCCATGGTTTAACAGAACTCTGCACAGATTTCCTGCTGCTGTCGCGCTGTCAAATCGACAATACTCACCCCGAAACTCCTCATAGCTGCAATTGTCTCCGTCTACGCGAATCAGCCTCATCAGCTCATCAATATCAGTCGTTTTCGGAAACGGGAGCTCCTCAAGCTCCGTATAGAGTCCTCTATCTCTAAGGTAATCAGCCTCATCGAAAGTGTATAATACTATTTTTCTTCCTGTTACTGCAAAATCATAAAACACGCTTGAATAATCGGTAATAAGACAATCCGCAATATCCAAAAACTCGTATGTTTCGTATTCTAATGGAAATTCCCTAACATGCGCAAACATGCTGAAGTCTATGCTTCCCTTTGATAACGGATGAAGCTTGGCATACAGAACCTCATTATCATAAAGTTTCCCATCTATTAGTTTTAGAATCTGCTGCGTTTTATTCCCGTCCATGGATTCTCTCCATGTAGGCATGTAAACATATACTCGTTCACCCTCTCGACATACACGTTTCCTTATTTCCCGACGACTCTGGTCATCAAAAAACGCTTCATTCCTCGGATAGCCGGAGAATATGATTTGTGAATCGCAAATTCCCTCAAGCATGTAATCCTCAATCATATGCCTACAGGTGTATTCGTTAGGGAACATGATGTAATCCGCTTCAACAAAATTTTTCATCACATTTCCCGGTGCATCCGGTTCATTTTTTATCTTTCTTCCCATATGCTTGAGAGGCGTCCCATGCCAAGTATTCAAATAAACCTGGCCTTCCTTTTTTATGAACGAGTTTTTGAAGGTTGCATCATTTACCAGATATTTGACACTTGCCAGAGCTCTGTAATAGCTATCGGATCCTACAATTACAATTTTCACTAAAGAAGTGTCAAATCTGCTAAGTGTCCTCCGGATTCTATCAGCTGTTTCCTTGGTGTCCGCAGAGATGAAAACCTCCAAGCCTTCATACGCATCATTCGTAAGAAGTTCCTTCACCAGATAATAAATACTTCCGTCTATCTTCTTTCCGTTCTGTGATTCCAGAAGCACGCCCTTCTCGTTAATCGGAAGTGTAAGATAATACGTTAAGTAATCCGAGTGATTGTTCAGCTTACCGGCGGCCTTTCTCTTCAGTCTCCCTAAGATTTTTTTAATTGTGTGGACAGTATTTTCGTTATCCTTCATTATTGTTTCAGTATTCCATCCTTCTTCAGCATTTCTACGATTCTGTCGCAGTTCTTCCCATCGTGGAAGCGGATTATTCTTTCATATTTTCTGATGTATTCATCTTTTTGTGGAGTTCCATAATTTGCTTTGATTGCTTGCTGCAGTTCATTCACATCCATACATACATCACCAAAGGCGCTGCCTTCATCAATCATAAGATGTGCGTTTCCGCCGTAGTGCTTCATGCATTCTTCAAGCTCCCGCCAAAAGAAAACGATGTTGGATCCTCTATAAAATGCATCATATGATATAGAAGAATAATCCGTAACAAGCAGACTGCAGCTTTTGAGAATTTCGTCGTATGATGCTTCTTCCGGTATGTACTTCGATAATTCCGTATCTTCCTTCAGCATCACGTTTCTCATAAGGGGATGAGGCAGAATATCTATTTTATCTCTAAGTTCACCCGGCACTGCATCAAACATCATCTTCATAAACTTATAGTATCCGGTTATCTTGAAATCCTTTTCTGCCTGATTCAAGTCCCACCGTCTCCATGTAGGCATTATTACAATTCTGTCTGCATTGTCGTATCTGACATTTCTGTCAAACTTGGCCATTCCCGTGATATACATTTCATCTTCTGAATAACCTCCAAGTTCAACGAAGTGCCGCGCTTCCAGCTCCGAAGAAACTACTATCCGCTGCATCTTCATCTCTCGCCTTCTAAAAGGCAACCTCATATCCGCATCCAGTGAAACCATGTAAGTTGGTCCGTGCTGCAGGAAAACATATATGATGCTGCTGTCATTAACCTTCTTCATTACATCTCTGTTGGCAATTCTCAGCTGAACAAGATGATCTCTGGTTTCAGTTCCGATGTACTTATGTGAGCCGAAAAAACATGCCAGATGTTCCAGTGAGTCCTTATACAGAAAATGCTTTCTGTACTTTTCATCTATCTTGGAAATCTTGGGATTGTCTCTGTTTATTACGTAATAAACATTATCGTATCCCAAATCTATCAGCTTTTCATACAGCACAGAGGCACTTTCCTCGTATCTTGAGCATTCTTTCTCATACATAAGAATTGAATCGCTGTACTTGCCGGTCTTTGCTACCTTCATAGCTGTTTTCACAAGCTTCACAGCCTCCGGAGTATCATAGTAATTCGGTTCACGCACAGTAAGCCATACACCGTTTTTCATTGCCTGCCTGAGATAAACGGATTTCCCTTCACATGAGAGGATTCTGCTATTTCTGTATGTGGTCCTCCCCGCCTCAAATATGCTGTATGCAAGCTTTCCCTCAAAAATATCTTCACCCTTTTTATATACAGGTATTACGGCATTCTGAAGGTCGAGTTCCTCCAGCTTGCATGTGTCAATAGTCGCAGTAAATAAATTCAATCTGAATCCCTTCGGCAGTGGAATTCCCTTTCTCATGGCAAATGATGTTTCCATTTCAGGGCCGGATGCCCCCAGCCTGAATTTCAGATTGTTACAATCCATGGTTTCCCTTGTTCCCGTAAGCATCATGATGCAAAGACCTTTTATCACAATGCATCCTGACCGCTCTTTAAGAGAACAGATTATATTGCTTAGTACCGGTTTGATTTCTGTATTCATTTCTGCAAATTACATACTTTATTACTATCAAAAACGTTTCTATATTTTACCACAATTCGTTGATTTACACCATATTATGGGGTAGAATTTGTATAATTCATGACCTAAACACAGGATGGTATCAGTATGGGAATTCCACATAATTCAACAACACGTAATATTGTTAAGATGCTTATGGCGATATCTGTCATTGCCATGTTAATAATTGGAATTGCTGTTTACGGAGCCAGCCCCATTTCACTGTTGATCTTTGCTGTGTATATCTGCTTTTACGTTCAGCTTCCGGGCATTCTGATTCTAAATGCAGCTCGTATCAGACTAAATCATTTCTCGACATATCTTGTTACGGGATTCACGACAGGCTGGTGTCTGATACTGGCAGAATACTTTCTGTGTGATTTGTTGAATAACGATATTATCCTCTATAGTCTGGGACCAGTCTGTTCTGTACTGCTGATTGTTTTGAAGCTGTGTCAAAAGCGAAAGACCTGCATCCGATTACAGGCTTTTCAGTGTGATTGCTTTCATTTACGTCCCGCCAAGTTCCCAACGGCGTTCTGCATTACATTCGTATTAATCCTGCTATATGGACTTTTGAATACTCAATACATTTATCAGGCACCTGAAAACAGCGCCTATATTCTGGATATTCATTCAGATATGGCATATCATATGGGACTTATCAATTCCCTTTCCCACGACTACCCTCTTATTAGTTTGTGGGTTGCTGACCGTGTTGTGAAATACCACATTTTTTCTGAAATACTTTACGCAATTCCTGTAAGATTGTTTGGCTTGACTGCTGATTTTCTGATAATGAGCTGCGGTCCGTATCTGACCACTTATCTTGTAAGCGTTTCAATGTACAGTTTTTACAATGAATTTCTCTCGAAAAAAAAACTTATTGGCGTTTATTGTTTAGTCACAGTAGCCGCCAACATGTATATTACGAAAAGCCTTTTTTCTTCTTGGTATATGTATCATGTTTACAGTAATGTTAACAATTTCGGTTTCGGAATAAGCGCCTGCATGATTACAGTGGTGTGCGGCAAATATTATATGGAATCAGTTGCTTCTGCTGCCTGCAAAGGCACCGGATCACCAATGAAGCTTCTTGTTCTGCTGACAGCTTTTGTTATGCTTGTTACAGGAATCAAAGGTCCTATCGGAATTGTTCTTGTTGGAGGCATGTGGGGCACACTGATTTTGGGTTTGATACTACGAAAACTCAAGTTCAAAAGTGTTCTGCCTGTTCTAATAATTTCTGCTGCCTTTCTGCTCATTTATATAATTATTCTGGGTATGAAAGGCCAGAGCAATGGTAGCGGCAGTTCATTTCTCGCATTTGCTACTGTTGCCGACATAGCGTTCTTTAAGAAGCCGCTGGTATTGTTCTTAAAGATTCTTGGCCTCCCGAAAATAATACGTTTGTCAGTAGTATTTGCAGTATTTATGGTACTGCTGCTAACTGTATTCCTGATTCCGTATATTGTGTGCTTTATCAGGGAGTTAGTGCTGGTTCTTTCCGGAAGGAAGCCTTTTGATTTTGTAAAAATAACTGTTTTTGCTGCTTCTCTTGTTGGTCTGATTGGAATGTTTATTCTAAATTACAGCGGTCACAGTCAAGTGTATTTCGGTTTCGTTACTATTGCCTTTGCACCTCTAATTTCCTTCTGGCTGTTTGAGGACCTGTCAGAATGTGACTCCATATGGGTGAAACTGCTAAAGGCTTTTACCGCTCTGTTCATAGTTCTGTCATCAGCTATTCTAATCGGAACCTACATGATATCGATTGACAAGGCTGTAGACCGTGTCGACACGAGTGATGACAACAGTACATATACTTCCATCAGTAATCAGGAGTATGATGCAATGGTATGGCTCAGGGAAAACACGCCTGATGATTCACTAATTGCTACGGATAGATACTACAGCGTTTCTCCGGAGGACTATAGCTATGAGAACAGATGGGATAATCGGTTCTTTGCCTATGGGAATTACGCTAACCGGTTCTGCTATATTGCCGGTTCCGGCTACAATATGGGAAGCTCCGAATGGCCCCTTAGGAAGGAAATGATTGAAAATAATAACAAACTTTACGATGTCGAATTCGAAGGCAGAGATGAGCTGGCCCATAATCTGGGGATCGATTACGTAGTTGTATCTAAACGATTCACGGATGTTGATAATCTCAGTGACTCCGTTTACAAATTGTGCTATTCTAATGATGATGTAGATATTTATGAAATACAGTAATTTATTGATATTGATGTGAGGTTATATGATGAACAAAATAAAAAAATACTATGTCCCGGTAGTCTTATCTATCGTCCTGCTGATATCCTTCGGTTTATCAGCTTGTAGCTCCTCTAATGAAGATAATTCAGCAGAATCCGAAAAAAACGCAAGCGTAATCGATTCAGAAGTTGGTGACGAAACAGTATCCGACGATCCTGCCAGAGACAGCGATGAGGAGTTTGATCAGTTGCTTGTTGACAAGGCAAACAAGGTAAACAATAAGGATGCCAAAACCTTAAATTCCGATGCCGGTAATTTCTACGGCTCATGGAGTGCCACCTCTGAACGAGCAAAATACCTATACGGAAATCTGGACATTACTATTAAACAGGACGGCACATTTGACGCCAATGTAACTGATGAAGACTTCTCCGGCACATGGACGAAGACAGATTACGGCATTCACTTTGATAACGAATATCTTTGGGGCGTAATGTACTACAATGAAAAGTGCAAGATGATATTTGATGACGATGACTTATCAATTGTGCTTACAAAACAGGATTAATTCCAAATCGGACCTTTGATACCATCAGGGGTCTTTACTTTTATTTTTATTGTTTTTCTTATCTCTTCAATATGTGACATTAATTCTTCCCGGCTCTGTGCACGGAGAAACAAAACATTTCGCAGGCGCTTATCTGTATACTTTGTTGTTTTCATTTCATTTTTTACATGAATTAAGTTCTTTGTGACATACGGCAGCATCAATGCCTCATCCAACCCCTCCAATGACACAACTTCTCCAACCGGCAAATAGAACGATACATACCCGCAGTGGCACAATTCTCTTTGAAACTCAGGCAACTCCTTAATGTTGCCTAATGCGAGATTAATAAGAAATTCAGCCGTATTTAAGCCTGTCTGCATCTCAGCTATATGGGATGACAGGAACAGGCCGCCTCCTCTGGCAGCGGCTTCCATCAAATATATATTTCCTGTGGCATCGTCCATAATATACTCAGCATGTGCCAAGCCGTTTTCCAAGCCCAATCCCTCAATTGTTTTTTTGTTTGTATCTATTAATTGTTCAATTACCTTACTATCAGCCATTGAAGGAAACAGGATTGTGGAGCACGCAAATACATTTGGAATCTGGAATTCCGTAAGATCTGCGTGCATGAGATATTTGCACTCACCGTTAACAACAACAGAATCGACTTCATACTCCGGACCATTAATAAATCTTTCCATTATTACGTTTCCATCTCTTGAAAAAGCCTTCGTTGTTTCAAAGTTGTCTTCCAAGTCTCGTTCTTCCACAATCTTGGTTACACCTCTGCTCCCGCTACTGTCAGTTGGTTTAATTATTGCATTGCCATTTATTTTTCTAAATAAATCCTTTGCCTCCTGCAGGGTCTTTACCAGCCCGTGTTCAATTGTAGGAAGCCCCAGCATTTCGCACTTTTCCTTTTGTGCATTCTTATCGGTAAACAGAAGTGCTCGTTCGTAACCGATGCCTTGCAACCCCATTTTTTCCGCCGCATATGCTTGTGAGCGAACAAACATCTCTCCCTGATCGGTTACTATTCCATCTACACTTTCAGCCTGTGCGATTTCATATACTTTTTTACCGTCTGTCGCATCAACGTAATAAACCTTATCCGCCAGCTTTAAACCCGGATAATCTCCATCTGGAGATACGACAATAGTATACAGGCTCATTTCTTTAGCCTGCTTGATAATATGAACTTGATGATTCCCGGCACCTAGTATTAATATTTTTTTCATCACTTGTCGTCTCTCTTATCTATCACGTCTCTAATGACATATTGCGGTGTCTGATTAAGACACAAGTATATTCTCCCGATGTATTCACCTATCACACCAAGTACTATTAGTATGATTCCGCCAACTAAAATATTGGTCGCAACTATGGACGTCCAGCCAAGGGCAATATCGGCATTTACAAATTTACCAACAATCAATACAATTATCGCTACGAATCCTACAAACGCCATTATTCCCCCGAAAAAAACAGCCGCCCTAAGTGGCTTTATTGAAAATGTTGTAAGCCCATTTATCCAAAGGGAAAAAAGCTTTTTTAGAGTATATCCTGAGCTTCCTGACGCTCTGTTTTTCTGGGTCAAGTCAACATTGCCTATGTTATGTGTTGTGCGTAAAAGCAATCCTCCTATATGAGGATATGCATTCTCGTACCTAATCATTTCATCAACAATGAATCTTTTTGCCAGAAAATAAACTGATGTGTTAATATCATCAGGTTTATCAAGACAGAATTTTATCATGCTGTCATTTGCCCAGCTTCCTAATCTCCTAAATAGGCTGCGCTTTCCACGTTCTCCGTACTGCGCGCAAACCACATCATAACCCTCTTGCATTTTATCGTAAAAATCAAATACAGTTTCTATTGGTGTCTGCCCATCATCATCACAAGTAGCAACCAAATCGCCCCTCGATTGCTTCAATCCTGCCATTATTGCACAAGCTTGTCCACTGTTTTTCGCAATATCAACACCAACGATGTTGTCATATTTTTCTGTGAGCTCTTTAATAACCTCAAAAGTTCCATCGGGCGAACAATCATTTACCAGAATAATTTCTGCCTCAAATCCCGGTCTTGTAGAAATCGTTTTCTGTATTGTATCAACTACTCCGGAAAGCGTTTTTTCCGACCGATAGCACGGTATTACAAATGATATTAACATTGCTTCTCCTTTCACCCTACGCTTTCTCTACTCCCATACCGGTCCTTCTACGCCCCGCCTGGTTCTTACACTTATTTTTAATGCGTCCCTTATTTCCCTTATTTTTCTGTCTATGTCTTCTCGTGATTCAGCAGATAAAATAATAACATTTCTTGCCGTTTTGTCGCTGAATGAGCCTGTTTTCAGTCCTAGATAAATGTCATCAAGAGAATGCTTTTTTACATAAGGCAATAACTTTACCTTCGCCACACCTTCCATACCGATTACTTCCCCCTCAGGTAAGTAGAATGTAACATACCCGCAATGACATTGCGCTGTTTCAAAATCAGGCATCTCTCTCACTTCGCCCAAAGCCAGCTTTACAATAAATTCAGAAGTATTTAATCCTGTCTGCAGCTGCCCGATGTGGGAAGAAATGAAAGAACCGCCTCCTCTTGCTGCTGCTTCAATCAGATATATTTCTCCCGTTTCAGAGTCCTGTATATATTCATTATGTGTAAATCCCTGGCTTAGTCCAAATTCGGTTACAATATCGTGATTGAGTTTCAGAAGCTTTTCTATGGTATTCTTTTCTGCTACAGATGGATAAAGCCTGGTCTTTGATGCGAACACATTAGGAATATTATATAAATCTGTATCCGCATACATAAGGGTTTTTTCATACCCATTCACAAGAATAGAATCCACTTCAAACTCTCTGCCTGTAATATATTGTTCAATTATAACCTGACGTGCAGGTGAGTACTCCATTGCCCTAAAAAACCTTGCTTCTAATTCTCTACAGGAATCAATGAGGTACACCCCTCTGCTACCCTGATTATCTACTGGTTTAATAATTGCCCTACCTCTACATCTTTTGAAAAATGCCTGTGCTTCGCCCATTGTTGTAGCAACAGTGTTTTCAATCGTTGGAAATCCCAGTTCTTGTGTTTTCGCTCTCATTAAGCTTTTATCCGTAAATAATTTAGCGGTATCATATCCGATTCCCGGCAGTCCCATCTTTTCTGCAACAAACGCAACTGTTCTTACTGCGATATCCGTTTGATCAGTTAGTACTCCATCAATACATTCCGCTCTAGCAATAGTGAGAATTGTACTCTCATCTCTAACATCTATATTATACACTTTATCTGCAAGCGATAGTCCCGGATACGGCCCAACTGGTGAAATTGCTATAGTATATAATCCCATTTTCTTTGCCGCTTCAATTATCGGAACCTGATATTGTCCCGCTCCCAGAATCATTATTTTTTTCATTTCATCCTCTTTTTCACACATATGATGAGTTCAGCTGCAAACACCATTGATAATAAAGTCATTAAACCTGTATATAATACTGATGCTCCCGTTATTCCATTGGTTTCAACAAAATAGCCGGAGAATAGTTTCGCAATTACCGCAACAAAAACATACCCCCAAGTCAAATACCTCTGACATCTAATTACAGTTATTATTACAGCGAAAAAATTTACAAATGCCAGCATTCCGCCTCCTAACAGCAGAATACACATTTCAATTCTAAATGACATCAAATCAGTATTGTACAACCAGCCTATCAACCAGCAGCCGACTAAATATCCTCCTACAATTGCTAATAAGGTAATAACTCCTATCACAGCAACCTGTTTAAATATTATCCTGTTGAAAAAATGATATTCTCTTGAATTCCAGGCTTCTGCCAATCTTACTAAAATGGGGTTGAATACAAAATTAGCCAGCATTCCTATAACAAACACAGGCATGAAAATGAAATTGAATTGCGCCTGCGCGACTTCATTCATGAATGAGTCAATCGCATATTTAGGAGCATTTCCAACATATAAAAGAAGAAAATAACCTAAAAACAGTGGGATGCAGGCCTTTATTATTCCTTGAATGTTTTTAATACTCGATTTGATTTTTATTTCACAGTAATCAGGGGCAACAACCATTGTTGAAGCAATCATCGTTATCAATATAGCAAAAAACCAAACGATTACTGAAATCAGCAGGTTATGTGTAATTACCAGCGAAATCATACATGCTGTTGTTCCCAGAGTTACTCTGAAAGTTGAAGTCTTTG
This sequence comes from Bacillota bacterium, assembly GCA_030526355.1. Taxonomy (GTDB): domain Bacteria; phylum Bacillota; class Clostridia; order Peptostreptococcales; family Anaerovoracaceae; genus Lentihominibacter. The sequence goes on along the minus strand of JAUNDC010000039.1, from coordinate 4,879 downwards.
CAGCTATATCCAGGCGTCCAATTTGTTGAAACCTGCCATAAAACACATCGGCATATCCATCAATAACCTTAGTCATGCATACAATAATCAAAACAGCAAATTTCGTCAAAGAATAGTTCCCGAATAAATACCCATAACCTACATAACAAAAACTTGCAACAATCATTGCCGCACAAGTGATTACTCTAACCGTATAATAATCACAGAAGCTGTATTTTTCATCAACATCACTGACCTGATACTTTTTCACTCCAAATTCGCCAATGAACAGCATTAAACTGGATATTGCAAATGCAATGCTAAAAATGCCTGCATCCTCCAATCCATTCGTCCTTGTTATTAAAATCAGCATTACAGCAGACTGAATTGATACTATTAACCCAGCAATTGTATTCCAGATGTAACTGGAGCGTTCAGTATTATTTGTTTTTTCGAATAGTGCTTTGTATTTATCTATCATGAGATAATGTATTCTGATACTCTCCGACTGGCCCTACCATCATCCAAGTAGTTGAATCTCTTATTAAAAGAGTTGTACTTTTCGTCTTTTTCCCAGTTCTCTAACCTTTTTATTTCCAGAATCAAATTGTCTTCGTCTTTTACTATCGGTCCCGGTAAAATATTTAAATCAAAGTAAAATCCTCTAATCTCATTAGCATATTCTTCCAAGTCATACATGTAGAATAGTATTGGGCGTTCTAAATTAGCATAATCAAAAAAGACGCTTGAGTAATCAGTTATTAATAAATCTGAAATTAAATACAGTTCATTTATGTCATCGAGTCGCGACATATCGTATACAAATCCATTGTATTTTTCAAAGTTAAACTGATTTGCCACAAAGTAGTGTGCCCTGAACAGAATAATATAATCTTGCCCCAGTTCATAGCGCAGTTTATCAAAATCAAGATGCGTATCGTACACGTATCCGCTCCCGTCATGTCTGTTATCCCGAAATGTAGGGGCATATAGAATTATCTTTTTATCCGGATCAATGCCGTATTTGTATTTGATTTCGTTAATCCGTTCGGGCTTATAATTTATCAGAATATCATTCCTCGGATACCCTGTTTCAATTATTATTTTTTCCTTACCCAATTCCTTAAGATTAAACGCGCTGGTGAACTTTTCAGTACAGAATTCTGACGGGGAAATAAAATAGTCATATCTTATCATGTCTACGTCATTTCTATACTTGATTTCTTCAAGAGAATTATTCGCATTTCCACTTTCTGCTTCAATGTCGCATCTGAGTTTTTTTAATGGTGTTCCATGCCATGTCTGAATAAATGTCTGTCCCGGCTGTTTTGAAATCCTGTTATCCAGGTTTGAATTTGTTATAATAAATGCTGCTTCAGCACATGTTTTGAAGTATTCTTTTGACTTCATCTTCACAATTTCAGCTCTGCTAAGTTCCGGTATTTTTTTTGCCTTCTCAACATCCCTAAAGGCCCAGACCAACCGATAATCGTCAAATCGCGAATCTCTCGTTATATACTCATATATTGCCTTTGGGTTGCATGAATATTGACGCCCCATAAAGACCTCAAACATAATTAGCTTTGGGTCTATTGGGGTTGTTTTAGCTATCCTCTTGTAATTAACCGACTTTACGCTGCTATAAACCTTTCTTGCAATAAGTCTAAGACCCGGGAAATGTCTAAGGATATTTCTAATATTCTTTTTTAATACTTCCATCTGCTACTCCAATAATAAACTCTGCCAGTTTTTTTGTGCATTCTTCTGTATCTGCTCTCAAATACATTTCGCTTAGCTTCTCGTATGCAGTCCAATCGTATTGATTATCAAGAAGCTGTTTTAATTCCGTTCCGCTCTTGGCCGAAATTGTGGGAACTTCATGCAGCGGATTAACATTTAATCCGGTATCCTCTTCATATTCATCAATATCATATACATAAAAATAAAGCGGTTTTCCAGTTACAAGTGATTCAATTGCAATCGCAGAGTAATCCGAAATTACCCTATCGCATATAGCAAACCATTCAAATGTACTCTTCTCACTCCCCATAATCACATTGCCTTCAATTCCCATTTCCTGTATGATGCCGGCGAAGTCTTCCTCAAACAATGGATGAGGTTTTACAACTAATTCAAACCTGTCAAAATCAATCGACTCAAATAGTTCTTTTACCTTAAGTCCCGTATTCTTTCTAAATGTAGGAGCGTAGAGGATCATTTCATGGGTGCTGTTTATGCCTATATTATTAATCTCCTTGCCATCATTTTCTTTTGTGTTCCTGCATAACTGCTTGATATAGTCTATTCTCGGCAAACAAAACTGCTGTATTTTGTCAGAATCACACCCGAATCCTTCACAAAAAAATCTGCCCGTTATTTCTGATGGTGCAATTACATAATCGTAATTCTTATGCATACACATTATTCCGGCAAGTTCCCTACTGTGTCCTCCTTTTTTATCTATTGTTTGCCAACCAAATCTTTTTATTGCAGCCATAGAATGCCACATTTGAACTATTTTTGTATCATTGCTGTGTTGTAATACACTCGCAACTATACAATAACCATCCAATACGACCACTTTCGCCGTGGCAATCTCGTTCATTTGCCTCAAAACATGAAAAGCGTATGCGATTTTACTCAAAACACCTGAATCAATAAATCGAACTAAAACTTTTAACTCGATTTCAGGGTGCTGTTTTTCAAGATAACCACTAAGCAGAGCAATGTCTAGTGACCTGTTCTTGCTCTGCCTTGAAATTATTACAATCTTATCTTTCTTTCTTCTCTTTCTAATCGGCATGTAAATGAGCTTCAAGCCCAATATTCCGATTTTAATGATTTCGTATTTTAACTTCATATTGCCAAGTCAATAAGCCGTTTTCGCCACAAAAAGGATTTGAAGAAGTAATCACTTCTTCAAATCCTTCTTTATCTGCGTGGTTGAAATTTCAGGAGTACGTGGAAGGTAAACGACTTCGCAATATTCCTTTAAAAAATCGAACTTACCTTCCCAATCGTCTCCAATAACAAACGTATCAATTTTAAACTCTTTTACATCATTGACCTTCTGTTCCCAATCTTCCTCTGGAATAACCAAATCAACGTATCTGATAGCTTCAACAAGCCGTTTCCTCTCTTCATAAGAGAAATAACATTTCTTGTTTTTTTTATTCAAGTTGAATTCATCCGTCGAAACGGCAACTACCAGATAATCTCCCAACTCCTTTGCTCTTTGAAGCAAATTAACATGTCCATAATGCAACAGGTCGAAGGTTCCATAAGTAATTACTTTCTTCATAGCGTTCTAATATTTTTCTTCATAACACCCTAATACGCAATAACTCTTGTGCGCTTTGGTACATACTTGTAGATTTTATTTGCATTTGCAACATCGTTTCTAAAGCATCCTCCAGAAGCCGGCTTACCTACTCTCCAGGATTTCAGCTTTCCATGATAAGCATTCCAGCTCTGCCAGCATGTCCAATAACTGATATTATGTCTGCTTTTCAATTTTTTCTGGACATAATAGTTGATTCCACAAGGTGAAGGTGAATTGGCTTTTCCCGTCGAGCATTCCCAGTTCCAACCTAAACCTTTGTATTTGCTGTATACCCATTTCTTAGCTGTTTTATCCCAATTAAAAGCGTACACATGCTGACACTGGAACGATGTCCACAAAAGCCAGTTGGATCCTGCTGTAGGAGCCTTGCAGAAATCATTTACAAAATACTCAGCTTCCTTAGTGCTGTAATTTGCTGTGCTGCTGTAAACACAGGTTCTCTTCTTGCTGCCAGTTTTGTATGTTCTTGACTTGTTTACATGATAAAGATGATTCTTGTAGTAGAACTTGTAGCATCCGGCATTAAACGCATGTGCATCCACTCTAGTACCCTTTTTGAATCTAGTCTTTGTTTTTGTTCCATCATGTGAAGTTAGTGTCTTTGTTTGGTTAAATGTAATTCTGTAATACATCGGCTTGACACACTGGTCTGATGCCACATTTGACTTTAATCCTGAAACAATTCCCTCTTCATCATATATAGGTCTTACTGAATAGGAATATTTCTTGTTCCAATTAAGACCTGTTTTGCCATCCAATCTCTTATCAGAGGTATCTTTAAATGTCTGGACAGCATTTTCTGTTGCTGCTACAAGCGGATATATCTTTGTGGTTCCATCGCTGCTTTTACGAGTAATTTCATATTTATTGGCACCTTCGATTCTATTCCATTCAAGATGCACAGAAAAATAACCTGAGAATGTTTGAAGTTTTATCCCTGAATTTGGAATAACAGCAACTTCATTTGAACACTCGACATCCTCATCATTTTCCTCTATGGTAACAATCTTAAAGGTGTATTTAGTTCCATTCTCTAATCCAGATACTTTGTAAGTCGGTCCGGCTATACTCTCATCTTCAGCCTTAACAGATACACCATCCTTAATCACATCATATATTTTATCTTCACTTGCGTCCCATGATAAGGTTACTTCACCATTTCCAACATCAGCCTTAAGCGCTATACTTTCCTGCTGAGTCTCCTCTTCACCTAAATTGGCTTCAGTGATTTCCTCATCCGGTAACACTTGTTGCTCCTGTTCAGCCTCTGAGTCCTGTGCCTCTGTTGATTCTTCTGTAGCCGTCGCAGGTTCTACAGTGCTATTATCATCAACTTCGGCAAACGCACCTATGCCCATCGTGCTAAACAGCATAATAGCCATGGTAACAACGCAAATCACCTTGTTAATTGTTCTCATTTCTTCCCTCGCTCCTTACAAACCATAACATATACACATTTATTCTATCAGAAGCATCTCTGTATATCAAGCATTTACATATCAACGACGGTGTCAAGTTGTTGTGGAGTTTTTGGTTGACAGAGCTCAACTCAAAATG
>JAUNDC010000038.1 GCA_030526355.1 Bacillota bacterium | reverse complement strand
CAAATATGCTAGAAGGAGGGATATCAGCAATGACTAAATTAGATAAGAAACAGCTTGAATACTTGTCCAGAACAATAATGCCTGAACTATACAAACGTCAGGCGCAGAAAGATGACTATTTAAAGCAAATCAGAAGCAGTTTAAAGGAAACCACAGTAAAAGAAAACAACGAGGAAACTTATGCAGAATAGGAGGCAATATGGGAAAGAAACCAAAAAGAGATCCACCACCGAAGTTTGCAACCGGAGGAACATGGCAGATATCCTTCGGCAAATGAAAGCGGCTCCAGCGAAATAAAAAGGTTAAAAGATGCACCAAATCTCTACAGTAAAACGGTTGCATCCGAAGGCCCTCGGAGAGCGCAAAACCTGCTTGCAGGTTGCATTTTTGATAGCTTGCTGTCAAAAGTGCTTTTGCGTTACTTTCGCAGAAAGTAACAAAGGCAGCTGCATACGCAGCAATGGGGAAAGGAGGGATTACATGAAACGAACAATCAGCGCCATGGTCGGCAAAGGCTCCGTCAACCACAATCAGCGCAAATTCACAGCAGAGAATGTCGATAAAAGCCGGAGCCATCTTAACAGAGTATATTGCAGCGACAAAATCGAAGATGTTTATCATCAGCTATTTGATGAAGCACTTAAGCGATATAACGAAAAGCAGACAAGGAGCGATAGAAAGATAGAAAATTACTACGATAAGATTCGGAGTTCAAAACAGGAAAAGCCTTTTCATGAATTAATCATTCAGATAGGCAATAAAGATGATATGGCTGCAGAAAGCGAAAACGGAACACTTGCCGAAACAATACTGGATGAATATATCAAAGGCTTCCAAGAAAGAAATCCAAACTTAAGAGTATTCTCAGCTCACCTGCACATGGATGAAGCAACGCCTCATCTGCATATTGACTTCGTGCCCTTTACAACAGGCAGCATACGTGGTTTAGACACAAGAGTATCATTAAAACAGGCTTTGCTGTCTCAAGGGTTTAAAGGTACTTCTAAAGGCGATACTGAATGGAACAGGTGGGTACAATCCGAAAAAGAAGTGTTAGCGGAAATAATGCTGCAGCACGATATAGAATGGGATCAGCGTGGAACTCACAGGGAGCACCTGTCTGTTCTCGACTTCAAAAAAGAACAACGGGAGCATGAACTTAAAAAGTTAGAAACAATAATAGATGACAAAAAACTTGAACACGACCTGCTTAATAAAAGAATCAGCAACTACAATGAAGCCCTAGATAAACTGACCGAACTGGAAGATGCTTTGCAAAATAATGAAAAGTATCAGCTGCCTGAGCCGCAAGGTTTTATGACAGCGAAAGCATATAAAGCTAAGTTTGCAGAGCCGATAATAAAAGAGCTTAAAAAGCTGGTAAAAGCTGTCCTGGCAAGAAGTTTTGAGGGCTGGGAGAATTATTACAGGCTCAATCAGAAGAACGGAAGACTATATAGCGAGAATCAGGACCTTATTAGAGAAAACAATTATCTGAAACAGGAAAATGCTAAGCTGCAAACCGAAAACAAGGACTACCGACTGCTAAATAAGGTTTTGGACAGTAATGTGCTAGGGGAGTTAATAGAGAGAACAAAAGCTGAAAGAGACCGCAATCGCAACAAAGGTCGCTCATGATAAGATTTATAGAAAGGATGGATGCAAGATGAAAAGCGCAGTTATTTATGCCAGATACAGTTCTGACAAACAAAACGAAATGTCAATAGAAGGTCAGATTGATGAATGCAGAAGATATGCAGAGGAAAACGATATGATTGTTCTGCAGGAATATGTAGACCGAGCACAAAGTGCAACATCTGACAAAAGACCCAACTTCCTGAGAATGATTGATGACAGCAGAGACGAATGCTTTGAAATCATACTGGTATATCAATTTGACAGGTTCGCAAGAAACAAGAATGATTCAGGTTACTACAAGAAGATATTAGCCGACAATGGAGTGCGTGTAGTATCCGCAAAAGAGCATATATCATCGGACAGTTCAGGAGTAATAACAGAGGGGCTGTTAGAAGTGTTTGCAGATTACTTTAGTAAACAAATGTCGGAAAAGATTCACCGGGGGATGTACCAGCGTGCAGACCAATGCAAGTATAACGGCGGAACAATGACCTTTGGATATGGTGTTGATGATGAAGGATACTATGTCATAGATGAGAATACCGGGCCGATTGTAAAAGAAATTTTTGAGCGAATAGCAACAGGAGAAACTGCAAAATCCATAGGAGATGATTTGAATGCAAGAGGCATTCTTACAGTACGGGGCAACCAGTTCTCAAAGAACTCTCTTCAGAACATTCTTCGAAACGAGAAGTACAAAGGTATCTATATTTTCGGGGACACCCGTATTCCCGATGGAATGCCGAGAATAGTCAGCGATGAACTGTTCGATGATGTGCAGGAAGTCTTAAGTCACCAAAGTCGTGGACACAGACCTGCCGTAGAAGATTACATTCTAACCGGAAAGCTCTATTGCGGCTGTTGCAAGCAGCAGATGGTCGGCAGTTCCGGAACATCAGGAACCGGCAATACCTACCGCTACTATATCTGCAAATCCCCACGCAACCGCTGCAATAAGAAAAATGTTCCAAAGGATTTTATCGAGGATCTCGTTATTGATGCCTGCAGAAAATGCCTTACAGATGAGGTGATAGATGAAGTCATCAAGACAGTTACAGAGCTTAACAGGCGTGACCGTGAGAGCCTGGAAATCATACGTCTGAAAGACGAAATCAACTCTCTGGAGAACAAGATTGAAAAACTGATTAATGAGATAGAAGAAGGCCTTGGCTCGTCAAGAGTGGCGAAACGATTATCGCAAAGAGAGGAAGAACTGAAATACCTGCAGCAGTGTCTGAAACATGAAGAAGCTAAACAGTGTACAATGCAGCCAGAAATGGTGAGAGATTTCATGCGCAAGCTCCGAAGAGGGACATATGAAACACTGGAATATCAAAAGATGCTGGTCCACATTTTTGTAGATAAGATATTTCTTTATGACGATCACTTCACATTATTGCTGAACAACAATAAAAAGCGTGCAAATACAAGTAAAGCAGAAGTTGAAACCATAGAAGAGTACTTTGCAGGAGTAAGTTCTGATACAGAAGAATGCAGTGTACCAAAAAACAATAAACCAGTCGTTGACTGGTTTATTGTTTTTTTGCGTTTACGACAGCTGAGGGGTTCGAACCCGAAAGGGCCTGAGCCGTCTGCCTGGCAGTCCTGTGAACTGCCGGGCAGGCGAAGTGTCCGAGGCAACTGAGCGCGGAGCCGAAGGACGGCAGCTTGCCAACAGGCAAGCTGCGCAAACCCCTGATGGTGCGATATTGGTGTAACATTACGTGCACTTTACATAATCGATTATCGTTCATTTTATATAACATTGCAGAAACCACACACCCAGTGATTGCCAATAATCGTCTCTGATATTTCCAAATCCAATAGTTATGGTAACATCAACTTCCTTTTAAAGATTTGTTACCATAACTTCAACGCCTACAGCCTCAAAATCTGTATAATACTCTAGTTGACTCCCATTGAATCATAATCACCCCATGCAAACGTTGAAATTGTGGTAACTTTTAATAAATATTAATACGATGTTACCATATATATCCTTTGTTGTAATACAGCCTGCTCTTCTGGTATGGTGCCATTTTCTTTCAAAATCATTACGTGCTCTGGTGGAAGCTGCTGCATAGTCTTCCATGCATCTGTTCTGCCATACAGCATTTATTATGGGCTGATACTGGTTTTTATCTATTACTATCTGAGCAAAATAACTCATCAGAATAAAAAACTCACCAAGCGAATACCATCCCATTTCTTTATCATCAGGCAAGTCATAAATCATCTGAAGATTAATAAAGTCTGGTTTCATAACCGACGGTATTTCTGCTGCAATAAGATAAGACAGCCTCCACAATGGAAAGTCACCACTGTAAGCTCTCATGCCTCCGGGAATCATCATGTATGAACCATCTACCTTCGGAACTCGAAGGCTATCCCATACTGCATATGCTGCGGCATCCACCACCAGTTCTTTAAAAGCATCCGAATCAATCCGCTCAAGTTCTTCTGGCGAATCAATTACAGCTTTCAGATCCCTCGGTATGCTCATATATTCCTCATGTCTAATGAAAAGTTCCTGTGGTATTAAATAAAACAGAGGCAGTAGATGCATATTACTCGAGGAAGGTATTACAATGAGTTTACCTTCCTTCTCAGGAGGTTTATCTGAATATCTTGTTCTATTATCATCAAGTGTTAATGCCTGCATAACTTTCTCCATAACAAACGCAGGTCCGAACTCCCTCCATTCAGGTTAGGCACTTATATGCCCGTATTGTTCCTGCGTTTTATAAAAAATTTTAAATAATATTGAGGGGAATTTTAAAATGTTTGTCTTTCACTCCCTTAAAAGTGGTTGCAGAGATATTATGCAGAACATATGTTCTTTTTGCAAGATTTACATGCGTATCATATACATTAATAGCGTGTACGTGATATAATTAGTGGATAAATGAGAATTCGTCAATTTGGTAAATTAGAAATTAGAGATATGTAAAATACTTTTGACACTATAAAATCACTTGATGTCAATGCTCTTTGATAGCAAAAATGCGATTTTTTGATTAGCATGGATTATGTCAGGGGGAGGTGAAGGAATGGAACTCGGAAAACAGATAAAAAAGCATCGCATGGCAGCACAGTTATCACAAGAAGAACTGTCCGATCGTGTTTATGTTTCCAGACAGACAATCTCAAATTGGGAAAATGATAAAAGCTATCCGGATGTAAACAGTTTGGTATTACTGAGTGAAACCTTTCAAGTCTCTCTTGATAAACTGATCAAAGGAGATATTGATGTTATGAAGAAAGTAATCCAAAGAGAAGAAGTTGAAAAAATGAAGCACTATGGAGCAGTCTATACCATATTGCTTACCGCTACAGTTATATCAGCAGTTCCATTATTTATGTGGCTTGATACATGGGCGTTAATACCGTGGGGGATTATTTTTGCGGTCGCCATGGTCTTCGCCTTTAAGGTGGAAAAAGTGAAAAAGGACAATGATGTTCAAACCTACAGGGAAATTGTCGCTTTTTCTGAAGGAAAGCTGTTAGATGATATACAAAAGCAGCGTGAAATTGGCAAGCGTCCATATCAGAAAATTCTTCTGGTTATCGCAAGTGCTGCGGCAGCATTTGCTGCCTGCATACTAATCGGTCTTTTGATGCATATCTTTTTGAACTGATAGTTGTGGACCGATGAATTCCAATTTTTAGAATTGCAAACGAAAGTAAAGACACAGCGGTTGTTCTCTATGAAAGATAAAAAGATTATTGCATACTTTGATATTCTGCAATATAATAGTAAATAGAAAAGAGAAACCGATAAACGGTTGCTCCAAAATGTTGGAATAATAAATTACTCGTCCCATTCGGCAAGCAGGACGGGTAATTTATTTTGATAAACTACTAACGCTTAATCTCTACGATTAAGGCAATGAGAGCAATAACGAACATTCCAAAAGCTAAAAGCTCTGAAAGCGTTATGTACATCAGCATCACCTCCTCTCATGAGGAGCAACCGTCCACCGCAAGGGTTTCTCTTAATTATTATTATAGTATTTTTCTATCATTCTCACAAGCATAAGATAAACTCCATAGCTTGAGAACACTTTTGAGAACACCTGAGTTGGGTGACGCTTCAAACCTCCTGTTTTCAATAGTTTGAAGAATTGCGAAATTGTTCGAACCCCTGATGGTGTACCAAAACGTTCCTATCCGAACTATTACTTTTACAGACGCGGATTCGCGACTGCAGTATTGTTCGAGTAAGAGACAGAAGCGACATCAGAGTCGCTTTTTTCCTTTTTTTGAAATAGCAACCGGGAGCCATATGGGCTCTGTAAAAAATGTTGTGGTGGAGTGTACTCCAACTTGTGCAAATTTTGCACAAGTTGCGGACAATGGTAAAACATATCAATACAAATTCTATTCATTATCTGCTATTATTGCATTTGGTTGCAGAATCAATTCTGAGTGTGCAACTCAATTTCGAAGCTGGGCAACCAAAAGCTTGAACACTTTTAGCTCTGTAAAAAATTTTCGATACATAAATATGGTTCTAGTTATATTGTTTTAGAAGCATAATTATGCTATAATTGTGTCAATGAAAGGAGTGAAGCATTATGCCACTTATTATGCCTATTAAAGATTTACGTAATACAACCGAGATTTCTAATATCGCACACAAGGAACAGGAGCCTATTTTTATTACCAAAAACGGATATAGCGATTTGGTTGTGATGAGTAGTGAATTATACGATAAATTTGCAAGAATGAACCGTATCGACCAAGCAATCTTCGAATCCGAGCAAGAAATTGCTAACGGAGCAGAAGCAGTTGACGCAGAGATAGTTTTTGCAGAATTGGAGAAAAAACATTTTGGATAAATATAAGGTAAAAATCAACCCCAGAGCGATACGTGAATTAGATCAGATTTACAACTACATCGCAAATGAGAAATTGGCTCCTGAAAATGCTAAAGGCCAGATTGACAGAATTAAGAAGTCTATTTTAAGCCTAGCCACGTTTCCACAATCCCATCAAGAGCGCATCGAGGGCAGATATGCTGGGAAAGGCTACCGTCAGTTACTGATTGATAATTATATTGCCATTTTCCGCATTGATGAACCATGCAAAACAGTTTATGTAGTAACAATACAGTATCAAAGACGAAATCTATAAAACACCGTATAGTTTTCCAACATATAAACCCCTACTGCTACAGACATGGGTTTGCAACGATAGTATGGTTTGATTAAGAGAGACAGAAGCGGCATCAGAGTCGCTTTTTTCTGATAGATGGTATAATCAGGCTCTGTTGTAAAAAAATTTCGATACGCTAATACGGTTCTAGTTATATATTATTTCATGATCATAATTACGCTATAATTGTGTCAATAATATCGCACACAAAGAACAGGAGCCTATTTTTATTACCAAAAACGGCTATAGCGACCTGGTTGTAATGAGCAGCGAATTATACGATAAATTTGCAAGAATAAATCGCATCGGCCAAGCAATCTTCGAATCCGAGCAAGAAATCGCTAACGGCTTCGTCTGCACCTATCGTTTCAATCTAACAACCACCCATAATCCTGCCTGCAGTCAACGATATAATCAACCTCTACTCTATCATCTTTAATCTGATACAAAACCAAATACCAGTTTTCCACATACATTTTATGATATTTACCATGTGGTATATACGGGTTTTCCAGGAAAGGATATCTCTGAGGCATAAACGCCAGTGAGCGTATCGCTTCAATCAGTTGTTTCTTCTTTTTTCGGGCAGCTTCCTTGTTTACCTGTGCCATGAACCTTATATGCATCCCCAGCATCTGCTTAGCCCTATCTGAAACAATTACTTTATATGCTTTTTTTGCTGTCATGATTTATGCCCTTTCAATGATGTCATCAAGATATGATTCCAGCTCATCAATGCTGCATCCCGCTCTTCCTGCCATTTTATCTTCTTCAACAGCAAGAAGTTCTTCACGAAGCTGAAGCATTTTTTCCCTTTTATTATAAGTTTCGATATCCATAACTACCAGATCGCCTTCTCCATTTTTTGTAAGAAAAACCGGTTCAGCACTTTTTCTGCACATATCTGCAATCTCATTGTAATTTTGCCTGATAGCAGCTGATGGTTTGATTTGCATGATAAACCTCCATAAATGATATAGCATTATTATATTTATATTATATCTTTTTGTCGCTATGAGGTCAATTACCTTCAAAGCTTTTCCACATGTAAGCCCCTACTACAGCATCCACCAAAATGCTTACACTTGTGCTTACACTCGAGTCAGGCAATGTGTCAAACCTTAATTTTTCAATACTTTCAGATTTCTCGGTATGCTAATATAGTTCTCATGTCTAATGAAAGACTCCTGTGTTATTAAATAAAACAGAGGCAGTAGATGCATATTATATGCCTGCATAACTTTCTCCATAACAAACGCAGATCCGAGCTTCCTCCATTCAGGTTAGACACTTATATGCCCGTATTGTTCCTGCGTTTTCTAAAAAATTTTAAATAATATTGTGGGGAATTTAAAAATGTTTGTCTTTCACTCCCTTAAAAGTGGTTGCAGAGATATTATACAGAACATATATTCTTTTTGCAAGATTTACATGCGTATCATATACATTAATAACGTGCGCGTGATATAATCAGTAGATAAACTTGAATTTCACGGAGGAACGAATGACAGGAACAAACGAGTTTACAACAGAGCGGCTGCTTTTGCGCAGATATAATCTGGACGACGCGCAGATTCTATATGAAAAGTTCGGGTGCGATCCTCAAATGTATGAATATTCCGGCTGGAATCCATATGCTACGAAAGAAATGTCGGAAGAAACCGTTCAGAGGTTTATAGACAGCTATAATAACACTGATTTTTATGGTTGGGCTATTGAGTATAAAGGAAAACTCATTGGCACGATTGGAGCATATGATTATGATTCAGAAAAGAAACAAATCGAAATAGGTATGAGCATAGAACGGACTTCGTGGGGAAATGGGTTTGCGACAGAAGCACTTGCTGGTGTATTGAAATACCTTGCAGCGCAAAAGGGTATTGAAGTAATAATTGCCTGGTGCGTTTCAGATAATACCGGTTCAATGAAAGCTATGCAAAACGCGGGAATGAAGCATACTTCCACTGAAAAGGGCACATTAGAAGTTGATGGAAAAAAATATGACAAATTGATTTTCAAGTATCTATTACCGTGACAAATTACAGTTTGTCTGCCAAATACATTTGAGCTTTAGACAGCTGATACTGCAATGTACAAATTCCCCTCCCAATCGAAACACAGGCTGGGAGGGGTTGTTATACTACTAAGATAATAATTTATAAAAACAACTCGTTTGCTTTTTCAACAGAGCAAGCTTTTTTAATTGCGGCAGCCGCAATAGTAGTCATAAGACGGCTAACCTTTCTGGCATGAACCGGGCATATTGATACGCATCGCATACAAGCTATACATTTGTTCTTATCCGAAGCCTTGAGATTTTTTTCAGAGATGGCACTGGCAGGACATTTCAGTGCACACTGTCCGCAGGATGTGCAGGCAGAGCCCGCTTTTGGAATCATTCCGGCTCCTGCTTTTTTGTACGGCCTGTTGCCGGGAACAGATGGTTTTGAAAAATCACCGGAAGATACTTTTTCGAGAACTTGTTCACCGAATTTTGCAAAAACTTTGCAATCATCTGAATTAGGTCTTCCAGCAGCATACTCATGTATAATGGAATGTTCTGCTACAGAGGAGATAGCAGAAATTACTCGAAATCCGGCATTTTGAGCATAATCTTCCATTTGAATGAGAGTATCTTCATATGCACGATTTCCATAAACTGCAGCAATAACACATAATGCTCCGTTTCCTTTGAGCATAGAAAGACGATCCAAAGCAAGCTGCGGTGCTAAACCGCCAAAAGATGGCATTGCAATCAGTACAAGAGAATCACTCTCAAATGATATATCTGCAAAGTTGATATCCGCATCGGATAAATCAATCGTGTCAACTTGAGACCAGTTCTGTGTAATTGCATTTGCGACTTTTTCTGTTCCGCCAGTTGGGCTGAATATAATCTGAAAATTTTTCATAATAATCCTCCTTAGATGTAAAAAATAAAACTACATCACTTGAATCATTGTAACTCATTCAAGGTGTAGTGTCAACATTTACACCATGCGAATAATATGTTAGAATTGTAAGCGGAGGATTAATTATATGCATATTAGTAATAAATGCTCTATTGCAGTTCATTGCCTGATATTTATATATGAATATGGTGAAGATAAGAAAGTTACAAGCGAACTGCTTTCACTGTCCACAGGATGTAATCCTGTTACTATCAGAAATATTGTAAGTGCAATGAAGAAAGATGGAATAATAGATGTGAAATTTGGAACAGGTGGAGCAAAACTTGCGGTTCCAATTCAGGACATCTCTTTATACCGTATTTGTGCAGCAGTAGATCCGAAGGCAATTGACAAAATGATAGGAGTTCATTCCACTCCATCCCCTTTCTGCCCAGTTGGCAGAAATATAGGAAGTGTGCTTGATCGAACATATGACACGATTAAAGAAGATGTGATATCCAGCATGAAGTCAATAACGATGAAAAGAATAGTGAATGAATATCATTCAACACTAAATAGTAATAACAAATGATGATTTTATGCGAGAACAATATGTTAATAAAGACAAAGCGAGAAAATCAATCAAGGTAGATTTGTAAATGTAAATTATATAATGTATTTATGAGGTTATTTTACAGAATTTTAATTCTTATACGAAAACTCCGCACCATATTGCCAAACCGACTATCACATGCTATATTGAAATAAAGATAACAATTGAATAAATTCCGAGTATATGCTTCTAAAGCTGCTGCGGCCTCAAAACTGCTGCACCAGCCATGATACATATACCGATGGGTGTTCAGGGAAACCTCAATGCCTCCCGTGTTTGGAAAGGAATGATGATATAACTCTGATAAAAATTCTTCACATTCCGAAGAATTTTTTGTTTTATTGTTGTTTCTTTTTTATTGAAAACATCACATGCAAAATGCACATACTACATATTACCGGGATATTCACAGGAGCAGGCGCCGCATGCACTTTGCAGGTTCCTCAAGCTCCTTGGATATATAATAAAAAGCAAGTAATAAGCAAGAGGAGGAAAAAATGAGAAGGAAATTATTTGCAATCTTAATGGTAATGGTTATGGCTCTGTCCATGACAGCAGTTCTCTCAAGCTGCGGCAGCGATGACGAAGCAGCTTCTGATGGAACAGAAACAAAAGGCAAAATCATACTTGCCACAACAACAAGCACCAAGGACAGCGGTCTGCTGGATGCAATCCTGCCTGAATTTACAAATGAAACAGGATGGGATGTTGACGTAGTATCAGTCGGCTCCGGCGAAGCAATGGAAATGGGTGAAAACGGTGAAGCAGACGTACTGCTCGTACACTCACCGGCTGCAGAAAAAGAATACGTTGAAGGCGGACATGCTGACGAAGACGGCAGACTTGATGTAATGTACAACGATTTTGTAGTTATCGGACCTGAAGCTGACCCTGCAGGCGTTGCAGACCACAGCGACGATGCAGTTGCTGCATTCACAGCAATCAAAGACAACGAATCCATATTCGTATCAAGAGCTGATGATTCAGGTACACACAAAAAAGAGCTGTCTATCTGGGAAAAAGCTGAACTTACTCCTGAAGGCGACTGGTATATTGAAGCAGCCGCAGGCATGGGTGATGTAATCACAATGACAGACGAAAAAGAAGGTTATACATTATCAGACAGAGCAACATGGCTCAACGTTGGCGGAAACACTGCACTCAAGATTCTCTGCGAAAAGGATCCAAGCGGTCTTCTCAACAACCAGTACGGTGTTATCTGCGTCAACCCTGACAAGAACGAAAACATCAATCACGAAGGAGCTAAGGACTTCCAGAACTGGATCGTTTCAGAATCAACTCAGAAGCTTATCGGTGAATACGGCGAAGAAGAATACGGCGAAGCATTATTCATTCCAAACGCAAAATAACACAACCCATCGGAGATATCCTATCCGGGTATCTCCGTGTTTTTTACAGGCAGGTGTATAATGGACACAATCGGACAAGGAATCATAGAAGCAGTCCGGCTGATATTTGCCGGCGACCCTGAAATCTTTGAAATAGTAGGACTGTCACTTTATGTATCATTTTCATCGGTAATCATCTCGACCGCCCTCGGCATACCCTTCGGAATACTGCTGGGCACGTGCACTTTTCACGGCAAAGGAATAATCGTCAGGATAATATACACACTGATGAGCCTCCCTCCTGTCATTGCAGGACTGACAGTGTTCCTGATTTTCATGCGGCGAGGCCCTCTGGGAAGCCTGCAGCTGAACTATACCGTACCCGCAATGGTCATTGCACAGATTTGTCTCGTAACACCAATCATCGCAGGACTTACCTATAACATCGTCAGGGAAAAGGCACCCGTAGTAAACAGCCTGGGGATAACGTTGGGAGCAGGCAGGCTCAAACGTCTGCAGCTGCTGATTTATGAAATGCGCACCGGGCTCACAACTTCGGTGATATCCGGCTTCGGCCGAGCTATTTCGGAAGTTGGCGCAGTAATGATTGTCGGAGGAAACATCAAAGGCAAGACCCGGGTAATGACCACATACATTTCCGAGCTCAAGGGCATGGGAAACTACAACCGGGCAATCGCAGTGGGCATAATCCTGCTGGCAATCGCATTCATTGTAACAGCGGCACTTTATCATTTTCAGGAAAGAGAAAGCAGGTAAGCACATGGAAATCACAATCAGCAATCTGAGAAAAATATATGACGGTCGGCAGGTTCTTGATGTAAAGGAAGGACATGTGCGAAGCGGCAGCCGTACTGCAATAGTTGGACCTAACGGAGCCGGAAAGAGCACACTGCTGAAAATTATCGCAGGACTTGAAAGCCCTGATGATGGTGCAGTTCTTTATGACGGGAACAATCAGTTCCCACAGATGGATGTGACACTTGTATTTCAGAAGCCCTATCTCATCTCATCCACTGTAGAAAAAAACATTGCCTACCCGATGAAGCTGCGGGGCTTCAGCCCGGAACAGATTGAAAATCGCATCACAGAGCTGACAGAAGATCTGAATCTGACCGGCTTCAGGAAACAGAAATCCTGGAAGCTGTCGGGCGGAGAAACCCAGAAGGTGGCACTGGCACGTGCCCTTTCCTTCAGACCGAAGCTGCTTCTTCTGGACGAACCCACCGCAAACATCGACCCCTATACCACATCAGAAATCGAGAGAATGCTCCTTTCCATAACCGATACCACCATCATCATGGTAACGCACAATCTGGCTCAGGCAAAACGTGTATGCGATGACATTATCATGCTCCACGAAGGACAGATTGTTGAAACCGGCAGAGCTGCAGAGGTCCTAACTGCGCCTAAAAGCGAAAAAGCCCGCCGCTTTATCGAAGGCGAGCTGCTGATATAAAAGAGAAACCGATGAGCAGTCGCTCCGATTATTGTAAAGATATATTTACTCTATATGAAGTAATTCATCAATCACTACGCATTCGGTGAGACAACAATCGTGACCTTTCTTACCTTCCTGCCCTCAGTCGGTTTGTTTGGCATATATCTCTGAATCAGCTCACCATATGCCTTGATAAATTCCATCATTTCCTCATCGCTCATCATAAGCGAAGCAGATCCCACAGTAAGAAGGTCTCTTTGTGGATCCGGATTCTCTCCATTGAAATAACGGCAAAATTCTCCCTGCAGTCCCATCAGTGCAGACTGAATCAAACTATTATAATCTTCATTAGTATCATCATAAGGCATCCGCGGTGCAATGGCATAGGTCTTTTCTGTAGAACCACGTTTGAACTCTTCCTTTACCACAGTAATAATTCCGGCATCCAGAAGCACTTTTATATGACGATAAAGGCTGGCTCTCGGAATATCCGTCAATTCCTCCCCAATTTCTGCAGATGTTGCCTCTTTTTTTATCATGATGACCTGTATGATCCGTTGACGAGTGGCATTCATACAGGCTTCCATATAATCCTTTTTCATAACTGTTCCCCACTGTTGTTCATATGCTAAATTATAACACACAAATCAGTATTATTTTAGATATGAAGTGGATTCCAAAATGGCCTAACATTGCATACTGAATACCATACTTGCGGAACCATCTTCCAAAGAACAGGGCAAATGAACCATTTAGCAGAAAACAGCGAAACAGAATCAATCCGGTGATTTTTCCAAAAAACATCTGTGTTGCAGGGAGATGACCAACCGAAAACACAAGTGCCGCAATCACATTGGCTGTAATAAAAATCCAATCAGGGATTTCTTTTTTATCTTTTTTTCTCGCAAAAATCATCACCAGAATCAGTGCAATGAGTCCCATGAAAAACCAGCGCAGCAATATCTCCTCGATTACTGCCCCATAAGTTAATGAACTGATAAAGTATTCCACGCTGATTCCTTTTTCATAATCTGCTGCCACTTCCGGAATCAGACTCCCCATCACAAAGTAATCCGCAGCAAATGCAAGCCCCAGAACTATGATGACAGGACATACCTTTGCAAGAACTGTTTTCTCAAACCGGAAGGACTTCATCAGCCCCAGCCGTTCCACAATGAAGTAACCAGCAACCCATCCAAACAACGAATAAATCAAAGTCTGAATCGTAGTTACTGCAAGCAGCGCCTGATAACTTCCAAGCTGCCCGATTGCCGCTTCAATAACCTCTGTGGTCGAATGCTCAAAGGTGTACATTCCAACAGTAATACCACCGATGATTGCAAACGGTATAATCACAAGATATGTTCGCAATGCATTTTTTAATGTTGATCTGACGTATTCTTTCACGATCACTACCTCCTGCTTAAATACTATATCTATCCATTCTTACATTTGAGATTAGTTATGCATTTATATTAATCTCATTTTTGGGATTGGTCAAGAGGTTATCATTTTTCACCTGCAAAAAAATAACCGCCTAAATGTCCATAAGGCGGTTATTCAATCGCTGTAACTCGAGCAACCACTTTAAAAGGTATTGGTGCAACATTACGTTCTCTTTGCATAATCGATTAGCGTTCATTTTACATAAGCGGCAGAAACAGCCTAACAGCAGCAGCTTCCTTCCGGTGCTTTTGCAGGAGCGCAATCAAAAGCTCCGTAATGAGTAGAACGATCTCCAATCAGCGTAAATGCATCCCTGAAACGTGTTTCCGTAACCATGGAAGCGGTATTACCACATACCAGCATCGGCTTGCCTGTAATAAAGTTGTGATGATCATCGAGAGCAAACGAATGAGGATGCCCGGGGATACTGCCCTTATAAATTGCAACCTGACCATAGTCTTCACAGATGTCTTCCAGGCTTTCCAGTTTAAATGCTCTGACAGTCCTCTCTGTAAAAATCGCGAAACCAACCTTCTCCTCGATTTCCTTATCACCTAAATCGATTTCACGTACGGACATATAGCGAAAATCTGCAAAACCCGCTTTGCTCATAACACGCCGGAAATCTTCGTAATACATGGCACCGCTGATACATTCGCCGTGAAGAATCGGGTCTCTAATCAACTCTTCCGGAATGCGGCGGTCTGCGAATACGTCTGAGAAATACAGTTCTCCTCCAGGCTTCAGCACACGCCATATTTCATCGAATATTTCCTGGTATATTGTAATTGACTCATTTAGCAAGTCCTTTACAATATACAT
>JAUNDC010000014.1 GCA_030526355.1 Bacillota bacterium | reverse complement strand
ACCCAACGTTCTTAGGCTTAATGTATTCCGGCAGGTTGCTTATAATGTTCATATCTCTGCAAACTTCCACAAAATCTCCAGTTTGTGACTGTTCATACAGTGAACTGTTGACTTCTTTCAAATAGTTTTGAATTAATGTTATGTTTAGATCCGATATGTCTGCCTGATGATTTATTCGATCGTCAAAAGGAACTCTATTTGCTAAAGCAAACAAGTCCTTTTCTTCATCTTCTGTAGGCATCACTGTACTGGAACCCTTTCTGATGAAATGAATACGTTCCTTGCTATTCTTTGACATAGTTTTAGGAGAGGAATACGGTCTGTTATCCCCGCCTGGGCACCATAGAACAATAAACTTCTTGTCTTCATAATCAACAACTTCAACAATAGGTGAATATGCCGGCCTGATGAATTTCGATTTTTCAAGAATACTCTTTTGATATGCATCGATTTTTTCCACAGGTACACCTTTAAGAGGATACCCCGGTCTTCCGTTTTCTTCTTCTACACCAACAACAATATAGCCTCCTCCCCAGTTGTCCAAATCATTGGCGAAAGCACAAACTGTTTTTAGAGACGCTTCAGGATCCCAAGTTTCCTTGAATTCTATTCTTGCCCACTCCACTACATTTCCGGAAAGCAAGGTTTTTATATTAGTAGGTATTGCCATAACGCTTTTCCCCTTTTTGTCCTTTATGATACTAACCTTTGGATTTGAATCTGTCGTTACTATTATTTATCCATAAAATCCAACTTATGTTTCCATTATAAACGCTATTTTGTATATCGTAAATGCAAACCTTTCGACATGTATCTCCTAGTCCTGCAGAATCGCAAGATATATGTCATAAATCAGTTTTGTGGAACAATGCAATCTCAATTGGAATAATGCTTTGTCGAATTGCGGAACAATATCTTCTACTTGGTACAACACAAAACTCTGGTATTCTCGCAGTTATCTTTTCTTGTACGGTATCTTGATTGGTATCCTTGTTGGTGCCCTATTTCGGTCCGATAACTCCAGCAGAATCATCTCTTCGGGCGTCATTTAGAGCATCACATAGAGCGACATCTAGAGCGTCACTTGGAGAGGCAGTATTCAACATCTCCGATTCATCTCTTGAAACGTTGCCACACAAAGATTAACAATCTTTTACATAGGTTGTTCTCGGGTTAAAAACTCATCCGTAGAGTTATCCGTAGCGGCATCCGTAGCGACATTATTCTTATCCAACAGGCACATCATTTAGAGTGCATCATGTAAATTCTTCTATTTTTTTAGCTGGCCTGATTCTATAAAAGGTGTAAATATTCAACACAAAAAATGATAGAATTCTTGCCACCATATCTTGGTCACTAACCTGGTCACGAACTTGGTCAGTGATTTTGCCAATCTCAGAAGCATTTAGTTTATTTCACAAATAAACTAAATACAAACTAAATAGACAAGGTAAAATTTAGTTTATTTGCTTAAACAAGCTAAATCACCTTGTCTATTTTTTGATTGTTTCATACTAATCTTCGTTAATCGTTATTCTTCTCCCTGCAGCACCTTGTCCATATAGTCCTCGAACTTTGATATTGCTCCAAGATTCATGCGGTCGAATACATCTGCGTAAGTGTCCAGAGTGATGTGGATATTTGTGTGTCCAAGCCACCCTTTAAGAACAATAGGCTGAATGCCCGCCTCAATGCACCTTGTGGCAAAGGTGTGTCTTAGGGCATGCTGTCCGTAATACGGGATTCCGGCATCCTTGCAGACTTTCTTGTACATTGCGCAAACCTGATTGGTGGTTATAACCCCTTCCTTGTTGTAATCATAGAAAATGAGGTTGTCGGGATTATCTCCCATCTGCTCAAGTGCTTCTTCAAGAATCGGTTTAAGCACTGCACTTATTGGTACATCACGTTCACCTGCTTTTGTCTTTGTTCCTTCCTTCAGATACGGACTTGCCTTGCCACGGCTTATGGTTCTATCTACATGAATATAGCCTTTACTGAAGTTGATACATTCAGGCCTGAGCGCATTTATCTCACCCATCCTCATTCCGGAATAAAGCTCGATAAGAAGCTGCAGCCTGTATGTATTACGGTTATTCTGAGGCTTATACTCATCCAGAGCTTTCACAAACTTCATCTGTTCTTCTTCTGTCAGGCCTCTTACCTTTTTGTCCGGGCGATCTGATATCGGGCACTTGACATTACGGTTTTTCATGAGATTGTATCTTACAATACTGCGGTCCTCAGCGATTGAGTAAGCAAGCTTAATCATCGAATAGAACTTGCTTATTGTATTGTTTGAATAATGTGTTAAGGACTGAAGATATCTTTCAATGTGAAGCACCTGAATATTCGTAATAGGCATCTGTCCGATTGCACTCTTTTCTATTGTCTCAATGGTTTTGAGATTTCTCTCATACCCCTGCTCGCCTGTATAGTTCTTTCTGAAGTCACTCTCAACCTTTTCGTAAAGAAGCTCCGGAATTGTGGCATCAAGGTTTATGCCGTTTCGCTTCTGCTTTAGTCTTTCGAGGAACGCTTCAGCTCTTTCAAGGCAGTGACTCTCACTTACTCCTGTAACTGATTTGACCTTCTTATTACCATATTCGTCAGTATATGTAAATCTGTATTCTATGTTCCCTGAAGCCGTCTCTCTCCAGGTACCCTCTCCGTTTCTGTTTCTCTTATATTCCATCTGTTCTTCCCTTCTATGCAACATAAACCATGCATTCTTCCTTAACTCGGTCTATGTAATTCTCAAACTGTCCAATTGCGCTGTTGTTCATTCTTTCGAAAACATCAACATATCTGTCCATTGTGATATGAATGTTTGTGTGTCCAAGCCACCTTTTGAGGACAATTGCAGGAACACCCGCCTCAATGCATCTTGTAGCAAAGGTATGTCTTAAGGCATGCTGCCCTGCGCAGGGAACCTTGGCCTTCCTGCATATCCTCTGAAAGAATGAGCCTACTTGATAAGTTGCTATTACATCATCTTTATTAAAATCATAGAATATCAGCCCCTCAGGATTATCCCGCATCTCTTCAAGTGCCTCTTTAAGAATCGGCTCTGTCCTTTTGCTGATAGGAACATCTCTTATGCTCGGCTCCGTCTTCGGGTGCTTTTTATAGTAGCTGCGGCTGTTTATCCCTCTGGAAATTGTTGCCTCTACATGTATCAGCCCTCTTTTGAAATCGATATTTTCAGGCTTAAGGGCATTTATCTCACCCATTCTCATTCCGGTATACAGCTCCAGAAGAATCTGCCTTTTGTAATCATTTCTCCCGTAAGGGACCTTGTGCTCCATAAGAGCATCTATGAATCGCTTCTGCTCCTCCTCTGTCATTGCCCTTACATCCTTCTCGCCCTTTGACGATACCGGGCATCTGATTCCCTTCGCAACTATCAGGTTGGTATCTATCACCCTCCTGTCATAGGCTAGTGCAAAAGCAGAGGATACCATGGAGAAGAGCTTGCGGAGCACCGAAGGTGCATAGCAGGTGATGCTACCAAGATATCTCTCAAGCATCCGTTCTGTAATCTTTCGTATAGGAACATCTGCAAGCTCGCCGCGTTCAATAATGGCAAGCGTTTGAAGGCCTCTGTCGTAGCCTGCCTCACCACAGAAGTTCTTAACATAGTCATTCTCAAGCTTCTGCCTTGCAATATCGGGGATTGTTGCATCCCTCTTAATTACAATATTCTTCGTCTCGTTCTTTGCGCAGAACTCTCCGGCTCTTTCGATGCACTCATCTCTTGTTTTGCCCGTAAAGGATTTGACACGTCTTGTTCCTTTCGCATCGTAATAGGGTATTCTGTACTCGATGCTTCCTGACTTAGTAATTCTGAATGTTCCTTTACACTCTCTTTCTGGCATCAGTTCTCACTCCTTTCCCGTTCCAGTGTCTGTCATGCTTCTTGGTATGTCTTGTTGAGAAGTAGTCAATCAGCGCATGTGCCTCGACAACCTTCTGCTTTCCGAAATCAGCCGCCGGAAACTTCGGGTCGTTAAAGAGCTTCTGAACTGTCGGTTCTCCCCACCCGAGCATTTCCGTAAGCTCGGCTACGGTATAGAACCTCACATCGCTTGATATGTATCTTCTCGTTATTTCCTGATTCATCATTTCCACGTCCTGTACCCTCCTTATCCTAATCGAGTGTTAAGAAGTCTGCCATTGTGCGAATCTCGAAATCGCACAGTTGCTGTTATTTTGAGCTGCGTCTTCTTATAGGCACCTGAACTCTGTTTCCGCGTTTTCTTCGTATTCTGTAGTTAGGTCCATCAGAATCCATCTCGCAGCGCCGAAGTGCTCTTGTCACTCTCGCCATTGTTTTGGCATCAAGAGTGCAGCGATAATCTAAAAGCTGTGACTTGGAGATTGTTTTCCTCTGCTCTGCTTCAACCATCGACTGCAGCGGCAGCCCTTTCATAATGGGAAGAACCACATGGGCCGGATCATCAATCCTCTTGAGCCTGCTTGTGATAATCGCAACAACGACTGTTGTTGAATTCCTATTCAGCCTGTCACTCTGCGTAACAAGGACAGGCCTTCTTCCTGACTGAACGGAACCTATCTCCTCGTCCGGCAGATCCGCGTACCAGATCTGTCCTCTTCTAACAGGGATATCATTCATCCGCCGTCTCTCCTTTCATCTTCTGTGTCATCAGTTACAGCTATATTCATGTACTTTTCTTCTTTTGCCTGAATACTCATCTGTTTCTCGCATCATCCTTACTGCCTGATATATAAAAAGGCGCACCCGGTGCATAACACAAGATGCGCCCTTGATAATCATTTGTTATATCCGACTTTTGCCCACGGCACCCCCGGATGTGG
Organism: Bacillota bacterium; assembly: GCA_030526355.1. Lineage (GTDB taxonomy): Bacteria > Bacillota > Clostridia > Peptostreptococcales > Anaerovoracaceae > Lentihominibacter. The sequence continues at coordinate 65,124 of JAUNDC010000014.1, read as the reverse complement.
GAAACAATCAGGCAACAGCCAGCTAAGCCGTCTCACGGGAACCTAACCCCTCCGAGGATCTCTCCGAGCCGCCCTCATTGCGTGATCCTGCATCTTAGCAGGGCTGTGACTGGGCGGGAGTATCATTATCATCCCGAGCTTCATTGCACTTTGTGGTTGCAAGCCACCTTTCAGATGAGACATTATCGCTCGCTCTTATCAGGCTAAGCCTTTAAGAGGTCCTGGCGCATCATCATGCATGCTCCACCCGGGAATAACGTACCTGAATGAATGTGTATTCAGTTGGAAATGTTCATCGAGGCTCATTTTGTCCTCTCACCTATAGGAGATTAAGAAAGCGAATAACAACCACTTTCTTAAAAAAACTTTGAAATAATTTTTCTGATCTTCTTAAGTCTCTTGGCTACAGCCTGCTGAGATATCCCGAGCGTTTCCGCATACTGCTTCTCAGTCATGGGATTTACTCCAAACAGCGCATCTATCAGATCCCTCTGTTCATCAGTAAGCTCAGCCATTGCCTTTTCAAAGCTGCACCTTATCTCCTCATCTATCTCCGATACAACCCAGGCATTCCATGTGCTGTAATCATTGGCCGCATTCAGATAGACCTCATGGTATCTGTATCTTCTCGCTGCGTTGGCCTCTAACCTGTCAATATTCCTTACTTCATTTGCAATGTCTCCGGAAAGCTCTACCTTTACTACTTCTCCGGTTACAAATCTGTACTTGCTGATATACTTGTTTTCCATTTCCATTCCTCCTGGTTTTCGAAAAGATGTAATTATTTCGTTTTCGAAACCGGAGTTACGGACTGCGCCCTCTGTGCAGCGCATTGCGTTTCCAATAAAAAAGCATGTGTTCCTTTCCGCCTGCTTACATAAGCAGCGAAGGATACACATGCACGAAAAAAGGGAGACCTGCAAAACATCTCATAAGGATATACTTATCCCTATTGCTGCTTATGTTTTGCAGGCCTCCTAATGATTCAGTCATGCAGATAAAATCTGCAAAGTTAACTTACTTACGCCCGGCTACCGACATCATGTATAGCTTTCTTGTACGTCTTACGACTCTGCTGCGTACTCGCATTGTGTCTTCGCTTCCTTAACGCGCTTTCGGCTCTGTCAAGTTCAGTACCTTGTCAAACTCTTGGCATGTACATGTCAAATCCTCGGCTTTACTGAAATCCGTTGTTCATACCGACATGGAGCTCAAGACATGCCTCAATTATTCAGTTGTCAAATATAAATGTGTTTTATTCCTGCGCCTCGTAAGAGTTATCCTGTTCTCTTACGGTCAGCGCCTTATGTTTCATGTTGTATGTGTACGAGAAAACCTTTCCACACTTAGGACACCTCAGAATGGTATCGCTGCATTCAATACTCCTCCCTATCTCTGTGTCACACTCGAGACACCTCATCTTAATTTTTCTAGCAGTTTTCCTGTTCACTTCTGTTTCTCCCCTTGCTTATTACCAAAACAATTTACTAACCTTCTTAATCCGATTGACTCTCTGACATCTGCTTTCTAGGGAAACGTGCTGCATCAGACAATACCAAAGGCCAAGGGCGTATTCTCTGATCGCGCACAGCTGGTCATGCAGAAAAACGGGAAATCATCAGATTAATTACTATATTGCATATAACTGCCACCGGCAATCTGACAGAATGTACTTAAGCTTATATCTCTTCTCAATCCCATCGATTACACTCTGGCACTCATATATCACTGTATCGATTCCGGCTATCTTCTGTCTGTAACTGTCTATCCTCTTATCGATTCTGATAAGCTGTTCCGAGCCGTCATCGTTCTGCAGCTTGAATTTATATGGTATCGGTATCTTCCCCTCGTATTCAAATACCACCATAGTCTTTATCGGCTTTGCCACAATCTTCACTGCTTGTAGCCTCCCATCATAATATAGTTTCCATCATTTACACCGCCCTGTACCGGATCGACACTGCCGTTTGCGAATATGCCTCTGAATATGCTTCTCGTGCCGTACCTGTCCCTGATTGTATCAACAGCCCGGTCCAGTGCTTCTTCTTTCTCTCTGTCCTTGCCATCAAATAATGAAAGCTGCAGGCTGTCACCACCCGAAAGATCCGATAAGGATATGCTCATGGCTCTGACAGGCTCCTTCTTCCACATTTCATCAACAAGGCGCCTTGCTGCCTTAAAAATTTCACTTGTTGTGTTTATCTTCCCATACAGCTTAACCTGGTGACTGTAGCCGCAGAGTGTGCTGCTCCTGAGATATACGCTGATTCTCCCGGCATATCTTCCAAGTCTCCTCAGCCTTCCTGACACTCTCTCGCAAAGAGCCAGCAGCTCGCGGTAGATATCTTCTTTAGTTTCAAGATCATATGCGTAGGTGAGTCCATTGCCTATACCCTTCTGTACGATATCGTCATTTAATATAACTTTCGAATCATCAATTCCGTTGGCATAGTCATGAATCAGCAGCCCGTGACTCTTGAGAATACTTTTAAGAAAGATTCTGTTTGCCTTTGCAAGATCTCCGATTGTGTTTATGCCAACATTATGGAGCTTTTTCTCTGATGCGTGACCTACCATAAAGAGCTCTCTTACAGGAAGAGGCCACAGCTTCTCCGGTATTTCCTCAGGCCACAGGGTGTGAACCATATCCGGCTTCTTAAGCTCTCCCGCCATCTTGGCGCAAAGTTTGTTTCTTCCGATGCCGATATTGACTGTAAACCCCAGTTCTCTCTTTATTCTCTCCTTTATCTCTGTTGCCACTTTGACAGGATTATCCCGTGCTCCCCTTGACAGGGTCATATCGCAAAAGCACTCGTCAACGCTGTATCTTTGTATTACCGGAGTGTACTCCGACAGCACCTTGTACATCGCCTCGCTGCACAGTAGATACAAATCATAGTCCGGAGGATACACTTCAAGCTCCGGACACTTCCGCCTTGCTTCGAAGAGACTTTCACCTGTTTTGATTCCATAGCTTTTGGCCGGAATGGACTTGGTGAGAATTATCCCATGCCTGCTTTCAGGGTCTCCTGCAATTGCAGAAGGTATCTCCCTTATATCCTTCTTGTATCCCCTTTCAAGAAGGGCAGCCGCTGTCCAGCCGAGATATGCACTGTTGGCATCTACATGAAATACAAGCAATTCAACCGCCCCCTTACTGCAAAATTCTACAAAATATCTTTAATCACTTTTACCGCAATTCCCTGTATGATGCAGTCGTCTACGATAATGTCATCCATATTGCTGTTCTCCGGGTGCAGCCTAATACATTTATTCCTATCATCACGATAGAAGCGTTTTAAAGTAGCTTCATCATCAATCAGAGCAACTACAATTTGTCCTTCTTCAGCGCTAGATTGCTGTCTTATAACTACCAAGTCACCATCATCGATTCCTGCATCTATCATTGAAGTTCCATTTGCTTTCAGAATAAAGAAATCACCTTTGCCAAACAATGTTTCAGGTAGTGGAATATACTCTTCAATATTTTCTTCTGCAAATTTCGGCACCCCACAGGAAACGCTTCCAAGTATTGCAGCATTATTCGTGTTCGGCATAACTTTTTCAGTTAATTCTGTACGGATTTCCTTTCCGTCATATGAGAGCATTCCTCTTTCCCTCATTTCCACAAGGTATTTGTATGCAGTACCTCTTGCAATTCCAACATTCCTTGCAATCTCAGTAGTAGACGGAGATCGATATTCAACCATATAATAATTCTCAACAAATTCTTTTATTTCTCTCATCAGCTCTTTATTTTTGCTTCTCATATCTATTCTCCGTTTCTATTGGAATCACTTTGCTTTCGATAGTTATATTATAGCCTATTCTGCCACGAGGTCAATCCGCTTTTTGTCCAACAAAAGAAGCTGAGGAAGTATTTCCCCAGCTTGGTTGATGTTTTAATCTTGTACAGCGTTAAATCGTTCTTGTCTAATGGTTAATAGTTACGTTCATGATGCTTTTTCATATATTCTTCATAGTCAAATGAACCATCAAAATCAAAAGCTTCTTCAAACCACTCTTGAGCCTCATCTTCACTTCCTTGTATTTTTCCATATCCATACAAGATATATACTGCCAACATGTACACACTCTCATTATCGTTAAGTGTTGCAGCAAAAGCTTCAGTATCTTGAATGTCATATCCGTCTCGCTTGACATGATTAATTATTTCGATTGCTGTGCGATTCCCTAATACAGCATCCTTTTGAACTGAATCTATTACCATCTGCATATCACACTCAACATGTACATTGGTATTGTTATTATATAAATCCATATTTACTCCTAAGTTGCCAATTGCAATTGTTGAGAGATTATTATCTATGCTTTCTGTATGCTCTATACATTTTTTCCAATACGCTTTTCCCTTTTCCTCATCACCTATAGTGTCCTTAAGCATAAAGTTTAACACACCTAGATTGTATTCTTCCGTTGCCTGATTAAAATCATAGTCCTCTTCTAGCTCTAAATTGCCAGACATATAATCTTCATAGAATCTAGTAGACCATACGAGGGCATTTTCATAATCACCCCCACCAACACCTTCATATCCAATTAAAAAATACGATGGTATAATAGAATAGTCTCCTTTATAATTTCCATTTTCAACTTCAGTACAGAAGTATTCAAAGGCCTTTTCTATATTGCCAACAGCAATATACGCCATAAAGTCAGTATATACTTCTGAGTAATCTTTATTTTCGTTTGCTGCGGCTCTAAATAATGACATTGCACAATTTTCAAGCTGTTCTTTTAATTCTTCTAATTGATTAACATAATCTTGTGCTTTTTTCGCCTCGTTAACATCATCTACGACCTCTTCCGATTGCTTTAATGAAAGTCCCAGTTCTTCAAGTTTATGACAAATCTCATCTAAACTCTTCTTTCCTATGTTGCGAACTTTCATCATGTCATCAATTGTTCTATTACAAATATCTTCTACAGTGATGATGCCTGCACGCTTTAAGCAGTTGTAAGATCGAACGGAAAGCTCTAATTCTTCTATTGTCATTTTAAGTACAAATGAATTGTTTATAGGATTCAATAAATTCCTATCATCAATCATCGGCATATCATCTTCATCGTCCGCAATATACCAATTATCTGTTAGTTCAACATTTATAGTATCTAATAAAGTATTAATTTCGATGCTAATGCAATTTGATGAATATCTCTCGCCTGTTTCTTCAACATCCACCTTTATAAAGAGTTCTATTTTATCCACATCAGGGTTATTATCGTTCTTCTTTAATTTAATCTTATGAACAAAACTTACATCATCATTAAAGTCTACTTTATTAATAAAACCAGGATTAGCATATCCAATTCCATTCACTCTAATATTATAAGGTTGCACCTTTATTTCAAAATCTTCCTGTCTATTCCAAACCCAGAAGTATAGCGAAACTTCTTCTGCAACATTGTCATATTCATAATTGCATAAGTAAACATACACCCCATTCTTATTAATAATTTCTTTGCAAATATTATTAGATACTACCTTACTTTCAATATAGCTTTCAAGGAGTTCATGCTTTAATAAGTATTCTTCGCGACTATATGGTCCATAATCAAAGGCTTCTTCAAACAATCTCCATACATGGGTTATATCATTATCTTCCATACCATATGCATATAATAAGCATATCGCAAGAAGGTACATTGGGCAGTTGATATCTATTGGTAAATTATAGATATCATAGCCATCTCTTTTAATATGATTCAAAACCCTAATTGCAGTACTATTTCCAAGTTCTACGTCTTTCATAAGAGACTTTGTAAATAGATTATCATTATAGCCTATATTAAGCGTCCTCCCGAATCTTATTAAATCCATGCCTAATGCAGTCATTGAAAGACTTGGTAAATGGTCAGAAATTATACTTACATGATCAATGCACTTTTCCAAATATTCAAGACCATCTTCCTCGCTACCTGTGCTATCTTTTAATAGTAAGTTAAGAATCCCTATGTTATACTCTTCTATATACTGTTCAAACTCGTATGACTGTTGGAAAGCTTCAAAATCCGAATCACAAACAATATTACCAGAAACATAATCTTTATAAAATCTCTCAAGCCATACTAATGCTTTTTCAATCTCATTACCACCAACCCCATTAAAACCATACAAATAATATGCCGGAATCATACAGTAATTTCCTCTGTATCCATCCTCTACAGCTTTACAGAAATAGTCAAATGCTCTTTCAGTCTTACCTATTGTTATATATGCCATAAAGTTTTTAAATACTTCGGAATAGTCTCCTTCTTTTTCTATTGTCGCTTTCGCAACAGCTATATTATAATCATCTATTACATCTACAATTCTGTCAATTTCATCCAGTGTACTTCCAATGATATTTTGATTGTAGCTTTTCCTTTCCTCTTTTTCTTGCTCATCTGATTTTAAGGACAATCCCAGTTCTTCAAGTTTATGACTAATCTCATCTAAACTCTTCTTTCCTATGTTGCGAACTTTCATCATATCATCAATTGTTCTATTACAAATATCCTCTACAGTGATGATGCCTGCACGCTTTAAGCAGATGTAAGATCGAGCGGAAAGCTCTAATTCTTCTATTGTCATTTCAAGTACAGATGAATTGTATATAGGATTCAATAAATTCCTATCATCAATCATCGGTATATCATCTTCATCGTCCGCATCACAAATATCACCTTTAAAAGCTAAGGCAAGGCTTTCAATTTCCTCAAGTAATTCAATTTTATCATCGTCTTGATTTTCAGCCTTTGCTTCTCTGATGTCTTTTAAATCGGCTTCTACAGGGATGTTTTGATCATGCAAAGCCAATATAACTTCGTAAACAGAAGATTCATTTGCCTTCGAAATATCATAAAGAGCTTGTATGCCTCGTTCTTCCAATCTATATACTATTTCTTCAACTGTATTAATATCTGCAGCTTTTAGCCAACAGTATGTCCGTACTGATAAATTCAGCTGCTCTATTCTCATTTCTGAAGACATATTCTCCTCCTCATTTTCTAGCGATTATACAACACCATTAATCCATGATATCTACAATGTCTTCCTCTTTATCATCATTCCATTTATAGCTGTCAACAATGTGTCTAATACTAAATGTTCGATTCTGCATCATTATATTCATGATATCAATATAATCTCTAATTATGCTTCTAGGCGTTATATATCTATCAGTATTCTTTTCAAACACCTGATCTACAAAATACACAATATCCTCTAAGCTAACCATTACATCATATTTATATAAATCAGCATGAATACTAGTCAATTTTTCCAACAAAACAATCAGTTCGCTTTTAGTTAATTGTTTTATTCTAATAATTGGAGCCATTAGGTTTATAATATCCGGATCATCAAAACTTCCGGACTCTAAACGTGACCTAAGCGCCTCGTAACTGAATACTCCCCTCGTTTTGCTTTCTACACTCTGGGGTGTTCCTCCCATTATTATGCCTAAATGCTTAGCACGTCCCTGTAATGCGTCATTATACATAGACAACATCTTCTCATAATTCCTCTGGCGCGTAACAGTATTAGCACATTTATATATGTTAATTAGCTCGTCAATCGCGATAATAAACCCCTTATAGCCAATGCGTTTAAAAAGAACCGAGAATAATTTGATATAATCAAACCAGTCATCATCATTTATTATATTCGGTACACCAAGATCAGCCTTCGCATCTTTTTTGGTTATGTATTCTCCTCTTAACCATTGTAGTGCCCTAGCTTTCATTACTTCGTCATTACTTCTGGACGCCTTCCAATACATTGTTAATACATTTGCGAAGTCGAAGCCACGAACCATTTCATGCATTCCTCGTATAACTTCACTAATTTTAGAATTAACTTGTTCTTCGAGCATATCACCGGCGATTGCACCACTAGGAACGGACATTGCAATATCCATCCAGACTTGATTTAACCAGCCGTCCAAAATCTTATCTAATGCAGCACCAGTAGGGCTAGATTTTATACATAAATTACACATGAGCTCCCTATAAGTAGCAAGACCTTTCTTATTAATGTGGGAGCCAATCAAACTTCTAACTGGCGATAAATCAGCAAAAGCAACAACATAACCTTTTGCAATGGCATGTTCTTTAATTGTTTGAAGTAAAAATGTCTTTCCACTTCCATAGTGTCCTGTTACTAATCTAAAAGTAGATCCGCCATCTTCAATAATTTCTAGATCTTTTAATAACGCATCGATTTCCTGCTCTCTACCAACTGCGATATACCCTAACCCATTGGGAGGAACAACACCGCCTTGTAACGAATTGATTATTGTCGTTGCTATTCTTTTTGGCACTTTCATATCATTCATCAATTTCTGTCACCTCTTTACAAAAGTCAATATAATCCTCAAATATTTCTGGCGGATTTTGACTCTCATCAATCACAACGTCTCCTAAAACGTCCATAGCTTTTTCATTAATCTTATTAATGATTACAGAAGGTATTATTTTTTGCAAAATAAGATTTTGCAATTCTATCTGAACATCATCACTATAAAGCAAAATACATAAAAGAGCCTTTTCTATTTCATTAAATGTAGAATCATCATCTTCTTTTGAGTCAATAGTTTCGTCTACAAATTCATCTTCTATAACGAGTTTGCTTTGATTCTTCAATAGTGTTTTTCTCGCTTCTTCAAGTGCACTTCTTGTAACTTTCTGTGCTGGATCTATTCCTTCATAGTCTAGCTCATCCTCTATAATAAGTATGTCTTTATTTAAGAATACTGTGAACTCCTCAATATCACCATTTCTAGGGATATTATAGTTTGTACAAACATCCACTACCGTGTCATATATAATTCTTTCAATTTGATTGTTCTTTTTATTATCCTCAATGATTTCCTGCACAATATGATTTTTTTGCTTTAACCTATAGATACTACTTGCGTCCACGTTAAAGCTATTGCTTACACTATATCCCAACCACTTTCTAAACCAGTATTCGGTCAATTTAAGAGTATATTCCATAAATGCTTTAATAAACTCTGCATCATAATACTGATCTTTAAATTCCCACTGTAATCTTAAGGTAGTTTCATTTTCTGCAAGCGCATAGCTCTCTATATTAGAGATTATACGCTCTCCCGTATTAGAATAAATTCTATATAAATTATCTTTCGTTATAACGGCCCTCATAAACGTATACGTATTGCGTCCTGCGGCTTTATATAACATATCATAATAAGATAAACCTTTGGCTTCCCATAACTCTGAAATCTTTGAATTTATTATCTTCATCGCAGTTTCAAAGATTTCCCTGTGCCCTTCTTTTATAAGTTTCCCATGTAAAACTTTATAAAAACATGCCTCATTATAGTAATCTAATGCATTTGGAGCATTTACCACATCTATTGTAGGTTCATTAACAAATGCAATCTTTCTATTAAACAATTTTTTAAAATCATTTAATTGTATCTCTGGACAATATATCATCCAGTAATCCTTAATCCATCCTAACAGTAAATTGCGATCATTTTTTTGAAACTTTTCGAAATAATAATTCCACATTTTACACATTACAACTAAACCCATTTCTCTTCTATCCGAGAAAAGGCCTCCATTAATAATGTAATAAAAGAGAATTGGAATATATGGTTTGAATTTCGGGAATATAATTGTGCCTTCCTGAATTCGAGCTACCCATTGAATAAAATCTCTCCCATCATCTGCAATTAATGGTAACTGATATAAATCCTTCCCCACAAATCCTTTTCCATCTTTATTTAGTTTTGAGCCAACGTATGAAAAGCTTGGATCATACACTATCGGATGCTCAAGAATCTTCTCCATATAATCACAATATGTGTCATATGAATCATAAAAGTAGTTTACAAGTTGCTTATATTGCTCTTGAACAAAGACTTCCTCTGATACCATTTTTTCTTCAAAATAATCAGTTAGATTTGCAGTATTATAATCTATTGTAAAATACTCGTATCTCTTTTGTACCGGCATTACATTTGCAAATTCTTTTCCAAAAGACTTATAATATGCCAGTTTTACAATTTCCTGAATATCAACTTTTTTATCAACTGATTTTACTAACTCTAAGTGATACTCTGAATCGCAAACTTTAACTGATTCTATACAATCTCCATAACAAATCATATCATCGCTTGTTGCTGCATAAGTTGTTGCAAAATGTATTAAATCTGGCAAAGATTTAACCAACTCATGATATCCTTCAAATGTGAACAAATTTTCAATCGAATCAATGCTTTTATGTTTTATGGACAACTCATGTACTTCACAATACGTATTAGTTATTGTCTTCAACACATATTTAATCATTTCGATCTGTGCATCGGAAGTTATGTAAGTTTCAATTCTTGGTTTTTCTTTTGTGTCATAAATTACAACATCTCCTATATTTGTTCTAATTTTAGGAATCTCAATTGTCAAAGACTCATGTGTAAAAGAAAGGATATCCCACGGTTGAGGTTCCCATTTTCCTAAAAACAATTCTAAGAAATTGATTCCCTGCTTTTCACATAACAATGCTATGGCATGTAATGTCACTACTACACAGTTTTTAATTCTTATATAATCTTCTTTTGTAAATTCGTTAGAATATATGCTTTGATATTCTGTAAAATAATCAATTGCATTTTGATAATCTCCTACTATAACAGCATACTTTTCATGCAAATCCCACTTTTTATTCTCAAAAGTTTCAACAAAGTATTTATAATTAACGCCTTGAATACTATCACTATGTAACACCCAGTAGTTCCATGCAATTGAAGCAACAGTTTTGCATCTCTGTTTTTTGTTTGAAGCAGTTGTATTATTGTATATTGAAATAATCTTATTAAACGTTATTTCCGCAGATAACCCAGCTTTAATAATATCCATAATGTCATCTATAATAGTCTTCTTCGGAGCCATTTTGTCCTCAGGAATATCAACAACCTCAAGATTATGTATCTTACAATAGTTATCTACATTCTTAATTATAATATCTTGAATATCTTCATAAACTGTACGTCCATATTTAATTAAAGCCGGTTGATCAGTTTCATTTATGCATCTATAATATCCTTTGCTGCCGCTTGGAAAAGAAAAATACTTCGCTACTACATTCTCATGCGGTATTTCTGGCAGTTTGATACTATTGTACTTCATTTTCTTACGCAACAAACCTTCTGTGCGTTTGATTACAAATTTTGCAAAATCTTCATCATTCAGTGGCACGATCATATTTGTATCTCGGATTATTTCTCCAATTTCATCTGTAAGATGAACAGGTCTTACGCCTGTTTTATTACAAATATAATCTTTTATATCAATGCCTTTCCCTTCAAGATATTGTTGTGTTTCTTTAATTACATTATTTATAATTGCTTCATAATGCACTAACACATTTTTTTGTTTTAAGAAAGAGCTCGTATTAATTTTGTATGGAGAACTATATTTCAAACACTCATATAAATCACTAGACCACTCTTCAAATTCTTGTTGCCTTTCTGCTTCCTCTTTTTCTAAAGATTGTTCCTTTGCATATCTTTTTTTATTAATGTCTTCTTTAAGGTCTGGTAACTGATTTAAAAACAACTCTCCGACTTTGTTTAATCTATCTTTACTACTTTCTAGTTCATAAACTTCACCGGCTTTATTTAGTAATGCGTTTATACTCTCTATTTCATCTATAAATTCTATTGCCGAATTGCAAATACGATTATGTTCATCAGTTTGTTGCGTAGCATAGCTTAGAATTGCTGCTACAATTGCAAAATCTTCTTTTTCCTTATCTGTTAATTTAGTTAACTTACTATCTCTTCCATAGCTTGTGGTAATCGTAAACCAACCATGATTAATTCTTTTAGGAGTTCGTACTTCCTTAAAGCAACTTTCAACATATCTTATACAAGAAGAACTATAACTATGATCACCATTCAAAATCATTGAAGTCAAGAGAGAAATCCATTCTTGTAATTTATTGTTAAGTATCAATGAATCTAAATAGTCGATTTCATCATCATGCAACCAACCATATGGTCTCAATAAAAGGCTTTGTCTGATTTCCTCATTTTCATATAACAATTTTCTATACCATTTCTTCTTTTTTCTATCAAAATAAGAATCATTTTCAGAAGATTCCACTGACAATGATCCTGTTTCCTCACAGTATTCTAATAAATACTTTTTTATTTTATCTCTGGAAATAGTACTACGTTCATGGAACAGAAAGTCCTCAAACAAATCGCGATTATAATTCTTGCATAATAAAAGCAATTCTTCTGCCAAGTCTTGATCTTCTTCGACGTTTCCTGAAATAATCAATTTTTTTATATATGTCAATTTTGTTATTAGAGATTCAGGATAACAACGCTCAAAATAACCATATACATGATTAAAATTTATTAAATAATTATCCTTAAAACTTTCAAATTCCTTATTATTTCTAAAACACGTTATTTCTTTAGGCGGCAGCAAATCGTCTATTGCAGAAAGGAAACTACTGCATACGCTGACATTATCACAAAAGTTCTTATCCTTTTCACCAGTATTTTTTGCACAAATTAATTGGAACACGTCTAAAATCAAATCTAGTCTATTATCAATAAAAAGCCTAGCTAAAATGTACTTTTCAAAAAAATAGTGAGCACCTCCACTATACCCATATAAAAATAGTAGAGTTACTCGCTTACGATTCATGAATATGAAGTCCACGGAATCCGGAACATTTAGGTGATCTATTATTTTATTAAAAATTTGTGCCACAAAGTATTTTGCATAGGTTTTATCGTTTTCTATATTTAGTTCAATTAAGTTTTGCCATAGTTCATTCGCCCTATTTGGATCTAATTTATATGCAGATGCAAAAATTTCTCCCCAAACCTTCAGGTTCTTTGCTGCTCTAGATGTAGGCTTTAATTCACTATATCGTTTTTCTACTTCCTGCCATGATTTCAGCATAATCTAGCTCTCCTGGTTATACTCAAAAAATACTACATAGTTATGTCTCTGTTTTCGCTCATACATATCCATTTTGAAACCTACTCCAGCAGCTTCAAGTTGTGCTTTCTGAGCGGCCTCCTGAATCAAATATAAACCTTGAGATAAATCTTTGATTCCATGTTTCTCTTTTCCTTTCAACAATTTAAAAGTTGTTGAAGGCTCTCTGTTTTTAATACATTCTCTAATATGATTTTTCAAATAAATCATATTGTCAATTTGCGGTGCAACATTTAAAAAATAATCAAGATCATCATTATTACATTTAGGCACACCGGAAAATCCGCTGTGATCTATAGAAATAGTCTTATCAGACACATTCAAATAATCGTACCAAACCAAATCTTTTCGTCTGTCACTTATAGCCCAAGTAACATCTACATGATAAGATTTATCGTTAATTTTTACTATATTCCATGCATGTTTGCTTTCGTAATCCCAATCAGCATACCCAGAAATAACTATGCATTTCATATCCATTGCATTCATCAGGAACTTAAATGCCTTTGCAAAACCTTCACAAACAGCGCTTCCATCCAGAAAAACACCTAATAAAGAATGTGCTCTACATAATTCAATCGGGTCAGTGGCTTTCAATGCAGTCGCATCATATGAAAAATTGCGAGCAAAATACTCATACAAAGCAGTTTCCTTGCTCAGTTCATTGTTCTTTGATGTTGTAATTACTGTGCTTAGGATATCATTGGCCTTATCTTCAAATCGCTGATTTAATGATGCTATCTGAGATTTAGGAAATATATATGCAGGATGTATCTCAATCTCATGAACAGAATATTGATACGCCATTTTTGTCTGATCCACATAATAGATATGTGGGTTGTCATTAATGATAGCCTTGAATATTCTATCCATAGCTTTTTCCGGATTTAAAACAGTTGCAGTCTTAATCACAGATGCACAATTTTTCAAGCCCGTATAAAAATCTTTATATATCTGCTTTTCCTTAGTTGAAAGCTTGTTGTAATAATATCTGTCTGCAATCATTCCTACTTATCCTATTAACCCTCAAAATACGCTAACGCAATGGTTACGTCGTCTCCACAACCGTTATCACTCGTATCTCTAAGCCATTCTGCCAGATTCGCTTTTATGTAATCAAAACCTTCTTCTTGAATTATTGCCAAATAATCTTTACAGCATTTGGTGAACTCTGTAGTATTGATATAACTATTTGACAGCCCATCAGTTGAAAGCATAATCAAAAAAGGTTCATTTAAGTCTGTTAAATCAATCACTGAAACCTTTGCATAGTTCCAGGACATATCGTTGGATAATGAATATGTTTCTACTCCTAAAAACTTATCTGCAGCAACTAATGGCTGAACTCTATCTTTAGTAATCAACTGTATATCACCGTCACCCAGTTGATATACTAGTGCTAGCTTGTCAACCAATGCAACTCCCAGCAAAGTTGTTCCATATAACATGTAATCAACATTCGATTTGTTAGCTTTTTTAATTACATTGCTTATAGATGTCCTTTTTTTAGGTGCTAAATCCGAATCAGCTTTTCCTCTATGTTCTATTCTATGCTTACGTGCAACTCTCTTTCGCCATAGTGATGTTATTCTCTTAGCTAGCAATTTATTGTCGTCCACCAATGACTTTAATGTAGCTTCTTCAAACCCTTCTTGAGTAATTATTTCCTGCATTATGTCGCAGAAAACATGTACAGCTCTATACGCCCCTTCATGACTGAAAATACAACTTTCTGATCCATGCCCGTCTGCAACAGCCAGTACAACTGCATTTTCTAAGTTCTTGCACCAATAATTACTATCCTGACAAATTTTATTCTGCCTAATATGAGAAGCACCTTGCACGCTTTTGGCAAAAACCTTACTTGTCATTTTATACACCTTTACCAAACATCATCCGAATCATCTACATCCGGAATATTATCCACATCAACAATCTGTGGAACAGCTGCACTGCCATCTTCAGTATCTTCTACTTTTGTTGCTCTACTTACTGGAGAAGAAACCTGCTTTGCCACAGTAGATGCCCATTTTATCATTTTAGCAAGCTGATCTGCATTATTAGCCTGCAGCACCAATTCTTTATTTCTAGTGAATTCTTCTAAAATATTTGTATCAACATCCTGACCAATAGCAATGGCAATACGTACTGCTTTTCTACCCCAAGGCAGGTTTAAAAGTCTAACTAATCCTTCTTTATAATCGTCAGTAGGATTTCCGTCTGATAACAGTACAATAACAGGAGGTAATGCTTTTTCTGACATCGGTGGCATTTCTAATTGATCTGCTATCATATCAAAGGCCATTCCCATTGAAGTCAATCCACCAATTTCTAATGGTTCCCATTCAAATTCATCAACAGGAATAGGTTCTGGTGTAATCCACTGTGCTCCAGTTTCAAAACGTAAAGTTCGAATTAGCAACTGCGCATTTGGATTTTCTTCTGCTGCAGAACGCATTCCTGGAATTGCATCTTTAATTGCAAAGTTTGCAGTAGCGATTTTATCTCCCATCATTGATCCTGAACAGTCTACTACCCAAAAGAAATGTAACGGTCTACTAGCTACTGCTCCACCCGGTCTTTTTCTTTCTGTCATGATTTCATCCTCCTCTTACTACTCAAAGTATCCTTCAACTTGTCCAAATTTTATTTTGCAACCTTTTGCAATCGTTGCAGACTTACCGCTTGGTACATTTATCTGTGTATTATCCGGTTTGACATACACCCATATATCATTACTTTCATTTCTTAATCCCCAAATGTTTGGATTCTTTGGGTTCTGCACAACTGAGGCTACCTGCGTTAAAATATTATAGTTACCTTTGAGATTGTGCTCTGAAATTACAGTATCTGAATTAAGAAGTATTCGTTTATTGTCGATTACGATGCTGACCGGAAGACTTAATGTTTTATCACATCCCCAGCATATATGGCTAACCATCTGTTCTTTCTTCTTTTCTATGTAGAAATTTTCAGCTCCACAATCAGGACAGATAATAATACTGTTTAGCATTTGGGTAAATGCGTTTTGCCATTCTACTTCTTGCACTCTTCGATTTGGATTTGTCATTCCCTCTGTAAATGCTTTTACGAATAACTTCTTCAAATAATCCGGATATAAGCTCCAGAAAATAATTGCATTGTCATGCACACCTCTTAAAGCCTTGTTTGACTTATCATTTGGATCAAAGATGAACACGGGCTCTTTTCCGT
This sequence comes from Bacillota bacterium, assembly GCA_030526355.1. GTDB lineage: Bacteria > Bacillota > Clostridia > Peptostreptococcales > Anaerovoracaceae > Lentihominibacter. The sequence goes on along the minus strand of JAUNDC010000014.1, from coordinate 48,921 downwards.
ACAGTTTAACCTGTGCATTATAATCAAAGCATCGGATAGCATCTTCTTTTGCTCCATGTAAAGGATGATGCATCATAAATAAGTAGAACAGTAATACGGCTAACGAGAACAAATCTGTTGATGTTGCCGGCCTCTCATCAGTTCCGTTTACATTTGCCATCACAAGCTCTGGTGCCATAAATCCTAATGTTCCCATAACTTGGCTTTGCTCCATGCCGTCTACCGTCACATTATCGTTATCGCATATCAAAACCTCTCCTGTATCAGGATCAAAGAATACATTGCCAAAATTTATATCACAGTAGCTATATCCACTTGCATGAAGCTTTCTATACGCTGTTACTAGGTTAAAACCTATCATACATAAAGTTCTAAATGAAGGTTCTACACGTCTACTTAACAACGCTGGAATATCCTTAAATCTCTTTGGTCTAAGGGGCATAATATAGCCAAATGAGCCATTTGCTTCAATCATATCTAATGGCCATAGAAATGCTTCTGATGGCTTTGGCTTTTGTAGTAAATTCTCTATGATTTGTTTCTGTTCTTTTCTAGCAGTATTCCTCTTATACCATTTCAAGGCATATTTCTGACCATAAAGTTCAACTTCATAAACAAATCCTTGTCCACCTTCTCCTAGCAACTCTAAGACCTTATATGTATTTCCACTAACCGATTTAAATTGTCTTCCTATAGATAATTCTTCTTTCATGTTCAGTCCTCATCAATGCAACATCTCATATAAATCATTGAGTAAATATCCATCCGGCACAAATATGCAGTAGGATTTAGAACCATACTGTATCTGTATCGCATTTGAATATGACTCGATTGCAGATATTGAAGTATGTCTTTTATCAAACCCTGCAAATTTTTCGATGAAAATCGTTCTTTTATTTGTTACAAACAATGTTCCATCAAAGTAGTCCTGTTCTACGTGTTGGCCTACTTGCTTTCTATCACTAACGCCTCCACCCCATCTAGATCCCTGAAATAGTCCTGGTACAGAACTACCCCAGTATCTGTTAATATAGTCTTTAACAATTTTCTCACTCATCAAACGGGCATTGTCTGCATAGTAACAAACTTCACCTTTCTGGAGATATATTTCATCAGTATCTATAGAAGGCAGCTTTCCCTTAAAAATCATATCTTTATCCACTTGTGCCATTTTAGATGGAATTACTGGATAATTAGGTTTTGGTTGGCCAAACAGCCAATCTAAAAATCCCATACAAGTCACCTCCTACATAAGCTGATACTTTATTCGCTTGCTTCTTGCAAATCTCTCTGCTTCACTTCCCATGCTGCAGATGATAACCAAATCTTCAGAAGCATCTGCAAAAGCTTGATCGGCTATCTCTATAACACTATCCGGAATTGATAATTGTATTAGGCTTTTGCACTCCGCAAATGCCATGTTCCCAATCATTTTAATATTCTCCGGAATTTTTATATGTTTTAAGTTCTCACAGCCCCAAAACATTTCGTCAGGTATTTCCGTTTGAGAGTTATTAAAAACTACCTTTGATAATTTTCTGCAATCTTTGAACAATCCCTTTCCTGCAGTAACAACAGATACAGGGAATTTAAATTCCTTGATTGCTGTTGAGGATAAAGCATAACGTCCAATAGAAAAAGTACTCTCTGGTATATTCAATGTGTCTAAGCATTTGCAATTACTAAATGCTTCTTCACCAATCGAATTAATACTATAAGGTAATATAATCTGTTTTAGGTTTGAACATTCTGCAAAAGCAGACTTCCCTATTTCAGTATATCCATTAGTAATAACCACCTGCTCAAGAGAATTCATTCCACGAAAAGCTGCTTCGTCAATTACATTTAACCTTGCTATACTTACTTTATTTGGTATTACCAAAGTCTTTGCAGCTTGATCCGAACACCCGGTTACAATACCCTTTTCGCCAAATACGCGATACTGAAACAAGTCTTGATACAGTTTTCCTTTTTCCCCACTGCTATTTTCTTTAGGCTTTGCAGGTTTGAAACTACACTGTTTTCCTAAAATTTCTCTACCGTAACAGTCACACCAGATATATACGGCATCATTTGCCTTTTCCTCGTTATAGCCAAAGTTCTCGACTAAGTTCTTCGTATATCTGAATGAAAAGGCCATATCCAAATCTGCTGAAGATCTAATCTCATCGATTATCCCAACTTCAATTAGTGATGTAAGAATATGTGTCATCAGCTTCTCTTCCGGAAACAGATCCTTCATATATGATGCAAAGACCGTTTTATTCTCCAAACACTTTGGATACTGCCTTAGCATGTTTGTAAACTTAGTCTTGAACATATCAAGTCTCCGTAATTACTCTACACCGAGAGCTTTAAATACTGCATCCTGCGGAGTCTGATAGAAAATAATATCCAGACTTCCTAATAAATCACTTGGCAATTTGCCAAAATCTTGAGCAGAAGTAATAGGCATCAGTACTTTCTTAGCCCCGCTGTCCAGACATACCTGAAGTACATTTGCAAGCTCATCTACTTGAAGAATAGTACCAGCAATAGTAATTTCACCTAATACAGCTAAGCTGCTTACGACTGGTTTTCCTAATGCCTCAGAACATAGAGATATCAGTGTAGGTAATGTAAGCTTTTCTGTCATGCCTATTCCGTTTAAATCTCTATAGTCTACAACATAATCCTTCAGAGTTGTGCTTATCTGCTGGCTTATAGAATTGCCGTTAGCTTTTAAATATGTAAGTGCTAAGCCTGCAGCGTTTTTCACATCTGGATTCACTAGACCAACAGTTTTAAACTTACCATTACCGGCCATCATCTGTGCATCCAGCTTATATACTCCAACCATTCCAGATTTACCTCTTGAAATAGTATATACCTCGCCAGGTTTTGCCATTCCCTGTGGGATTAAGCTGTCGCTATTCTGTTCGGGAACAGAAACAAAATGTTCCTCAAAAGTTTCTCCATCTATGTACGAGAAATTAATATCGTAGAATTCCATTCCACCAATTTTCTTCAGCTGTTCCTTAACCCTACGTCTCATTTCCAAAGAGATTTTCAAGATTTCTTCAATATCTTCTTTTGTATAATCTCCATCTGGATAAATAAGCTTTGTAAATCCTGATACCATCTTTCTGACAGCGATAGTATCTCTCTGATTCAAGTTGGAGCCCAATTTGAAAAACTTATCGAAAGCATCACTGAAGGATTCTTTCCTCATTTCTCTCATGAATTCGGCTATGTAGTCTGTAATGAATCCATAGTCATCAGTAAAGAAGTCCGGTCTATATTTAGGTACTTCCCATCCTGGAATATAGCAATGCATTCGGTCTAAAAAAGCAGTATCATATGCCATTACATATGGGAATGGATCAAATAGGTGTGAGTTCTTCAGCAGGACATCGACACTCTGATTTATATTACCTACAAATACCATTGATGCAGATGCAGCAACTTCTGTCTTTCCTCTCGCAAAAGAACCGGATGCCATATAGTCTTTCATTATCTGCACACCATCTTTGTCTTTAAATGTAATGCCGGCTACTTCATCGAAAGCAACACAGTCCCACATACCTACAAGACCTACTGTCTTGCTTGCCATATTGTAGAACAGATTAGCAACTGTAGTTTGTCCACCGGAGACCAAGATACTGTTTGGGGAAATTTCTTTGTAAATATGAGATTTGCCTGTACTTCTAGGGCCCAATTCACAAAGGTTAAAGTTGTTCTCTACGAGAGGAATCATTCTTGCGATTAACAGCCATTTCTGACGTTCTGTCAGGCGGTCAGGTTCCATCCCTGTAGAACGAAGTAAGATGTCAATCCACTCATCTTTACTGAATTCTTTTCGGCCTGTTTTTATTTCATCCATGTCAATATTAGGCATCTGAATAGGAGTCAGTTTATTGATACGAATTGGGCTGGCTTTTTTATCTTCTTCAATGAACTCATATTCCAACTGCAGTATGCACCAAATACCGCCACATAATAATCTGTCAAACTGAGATGGATAATCCGGATGAATAGGGATACCTTTTAATCCTAAATTGGCAAATTCCGCTTCATATCTATCCTGCTTAATGTTTAATGTTACAGTAAGCCTGTCAATTACAGTATATGAGCCTCTTTCTCTAAGCATAGCAAGTACCTTCTGTGCCTCATCAGGTCTTACAAAGTTATCTGCTAAGATCCGCTTTACATTATCTACACCATCATTAATTATATCTTCATCATCAGAGCTGCAATACTGACCAAGAAGAAATTCCAAAACATATACTGGTACATTTGCACCTTCTTTAATGTGTTTAGTCAAATCCTTACGAACAATACGCCCATCAAAATGCTGGCGCAATTTATTTTTAATTACCTCACGGGTATTTTCCATTTCCTTGAACTCGTCCATTTTTTCTCCTAACTCACTTAAAATCCAAACCCAAAATCATCTGCAAATGCTATATCCATTATTACTTCATGGCGCATAACTTCCAGTGAAGTCTTTTCATCATAAGCGACCAAATAATATTTCTGAGATTTGTTATATTGCTGATTCTTGAAGTTGAATCTCAATCTATACATTCGCTTAGTTGAATCTGCATCCTTTTTATCTACAACACAAATCTGCTCATTTGAAATTGGTACTCCATTTTCAGAGATGAAGCAAATACGATAAGAAGTTTCCTTGACAATATCGCTTACAGGTTCTGTCTGCACAAAATCTAGTGATGTAATCAGGTTTGTTATTCTAGTAGATAAGCTTACCAACGCAAGCTCTGCATTCGTTGTTTTTATTGCACCTCTTTCGGTAATGACATCTATTACCGGAATTATCATTTCCTGTGGTGATGATCCACCATGTACATAGTTCTGTCCAGAGCCTGGTGCCTTAAATATGTCTGAACCTACAGGATAAGACACTTTACGGGCATCATTTATCTTCATTACATGGCTAAGTCCCACACTTTTTACGCCATCCAGTACCAGATCATCATTATCTAAAGCGTATCTTCTTGCTACAGAAGCATTTGTATTTGCTAGTGCGCTGATTTTATCGCTTTCTGCAAGTCGTTCCCTCTTATACAAGAATCCATGATCCGCTGTTATAATAATGTGCTTTTTGCTCGCACTAATCAGTTTCTTATCAATCAACTTGGATATTTCGTTAATGGCTTCTTCACATGCTTCAAAGACTTCATTTTCAGTGGACAGTTTATCTCCTCTTGCATCAATCTGATTATGATATATGTACACAACATCCTGATCTTTGAACAATGCTTTAATGTCAGATACGTTTAATGATGCAATTTCATCGAAATTGAAGCACTTACTATTTACTTTTACTGATTGTAAAATTTCCTGTCGCTGTTTTGTTGATTTCGCAGCAACGCCATCTACTAAAACCTTATAGTCATCTGTCAACTCGAGGTTTCTATGTGGTAATAACGCTGCCATACCGTATTCAGTAATCGACGGCAGTGTACTTACCATAGGCATTATTTTTGTTGTACATCTTTTGTCTGCAAGTAATTTCTCATAAAGAGCAACTCCCACTTCATATCTTAATGCATCCGAAATGATTACAACCAATTGGTTCTTTTCATTCCGCACATGTTTGTTATAAAAATCTTTCTGTTTTAAAATGTCTATTGAGTCGATTTCCTCATCAAAATACTGATTCCAATTAACACAGATTTTTGAAAGATAATTGTTTGTGTAAATGTTTTCTATTAGTGTTGCAAGCCCATAGAAATCAGAGTCATCTTGAACTTTGTCCAAATTATAATAGAATTGGCGATACCACATATCCATCTTGTATGTACTATCGGTGTAATTTTTTATTATTTCTTTCAAGCTGGAATCATTGATGTACTTGCTATTTGATATGATGTTCCATGCTGCATCCAACATGTTATACTCTATATTCTTGCGTTTACCGAAGTGGGTCTTCTTTCTGAGCTCAATCAGCTCTGGAATACTAATATCTGCAAGCTTAATAGATACGTCTTCCAGACTCAATCTTTCTGTAATGAATGAAATAATTCTTTCATCTATTTGTTCATATACTTCGCATGTTACCCAGTTATCTAAATTCTCCCCATGTATATGATCATTCACACTTAAGACTCTACAAACTTTGTCTGATATTACATCGAAACACTTGCCATATACACTACTATTCATAATATTATCAATGAATGCAATTGAGTTTCCAGTTTTGTATACTCTGCTTTCTTTTTCTTTTTCTGGATGTGCCTTAAGTTCCTCATCATCACGAGTATATCTAGCAACAATATTTTTAGCGAAATTATCCCATGCAACAGGAATTCCTATAAAGCTATCTGTGTAAAGTGTAAACATTGAGTACATCAGGCTTTCTAAAGATGTGGATTCTTCCTTATATCCAAAAGTCTCAAATACAATTCTCCAAAATGCATCAAGCAAGTTATACTTTTCAAAAAGTTTTAGGAAACTGTTCTTTTCTGCTTCGCAGTCCATTTTTGTGAGCACAATTCTTAGCACTTCCTCAAAAGACACCGCTTTACATTTACAGAGTACGCACATTGCTGCAATCTCAATATTTTCTCTACTCAAAACATCCAATTGTAAATTATTGAATTTAGCTAACAAATCAGCCTTTTTAAAGAAATCTATGTACTCATGAATTACTGGCTTAAACTGTTCTCCAAATCCTAATTTTGCTACAATTAAAGAAGTCTTGTCAGCAAAGAACTCTTTTGAATACTTAATTGTATCCGCCAGATGATTCTCACGAATGGCAGGCTTTTGAAAGGGCGCATATACAAGGTAGTTTGTAGTGGTATCTCCGCACTCCAAGAAGTATTTGATGTAGAATTGATTATCCGGTTCAAGGTGCAGAACCTTCGCATTTTCAAGTTCTATGGTATCAATATCCTCTTGAAACTCGGCATTGGCGTCATACCAAAACACGAGCTTACGAACATCGCTTGCAAATTCACTATTCAATTTGTCCGTAATCTGTTTTAAGTTTAGTTCTGCCATAATTCTCACGCTCCTAATTTTATATCGGAAATCTTAGTTGTTTCCATTTCGCTTTTCAGAATTATTATGAGAATTATCAGAAGAAAACTCATGCTTAGTAGGCAACGAAGTTGTTTTTACAGCTTTCATTGGGTTTGCCTGAGAGTCATTGCCACCGCTATTTTGTGTATTATTATCTTTTTCTGCCATCTTTCTTTTCCTCCAAATTAAAACATTATGCAAAGAGCAACAAAAAACCAAAAAACCGTTAATGCCAACGCTGAATAAAAAAATCGCATAGACCATCTAATTCTTTTTACTCTTTTATCGTTTATTTCATCTTTACTTTTTTGAACTTTTCCAATCAACTCTGCAATAGCTTTATCTCTTTGTGCAGATGTCAAATAGTCTGTATACTTATCTTCAATTTGCTGTGTAAAAACTTCGATATCGGGAAACGTAGTGTTTAATTGTCTATTTTGAGCCATCGAAGCGAACACAAGACTAACTAACATCAATGTTGTAATTGTTGAAAAAGCTAACAGCAAAAACTCAAGCGACATTGCTCCACGATACTCAGCGGCAATTGTAGCTACCATAAGTAGAGCAGCTGTTGTGAAAGAAAACGCTGTCTGCATATTAGCAGATTGTTGGATTAAAGAATCTTCTCGTTTGGTTTCGTTCTCCAATTTAAGAAGTGCAAACTCTTTTACATAAGCGTATAGTTCATTAGCAGTTTTGTTTTCTTCACTATTTCCCATTACTATACACCTCAAATCTTCGCTAAAATCTGCATTTTCTTTCCGTCAGATGCAGTTTGCACTTTTTCATAGTTGACCTTTACGCCGTCATCAAGGTCAATGTCAATACGAGAAAGAGCCAAATGAGCAACCTTTGCGTCGTAATCTTTTGTTTCCTTGATTTGTTTTTGAAGTTTCTCTTTGCGTTTTGTAGCGTTTGAGATTTCCTTGTTATCTCGGCTGTTGTCGATGATTTCCTGCATACGGTTAATCTCTTTTTCATACACACGCTGCATACGGTGGAGATATTCCACACGCATATTGCCGGTTGTATCGGCATTCCAGCGGTGCATATAGCAAAGAGCCTTAAAGCCGTTCTGCTTGCCGCTGTCGAAAAGCCAATAAATAGGACGCTTCTGATAAGTCTTGATATGGTCTTTTATATAGTCATTCAGGAAGTAGTTTCTGATAACTTCACGGCTTGTAGCACCTTTGTTGCCAAGTGCCTTTGCAATAAAATCAAGGTTCTGCTCAAGACTATCCTCTCCATAAACCTTTTTAAGCCAAGCACAGAACAAGCCTACAATATCGTCCTCAAAGTATTCTTCGTCGGTAATCGGAATACAGTTATCTGCGTCCGGAATAAATCTTTCATACTTGCCGGTATCCCAATAACCGCCTGCATAGGCAATGCCTTCTGTATCAAGAGAATAACGACCGAGCATACAACCAACCGCATAGGAAATCAGGCTCTTGATGTCTCTCTGCAAATCCGCTTTGCGAACGGTAACATCTTTATCTTCAACTTCCGGTGTCAATTCATCTTGCAATCCGTAAATATCAATAAAGATACGGTTCAGTTCTTCTTCATTAGCCTTTAATTGATTGAAGCGTTCGTTACATTCGCCCTGCCAAAGCATATAGCAGAGTTCCACAGGAGAACCAACTTTCGGGTGACCGCCGTAGTAATAAGACATAGAAGCACCCACGGTTGTTGCGTCCCACAAGTCTTTTGACAGTCTTACAAGCGGGTGCTCTGTGAAATCCCAAGAGGTTTCAAAAGAGTCCCAATCTTTTTTGCTTTCATAGATATTTTGCGCAACAATCTCTTTAACTCTCTGTAAATAACCTTGGTCAACAATTACCGGTATTCTGTCTATATCGGCAGCTTGAAAACTCACTGTCGGATTTAGAAAAGCAACAATTGTTCCGATAACCTTTGTGTTTAGCAAACCAAGAATATATTCCTTATCAACATTAGGGAAATATATCGGGCATGTTGTACCTGCGGTACATCCGAGCTGTGAATATCTTGCTGAAAATCTATCGGTACTTATTCTGCTCCATGTTAACCCTTCGTGGAAATAAGATTCCTCGTTCCAACATTTACTATTTTTCTTTTCTGCCTCGCCTCTGAGATAACGATCAAGTTTGAACTTCTTGATGTTAAAGCCATTATGCCACCAATCAAAAACATTTACATTGTTTCCATACCATTTTCGGTAATCGCCAGATTGATTTATTGGAAACCATTTAAGCGACTCCGATGATATAGCTTCTTCTCTGGACATATTCCTTCCAAAAAGCGAATAATTTATTTCATACCAGCCTCGGATAAAATTTTCATTATTCCCGGTTACAAGGCCAACGCAACTCGATCCGAGGTCTTTAATAGTTTTGTGCTTAAAACTATCAATTAGCCTCTGAGAAGCCCAATAGCAAATAGGATTACCAATCACTTTACTGTAATTCATTTTATTTGAAATGATGCGAGGTGAAGTGAAATAGGCTTCTTCTTTTTCGCTGGAAGTCGGCATATCGACGAGTCTCAAACAAGTGGACTTGTACATTGGGATATCTTTACGGATGGCAGTAAAAGCCACCGTACCAAATCCACTATCAAAAGCTCCAAAACCCATGTGTGCTATCGTACAAAATGTGTTTGTTGATAAATATGGAACGCGCAATTTTTCAAATCGGCTCAAAAACATCCAAGAGTCTGGCGTTATCAAACTATAAATGCCATTTTTGTTGACCATAGAACTACATTTTTGAATAAATACAGCAAAAAGGTCGATTTTACATTCGTAATACCAATTTGTGATGTAGTCAAGTAACTTTGTCGAAAAACCTTTATTTCCCATATATGGAGGATTAGTGACAACAACATCGTATTTCTGTGCCATAACTTCGGCTTGACGAATTATAGGCGTTACTTGTTCAGGAATATAGGCACTAAATATATCAAGTTCACCTTGTTTCACTTCATCTATTCTGCAATAAATGGCATTAAAGTCAACGGGAGTCACTTCAATGATACTTCCGTATTCCTTTGCATTATATAAATCATCCGAAATTGATTTTAAGTCAGCTTTGATTTTTTGATTTCCATTTGAAATGTAGTCAATGGCATCAGAAGTCAAAACAGTATTATCTTCAATAACAAACACATTTGGCTTAACATCTTCATTAAATATTCTTCTGCTATACTGACGAGCCTTCATCATTAAAGCAAAGTAAGAAAGCTGATATGCTCGTTTGTCAATATCTAAGCCAAATATATTGTTCATGATAATCGACTTGGCAGCATCCCTCTGTGTATAGCCGCAACTTTCATAAATCTGCATCAAGACATCAAAGGCATAAACGAGAATATGTCCACTTCCCATACAAGGATCAATAACTTTGATTTCTTCGGGATTTATTTTTCCATACTGATTGCGAATCTTTTCAAGTTCAGCAATAACGCTTTCTTCTTGCTCCGCTTCGTCAAGATAGTATTTCCATTCATTTTTTAGGCTATTATTGGGGTGTCCCTCAATCCACAAGCGACCGAGAGAGTTCTCAACCATATAACGGACAATCCAATCTGGCGTAAACAATTGCGTTGCGGCAGGAATACGCTCTTTAGTGATCTTTACATTTTTCTTTAGTTGTGCAAAAGTTTCGTCTTTTAACTCAGAATTATAATACTGATATAACCATCCAATAATCTCGACCTGACCTTCCTGTTCAACATTGAAGTTACTTTCAGGAATGTCGTGAGTAAGGTGATAAATCACCCCATCCTTATCAGTGAAGGACATTGTAAGGAGCAGTTCAGTATAGTCATCTGTACGCTCAAACAATTCAGGAAGAATATCGTGGAGTTTATTGCATTGCTTAATAAAGAGCATACGGAACAACTCGTCCAGCTTGTTTTCATCTTTAAGTTGAACAACTCTGTCCTCTTCATAAGGTGTAAACTCTAAATCGGTGTCAAACGGAGAAGTAACAAAGTCGGGTTCGTTCTTTGCTTTGTTTTCGGATGAAAGCACACGAATTCCTGAAGGTAAATAATCATTTACCTCCATAAAGCGAATTGCGATAAGGCGATTGAACCAAGTATATGCAACTTCTTCAACGACATACTTAAATGCTTCTTTGAATTTATTACCTTCGGTCTCTTTATGTTTAATTGCATAAATTAGAGCATTACGCTGAGAGATTTCTTTTCCGGAAACCTCTGCGTAATTCTTTGTTCCAATATCGAAAAATTGCAAGTCTTTAGTTGACTGCGGTAACTTCTCGGCAATTCCGTTTTCGGTAATACCGAGCATACCGGCTTTATATTTAATATCATCGATTAACTTCTGCCTCGCCCATACTGCGAAGTTTTTTATCGCTGTTTTATTCATATTGCACCTCCTAACCGATATATGGATTGTTCAGTACACAACCGCAAATATCGTTCTCGGTCAAACTCATCGCAGGTGTAAAACATACTTCCTTCATTTTGATGGTTAGTTTATCGTCAAGAATTAAGTTCTCCTGCGAGATTGGTTTGCTCTTATTTTTGATGCCTACCGGCATTATTTCATAGCCGCAGCCGTTCTTAACAAGTTGCTTGAAAATATTTCTGTTCTTGCTTTCATCCATCCACTGGTATCTGCTTATTGTAGCAAGTAACATTTCGTCTTGAGTAATGCCGCTTTCTATTCCACGTTTAGCCGATGCGTCAATATTTGCCCCCAAATGAACGAAATATCCATTACCGTAATTCCTGTCTTTTTCTTTATTGACCCAACAGTCTTTTGAGAAAGGAGGTTCAATAAAGTCAATTTTTAGGAAATCGTCTGCATAACCTCCGTTAGCAGTTTTCTTCCATTCCTCAAATATTGCTTTACCTGCTTCATAATTGTGAAATAAAAACCCTAAAATCGGAGGATATTCATTATTGGGGAAAAAGAGGTACAACATTCCTCGCCACTGAGCAGCATTCCACTTATCATAGTCAATAGGTGTTGAAAAGAACATTGTCTTTCGTTGTTTTTCCGGCAATGGTCTTAATTTCCCAAGTGGCGGTTTTTCTGTTTTATTTACTCCTCTTAACCTCCAGTAAAGTTTATTGTAACCCTCTGATGTACCGACATTATAGTATGTAAAAGACTTTATTGGAGTAGGAATATATTGTTCTTCTCCCGCTTCAAAGAAAGCAGGAATAAACTTCTTGGTCTCCGCATTAGTGTCATATAAACACTGGTATATAATGCTTACTTCCCAAGTAACACCTTTTCCTTTAGTGTCAGAATAAAACTTATCATAATATGATTTGCTGCACAGTACTAAAACATAATCCGATTCTCTAATTTGGTTTTCCATCCAACGAGGCCACCCCTCAGAGGGCGCTTCTTCATATAAGTCAACATTTGCGTCGATACCCTCTGAGCGTAGCTTGTTGGTAAACTCTAATACTTTATTTTCATAAACAGCGTCTTGGTGGCTGTATGATATAAAAACCTTTGGGTTGTCGTTCAAAGTCATTCCTCCTTAGAACTCGATATTGATAATCGTGTCTTCTTCAAGTGTAGCCATCAATTTAGTTTTGAGTTCATCAAGATAGCGTTTAATATCTTCTTCGTTTTTAATCTGCCAAGTTGACTCTGAATTCACTGATTTTATACTGATAATTTTATGTTTCTTTGGTTGTGGTACCGGTGGTGCAGGTGGAATATCAACGTCACTCTGACCTTCAGGACTAACTGGATCAGGCACATATATAAATTTCGCTTCCTCGACTGATATTTCATTCAAGTAACGAACCTTCATCGCATCAGCTTCAACTTTGATGTTCTGTAAAGTTGCAACATTGTTACATGTATCAAGTTTTTCTTTTATATCAGCAAAGGCCTTGATGTACTTAGGTTTTAATGCATCCTTACATGCTTTTCCCTCTAATTCATCAAAGACTCTAGTTTTTGCATCTTCGATTGCATCTGCAATTGGTGGTTCCATTCCAACCATTAAATCAACATATGCCAATCTGAAATCTTCGATTAACTTAGGTAATTTATAGATATCATTAAATGGAACTTTCTTATCTAAAATTTCTTTTATAGTATGTGCAGCTGTTTCAACCTGCTTATCAACAATAAAGTTTTTACTTTCATCAAATATCTTCATCTGACGAATAGCTTCATTAAAAATATTAAGTTGCTCACCAGTAAAGAATTTCTTTACTGGCTCGTAATCTTCTGCAAAATCAAGATAATCATCCATATGACGATCTACATTGGCAAAGAATTCGTTAGCATTCTTTATCTGAAGAACATCATTTAATACCGTTTTTCCTTCATTGATGATAGCTTTTCCCGGGTATTTAGGCTGATTACTATAATGAATTTCTAATTTTTCAAGATCATTTTTCAGATTACCTGCACATCTTAAAAATTCTCCCATTACTGCATCATCATCGTCTGTCGGATATGCAGAATTGAACAATTCTTTCATGACTGCCTTTACGGCCTTTTTCTGTTTTTCCGTTGCACGTTCACGTTTCTCTGTCATTAAGCGTTCATTGAACTCTTTTCGAGTAATCAGCTTGACGATTTCATCAACGCTCTTATTTAATGTTGTTACAGCATCACTATTTATATATAAAGAAATATCTCCATCTTTAAACAGCTTTGCTACAACCCACTGAACATCGGCTTCTATGAATCCGTATGGTGCTTTTGTAAAGCGGTCCAATAATGTCTTCATTGAAGTCTTCATATGTCTTTCTGTATTAATTGTTATGTAATCTCTGATATCATTGATAGCCAAAATGTTTGGAGTTGTCTTTGTTCCATCAATAGTTATTTGCTGTCCATCATCTTTAAATAACTTGCGAATATCCGCTTCATTAGTTGCCGTATCAATGTAAGTTAACTTGTGATATACAGACGATACCTGTTTGCCCAAAGCTTCATTGATACGTGCATTTACATCCTTTGAAGATGTCTGAACTATATCACCATTCACATAAATCGTTGCGTTTTTCAAAGCTTCTTGAAGGAATAACTTCGCTGCAGCAGAACGTTCACGAAGTTCAATTCTTTTTGCTTCTTTAATCTGTTCATACTTTGTAACAGAATTCAATGAATCAAATTTAATAAACTTTTCAATCTGTTTAGAAGCACGTATTTCATCCAGGAAAGTTCTATCATCAGGCAATACAACTAATACATAATTACCTTGAGATGACAGCATTCTCATAGTCATATCATCTGCAATTTCATCACTATTAGGAGTTAATATCTTTAATGTGATCTCAAAGTTCTGATTGTTTTTGTATGGCTTATCATCAACTACCTGATTGAATCCAAAAGCATATCTTCCATTCATCGCTGGGTAACGATATTTTTTCTCATCAAAAATACCGTCAAAGATCATTTCTGATACCTTTGCCGTTACTTCACCCATATCTATGGACTGTGCCTCGATTGCACGATTGATTTCTTGTTCTTCATTAGTCAAGAATATGTAGATATCACCGTTTTTCTGAACTAATGTCTGTCTGATAAGACGCTTTAATGCGTCGTCTACCTTCTGAACCAGCTCCATTCTGTCCTCATCAACGTGGGATACCATCAGTGTCGCTATATTCTCAAGGTTAGCCTTAATTTCCTTTACATACTTAATCATGAAGAGAGTTTTTAATACATTAACGTCGAAGCAGCTATCTTCATGGTTTGGATTCAAATAATCATTTTCCAACGCACGTGAAATCACGCCTTTGTGAGAATGATCCAAGAACTGTTCTAATGCATCGTAAAACATATGGAATGGTACAACGGTTCCTGTCGTCTGGTTCATCACAGTCATTGCTGACTCTTTGAACATTGCCAACATGGAACGTTCCCCTTCTGCCAAATGTTTTCCGGAAGCTCCGTGTTCACGAATAGAAGTCAGAACATTTCCCAAGATATTAAACTGGTACGGGATAAACGGATAAACCTGTGCAAAATTATTCGCATCAGAATACAGTTTCTTCTCTATACCATCATTAAATAAAATCAAGTTTTTGATTATTGTTGCTTTGTCTTCGTAATATAAATTAAGAGTCTGATTTGCAGTTTCTGTCTTCTTTAAGATTCTCTCCCGAATTACTTCATCAACGTTTGCGGAGGATAAAGATAATCTAGTATCAAATCTTCCTTGAATTTTAGAGAAGTCATTTCCTTTAGTTTTTACAATAGAGTCAATGTCCTGCTGACTTGTTACAACTATCCATGCTTTTCCCTGACATGCTGTCCCTAAGTCTTCAGTAACAGTCTGCAAATTTAACATTAGCTTTCCATCTTCGCCAATGTACTGTCCAATTTCGTCTACTAAGAAAACCACATGATGGTTGTTGTCTTTTGCATCGATATATTTCTTTACCATCTTGGCAAAGTCTTCAATGCTCAATTTATACTCCATAGTGGAACGTTCACACCAGTTACGAGCAGCCTCTTCACTCATGTAACCTATATCAGAAAGCACTTCAACGATATCATCCTGGATAAAGTCAAAGTCATTTCTAGCTTCAACCCACTTGGAGCCAAACGATTCTTCAAATGCATTCTTAAACTCTTCATATCTACCGTCTTCTGACAGTTTACGTTCTAAATCAGCAAGAAATGGAATTGCACCACAGAAGCCCTGCATTTCATTGAATACTTTTAAGAATACGGAAAGTATCGCCTTTTCATCAGATTTTCCGTTCTGCTCACCTTTAGAATCAATATTGAATAATATAACATCAGCACTTGTTGATGCTGCTAAACGCATATCTGCAAGAACTGTCGGATCTTTAATCTTGTCATCTTCTTCGAAATATTCTAAGGCTGTCTTTCCATCAATTTCCTTGTTTTCCAAAAGATAAGATAATATCTTCAGAAAATGAGATTTACCGCTTCCAAAGAAACCGGAAATCCAAACGCCCATTTTATCTGTATTTCCAGTAATGCCACGCTTATAGCTGTCAAAGAAATCACGGAAATGTCTCTGCAGTTCACGTGTCACAACATATTCCTCAAGCTCTTGTTTAATATTCAGGTCGTCATCCTGCCCAACTTTAATAACGCCTTTTAAATCACGATCTATTGGTTTTGCAAACATCTGTGCTATATTCATCATCACTTGCTCTCCTTACTCCACTAGCTTAAATGCACGGTAGTAGTTATCATCTTTAATTTCTCCGAATAATATTAATTCTTGGCCATCGTACTTGCCTGGATAAAACATCACGACAGGTACATGATCGATTACCTGATGTAAATTATTCAGTACTGTATGAGAACGCAGTATTGGGTAACATTTTCCTATGCCCACAATAAACACGACCGCTTTCTCTGGCGTGTTTTCTTTAATATGCTTCACAATAAGACTATCTGATGATGTTATTCGAAGCATATTTCCTACTGATTTTGTTATTCTCTCGAAACCTTTTTTCTTTTCAAACTCATAGCATTTTTCCAGATATCCCTTTTGCTTTAAAATATCAATTACAATTTCATACAGGTCAAATACAACGATTTTATAATCATCAGAAGAATTCTCATTTTTCTTTCTTATGTATTCAATCCTTTCCCTAACATATAGTTCCTGCTCTGCCGGATAGTCGAAAATGTAATACCCGACTTCATTTCCTAAGCCTTTATTCTTACGAAACGCCGGCTTTTGTATCATAGCCTCGGCTCTATTTAATTTTTCATCTAAAGTAAGCATATCTAATTCTCTCCAGTCAAAGCTTTAACTATTGCATCTTCACCATTTGCCAGCAAATATCTTTCTAGTTCAACATCCAGTATTGGTGGTGTTATTGCTCTTTTCTTGTCTATCACTGTAAGCAGATTTGCATCTACCATAAAATTAAGATACAAAGAACCTAATCTCTTTTTAGTGGTGTCTTTCCACTTCGCTATGTCTTCACTTTGCGATTCCTTCCTAGTGAAGAAAACATTTACATCTTCTTTCTCCAGAACGCCTGTACCAATAATAGATTTTTCTCTATACACTTCATATAGAAATTCAAAGAACAGTCTATCGGTCCTTATAACAGTAATTAGATTAATTAATTTCTGTGTAGGCATATCAGACTCACAAAATAGTTCAACAAGTCTATCATCCATGTTCTTTACTCTAGCGATAATATAGTTTGTTATTCTTAATGCTCTATACTCCTTTACTGCTCCAACAAGGTTTTCTTCTATGCATTTTTTCTTTATTTGCTCGTAATCCATGCCCTTTTCTCTTAGTTTCACTACTGTTCTAAATTCATGAAACCAGAATGAATGGGACATCAATCCGGAACTGTATTTTAAACTATTCATTAAAATCCCCTTTATTTGCTTCTAACATTTTATTAAAACATTCTATTGCTTTCGGTGGGCTGATAATTCTTATGCCTCCGCTGAACTGGAACACCCATGCATAAAATGTCGGTGTTAATGTTGCAGGGACTTTTGCAATAAATGTATTCTGACTATTTCTATTTGTTTCGATGTTCCCGCCATAATGGTCTATGATATATTTCATCAAATGATTTTCACATTCAAGCTCCACAATTGCCTCTTCGCCATCGAACATCTTAAAAATCTTATTGGCATAATCATCTATATTAAAATCTTTAGGTTTCGGCACTGCCTGTTCATCAATTACTTTTGGGGTATGTAATCTATCCACCCGGAACGCTGCCACCATTTCTCGTTTATCATAGTATCCAACAACATAGTAATAATCCTCATTCCAGTAAAGAACATACGGACTCACTGTGTACACTTCACCGTCATGTCTAAAGACTTTTTCTTTATCAGCATTATATTCTGTATATTTGAACTGTATTTTCTTCTTTTTATTGATAGCTTCTGATATCGTATCCACTATGTAATAAAGTTTCTTGTTATCAGACTTTGCCCTACCTGTTGCAACAATATGTCTATTCATGTTTTCATACTGTGCATCACCAGCTAAAGTAGCTATCTTCTCAATAAGTTCTTTGCTTTTTTTCTTGGTAATAAACCTTGCGGAAGAAACCGCATCTATCAGCATCTTTAATTCTGGAATTTCAAAAGTTCTGTTACCCCAGAAGTATTTGTTAGGTGAACTCTTTATAGTCACGATATCATAGTCCATTTCTGTAAGGGTCTTAATGTCACTGGCCAAAGTCTTTCGGTCAATAGAAAGGCCTTTCTTCTCAAGATATTTCATGATTCCTACAGTACTTATTGGATTTTCCTCATCTGTCGTTTTATATAAAAGTTCCAAAATTAAAAGCAATCTTTTCTTCGTATAATTATTTACCATATCAATTCCTCTACTTATATTGCTTCTAAAGTTTCAGTATTCTCCTACTTAAAAAATATAATTAGTTGCACCTATACAGTTTATATGATAGCATAAAAAATTAAACAATTCAATATGTATAGATAGTAGGTGGGTATATAGTTACCCACCTCTTGTATCAAGGTATGCTCAACCATCCCTTCTCAGGATTCACATACTTTCCATTCAGCTTTACCCCAAGATGCAGATGCGGTCCTGTGGAATTGCCTGTGCTTCCCACATTTCCTATATACTGTCCGCGCACTACCTTCTGCCCTCTTTTGACAGAAATCTGACTCATGTGTCCGTATACGGTCTGCAGGCTGTCGTTGTGCTTTATAATAACGCATTTGCCAAGGCCGCCATTCCATCCTGCACTTGTCACCGTTCCAGTTTCACATGCGAGGATCTTGGTTCCCATTGGGAAAGCAATATCAAGACCCTGATGATAGCTCGAGCCGAATCCTCCCGGTGAGCTTCTCGGACCGAAATGCGATGAGATGTTTCCTCGCTTCATTCCTTTGATTGGCAGACCGAGCTTTCCTGGGCCGGTATTGACAACGTCGTATGAATAATTGCCGTAAGGATAGTACCTGAGAACATGCTCTACATAGTCCGGATCTCCGTATGAATCCCATCCGTTTTTCTTTGCCTGCTGCTCTGAGAATTCAATCGCACCTGCGTAGCTGTAGCCGCCGTACTTTTTCACAGCCCATGAGATATAGCCTGAACCGAAGTTGTATCCCTGAAGTGCCAGCTTTATTCTGTCCATGTCCACAGGGCTTTTGGCCTTTGCAGCAGCAAGGTTGTCGCTGAGATAATGAACTCCGCAGTCTATGGAATACTCGGGATCCTTAATGCCATTCGGTTTTCTTGGATACTTCTTGTTGTAGCCGCATTCTGATGCCTGCATCGGGTCTTTGCCTCTGCCGCCCGATTCCTGCATCATGACAGCTTTGATGAGTTCCGTGTACTGAGGAATTCCATACTCATCAGCGTATTTCTGGATGACCGGAGTATAGGCTTCTACCTCAGGACTTACAGGAATATAGGAAGACGTCTCGTCGCCAAAAAAGTAAAAGGCCGCGCCGAAGATAACGCAGCAGAATATTACTGTGATTGCAATCCACCCTCCTGCAGCTATGGCAGTAATCAGAGCTTTTGTGCTTTCCGCAATGGCTCTGGCGGCTTTTGCGATGCCTTTAGCAATCTGTTTTGCAGACTTCACCGATGCCTTTGCAGCTTGTCTGGATAATTGAGAGGACTGCTGCATTTGCTTACGGGCTTTGACGAGGCTGCTTTTTTGCATGGAGCTGTTCCCTGAAGATGGCCTCAGCTTAATCTGATTATGACCGGCAGCAGCTTCCGGTTTTGTTTTGATTCTCTGACTTTTAAGCTGCTTCGAAGCCTGCTTTATTCTGTAGGACTCAACTGCCTTTCGTGTGCCCCGTGCGACATAAGGCGCAGCACCTGCGGCAGTTTTTCTTGATAGATATCCTGCCTCGCGGATTCCGTATTCCATTTGGCCCGCTGCGTATTCTGCCGGGCTGTTATCATCATTTCTAAGATGATTTCCTGTCTGTGTCTTTATCTCTGATGCAGCATTTCTGCTTCTCCTCGAAGAGGCAATGCTGCGGTCGATGGTTTTTATGGTTCCTTTGCTGACTTCCCGAACCTTTATATCAGCCATATGATTCCTCCTTTCCGTATTTCATGCAAAATAAAAGGACTATGATTCATCCCAAGTCCCATGTAGTCCCGCGGCCCGCAGGTTTGTGATGGAGCATGTATCAGGGATGCTCCAGCATCCCATCGTTATTATCCGTAGATTGCCTCTCCCGGCTTACTGGTCATAAGCTTGTACAGGCTGGTGTTTCTCGGGAATTTGTTCTCAAACGGCACAAGCGAGCTGCCGACCTTAATGAGTCCGCAGCCCGGATTCACATCTGTGATATAGTTCATCTGCTCATTTGAAATATTGATGAGCTTGGCCAGCTCGTGCTTATCGGTTGGTGCCTGGTTGAGCATAATCAGGAACTCCGAGTTAGCCAGCATTGCTCTGGCTGTATGCGACTGAAGCAGATCCTCCACGTTCTGGGTAAGACCTGTGCAGAATGCTCCGTACTTACGAACTCTTTTCCAGAGCGTGAAAAGGAAGTTTGCCGAATACTCATGTTGAAAGAGAACGTAGATCTCATCAATGAATATGAAGGTCTGTCTTCCCTGCGCTCTGTTTCTGGTGATTCTGTTAAGGATACTGTCGAGAACCACAAGCATTCCGATCGGCATAAGCTGCTTGCCAAGGTCAAGGATATCGAAGCATATGAGCCTGTTGTTGTTATCAACATTTGTATGCTTTGCAAAGGTGTTAAGGGAGCCCTTAGTGAAAAGCTCGATGGCAAGTGCAAGCTCTTTGGCTTCAGGTTCCGGCTGCATCATAAGCTCGGCATGGAAGTCCTGAAGTGTCGGCGGAAGCCCCGTATATCCATTCTCCTGATAGTTCCAGTAGACCCTCGCCGTGCATCTGTCAATAATGGACTTCTGTTTGGCTCCGAGGCTGCCGTTTCCTATCAGCTGCTCGCACAGTGACAGCACGAATTCAGATTTCAGAATTACAGGGTTTGCTCCGTCGCCGTATTCACGGTTAAGATCCATTGCATTGATATGGTTAGGAGATGTTGCCGAAATATGAATGACTTCTCCGCCCATTGCTCTCACAAGAGCCGAGTATTCTCGCTCCGGATCTACAAGAATAATATCAACATCCGCAGAAAGCATCAGATTGACGATTTCATTTTTGCCCGCAAAAGACTTGCCCGAGCCCGATACACCGAGAATGAATGAGTTGCCGTTCATAAGCTGCCGTCTGTCTGCGACAATCATATTCTTGGATATCGCATTCTGTCCGTAATAAATACCGTGCTTGTGTGCTATCTCCTGCACTCTGAAGGGCATCAGCACAGCAAGGCTCTCTGTAGTCAGCGTTCTCATCACCTTTATCTTTCTCACTCCGATAGGAAGTGCAGTATTGAGACCGTCCATCTGCTGCCACTTAAGGATTGAAAGCTGGCAGAGCTTCTTTCTTGCTGCAGTCATAATGGCTTCAGTATCATCGTCAAGCTGCTTCTTGGTATCTGCCATGTGAACAAGCGTGAGGACAGCGAACATCATCCTCTGGTCTCTCGTGGTCAGATCCTCCAGGAACTCCTTTGTTTCCTTTCTCTGAAGCTCCAGGTCATACGGAAGCATGGCAGAGAAATTATTGTTGGCGTTCTGGCGGCGCTGCCAGTTGGCGGCATTCGTCTCAACACCAAGCATAAGATTCTCGACCTGCCTTACCGCCTCATCGGTAGGAATGGGAACAACATCTATGCTCAGCATCAGGTTGCGTGAAATATCAGTAAGCTCTGTTATGATGTCGTCCTTGATATAGTTGGCATAATCCTTCAGGAACATCACTCTTCCGTATTTCTCGCCAAGCTTGAAGTAGTCATCAAACACTTCAATGCTGTCAGGTGAGATATAGTCTTTGAAGCTGTGACCGCGCCTTGCCCACTGGCTGATATCGAAGTTAAATGAAGACTCCTCGCCAATACGATAGAAGTTAAACAGCATCTTAAGTCTCTCCTCACCGCTTATCTCAATAAGTCTTGAGCCAAGCCTCGAGAAGTGCTGCCCCAGCTCTGCACCTACTCTGGCAAAATACGATCTCGCATCTTCTATGCTCTGCTTATATACCGAGATGGTAAGATACTTATCCTGAACCATGGCCGTCGTGCCTGTAGCCTTCTCAAGAAGAATTTTGTTATATTCCTTTCTGTAAAGGTCAAGCCTGTCTTTTCTTGACGGAATCAGGATATCTCTCGCTATCTCCCTCTTGTCCATACGGCGATTATTGATTGTAATCTTCGTAGTCGCTCCACTGTCAAGGGAGTTAAGAATCTCACTGTACTTCAGAAACATTGATGCCTTGTCCTCTCCCGATGCAACAGCATAGTTGATATCCTCGAACCTGAATGTTTTGCTGAACATGTTCGGCATCACCTGAAATATCCCATCGTCATATACTGTCTGCACAGGAATGAGGTCCTGCACCGTTTTCGGCACCTTATATCTCTGGTGCTCCTGCTTATCAATATTCTTTAGTGTCTTTATCAATACTATCGCCTCCTTCTCTTTCCGGACTTACGCTTTGCTTTTGCCTCGGCCTTTGTCTGCCTTCTGTCTCTTCTGCGTATCGATCTAAGTTCCTTTCTTGTCAGGCTCCCCTGTCTCATTGCTATGCTCTCCTCCATCGCTTCATAGTAGTAGCTTGCCGGCTGCGACAAGTATTTCCTCGGATTAATCCATTTGGTCCTGAGCCATGCGATAAACACCTGCTCCGCAGGCATCCCGTTATACCTAAGAAAGCCCAGAGCGGCAAAAGGAGCCACTCCGAGTACGCATACCCAGGTGGCAACCTCAAGACCCAGCTTATCTTTCAGTGCAAAATACAGAATCACAGCAACAATGCATCCAAGGACAGAAAAAATGAACTGACGAAGTGTCAGTCCGAAAAACATATTCTCTTTGTATTCCTTAATATCTTTGTTGACTCTGACCTCCACTATCTCTCACTCCTTTCGCTGCCGCTTCTCTCCGGTGCCTTCGGCTCTATGAGTCTGTGGTTTTCCCTGTCATACATGAGCACCTTGTCACTCAGGACATCCTTGCTGTCAACAACACTTCTGTTAGCATCCTTCACCATAGCCCTAAGGTGCTCAATCTCAATACCCGCGCTCTCCGGCACAAGAATAACTTCGTGAAGGCTGGATGGGAGCACATAATAATTCTCTCCAAAGGCATCCGCAATCCTCTCCTTAACATCAGGGTAATAGAGCGCCGATGCTCCCATAACTCCACTGCTGTTGCTGAGGACATACATATTCTCGCCGACATTGATTCTGAAGTCATCCTTCAGTGGATTTGTATATTCTGCCTCACCCATATTAACTATCATGCTCATCATGTCCGAAAGAACGGGAGCATTCTTTTCCATAGAGTTAGCAATTGCAGCATCAAACACCTTGTCAATGTCATAGCTATATGAATCCGCTATGGATTTGGGAAGCGCGAAACGATAACTTCCGTTATCATCCTCTCTTACAACAACATATGCCAGCATCACCATTCCCTCTTCAAGCGGCTTATATACAAGTTCCTTGAGCCTGTCCATATTCCTGCTCGCCTCAACCACCTGAATCTGCAGCATATCTTTTATGTCCTCGAATTTAAGAGACAGGTTGTCAACTTCCGGTGCCTCCATCATTCCTTTTGCATAAGTTTCGATAATCGCACCTGCAATATCATCAAGGCTCGCATTATCAGGCATACTCTCTATACAATCCTCGATATATATTGTCGGCACCACATTCTGCTCAGGAGCCTTTATTACCACGCCATGCAGAACAATGTCATTGTTCTTTATTACCTCCTTAAGCTCAACACTCAGTTCATCCCTAAGCTCCTCGGGAATGTTTCTCTTTACCGCCTCAATTACTTCATCGTAAAATTCTTTCTGATTCATTCTCTTACCTCCTAACTTTAAATACCCATTGCTTCATGAACAATGCGATCTGCCATCTTAACCGTTCCCACCAGAATCAGCATGTTAAATGCCAGCTCACCGATATATGACCACACCATAGTCACTACTGCTGCATCCTTGTCTATTACCGGCGGTGTTGATGCAAACTTGCTGAAAATGATGCATGCCAGTATGATAACCGCGCCTTCAAGGCAGACTCCGGCGTAGCTTTTGAGAAAGCTTTTGCCGATGTTCTCTGTCGGCTGACCAGCAAAGGTTGCAAGCGGTATCGGCGCGATTGCGGTGTAGATATACAGCTTAAAAAACCTTCCGTAAACAGTCAGTATCATGATGAATGAAAGCACTGTTATCACCAGACTTCCGATGAGTGTGACCGCCCACAGCGGAATGCTCTCGAAAAATCCGCAATCCTCAATGGCGTTAATCATTTCTTTTGGCAGTGTCGCTTTGTTGTTGCCGAACACACCTGCAGATTTCATGATGGTTGAAATCATTCCCTGGACAATATCGAAAATAGCCATCATCAGTTCAAGGCCATAGGTCACAACTCCCTTGGCAATGGCAAATCTCACAAACAGCTTCACAGCCATCTCCGGCTTCTTTACCTCCGCAAAGCTGCCGCAGGTCTTCACAACGCCTACAAGAAAAAAGAGCACCAGCAGGGCTATTCCGATTGCCTGCAGTGCTCCGTGTATATTTACTATTACATTCCATATGGCGCCGCCCTTGAATTCCTTCGGCGACTGTGTCAGCAGTGTCCATATCTCTGCCAGCTTCTCATTCCAGGTACCGAGTGTGTTCTGCAGGTTCTGAACAACCCAGTTATCACTCATTTACTAACCTCCTCTCCGTACTTTAAGGCAACACCTGCACGCAGCCAGCACGCCAACGCAGGCTGCAGCAATCACGATTGCTCTTTTCATAAACTCACCTCCTCAATTCTTTGCATTATAAAACCCAGCACTGTGTTTGTGCTGGGTATGTATTGCATTAGAACTGATTATCTTAATAACTTAAAGCCCTTTTGAAGCAATAATCCCACTCCATCTTTTGTTGTAATACCTGCAGTAGATCTGCTCATAGGAGCAATGCTATTCTTTGCTTTACTGAATGCACTTATCAAGTCGCTTGCTTGTGATTTTGTTAAGCAAGTTGTAACGTTTACAACGCAGTATTCCTTTTTTCCTGACATACAATTGCACCATCCTTTCTAAAATGTATAAACCTTTGTTTCTCCATCATCTAGTTGTTTTCCCACAAGACCTTCGCCATATCCGATAACTGCACATTTGACAGGATCGACAAAAATTTCGTTTGTATCATTAAAGAGCATATTATAAATGTCTACCGTCCCATCTTCTCTCTTTACAGCAAGAAATCGTTCATTAATATTTAGTACTTCGTCTCCCTTTTTTAAAACATCTATGGTAATCACCTTTTTACCTCCTCTAAAACTTAAACAGTTCAATTTTGCCTTTGTGTACTCCTTTGTGACAATCATGACATAATGAAATAATATTCTCTTTGTCGGCAGCTCCACCAAAAGCAAAATCAAATATATGATGACCTTCTACATTCTCTTTACTACCGCAGATTTGACAAGTGAATAAATCTCTTACCTTTCCTTCTTTCTGTGCACAAATATGTTTATATTCTCTCTTCACAGATTTCTCCTTTCTTTATGCAACATGCTTATTACTTAACTTATTCGATATTGCAGCAAATACTATTTCTGCTACAACATAGCCGATTTCTCTAACGTACGGGGAAGAAGCAACTTGACCAATAATTGACCAGATATTCTTTTCCCTCCTTTGCACCTCCATCGATTCGCTTTTATCAGATGTTTCGTCGAATTCTGCCATCTCAAGAGTTGACATTGCTATTGAAAATGATTTTTTAAAATTTTTAATGCTTTCATCAACAGGGTATGTCTCATGACACCTACCAGTATCAATTGCCTGAGCAAATGCTGTCATTGACTCCTCAGAATACAGATTATCTCCCGCATAGTCCTCTATGAGAATAGGTAGGAAATCTAGGAATGCCACATTGATAGAACTACACTTATTCTGAACTTCGATGTTGTCATTGGTAAAAACTACAATTTTCTCAACATTTACATCTGTAATCCCTGCATTTTCAAAAACGCTACTAAGTAGATTTTCTTTTGTCTCCAGTTTTTCCTTAATATTGCAATCCTTCCTCATATATTCACTAACTCTGTAGTAGATTCCCTCTTCACTGATAA
This sequence comes from Bacillota bacterium, assembly GCA_030526355.1. Taxonomy (GTDB): domain Bacteria; phylum Bacillota; class Clostridia; order Peptostreptococcales; family Anaerovoracaceae; genus Lentihominibacter. The sequence goes on along the minus strand of JAUNDC010000014.1, from coordinate 22,748 downwards.
AAATGTCTTTACCTGTGTTTTTAACCTCAATAATGAAAATTGCTTTTGATGTAACTACCACTGCATCTATCTCTGTTCTCTTTCTCCCCTTTGACAGTTCGACATTCTTAAGAAGAATATTCCTACACTTGAGATTGTTCAAACTTCTAAACGACTTCATTTCCCCCTTTCGCCCAGAGATTTCTGCTTTAATCATGTTGTGTAACGAAAAGCAGTCCCTTCTAAACGCAGAAACTTCTTCAATTACGGTACCATATCTTTCAATACTCATTTGTTCCATATGTTTATATACATCGTGCAATTTAAGATTGCAGAAATCTGAATGTTCGCCATTGTAAATCAGTTTAACCGCTTCCTCCTCAAGTTTTATTAGTTCCGAAAGCACCTCATCCTTATTATACTCATCCTTCTGAAATGCTTTAAAGCTATTAATAATCTCATGTTCCCTTTTAGTTTTAATCTTGTTCATCATGCTCCTCCTTATTCTCTTCTTCAATTGCACTCTTTGCATATCTCAACAATGCATCAACAGCAATGCGTTCACATTGTTCTATTTCCAGCAAGTTTCTTGCTCCCAAATTGCCATACTTTGCTAATAATTCATCTTTGAGATTAGACTCGCCTAAGCAGGTTTCTTCAAGAATTGATGCTAATGTGATTATTTCAACTGCAGGAAACTCATCAAGGCACATGATTACATTCTCGTGCATTTCCCTTGCAAGCTTTTGTACCCGATCATCTTCTGGTTCAGTAATGCCGTTTTCTTCAATTACATCACACATTAAATCAAAGAATTTTTCTAATATCGGGAAATATTTCTCGGCATAGTATTCGGTTACTGCTATTCCAATTGTTTCACCAGCATTCTTACCAAAATACTCATCGAAAACATGTCCTATATTACCGCCAATTGCATAATGCGAGAAAATATTATTCATCATGTACTTATTTATACCTAGCTCACGTTTGAAGATCGTTTCTAACTCTTCTATAAGTGCCTCAATATTTGATTTGTATTCATCCTCAGAATGCTTTTCAAGGTTTAAAATGCTGTGCAAGATTTGATCTATTCGCCTTTCTGTAGATTCACTCACCCCCTCGATTCTTTTCATTACGTCACTAGCTATTATTCTTTCCTCCCTTTTTCGTATAATATCTACCATTTCAGAGAAGTCATTTGATATGTATGAAAGCACATTTATATACGGAAGCCCCATCTCATATATGTGTTCAGACACATATAACATATCTGCAATTTTCTTCTGTTTCTCCTTAAGCAATTCAATTTGCTTAAGCAAAGATTCTTCTTTATCAAGTTCACCATTTATCAACAACTCTTTTATCTGAGATGGAGAAAAATCGAGTTCTAAATATATTGAAACTTGACGAAATTGTTCAAGTGCTGTGTCATCAAATAATTTGTATTTTGCAGCATTTTTATATGCTACTGGTTTGATATATTTCTGGTACTCAAATATTTCTCTTCTTGTTAAACCTGTCATTCGGCAAATATCTTTTACTTCATATATTCTCACAATGAACCTCCCTTGTTCGCTTATTATGTGAATCATCTCTTGTTGGCACCACTATAATTCCGTTCTAAACGAACGGTCAATACTTTTTTGAAATTTCCAGAAATATTTTTTTGCTCGCAAGAAGATTCACTATCGAGAAAATAATCGCAATATAGTTTGTGCCACTAGAATTAAGATTTTTATCTTACAATCAAACTCCGTGTTTCCTTCATAAGTGTAATAATGATTCCTCTTGCTAAATGATAAGACCGTTTTCTCTTATCAGACTAACTGTTATTTCAACAGGTTGTTCGCAACAACAAGCGAATAGTTAGCAGCAAGGTAAAATGTTGTCACAAGAGTCGCTATATGTACTGGCAGCATATCAGCTGCCGCAAATGATAGTTAACGTTCTCTTTCCATGTCCTTATACCTCAGAAAGCCTTTTGCATGATCCTCAATACAGATTCTCAGGTCCTCCATATAGGTTACATCTTCTTCAAGCCACCTCTGATAACACCCTTCAAGCGGATAGTTCTCTCTGAGAAGTGCCTTCACATATTTCGGTTCCAGCGCTCCACTTTCAACTACTGCTAAGATGTCTTCCTTGAACACTTTTTCGTATGAAGCTCTGATTATTTCATCAGGGCTTTGCAGCGAGAGTTTTTCTAAGAAATCATCATATTCTTTGGACATTTTCTCAAGCATTATCCGGTTCAGGTCTTTCTCTATATCTTCTCTGCTCATTTGACGCACACCTCCATTTCATATTAACTGCAAACATATTCTTTAGCTTCCATCAGCTGTTCCGGGGAATACCTGAGAGAAAAGCTGCTGTCATGTTCAAGCACTTCCTTTGCTCTTGTCTTGTACGGCTCAAACCGTAAATCAGAAATTACCATGCATCCGCACATTCTGCTAAGGTTCCCTAACAGTCCATCAATACTTTTCATATCTTCTCACCTAACCTGTAATCATATTTAGAATTTCTTTCGTAAAAGTGATAATAATTCCGCCTGCCAGCGTCAGAAAGCCGTTGGCCCGCTGCGACGGGTCGTGGCTCTTAAGCGACAGTCCAACCTGCATGATTCCGAAGCCCAGAAGGATAAGACCGATTGCTCTTATCAAGCTGAATATAAAATTGGACAGGTTGTTAACCACAGCAAGCGGATCGTTAGCCGCAAGGCAGGTTGTTGTCGCAAGCGTCGCCATAAGTACTGCTGCAATATAAAAAGCGAAAGCAATCTCTGCTCTCCGCTTAAGCTTCACCATTTCCGGTGTCTGTATTTCCTTGTTCATTCTCGTTTTCCTCCTTCTCTATTTCCTTTAGAAGATCCGTATCAGACAGAAGCTCATATCCCGTTTCAGCCTGCACTTCTGCTTTCTCTTCGGACTCTTCAAACCATTCCTCTACCACGATATCAGCTACAGCCTCAGGTGTTGTTCCGTGAATGAAAGGCTCCGCACCGCCGTCCTCTGTAAGTGCGATATTCGGATGCTTCATGATGTCGTACTTCAAATCCTTAACTGCCTTCTCGCCCCTGATGAAAAGAATTGCATTCGCATTGTCGAGCATCCTGACCTCTGATGCATCAAGAAGCTCTCGCCCATTCATCTGATAACTTGTTGAGTAGCTGCCGTTATGTCCGTAGGACCTGTTGTAATTGTTCATGTCAATTGTCTCTTTGCCGAGGAGTTCTGACACATACTTATGCGTGCTCTGTTCGTTCCCGCCAAGGTAGAGAAATTCATCGCAGTTGCCGACAATGCTCTCCCATTGCTTCTCGAATAGTGCTTTGAGCTGCGCCATGTTCTGCAGGATAATCGATACCGATACCTCTCGTGATCTCATCACCGCCAGAATCTTGTCAAAATCCTCAGGCAAGGACAGATTTGCGAACTCATCCATTGCAAAGTGGACATGCACCGGCAGTCTTCCGCCGTGTTTGTGGTCCGCAACATAGAACAGCTGCTGGAAAAGCTGAGTGTAAAGGATGGACACCAGGAAGTTAAAGGAAGTGTCATTATCCGGGATTATGGCAAAAAGAGCGGTCTTCCGTTCGCCCATTTTGTCCAGCTCAAGTTCATCAGTCATTGTCAGAGAAGCCAGCGACTCAAGATTGAACTTCTCAAGTCTTGATACAAGCGTAATCTGTATTGACTTAAGCGTCTTTGCCGAGCCTGAGTGATAGGCCTTGTAATACTTGTACGCAATATGGTTCGGCTTCTTCTGATTAAGATTATTGAACAGTCTGTCCAGCGGGCTGTAGTCTCCTCCGTCCTCATCCTGAATCTCGCCCGCTCTTATCATCTCCATTACCATGGAGAAGTTTTGCTCCTCTTCCGGAGCTTCATACTTAAGATAGAACACCAGCGCAAGAAATAGCATTTGAGCGGCGGCATCCCAAAATGGATCCGTGCTCGATGAGCCCTTCGGAGTTGTGCTTTTAAAAAGATTGGTGGCGAGTCTCTGAATGTCGTTATCATCCTTAAGATATACGAACGGATTATAACAGTGACTTCTGTCCATATTGATAAGGTCGAGCACTCTGACCTCATATCCCTTTGCTTTGAGAAGCGTTCCCACTGCTCTGCAGTTCTATAGTGATAGGTAAGGCTTTGATGTTATCTCCACCTTTTCCCCCACTTCACACCGTACGTGAAACTTTCGCTTCATACGGCGTTCCATCAAATTAGTAAATCAGTTTGTTAAGTTAGTATTTTAAGAGTTGTATAGATTGTATATTCGCCATAAACTTAGCTGTGTTTTAGTATTTAACTGATGCTCTGCAATCCATTCTGTTAATTTTTCCTTGGTAAAAGATAGTGTTTTATGGAATGATTTATCGATGATACAAATATTTGTGTGTGCATTCAGTTCAATAGCTTTTGGATTTTTGTAAATTGCTATACTGTTATCAAGGTTTAATCTCTTATGTGTGAAATAGCATAGACCATCTTGCATTGCATATGCGGAAATGAGGTTGTCATTAAAATCGATGGTTTTCTGACTATCTCTCACTCTGTACAGCATTTCAAAATCACGGCTATGCAGGTGCTTGAGGTTTTCGTGAACTTTCTTCCGTCCTTCTTCTGTAAAGTCACAGACTGTCTGGGAGAAATTCATCGGGTTGAACCTTTTTACACCTGTAACTGGGAGCAAGGGTTTGTTCCCAATGCAGAATATTTTAGTATCAGGTCTTATTCCATAAGTTTTATCCTTGAACTCGCTTGGAGTATTACGGAATTCTATCTTCTTTCCATATCCTTTGGTTAGGATTTTTAACGAAGGTAAGATTGCATAACTTATTTCAGTTAAATTGTTGTAAATATTGGTTGCAATACAGTAATAGTTTTGGATTCCCATCACCGTGGCATTGAATTTGTTTATACCCTTATCTGGAATATCCTTCTTGATATCTAAGATACAATGTTTAAGAGTCTGCTTTGATGCTTCGATTGCTTTGTTGCTCATATCAGTTTTAACAACATAGCCATACTTCGTTTTACCTTTCTTTACTGATTTCATTTTGAAACCTAGAAAGTTTGAAGAATTTTTCTTAAGGTTTACTACCTTTGATTTTTCTTCACTTATCTCAAGACCCAAACGACATTTGAGATAATCTATTGTTGCATAGTAGTATCTCTTGGCTTCTGCATATGTCCGACACATAATTTTGAAGTCGTCAGCATATCGCACGATAAACCCATCTTTTAGCCTTGTATATTTCCTGGCATATGAGAACCAGCCCGAGCGATTTTTAGGGTCAAATCTTTCTGGCTTAAAGGTTTCCCATTGACTGCTAACCCACCAATCCAATTCATTGAGTACTATCAGCGATAGTAATGGGCTGATGAGTCCACCTTGTGGTGTTCCTTTGGACGGAATACCCTCTCCTGCAATTTCAGCCTTCAACAACTTGGAGATAATTGATATCACTCTCTTATCTCTTATTCCCAACGTCCACATCTGTTTCAGCAGTTTTCCGTGGTTTACATTATCAAAGAAACCTTTGATGTCCACATCAACGCAGTAATGGTGATTCGCTAGGTTTGCCAGTGTAATAGCTCTGGATATGGCGTGTTCGCAAGAGCGGTTGGCTCTGAATCCATATGAGTGATTATGAAATTTCGGTTCACATATTGGCTCTAGCACTTGTAAAATACATTGCTGAATGAGCCTGTCCCATATGATCGGTATTCTTAATGGTCGCTTCTTGTCGCTACCACGTTTTGGAATATATACTCTCCTGACCGCCTGTGGCTTGTAGTCCATCAGCTTGTTTCTCACTCTATTTATTACTTCATCATCTGTGAGTCTGCTTATATCGTCAATTGTCTTCCCGTCCACACCAGCTGTATGGCTGCCGTTGTTGGTTTTGATATTGCGATAAGCCAGCAGTATATTCTCTTTTGAGATGATTAGTTCATAGAGTTTATAGAAATTGTTGCCGTTCTTACTGCTTGCATACAATTCATCAAAGACTTTCTGCATATCATAATATTCATTGTTTCTTAGTTTGTTTTTCTTCTTTGCTTTCTCTTGTATGGTCTGTATCCTCCTTCCTAATGGCTAGAGTAATACATCTCTTAGTCTTACTCGAACCCATACTACTTACTAACTGATTCCTTAATTTGACTAGTGGCTATCCCTCCATTATGTTTCCATAACTTCACTGGTACTGTGCCACCACTTTCACTAACATAAGACTGACTTATATGAGCATTTCATTTTCGCCAGTGACGCTTCATCGAAAGCAAATTCTCCACGTTGTTAGCTTACTACGTTCCAAATACACTATCTGTTGCATATATCCTTAGGTCATTTCTATGAGCCTGTTACTTTGTCATTACCTGTAATAATGAATGGTCTTTCATAAAGGCGGAGTCTTACTCAACCACAAGCAACAGCACCTATTGTGCTACTCGGCATTTCTACCGAGTCCCGATATAGACCCGTACATTCGAAATTTCGTCAGTGAACTTGTCAGTTTCCACATTCTAACCATAGATATTTTATAGACCCCCGGCATATAGGGTATGCCACTTACCTCTAAGCAGTTTTCGACAACTCAATGTTTCGATACCTCTCTGCCGACTTCACCGAGCTTTTGACGCGTCATTGTTTGCTCAAATCTGCGCCAATCGGAGTATTAGGGTAGCCCTTCAAAGCGTTACCTTATCATTTGACTTATCGTGTATTCAGTTCTACACATTAAACGTTAATTATTTAATTGTGCGCGTGCACTTTTCATGCACGAACGTATCGCACCGCCCTTCGGATCAAGGCAAACAAAAGATGTGTTTGCCTGCATGAGATTCGGCTTCACATAGAACCTTGTTTTGCCCGAGCCCGAGCCTCCGCATACGAGCACGTTCAGGTTTCTTCTGTGCGCCCTTCCGTCAAGTCCAATCCTTACATTCTGAGTCAGGAGCTTGCTTTCCTCGGGAGCCTTAGCGGCATACCTTTTGTTTAGCTTTGCTGAATCGCCCCACTTCGCTGAGCCCATCTCTTCTCCACGGCGATAATTTCTTCTGGTACTGAAATAGATTCCGATGCCCATTCCATATGCGGCAATCGCAATCACAACCCACTTCAGACTATCGCTGCACAGCTTAATGGCAAAAGGACTTGCAAAGGCTTCGGGAATAAGTTCCATCGCCGATACAAGTCCATCATCCATGCAGGGAGCCACAAGAAGTGCCAGCCATATGACCGGCACAAGTCCAAAAGCTCCATAAATTATCACGTCCTTATCTTTCATGGCGTTCACCTGCAATTCTGCTTTTGCGCTTCGGAGCATTGCAGACATCAATTATAACTTCGCCAATCCACCCTACGTCCATGCCCTCCTTAAGCTTCGATTCCCTGAGCTCGAGAAGAGCATTAATGATGAGGCCCTGCGTTGCCTCGTCTACTGTTAGAACATATTTATCTTCACCTATCATCCTATCTCTCCTTTACTGGTTTCTTTTTCGGAGTAAGCTTCCGTACATTTGCTCTGCTCTGAGAATCTCTTCTAGGGACAGCACCTCTCTGCTCCTTCTTTATATCTTCTCTGTACTTATCGAGCTCTGCTTTGACGGATGGCTTCTCATTCTTACCCGTATGGGAATCTTTTGCCCCGTTCAAGCTGCGCAAAGACTGAGGGTCTTTTTCCGTCTTTGCTGCGGCGGGGTTTCTCTCTGCCTCCATGTCTCTTACAACAGAAGCCTTGTCTACTGTACTGAGATTGAATCTCTCGACTATCCTGTTTATCTTAGGAGCGTCTGCTGCTCTTGCAATAATATCTATCGCTGCATCAGGATCCTTGTTTCCCTTCTCACGAAGAATGCTGTACAGCACTCCGTATCTTTTGGCTTCTTTTGCAAAAGTCTTAAGATCTTTCTGCTGCACCGTGAAAACCTTCAGTTCGTTGCCTGACTTGATCATGTTTGACAGTCTGGCCTTGCCGTGTGTCTTCTGCTCTTCTCTAAGAACCGCAGCGATAAGGATTGCAAGCTGCTTGGCTCCCTCGCCTGATATTCTGGCTGCAACCTCAACTCCCTCAAGCGACATCCTTACTACCTGTTCTGCTGCATCACCGCCTGCGTTCATCCTTCTTCACCTCTCTTTCTTTTTCAACTTCTTTAATCTTCTCTTCAATAACTGCTGACCTATTCTCTATGCTTTCAAGCATTCTCAGTTCTTTCCTCAGGTCTTTCAATTCACTGCTGATTGCAGATGCCTGCTTTCGGAGGCTCTGCCTTTCGTCCTCCGGGATTTTGCGTCTTGATCTCGTATATAGCTCGCCACGCTCAGACGATTTCTGTTCAATAGCCTCGCTGCATCTTGAAATTCGCACCCGTAATTCATCAATCGTTGTGATATTCTCTCTGCAAAGCATCCGAGTTTCCTCTGCTATCCTGTCCATCTTGATGAGGTCGTCCCGAAGCAGAGGAGACACCTTGGCAGGTCTCTTTGTATACTTAGGCAGATAGCCCAGAAGATAGCAATAATGGAGATACAGACCCTTGAGCCCTCCTATCTTCTTAATTCTGTCGCCTCTTATCTGTAGTCCATATTGCCTCTTCCTCACAACGATAATTCTCTGAAAGGAACTGAACATTTTGCTTTCCGGTTCTCTCTCAAGCCTTGAGATGATACTCTCGTTTGAATAAGCAGCTCCCATCCGGTACATCCTGATAGGCCGCTGCCAGTCCTTCTGCTTAATCGTCCAGTACTTCCTCGACGGGTCCAGATTGCAGCTGTATCCCATCGCCTTTAGCGCCATCCTGAATTCCTGCAGATTCTGTGAAGCTTCGATTGCTTCGTCAACTGCAGCCTTTGCAAGATTAAGTCTTGTCGGCGCACCTGCCTTTTCCGCATTATAGACACAGGCCGGCACACCTTTGCCCCTGGGATTCTCTATTACGCTGAGCCCGTGTTCCCTGCAGATATCATCGGACACCTTGTTGAAGTCGTACCAGCGTTTTGCCCTGCATCGCTTGCCGTCCTTGAAGGAAATCGAGTTCACTATGAAATGATTATGAAGATGTGCCGTGTTGAGATGTGTCGCGACAATCACCTGATATCCGTCACCCCAGAATCGTCTGGCAAGCTCGATTCCAATCTCATGAGCCTGCTCGGGTGTGACCTCGCCCTCAGCAAAGCTCTGATATCCGTGATAAGCAACTATGCCATCCTCCTTGTCGAACTGTTTCTTTACGTTTACGAACTGGTCACGGGCAATGGCAGGATTGCAATTGACACCCGACACGAAGAACTGCTTCTCTGTCTTGTCTTCATCTGCCGCATAGTGCATAACATCAGTAAGATTCTGAAGACTGCTTTTGTCCCATCTTGGGTTGGCAGTCTTCTCTTCATTGGCTGCATAATTAAGCGGCGAATCGACACGACCTCTTATGGGCCACAGCTTGGTTACCGCCATTTCAGCTCCGCCTCGTCTGGCGTGAGGAACCTGGCTTCAATATCTGCCTGAAAGCGATGCCATCTGTCAATCTCTTCTCTGAAAAGATCCATCTGGATTTCATCATCACGGTCAGCTCTTCTGGACAATCTTTCAATGGCTTCCGCCAGCTCCGTCATCCTGTTCATCTCACAATAGAATTCCTCGTCCGGTTTCTCCTTTGGCTCATACCCTTTGAGAAGGAAGCGCATCAGTCCCGCCTCTGATAGGCACGCCTTCTTGGCTTTCTTCTTCAGCATTTCTGCTTCGTCTCTGCTCAGCCAGATCTGTTTCTTAATACTTCTTTTCATCTTTACCTCCGTAATCATCGTCTTTTTCAAATACATATTCCTTTTATCCGCAGCCGCTTATCTTCCACACGCCTTCAGGCTGCACGGGGTCTTAGGGGTCTCCCTAAAATCACCGTTTTTGCCCGTAGGAGTAAAAAGGGACTGCTTGTTACAGCACGACAGCGAGATTTATCTCTGTTCGTGTGCGTGTTCTCTTGCTGCATTCGGATCAAATTTCACAACCTTTATTCCCTCAGGCGTTCTGAAAAATCTTTCAGGCTGCCTGAATTTCTCAAGATATTTCTCGCGAAGCTCATCAGGCATGGATAGGAAATTTTCACTTTCAATGGGAGCGTAGGCAATAAAAAACGGACCTGCGATAACATCTACCACCTGTCCATCGTCACTTCGTATTGCTCTGCTTGGCGGCATTCCAAGCATTTTGCCCTCGTCATTGCATATCAGCGCAACCTCATCCTCGAAGGGCATATACTCTTCAATGAGTCCGCCGACTGCTTCCTGCATTGCCTCAAGGCTGTCGTTCATGGTCATCACCCTGGCTTCTTTGCCCGGCTCAACCATGATTACATCAATTGTTGTTCTCTCTTTCACGCCTCTTCTCCTTTCCCGATATTCTTAAATATTCGTTGTAATCCTTACCGACTGGAGGCGGCATGTTTATCACATCATACCTGCCTGCAAGCCTTCTCATTATGCCTCTTGCTGCAGAAGCACCCACCTCGTCGTTATCAAAGTGCACGAAAATGTGCTCGACCTTCGGATTCTGTCTGAGGTATTCGGAAAGCGCCGGAGGCACATCCGTGTCCGTGCCGCTCATTTTGTGAACACCACAAACAGTAATCATGTCGTCATACTGCCACTCTTTTCCCTCATTAATGCACAGCGTCACATACGAAAGAAGATCCACCGGCCCCTCGAAAACTCTAAGCACTCTGCACTCTCTGTACGGCAACCTGAAACAAAATCTCTTGTCGCTTCCCGACACATCCAGCTTAAAATCCGATGAATCAGTCGCCCTGAATGCTGCATGCCTCGGTCTGTTCTCGTAATCATTTCCGACGAAAACAACGCCGTGATATCTCCTATCCTCGTAGATCAAATCGCTTGTCACAAGCATATCTATCAGCCATTCGTTTATGCCTCTGCTCTTAAGATACTCTCTCGCAGCATCGTTATTCTCCGCCGCGGCAGGAAGTGTGAAAGACTTTTCCTTAACTGATGTCTTCCTCAGAGCCATGCCTCCCATCGCCCGCAGCACCTCATTTACCGCAAAAGGAAATGAATATCCTTTAACCTCAACAAGATAATCAACCGCAGTGTGGCCGGCCTTGCCTCTCGACCACCAGTGCCACTTGCCGTTAGATATTCTGAAGCTGTCATGAGATCTTAAGCAGTATTCGTTTCTTGAGACTCTGACAAGCTCCCCCGGGTCTGCGATTCTGAGATAGGAAAGCACATCGTATTCTCTTGCCCTTTTGCATTTTTCTTTACTTACCCACATGTTCTACCTCTCCCAGCTTTCTCTGTTTTTGAAATTCTGATAGTTGTCTTTCCCGTTCCCTTCAAGATAATTGTTTGATGCGAAGCTGAAGGTTTTGTCTCTTCCGCAGGCAACTATGATATGATCCGCCATCTTAATATCAAGGATTGCTCCTGCTTCTCTTAATCTCTGCGTAGCCTCAAAATCTTCCAGCGACGGCTTCGGGTTGCCCGACGGATGACAATGGTATGCGATAAAGCATGCTGCATTGGAAAGAATGCTGCTTTTGAATACTTCCCTCGGGCTTACAAGTGACGCATTCAGCGTTCCGATACTTACAACATTCATATTGATTGGTTTCCCATCGCTTGCAAGATTAAGTATTGCAAACACTTCTCTATCGAAGCCGGACAACAGTTCTCTTATGAGTCTTGAGGCATCATCCGAGCACCTTACAGGCTCATCGCTTATGATTGAAGGCTCCTTGACGAGTCTGATATTTACAACATTAAGCTCACCGTACTCGTCTGCTTTGCAGTCATCCTGTTCATTTATTTCACTTTTCTCTCTTGCCATCTTCTTCTCTGTCATCTTCATCACCACCTTTCTCACTGAAACTAATCGAGATAACTGTTCCGTCCTTAAGGTTCTCAAGTATGGTTCTTGAGATCTCATCGAATCCTCTTATACTTATTTTCTGCATGATTAAACCTCCTTTCTTTCAGATGTACACGGAGCGGACCTTCCGCTCCGTTTCCTATTCTCTTCTGCTTTCAAGGAGCCTTCCTATGAATCCGAAGCATATCACAGACATGATTACGGTGAGGATCCCCACCGCAGATCTTAGAAACATCACTGCGTATCCCACCTTCGGAACGGATGCAACGCAGGTTCCGAATATCTGCTTCTCCTTCACAACCCCGGGATCCTTTGTATCATTTGCATCACCTTTTGTGACATATCCAGACTCCGTAACTTCGATAACTCTGTGAGTTACAATGCCGTCGCCTGCCTTGTACGAGATGATATCCCCTTCATCTGGCGACCTTTGCTGGCAGTCCACGATGCATACCGAACCCACCGGAAGAGCAGGCTCCATCGATCCTGATATCACAACATACGGATTCATATCGAGAATCACAATCATTGATATCAGTCCCGTTACAACCGCAAGCACTCCAATCAGGAGCACATTCTGAATCACTTTATATATCCTTAGTGCCATCTTTTCTCCTTCCTGCTGCAATAATAATTGCAAGACTTATCACTCCTGCGGCAATCCAAACTCCCATCCTTGAATTATCGCCCGTCCTTACGACGCCATCAGCCGCAGTCTCATCAGCCACCGCCTCAGCCTCGACAGTTACCTCAAGCACATTGCTTTCTCTCCACTTCCAGTCATTCGGGAAATCAAAGCCCCGGCAGATTGCCACACTTTCATTTTCCTCGAAAGGCTTCCTGTAGTAGAACCAGCCATCCTTCTTTATCCAGTTATCCTCCCAGCCATAGCAGTACTTTAAAATATTTATGTCCTGATTTTTTGTCTTTGCATAAACCCTAAGCCTCAGACTGCACTCCGATCCAAGGTTTGTTATCACAGGAACATATGATGTCTTGTCCCCCGCCTTTATTAGGACAAGCTCCGGAGTTTTGTAAAGAGCGCCGTCCTTTTCCTGATAGCTTTCAACGGAAATGTTTACCTTACCGCTTCTTTCTGCTCCGCTTAGATTCTCAAAATCAGATGCTGCCGCAAGTGTAGAATCTGCATTCAAGCAAAAGAGCATCAAAAAAACCGCCAGTATCACCGGCAGTCTGCTTACATATTTACAAACCCTATTCACCTGCAGCACCTCCTCTCAGCCTGTTTATGACAACCGACTTGTGGCTGAAATACTGCCAGTTATCCTTTTCATTCTCAAAGGTAAACCTTCTGTAGTTCCCTGAGGCGTATACCGAGCTTCCCGTCATTTTGAACCTGCTTACATCAAGTTCTGTTACAGAATACTCATCATCGGCAAGTTCAAGCACCTGGCTTCTTGCAATCCACCTTCCGTTTTCCTTTGAGAAAGTCCAGCCCGCCGATGCATTCTCGTCTCCGAAGGTGACGGAAGCGTATCGCACATAGCCTGTATTTTTGCCCGAAATCTTAAAGACAAATGTCGGCTTTCCGTGACCGCCTTCTAACTGATCTCCGCTGTCCGGAATGCTCTTTACTATCTGGACCATATAGGGCTTGGTAAGTGAAGTCGTCACAAGATTTGTATCTACAGAAAGATTGTTCTCATATGAAAGCGTCGCCTTGTTTTCGGAAGCAGCCTCATAGCCCTCGAATTCCTTTACCTTAGTTGTCACCGTAAACTTCAGAACCTGCCCGTTATAGTTTGCAATATTGTTTCTCCAGGTATCTCCCATTACGAATTTCAGAGTCCTCGTGCTCTCATCGTAGTTGAGTGTTCCTTTGTCAGTGATGTCAGTTCCGCTGCCGTTTGTGAGAACAGCACTTACATATTCGAGATTCTCCGGAATTATGTCTGTTATCTCAAGCTTTCCGTATATGGTCATCGCCGTCTTGTAAAAGGTACCCATAGTGTGCTTTACGGTGTAGGTTACCGTATCGCCTACCCTTGCCGCCGTCTTGTCTACGGTCTTTACCGGATTAACAAAGACTGACGGATTTGTTGAATACTGGGAATAAAGTGTCATCAGTGTTCCGCTATTTCCCTCGTAAAAGTAGGCCGAGAACTTACCACCTGTTGTAGGTGCATATATTCCCGCCTTCAGAAGTTCGTTGTTTCCCGTAACCAGCTTGTCGTTTGAATTCGGAGCAAGCACCTTGTTTCCGCTAAAGGTGTTGTAGTTGGTGCTGTATTTGTAGTAGGTGCCTGTATATCCGCTGATGCTTTCCCAGGCTTCTCTGTAGTAATCATTTGCAGCATCAAGATCTCTTACCGCCTGAAAGAACGGAAGGTTCACCACCTCTCCGGTGTCGTGATAGGTGATAGTTGCTGTGTACTTCACCTTCTTTGATGCTCTGTAGCCGCAGCCGTCATCTATTGTGACACCCACCTGCAAACCGTCATCTATTCCCCAGATTGATGCAAAACCCATATATCCATCCGAGGTTTCACCCGTGCTTGAGCCCTTACGTGCGGTCACTGTCATGGAGTCGAAATTAACCGTGCAGTCAATCTGTCTTCCGTTTATCACACCTGCGTTTGTGAATTTCACCTTGCAGAAGTTTGTTACTGTCCATGCTGCTGTCTTGTTCTTGATGGGAATGCAGAGAAGCTTCTCTGCATTTTTGCCCGTCTTCACCTTGTGATTTGTGATGTTCCAGGTTAGTGAATAATTATCTTTTGAGAGCTTAAGCTTGTTAGCTTTGGCAACTATCGTGCTTGTGCTCGGTATCGTTTTGACTGTCGCAGCATAGGATGGAGCTGCTGCAGAAAACATAATTGCGATAAGCATTAGGGTAATTAGCATCATGCTTCCGATTCTTTTTGTAACATAGTATTGCATCTTCCCCTCCTATCTTATTGCCTCGAAGGCTTCCTTCGCTCCGGCAAAGCCGTATGCCTGAACGCTCTCGCTGTAACATATCATTTCAAAATCGCTTATGTTTTCCTTAGCCGTAAGTGTTGTAAAAAGCGGACTGCTTTCTTCTCCTGCATTCAGCACGCGGCTGTAGTAGTAATAGCCATCACTCATTTTGCTCCAGTCTGATGTGCTAAAATCGACATCAATTGCTTCTCTTGCCTCGGGTCTGCTTATCTCCGCGAAGACTCTCACATAGCAGGGAACGCTTCCTTCGTTTCTTACACTTACTTCCTTGGTATAGCTTTCCCCCTTTGCAAAAGTTTCCGGTGCTTCATAATTCTCTCTTATTACCGCGCTGTTATACCCGCATGACAGTCTGTTTGTGACGCTGTCGGAAGAAATGAGGAAGCCTGCCGTTATTCCGATTAACATAGTGCAAAGGAGGAAGAGCACCGGAAGCTGAATGCGAATCAGCCTTACAGCCGCTCGCCTTATGGTCCTTTCTGACATTCTTCTCATATGCTTCTTCCTCCTGTTTCAGCCTACTGCTGATTCATGATGATGTTATAGATTTCAAGAGGACTCTCTGTTCCAAGGTCTGCTGTCTGGATTCCCATTGTATCGACCTGGATATCAAGACTCTGTCCATCAAGCTGCTCCTCTACGATATTGATGAACTTCACCGTATCGAAGATGGTAGCTGTTGTCTCGCCCGGCTTAAGAGCAGTCATCTTATCACCTGCATACGCATAGATATATTCGGTGCTGTCAGTAGAAGCATTTGTCTTGATGAGCTTCCAGCCTGTATTCACCGAATATGTGAAAAGGTCCTGGTTTGCTGTAGCGTTAAGTGTTCCGTCTGCATTTGCTGTCTTAACATTGGCCTTAGGAACCTTTACCGACATGAACACAAAAGCATCGTTTGCTCCGTCGTTTGTAATCTTCGGATCCTTCTTCACTACCTTGTTAGGCGTAATGTCCGCTCCATCGCTCGGATTCCAGTTCGGCTCCGATACACTGATTTCGATATCGCCTACAGTGAAGTGGTTAGTCACCTGATCTCTGTCCACAAAGTAGGCGAAGGTTGAGCCGATTGCCATCAGGGCAATGAGTGCTCCTGCGATAATAAGGTTCTTTCTTTCTGAAATCTTCTCTTTGATGTTTGTCATTTTCTCTCTCCTTTTCCGCACATCCTGTGCTGTTACAATTTGCTTTGAGCCCCTGCTTACACTCCTTTCCGCCCGGCTCAGGGCATTAAAATAGAGATGCTTGTTAAACATCTCATGTAAAAAGGGAGCTTTCGCTCCCGATGTTATCTCGCATCCCATTCACGGGAAGGCTCTGTTAGATTAGGTATTCTCTCTTTCGTGAGTTCCACCATCTTTCTGAACTCGTCCTTGGTGAGTGTTACGCCTCTTGACATCCTCTCGTGATTCTCATCCCAATCCCTTATATCAACTTTTGGCTGACCACCGTTCCAGGATACGATGTTAATCTCCTTGCTCCAGCCTGTCTCGTATGCTTTGATAACTCCGATATGTTTAGTAATCTCAAATGTGAATTCGCTAGCCATAGTACTTTCCTCCTTCATATACTTCTGATGATCTGTCATCCTTGTCTTCAGCCTCATCTAACGCTTCTTCGGTTACAGTTTTGCCTGATTCAGCTTCCTCGGTCTCTTCAGACTCCTCCTTTTCGTCTGCAAGAAATGATATGACCTTGTGGGTCCTTACCGCCTCCTGAAGCTCGATTACCGCACCGATTTCCTCTCCTCTTACCTCGCAGAGAAGCATGTCCTTCATTCCGAAGTTCATCACCTTCTTCTCATCATCAAAGCCCGCATCAAGGAGCTTCGTGATGACCTTCATCTTCAGTTTCCTGTCCACTTTTCTCACCTTCTTTCTTTTCATCTTTCAGCTTTCCCAGAACCTTCATCATGCAGAAGCTGCAGAAAGGAGCATATCTGTTTCTGTAGTGACAGTTGTCGGGGCATTTAACAGTATCCCTCATGCTCATCACCCCATTTCATTATCTTTTGCCCGTATTCTGTAAAGGCATACCAGTTGGTGTGATCAAAGCCTCCCGCACTCAGCTTTCTGCTTATGATGATTTCCTTGTCTCTAAGCTGCCCTATCGCATACTCAACCTGCGCCATGCTTAGGAAAGGATAGATTACTGTAATGCTTTTGAATGAGCATCTGCACCAGGTCCTTCCAAACTTCTCTACAGCATCTCCTTCCTCCATCAATCCCATCAGCAGATTCGCTATGATTCCTGCATTTGTTCCGGCTTTCATTGCCACTCCGTCATTGCATATTGCCATTTAATCCATCCTTTCCGTGTATTACAAAAGGGAGCCGAAGCCCCCTTATGCTAATCCACAATCTCTATTTCTTCTTTCTCTTCTGTACATATTCGTTTACAAGGATGCCCGATCCGATAACAGTCATTGATGCCGCAAGGATAATCCAAAGCAGCATGTGAGAGCTGTCGCCTGTCTTAGGTACATCAGCCTTAGGTGCTGTTACCTTTATCATCTGGTCCTTATCGTCCTTGTCCTTATGCTCGGCAACTGTCTTTCCGTCAAGTCTGAGCTCTTCAAATACAGTGATGTTATCTCCTCCATACATGGAAGCATCGAAGGTAAGCTCTGCCTTTACAGTGCCGTTTTCATCTGCTGCGGTAAACTCCTTTGTAACCTCGGTTCCGCGAATCTTCTTTCCGTCCCTTGTGAGCCATGTGGTAAGGGTATACTTTTTGCCCGCAAGAAGCTTCTCGTATGAGACTTCGTCTGTTATCTTCTGGTCCTTCTCGGCCTTGATGATATTGGTTTTGCCCGAAGCATTCGATGCCTTTGTTCTCATCTTAGGGATTACAACGCTCTGGCCTTCATCGTCAATGTCCTCATGGCCTGCTACCTCTGTATCAGTCTTAACATCATATGCCTTTTCAAATACGACTATCTCACTTCCGGAAAGGCTGCTTCCATCGAATATGAAGGTAACATCAATTGTTCCCTTCCCCTTTGACGGAGTGAAAACCTTCTCTGAGGTTACAGCCTTGCCGTTTACCATTACAGGCTCTCCTGTAGATTTGTCCATAAGGGTTCCCGCAAGTCTGTATGTCTTGCCCGGTGTGAGGCCTCTGTATTTTACAGTATCAATGATTGTAACCCTGTTATCTGCAAGGGAGATGTGATTACCTGTATCGCTGTCCTTTGCGGTAGTACCGATGCTTATTACATCATCTGTCACTGTTCCAAGGTTTACTGTCATATTGTCTCTGTAGATTCTAAACTCGACGTTTTCTGCAAGCTTAAGACCCTTGTTACCCTCTCCTCTTATCTCATCAAGAGTGTAGTAGTCGTAGAGGAGTGCTCCCTTCTCGTCATCTATTGCATCAATCTCGCCAAACCAGAGTCCGCTTTCGGCTGTTCCTCCGTTAGTATCCTCCTTGTGGGAATTGAAGCCCGACGATGTGTCGATCATTCCGTTCTCGTCTGTGCAGACAATATGACTCTCGCCTGTTGTCTTTGAGGTTATCTTAAACTGTACACCCGGAAGTCTTGTCATGGTTCCGTCCTTTACCTTTACAAGCTGGATATCTCCTCGCTTTATCTGCTCTGCAACTTCATCGTTTGTTCCGATTACAGGAGCATTAAAGGTGTTTACAGTCTCTACTGTTTCACTTCCCTCTTTGATTTCAGCTGTACAGATTTTGCTGTTAAGAAGGTAGCCTTCAGGTGCCTTAACCTCCTGAATGGTTACTGTTCCAAGCGGAAGGCATATGCTGCCCTTGCTGTCCGTATAGAAAGCTGAATTATCAAAGTCCTTGTCAAGGTAAGCATCCGAAAGCTCTGCCTTTCCCTCTGAATCGGTAATGACTCTCCAGGTTCTGTCTAAGTTCTTACCTCCATCCTTGTGCTTGTAATACTTAATCTCGTATACAGCACCGGAAAGCTTTCCTCCTCCCTGAGGCTCTGCCTTTCCTGTCTCGGAATCACCCTTCTGAAGCATGAGGCTTACAGGATTGTTCTTTGGCACCTCAGATACGCTGACATTTGTAATCTGTTCATTCTTTACCGTGCAGTTATGGCTCTCAGCATCAACCGCAAAGCCCTTTGATGCATCCATTTCCTTAATCACATAGTCGGATACCAGTGCATTGTCAAGTGTGCAGCTTCCGTTAGCATCGGTTGTCATGGTGTAGCAGAGCTTGCCTTTGCAGTACACTCCGTATTTTGCACCCTGAAGCGAGTAGCTTTCCGAGCCCCCTGATATCTCGTTGTTTGAGGATGCTTTCTTAAGCTTAATTGTTCCGACATCATTAAAGGAGCCAAGGATATCCTGCTTGCCATCGTTTCTGATTCGAAACGCTCTGTAGTTGGCAGGGGGATCCGGAAGAGTCTTGATATATTCATAAAGGCTTTTTGCCTTGTTCTTCCACGAATCACTGAGTCCCTTAAACGGATCTGACTCTGCACTTGTTGTCTTGTCATAGGCAATCGAGATGATAATGTGAGTCAGTGCATACGCATCATCCTCACCATCCCACTGACCGCTCAGCTTCTTGTCCGTGTATTCTTCAAAGCCCGGGCCGCCGAGACCGTAGTACAGACACTTGGCAAGCATCGAATCGAATTCGATGAAGTTGTACGAATAGGTTCCTGCAGAAGGTGCCGAAAGCTGAGGCTGCGCACAGAACACCGGATTGTCCTTATCACCTGCGTAGAAGTAATGGGTGAAGTGAGATGAATAATCTATCACTCTTCCCACCTTAAGCGTGATGGTTCCGTCTGCCGCAAAAGCTCTCTCGGGAAGTGCCGCGCCAAACACCGAAAACATCATGGCGACAAGCATCAGAATCGCGACGGCCTTCCTTCTGCCGTTTGCTGTTACTTTGTCCTTTGTCATGAAATTAATTCCTCCTTTCCATGCAAAAGACGGCTCTCGCAAGGGGCTGATAATTCCCCGTGCAAAAGCCGCCACATGAAATACTTTGCTTTAATACCTACGGAAGAGAGATAACCTACGGAAGTATTAATACCTACGGAAGAGAAAGGTAATATCATATATTCTCTTCCTCCGAAGGTAATTGTCATCTTTCAAGGTCTCTCTGTTTTCTCAGATATCTTCCGTAGTGCTCAAGAGCCTTTAAGATATATTCCTCCCTCTCGCTAACTGGAAGATCTCTTGGAAGAAGCTTTATTGTTCTTTCATCCCGCAGGATTACCTTCTCCCTCTGGTTAGGCTTCTCCTCCTGCATGATGGCCGATATCACCTCAGGTGTCAGCTTGCCCTGCTTAAACAGGCCCTTCATGCGCATTGCCTGGTCGTGAGACGGAGTACAGGCCTCAATCTCCATGTTTTCGAGTAACTCCTCCTGCAATTCCTTTGGGAGGTATGAAATCTCAACTGCAGGCCTCATGGCAATCTGACCTTCATCCACCATGTCGAGAATCTCAGGGATAAGCTCGGTGAGGCGGATATATCGGCTGACTTGGCGTCCGCTTTCTCCTACAGAATCTGCCAATTCGTCCCTTGAGAACTTCTGGCCCACTGGTCCAGAAGTTAAATCAGTCCTCTTTCCCTGTCTGTTCATAGCCTCCAGCCTCATCTTGTACGCAAATGCCTTCTCGCTTGGCAGTATCACAGTTCTCTGAAGATTGCTGTCGCACATGAATATTGTCGCTGCATCCCTGTCAAGCTCTACAATCTCACATCTTAGGGTATCAAGCCCTAGAAGCTGACATGCTCTACATCGTCTGTGACCCGAAAGCATCTCATACCTTCCGTCGTCCTTTTTCCTTACAGTTGCGGGGGTGAGAACTCCGTTCTCTTTGATGCTTTCCATCAGATTCAGCATATCCTCATCATCCTTCACCTTGTACGGATGGTCCGGGAACTCATCAATCTCATCAAGCGGAATCTCGTGAATCCTTGCGAGCTTTGCATCGTCTCTCATCTCCTGAGTTGTGAATAAATCATCTGCACTCCCAAGAGTGAACCTTGGCTTTTTCTCTTGCGGCATCTCTTATCACCTCCTTTGCAAGTCCTCTGTATGCAGCTGCCACATCGCTTCTCGGCTCATATCCGAAAATGCTTACCCCGACAGCAGGTGTCTCTGCCGCCTTGATTCTCATGGGTATCTGATTCTCGAATATCCTCATCTTCGGATACATCTGGTGAATCATTTCGGGAACCTCAGCAGCGAAGGTCGTCCTGGCATCCACAAGTGTCATGAGAACTCCATCAACCTTAAGGTCAGGGTTAACGAATTTCTGAACCTTTGATACGGTCCTCAGAAGCTGATCCATTCCTTTTGCAGGAAGATAGTGTGCCTGAACCGGGATTATGACCGAATCTGCTGCAGATAGCGCATTTACGGTAATCATTCCAAGTGACGGCATACAGTCTATGATGACAAAATCGAAGTTGTTCTTCACCTTGTCCACATAGCCTTTGAGCACCCGCTCTCTGTTCATGGTTCCCACAAGGTTCATCTCCATTGCCGAAAGATCCAGATTGGATGGAAGAAGATATATCCCATCCTTACTTTCAAGAAGCCCGTCTCTCCAGTCGAACTTCTCTTCGTTTATGGCTCTTGTCATCATCTCCGCCACTGTAACATCAAGCACATCGGTTCTGTTAAAGCCGAGGCAGGTTGAAAGATCAGCCTGCGGATCCATGTCTATTGCCAGGACTCTTTTGCCCTCAAGAGCAAGGGCGGCGCCAAGATTAGCTGCCGTTGTGGTCTTGCCGACTCCGCCCTTCTGGTTACATATTGCTATTACCTTAGACACCTGCCTCAGCCTCCTCATCTTCCTCATCCTTAATCATTGTGATTGTTCCGTTGATGTTCACATTGCCGATATCGAAGTTGAATGTCAGATAGCAGAGTTCCCCTTCTTCCAGGTACTCATACTCACTGCCGCGGACATTGCTTTCATTGCATTCACTGCAGCCTTCGCAGCTGTTTCCACACTTACAGTCTTCATCACCGTCTTCCTCATCCTCATCCTCGAATACGAGGTTTACGATGTGCCTGATGCCAAGAGCCTCGAACTTGTCCAGGAATACCTTAAGAAGGTCCTCTCTTTCTCTGCACATTTCTGTAAGGATTGGTGAGATCTCAGTTACTCCCTTATCCTTTAGCAGATTGGTTACAAACATGAATGCGTCCTCATCGCTGGATGCTCTTACGGCTTTAAGTGCGTAGATATATCCTGTCATAACCTCTGCCGCCTCTTCATCCTCAAAGCACATCTCTAGATACTCAAAATATGCAGCTGCTCCAAGCTCAGCCATCTTTCTTTCCGTTTCCGTCATCTTCTCCTCCTTTCCACTCTCTACGTTAACGTTCTTTTCTCTTTTCTTGAATAAAATCATCTCTTGTACCTCCTTGAATTTTGGTAATAAAAAAACTGCACCGTTATTGATGCAGCATGTAACATTAAGTCTTGATTATTTTCTTTTTGGCTTGACGCTCAGAAGCTCGATTAGAGCATCGTCCACAGCGTCTGTATATCTTCCTTCTCTTGTAAGCCTGTTCTTCATCTCGATCAGGCTGTAGATGATAAGGTCGTATCTGTCACTGTCCAAGGTAAGTACAAATTTAGGTTTTCTCATGTTATTCACCTCCCGGTTTCAGATTAACAAAAGCGAAAGAAAAGTCAAATGTACCGACAACGGTTAGTATCAAAGTTGCCGAAGTCCTCCTGTTTCATCCCCAATTCGGTCAAAAAACCTCCCGTTTCATCCCCGGTTTCAGTGGTCTGAGATAATCTGAAACAGGTCTGAAATGATATTTAAAAAGGCGCTGAAGCCTTGATACTGCTGGCTTTATCGCCCAAAACCGCTGGAAATAAAAGAACCCAGGCATTTTGGCCTGAGTCCTGAAAAGTGGTGGAGATGACGGGAATCGAACCCGTGTCCGAAAGCATTTTCACCGGAATTTC
>JAUNDC010000037.1 GCA_030526355.1 Bacillota bacterium | reverse complement strand
AGGAAATTCTACTGTCACATAAAGTGCCGCCGCTTAAGATTGTACCGTCTGAAACATTGCCTAATCCGGTGTTAATTGCGATGAAGAAAGGCATATTATTAATCCAGAGGTTGCCCTGACTGATTGGAAAATCATCTTTCGGTGCAACAATATCCTGAACATTTGCCATCTCCCACATAAGATAGAGGTTAGCGTTATCCCATGCGGCATAGAGCGCATAGTCATCCATTGCAATTTCGTACATAGAATTGTCACGGTATACACGTGGGTCGTCGTTTGCAGTGCCCTGTGCAATCAGCATTGAAGATTCCCAGTCTGACTTTTCGCCGTCAACAGAAATTGTCTTATTAACGCCGAACTGATTGTTGGGGTTAGTTGCATATCTGCCTGTTAAAGCAGGAGTTGTTGAGCCGTCGGATATCTCTGCGAATACCATCTGCGGCATCAGTGCCAGCACCATACATAGCGAAAGCACTATGCCTAATAATCTTCTCTTCTTCATTTTCTTCCCTCGTTTTCCTTTTAGAGTTATCGTATTCTCATGCCGGGAATTTCTTCCCTTCTATATTTCTCAATAAATAGTTTGCTTACTTCTATCCTCACGGAAGCAGTCCTTCCAGAGAGAACTCATATCGCATGGCAAGCTTTTCGAACAGCTCCTCCATGACCGACTGCGCCAGGTTTCTAATATCAAGTCCTGCGATGTATGAAAGCACCTTTTCTATCTCATCTTCAGGCACCTTGTAGCCGCGAAGTGCAAGCGTAAGGAATTTATTTAGCTTACGCTCAAGGGTGAAGTTTTCTGTGCATGGATTTGCCATGTATCCTCGCATGAGTCCTGCAGTTCCAAACTCAAGCTCATGAAAGTCCTGCTCTGTAAGCTCCGGCTGATAGGCTCCGAATATTTCCTTAAGCTCCTTTGCCGTTTCCTTCTGAATGTAGTCAAGGGTGCTTTCCAGCGTGTAGGCTTCAAGATATATATCTCTGAGATTTTCATTAAGCTCTGTAAGAGTAATCTGAATTGCGGTCTCTACCGCATAGGTATATACCGGAGAAAGCTTTATGCTCGCAGCATCTTTTGCTGTGCTGAACTGGTTTTCAAACATGGACCTTACCAGCTCCAGAAGAACTCCGTCCTTATTCTTAAACAGGTTCTGGAAGCTGCTGGAGGAAACCTGCGCATCTTTTAATATCTGCGTGGTTGAAGCCCCATGGTATCCCTTCTCAAGAAAGAGTCTTACGCAGACCTGCAAAATTCTCTTTTCTGTTACAAATCCGTCGCTTCGCTTTGCCATCTTTGCACCTCCTTGTCAAACAGGATGGTTTTCTAACCAATTTTATCAAATTTTCATATGTTTTTCAAGAGAAAAATGGTGGAGCTTTTCAAAATTCAATTTAAAAAAGCGATCATCATGCAGAGGCTTACCTGTAATGAAAAGGAAGAACGTGCGAAGTATGCTGACGTGTTTATTATCGCTAACAACCCTTTATGCAATGCCCCGGGTTATGCTACCGGTTCGCAGTTAAGATTGTTCAGGCGGCCGCACACCGCATTCCCAAGATTCAGCCAGCGGTGGGCAGCCGTTTCGACGTTTCTGCGACTTTAAACAAAAAACGTCGAAACGCAGCCTCTTAATAAGACAATGCTGAGACTTTTTCGACGCGTGAGCATGTCTGAACGCGATTGACGTCGAAAAGTTTTTTCTGATACATTCCATTCTAAGCAGCCTTTCGCAGAACTAAAAAAACCGCCAGACTTCGAAATTGAAACCTGACGGTCATGTAAGACGCTTTGTTATTTCATTTAAGCATCGTATTTATTCATTTGTTCTTTTTCTTCTGTTGTAAGCAGTCACGCCTGTTATTCCAGCGCCGCTAAGAAGCATCAGTGCAAGCCAAAGAGCAAGGTTGGCATCGTCTCCGGTCTTTGACTCATTGTCGCTGTCATCTGTAGTTCCAGATGATGCTTTCTTCGCTACTGTAAATGTAGTTTCTGCAATGCCGCTCTCGGATACAATACTGATTGCATGCTCACCTGCTGAAAGTGTTGCTACAAAATCAGCATTTAAGGTTACAACCATACTTTTTTCATTGACGCTATAATTTTTTTCATCAAGAGCCTTGCCGTCAAGCTCGACCCGGATAAAGTCTCTATACGCCGCATTGGAGCCAAAAGTAAGTTCCTTCTTTTCTCCTGCGGTTATGCTCTGTCCCTTGCCTTCAGTGATTTTAATCGGTATCTTATCAATTCTGCCTTCACCTGTTTTCCAGCCATCTAAATCAGAAATACTATTCATACCGGTCGCATCAGAAAAGTTGTTTCCACAATCTTTACAATGCCAATACTCCTTGTTTCCGGTTTCCGTAACCGTTGCATCCTTTGCAGGAATGTTCTCGAGATTATGATTTGAGCTGTCAAGCTCGCCGTATTCTTCGCCGCAATACTCACAGGTTGCCTTGCTTGCGCATGTAGCCTCTCCGCCTGTGTGTCCGTTATTAACTGTTACGGTTGCCCGTACGGTGTTGCCTGTTTTATCAGCAGCAACAACAGTTACCTTGCCTTTCCCTTTTTCAAGAGTATATTTGCCGTTCGTTCCGGCTTTTAATACATCATCGCCTGCCTTAACGCTTGCAATACCGTCATTATCAGATGCTTCAAATTCTACCGCATCGCAGTATGTATTGCCGGGTATAATGCCTAAAATGACCGGAAGGGTAACATCTTTCCACTGTGCTTTCAGTTCGATACTCGAAACCGAATCGGAAGAAGCAAGCACGCCGTACGTGGTCTGCGCACTCACGACTGTGTCTCTGTATTTCCAGCCGAGGAATTTCCATCCCTCTTTTGTCGGATCGGAAATGCCGTCAAGAACTACATCCGTCCACTTCACACCTGTCTTGGAATCAATCTCCGTGCCGCCGTCTGTGTCAAAGGTGACAGTATAGGTAATCGGGCTGAACTGCGTGGTAATGCTTAGTCCATTATTTGGCATGATGAAACTGCCATCAGATATTTCCACGGAAGGCGTGGAGATCCATGTAGCTTTCTGCCCCACAGGGATATTCGTACCGGTCAGAGCGATGCATTCTCCCGCCTTGCCGTAGGATTTGCTGTCATAGGTATAGGTTTTGTCCGCTGTGCCTCCGTCAACGGTCAGTGGGTAATACAGATCACCGCCAAGACCGCTTACTGTGCCGTCCACATATACGCTGCCATTGTTCACGGCTGTGATGCCACTAATAGTCAGCGCAGAGCCTTCCGGAATGTGCAGGGTCTTGCCTCCATCGATGGTGAAATCATCGGTAGGGGTTACGGAAGAGCCGTATACCTTACCTTCGTTTTTTTCAAATATAACACCGTTCCAATTGATTGTCCTCTTGTCGGCAATAGAGCTGGCGAATACCACTGCGTTGCCGTTATCGGTCTGGAAAGTGCCACTGCCGCCGACTTGATTACCTTCATCACCAGAACCGCCACCAATGCCTTTACCGTTCCGGCTGGTAGCTGTGACCGTGCCGCCGCTGATGGTGACTTGTCCGCCGTTGCCGCCATTGCCTTTGCTGCCGCTACCGCCTCCGATGCCCGCACCATACTGACTGCTAGCCTTGACCGTACCGCCGCTAATGGTGACTCGTCCCCCATTACCGCCATTATTGACGCCGTCACTTTCTTCCACACCACCACCGCCAATACCTGCGCCGTTGGTACTTTCTGCTGTGACAGTACCGCCGCTGATGATGACATCACCGCCGTTGCCGCCATTGCCTTTGCTGCCGCTACCGCCTCCGATGCCCGCACCATACTGACTGCTAGCCTTGACATTGCCGCCTATGATGGAGACTCCACAACCGTCACCGCCATTATAGACACCGTCATGATATTCCCCAGCACCACCGCCAATACCTGCGCCGTTGGTGCTTTCTGCTGTGACCGTGCCGCCTATGATGGTGATGAATCCACCTGTATTACCGACGCTGCCGCCGATACCAGCATTATCGCCGTCTTTTGTATTGGCAGTCAGCTTACCCATGTTATCGCCCGTGGACTGAGCGTAGACCCTCAGGCAATTTAAAGATTCTACTTCAATGCCGCCGTTGACAGTGAAATTGCATCCATCCGCAAGAATCAGATCGACAGTGCCACTAATGGTGATCCGCTTGTTTGCAGTTACCGTTCCATCCACCACATACCAACCGTGGGAAAGTGTATTAAATCGATAGATATTGTCTGCGGCAATAACTGTGACATTGGATGCCGTTTTTTCTGTGCCGGTCTCGTCCAGGTATCTCATACTAAAATCAATGGGCTGATTCCCGTTGACCGTGCCATTGATAGTTCCATTGTTGATGATGGTTCCATTGTTGGTCAGTATCACGTTCTCAGGAATCGTGAGCGTAGTACCTCTTTCAATTGTTAGTGTCTTACCCTCAGAGATTGTGAAGCTCTCATTAAGAGTAACGCTCGTTCCGTAGACTCGTCCGCTGTTACCCTGAATGACAATACCGCCGTTGATAGTGACTTTTCCGCCGTTGCCATAGGAGGCGCTGCCACCATTGATTTCACTTGCCTCGACAACGCCATCGTTAATGGTGACGTTTCCGCCGTTGCCATAAAAGGCGCTGCCACCATTGATTTCACTTGCCTCGACAACGCCACCGTTAATGATGACGCTTCCGCCGTTGCCATGGTAGCCAGAGCCGCCATTGATTTTACTTGCCTTAACGAAGCCACCGCTGATAGTGATGTTGCCTCCGGTGCCGAGGATGGGCATGTGGCTACCATAGCCGCCCTTGATAGAGCCATTGACATGAACCGCGCCCGTTCCGCCAGCAGTTCTGTAGATGTTCAAATTACTGCCAGTGATATCTCCAGTGACCGTGAGAGTGTATCCGTCAGCGAGAATCAGGTGAACATTGACCTTGTCGTTTACGGTGACGCTGCCGTTGATATTCACATCGCTTTTGACCACATACCAGCCTTCGTTTCCATCATCTCCCCATGTGGTGTCTTCACTGGTAACAACAGTGGCTCCTTCACAGGTTTTCTGTGTGCCCGATGCATCCAAATACGGTATTTTTGTTGCCGTATCTGCCGCAAATGCCAGCTGCGGCATAAATGCAAGTATCACGAATATTGACAGCAGTATGCTTAACAGTTTCCTCTTGTTCATCTTCTCACCTTTTTCGTTTTTGAATTATCGTATTCTCGTGCCGGGTCTTCCTTTCCGGCTATATTTCTCAATAAAAGTTTTGTTTGATTACTTCTACCCTCATGGAAGAAGTCCGTCCAAAAAGAATTCGTAGTACACGGCAAGCAGGCGGAACAATTACTCCATGACTGATTGAGCTCAGGCTGATAGGTTCCGAAGATTTCCTTAAGCTCCTTTGCCGTTTCCTTCTGAATGTAATCAAGGGTGCTTTTGTGTCAGAATTCGGTCTCCTCGCTTTGCCATCTATGCACCGCCTTGTCAAACACGGTGGTTTCTAAACCAATTTTATCAAATTTTAATACATTTTTCAAGATAAAAACGGTGGTACTTTTCAAAATTCAATTTGAAGAAGCAATCATCATGCAGAAGCTTACCTGCAATGAAAAGTAAGAACGTGCGAGGGATGCTGACGTGTTTATTATTGCCAACAGCCCTTTATGCAACGTCCAGGGTTATGCTGCCGGTTCGCAGTTCAGATTGTTCAGGCGACCGCACACCGCATTCCCAAGATTCAGCCAGCGGTGGGCAGCCGTTTCGACGTTTCTGCGACTTTAAACAAAAAAACGTCGAAACGCAGCCTCTTTATAAGACAATGCTGGGATTTTTTCGACGCCTGGGCATGTCTGAAGGCAATTGGCGTCGAAAAAATTTCATTATCTGCAACCGGCACAGCTACGGCATAGGATGTGCCGGTTTATTTGTGAAAACTTTTCGACGTTTTATCTGTCATACGCTATTGAAACGTCGAAAAACAATCACTTCATAAGACGGCACTGAGACTTTTTCGACGCGTGAGCATGTCTAAACGCGATTGACGTCGAAAAGTTTTTTCTGATATGTTTCATTCTAAATCGCCTTTCGCGGAACGAAAAAAACCGCCAGACTTCGAAGTTGAAACCTGACGGCTATGTAAGGACGCTTTGTTATTTCACATCTGCATCATATTTATTCATTTGTTCTTTTCCTTCTGTTGTATAAAGCCGCGCCGGTTATTCCTGCACCGCTGAGAAGCATCAGTGCAATCCACATAGCAAGGTTGGTGTTGTCACCGGTCTTTGCTGAATCCTCAGCATCTGCCTTTGTGCTCTGACCTTTGTCTCCATTAGTTTCAGGCGTAAGCTTCTGGATTACTGTATCTGCAAGACTGATTTCTTTTGTGCCGTTTTCGTCAGCAAAGAGCCTGCCGCAGTCCAGGCACTTCCAGTACTCAATGTTTCCTGTTTCGGTAATGGTTGCGTCCTTTGCAGGAATGTTTTCAAGATTATGGTTTGTCTTGTCAACCTCACCGTATGGTTTTTTACATATTCCACAAATCGCTTTGGTCTGACAGGTAGCTGTACCTCCTGCACAGGTATGTGAGCTGATCTTCTCTAGTAAACTTGCATCAGAGATGGCAACAACGGGATAATCGCAAATAGTAGCAGGTATAGCAACGCCGGTCTTGTCTGTTCCTAATTCTATTCCGGTAATCGTAACCTCGCCCCTTTCGGTATCAAGACTATATTTCACCTGTGACGCCGTAGCAGGAATTACTGCAGTGCCAATGCTTGATACTTTATCTGATAGAAATATGCTTTCAAGATTATTGCATTCAGAAAAAGTTCTCTCATTAATGACCGTCACATTATTTGGGATAATTATGCTTGTAAGGCTTGTGCAGGAATAAAAAGCATCTTCCCCAATGGATTCAAGCTTTGAATTTACTCCGAATGTAACACTTTCAAGGTTTTGGCACGACCTAAAAGCATTATCTACAATAGATGTAACGCTGCCAGGGATACTATATGAGGTTCTAGTATTTCCAGCAGGATAGTGTATCAACTCAGTCTTATCCTTATTAAACAGCACGCCATCTGCTGAGGAATAGTTGGAACTATTTGGATCAACTGTTATGCTTGTAAGGCTACCGCAACGAAAAGCACCACTTCCAATAGTTTTAACGCTACCAGGAATATTTATGCTTGTAAATTTGCAACCATGAAAAGCCTTAATTCCAATAGATGTAACGCTGCTTGGAATAGTTATGCTTTCAAGGCTACTACAACTCCAAAAGGCATAATCTCCAATTGATTTAAGCTGTGGGTTTTCTTCGAATGTAACACTTTCAAGTGCAGAGCAAGAATCAAAAGCACTCTCTCCAATGGCCGTAACTGGGTTTCCGTTGATTGTAGAGGGGATTTCAACCTCAGTAGCGCCGCCGATATACCTGGTAATCGTTGCCTTTCCATCAGAGACACTGTATTCGAAATCGCCATAGGTAAACGTCTCTGCAAATGCCATCTGCGGCATCAGTGCCAGCACCATGCACAGCGAAATCACTATGCTTAATAATCTTCTCTTTTTCATTTTCTTCCCTCGTTTTCGTTTTTGAATTATCGTATTAGCATGCCGGGGTTATCTTTCCCGACCATATTTCTCAATAAACAGCGTCAGTGTTTCCTTCAGCACTTCTAGCTGTGACTTCAGATAGAATTCATCCTCAAAGAGTGCGTAGTGTACGCAGGCTCTTATCAGAATGAATATCAGCGGTGTCAGCTTTTCGTGCGGAATACCCAGCTTTGGCTCCAGGCTCTTTGCGTATTCCGTATAACGTTCATCAACGCCTTTGAAGAACTTCTGACCATATTCTCTGTATTTCGGGTGGGTATAGACCTGATACATCACGCGGTATTTCTTACCGTGCTCTTTAGCCGTCCAGTATGGTATCTCATCTATAAACCTCCACAGGTCCTCAACATCTGTGGGCGCTTTTGCCATAAACTCATCTTCCACCTTAGTCATGCAGTATTCAGTTGACTGGATGATAAGGTCGTCAATATTATCGAAATATGTATAAAGCATATTTGATGAGCCACCGCAGTGCTCGCCCAGTGCCCTGATGCCTGTGCCATGAAGTCCGTTTTCTGCAAAACAGTCATAGCACCCTTCCATAATACTTTCTTTCTTGGCATTCCATTGTTCATTTGTGTAGTTTGCCATTTCATCGTCTCCATTCGTATCGATAGATACGCATATATTTTACCAGATTCCCATCACGGTTTCAATGAATTAAATCGATTTTACTTGACGGCTAGTAATCGCTAGCCTATAATGAGCTTACAGTCAGCTAGTGCTTACTAGCCAGCATCGTAACATTAATCGTAACATTATACAAATTTCATAACAATATGCATCAAAAGGAGATGACAATGAACAGCTTTGACCTTAATACATACCTGAATAACGGTATCGAAAAAATAATATCCGACATCCTCAGAGCATCAGCACATAATCCGAAGGAAACCGCATTCATGATGAAATTCATAGCTTCCTCACGAAGCTCCGGCCGCATCAGAGCCGGTTATGAAGCTGACGGTATTCATATTCCACCGTTCCTGATTGCCAGCATTACAGACAGCTGCAACCTTCACTGCCAAGGCTGCTATGCCAGAGCGAATCATATATGCGGCGAGCCCGCTGCTGCAGCAAAATCAACTGATGCAGAAACCCTTACCGCACAAAGATGGTCCGAGATTTTCACAGAAGCTTCTGACCTCGGCATCAGCTTTATCCTTCTTGCCGGCGGCGAGCCGCTGATGCGCCCCGAAATACTTGAAACCGCCGCAGACCACAAAAAAATCCTCTTTCCTGTTTTCACCAACGGAACCCTGTTCACCGAAAACACCATCAGCCTGTTCCATCGAAACAGAAATCTTATCCCGGTTATAAGCATCGAAGGCAGCCGCCTGACGACAGACGAAAGGCGCGGCAGCGGCACATATGATAAACTCAAAACCACCATGACAGCCCTTAGCAGCAGCAAAGTTCTCTTTGCAGCTTCCGTAACCGTTACTAACAGCAACATTGACGAGGTCTTCTCCGCTCCCTTCATCGACATGCTGTCCCAATCCGGCTGCAAAGGCGTAATATATGTGGAGTACGTTCCCGTATCCCCCGCATTTGCACAGCTTGCTCCCGACGACAAAACCCGGGAAATCATAATGCAAAAGCTGAACGCACTCAGAACCGCCCGACGTGACATGGTGTTCATCGCTTTTCCGGGAGACGAAAAACGTTCCGGAGGGTGCCTTGCTGCAGGCAGAGGCTTTTTTCATATCAATCCGCGGGGCGGAGCCGAACCGTGCCCTTTCTCCCCGTATTCGGACGTCAGCCTCAGAACCACAAGCCTCAGGGACGCTTTAGCTTCTCCTCTTTTTACAAGACTCAGGAGCTCGGGTATCATGGAAAATGAACATGCTGGAGGCTGCACGCTGTTTGAGCAGGAAGACAAGGTAAAGGAATTTATGGAGGCAGGTAATGAGTAAAATCAAAGCGACTGGAATCGAATCGTCCGAAATCAAAACGACTGGAATCAATAAGATGACAACCCGACAACGCATAATCGATGAGGCACTGACACTGTTTTCAAGACGAGGCTACAATGGTACAAGCGTAAAAACTATTGCAGATGCCGTTGGAATCAAGGACAGCTCGATTTACAAGCATTTCAGAAGCAAGCGGGAAATAATTGACGCGATTGCCGATCAGATGCGTCAGCGCATAGAAAAAATGTCTCTGGAAATCGGTCTGCCGCAGGAGGCTGATGCTGCTTTTGAATATGGCTGTATGTCTCTGGGAACTCTTCAGGATATCAGCCGCAAAGCATTCCTGTTTTATCTTCAGGACGATTTCATGTCGCGCTTCTGGCGCCTTGCCGGCATCGAACAATATCAGAACAAGGAAATCTACGAGATTTATCGGACTATATTCTTTGAGCAGAGCATACAGTATCAGACCGAGCTTTTCGCCGAAATGATCAGGCAAGGGGCTTTTCGCAAGGCAGACCCTGAAGCCATGGCTATCAGCTTTTACGCTCCGGTTTTTTTCCTGCTGAGCAAATACAGTGACCGCCCGGATGAAACAGATGAAGCACTCCGGATGCTGGACAGGCAGATTGAGGAATTTTGCCGGGTTTACAAAAAATAATTTGTACTCAACAGATAATACTCTTTCATATTGCTTAAGGCTATATACAGGAGCATTCCGAAGGCAGCCGATTTCATCGGCAACATCATCTTTAACATCAGTTCCCCGAAAACAAAGACGGCTTCGCAGATTCCATCAGCGAAGCCGTCTTTATTGATATTCCAGTATATCCTACGGATTGCAACATTTAGATCGCTGCAACAATCAGGTCGCCGGCCTCCTTGGTACCGATAGCCTTCTCACCTTCCTTGGCGATATCAGGTGTTCTGTATCCGTCAGCGAGAACCCTCTTAACAGCCGCTTCAATGGCATCGGCTTCTTCACCGAGGCCGAAGGTATACCTAAGCATCATTGCCGCCGACAGAATAGTTGCCATCGGGTTGGCCAGATTCTTTCCTGCGATGTCAGGAGCAGAGCCGTGAACAGGCTCGTACATTCCGAAGTTTCCTGTTGCCAGACTTGCTGACGGCAGCATTCCGATGGAACCTGTAATCATGCTGGCTTCGTCAGACAGGATGTCTCCGAAAATGTTGCTTGTCACGATAACGTCAAACTGCTTCGGATTTCTTACCATCTGCATTGCAGCATTGTCGATATAGAAATTGTTCAGCTCTACCTCAGGATACTTTTCGCCGACCTCAGCAACGACTCTTCTCCATAGCCTTGAGCTCTCAAGAACGTTAGCCTTGTCAACGCTTGTGACTTTTTTCCCTCTCTTCATAGCCATATCAAAGGCAACCTCTGCAATTCGCCTTACCTCTTCTTCAGCATACTGCTCAACGTCATAGGCAGCCGGACCCAGATCAGTATCCTTGAAGCCCTTTTCACCGAAATAGATGCCTCCTGTCAGTTCTCTCACAACTACGATATCCAATCCGCCTTCTACGATTTCCGGCTTGAGCGGGCAGGCATCTGCCAGTTCCTCGAACAGCAGAGCAGGGCGCAGGTTTGCGAAAAGTCCGAGAGCCTTTCTCAGCCCCAGCAGAGCCATTTCAGGCCTCTCATTTCCAGGCAGAGTGTCCCATTTCCATCCACCTACTGCACCGAGAAGCACAGCATCACTCGCTTTGCACGCATCTATAGTTGATTGAGGCAGACATTCACCGTACTCATCGATGGCGCACCCACCTGCCAGAACTTTATTGTATTCAAAAGTATGTCCGTATTTTTCACCGACCTTGTCAAGCACCCTGAGAGTCTGCTCAATTACCTCAGGGCCTATGCCATCGCCGGGAATCACTGCTAATCTAATGTTCATTTTTCACTCCTTAGTACACGGCCGCCGCAGCCTGACCGGGCCGCCCGGCTTATGTTATTCAATCAATCCGCTTCACTTACTCAATCAGACTTCGCTGTTATTCAGTCAGGCTTTTCATCAATCCGCCCTTTGCCATGATATCCTTGATAAAATCAGGGAAAGGCAGCGCCTGATAGGTTTCACCCTTTGTTTCGTTTGTTATCACGCCTGTATCAAAGTTAATCGACACTTCATCGCCGGCTTCAATTTTCTCGCTGGCTTCAGGACACTCCAGAATAGGAAGCCCGATGTTGATGGCGTTTCTGTAAAAAATCCTGGCAAATGTCTTGGCGATAACGCAGTCGATACCGCTGGCCTTGATGGCGATAGGTGCATGCTCTCTTGATGAGCCGCAGCCGAAGTTTTCACCGCCGACCATGATATCACCCTGTTTTACTTTGTTTACAAATTCCTTATCTATATCCTCCATACAGTGGGATGCCAGTTCCTTGTGATCCGCTGTATTGAGGTGTCTTGCCGGGATGATAACGTCGGTGTCAACGTTGTCACCATATTTATGTACAAGTCCTTGTGCTTTCATTTTTTCCTCCTTATCTGCAATCGCCCGGGGCGATTCCTGTAATATTCAGCGCGATTATTTCAGATCGTCCGGTCCGCTGATTTTTCCTGTAACAGCCGAAGCCGCCGCAACAGCAGGGCTTGCCAGATATACCTCTGAATCAACGTGTCCCATTCTGCCAACGAAGTTTCTGTTTGTTGTGGCAACGCATCTTTCGCCTGCAGCCAGAATTCCCATATGTCCGCCGAGGCAAGGCCCGCAAGTCGGTGTCGAAACAACGCAGCCTGCATCGATGAAAATATCCATATATCCGGCCTTCATGGAATCCTTGTAAATCTGCTGGGTTCCCGGAATGATGATAGCCCTAACGTCAGGGTGCACCTTTCTTCCCTTGAGGATTTTAGCTGCCAGAGCCATGTCCTCAAGTCTGCCGTTGGTGCATGAGCCGATTACAACCTGATGAATGTTGATATCTCCCACCTCATCAATAGTCCTGGTATTTTCAGGAAGATGAGGGAAGGAAACCGTCGGCTTCAGCGAACTCAGATCGATATCGTACACTTCCGCATATTCAGCGTCGTCATCAGGAGCGTACACTTTCCATTCTCCCTTGACTCTGCCCTGCATGTACTTTTCCGTAACCTCGTCCACCATGAAGATGCCGTTCTTTGCACCCGCTTCGATAGCCATATTGGCAATGCACAGTCTGTCGTCCATGCTCAGATTCTTCAGACCTTCACCCATGAACTCCATTGACTTGTAAAGCGCACCGTCAACACCAATCATACCGATTATGTGCAGAATCACGTCTTTGCCTGTAACGTTTTCACTGAGCTTGCCTGTAAGGTTGAATTTGATGGCTTCCGGCACCTTGAACCACGCCTGTCCTGTTGCCATTCCTGCCGCCATGTCAGTGCTTCCCACGCCTGTGGAAAACGCACCCAGTGCACCGTATGTACATGTATGTGAATCCGCGCCGATGATGCAGTCGCCCGCCTTGACGATTCCCTGCTCAGGCAGAAGCGCATGCTCGATACCCATGCGGCCTACATCATAAAAGTTCTTAACGTCAAACCTTCTGGCGAAGGTTCTGCATTTCATGCACTGTTCAGCAGCCTTGATATCCTTGTTCGGTGTGAAATGGTCCATTACAAGAGAGATTTTCTCTCTGTCGAATATGCCGTCAAAGCCTGCTTTTTCAAATTCGTTCACCGCTACCGGTGTAGTGATATCGTTTCCCAGAACCATGTCCAGGTTAGCTCTGATGAGCTGTCCCGCAACAACGCTGTCGAGACCGGCATGCGCTGCCAGGATTTTCTGGGTCATTGTCATTCCCATGTTCTCTTTTCCTCCTTCATTATCCGACTTTCACGCAGATAACTGCGTAATTTATACATTATTTATTCTACAAAATGATCCATCTTGTTCTGTCTGTTAAGTGCACTTACCAGAGCATTTACCGATGCCAGAATGATATCCTCATGGATTCCCACACCCCAGAACTGGTTGCCCTCTCCATCCTCAATGCATACATACGCTGCAGCCTTGGAGGTGGATTCCGTAGATAAGGCATGCTCCGAATAAGTGATGAATTTATAGTTGAAAGTGTACGGTGACATTTTGAGAGCGTTGCTTATAGCGTCAAGACGTCCGTTTCCGAGAGCCTCGAACTCATACTCCTCGTCGGCGATTCTCACCTTTATCTTAACTATCATACCATCATTTGACTTGTAGTCGGATGCTCTCCTGAAGGTTGCATCCGTTATATCTATCGGATCGAATACATTGATGTATTCCTTGGCAAAGGCCTGGTAAACCTCAACCGGCGAAAGCTCCTTGTGCTCTCTGTCTGAAATATCCTTTACCATATATCCGATTTCTTCTCTCATCTGCTGAGGCACCGCATATCCGAAATTCTGCTCCAGGATATAAGCTACACCGCCCTTGCCTGACTGGCTGTTGATTCTGATAACATCCGCCTCGTATTCTCTGCCAACATCCTTTGGGTCTATAGGCAGATACGGTACAGTCCACTTGTCCAGCTTCTTGTCCTTTCTCCATTTCATACCCTTGGCGATGGCATCCTGATGAGAACCCGAGAATGCGGCGAACACCAGCTGGCCGCCGTAAGGCTGTCTCGGATGAACCTTGAGGTCTGTGTACTTTTCATAGGTTTCAACTACCTCCGGCATATTTGAGAAATCAAGCTGCGGATCCACACCATGAGAAAAAAGATTCATTGCCAGTGTCACAATATCCACATTACCCGTTCTTTCGCCGTTGCCAAAGAGCGTACCCTCGATTCTGTCTCCACCTGCCAGCAGCCCCAGCTCGGCATCAGCCACAGCCGTTCCTCTGTCATTATGCGGATGAAGGGATATGATAAGATTTTCCCTGTTATGCAGGTTGGCACACATATATTCAATCTGAGAAGCATAAACATGCGGCATCGACATAGCGACAGTTGCCGGCAGATTGATTATCACCTTGTTGTCCGGTGTCGGCTCCCATATATCTATAACCTCGTTGCAGATTTCAGCGGCAAACTCCACCTCCGTTCCAGTGAAGCTCTCAGGTGAATATTCAAATGAATAATTTGTTTCAGGATATTTAGCGGCAAACTCCTTGATAAGCTTTGCACCGTCAGTTGCTATCTTGATGATTTCAGCCTTTTCCTTCTTGAATACCTGCTCACGCTGAGCTACCGATGTCGAGTTGTAAAGATGAACGACAGCATGCTTAACGCCCTTGAGGGCATCAAAAGTCTTCTTTATTATATGCTTTCTCGACTGGGTCAGTACCTGTACCGTCACATCGTCCGGGATAAGGTTATCATCGATAAGCTTTCTCAGGAACTGATACTCGGTTTCCGATGCTGCCGGAAATCCCACTTCTATTTCCTTGAAGCCCAGCTTCACCAGATATTTAAAGAATTCCACCTTTTCCTGAAGGCTCATGGGTACTATCAGTGCCTGGTTGCCGTCTCTCAGGTCTACACTGCACCAGATCGGTGCTTTTTCGATGTGATCCTTGGTCACCCAGCTGTTGCAGGGTTCTTTCGGTGGGAAATACCCAACCTGATACTTATCGTAGTTTTTCATATTTATATTCATTCCTTTCTGTAAGTTTCTTTTTTCAGCCCGGTTTCTAAAAAAGCCTCCGTCTCAAACTAAGAGACGAAGGCATAAGCTTCCGCGGTACCACTCTTATTGGTATGCTGTTTCGGCCTCTGCCGTTCCTGAACCTGCCGCCGGTCCCGCACATCATGCGCACCTCGTCTGTTCCGAAAAATCACATACCCGCTCTAAGGTTTCTGCTCCCGGGTGAGACATCTGATTAGATATACAGCCTCGCACCAGCCGGCTGCTCTCTGAAATATTGTCATCAGATTTATTCCGTTCAACGCATCTTTATTGATTTGTCCGGATATTCTCAGGTCTGTCTTCAAGCTACTGCAAACCCGCGGATAAATTCCGGTTATCTACCAATATATAATAGGGGAAAAAATTTGTCAACCATTATCTTAGACCCACCAGGCACTATATTGTGTGCCCTTTCTGTCAAAAAACACCAAAATCTAGCACTTATCGACTATACAGCAAAACTTTTTTGCGTTTTTTGTATTTTGTCACTATTAATTTTAATTTCTTTTGTATTTATAACACAATTTAAATAAAAAACATGTTGATTTTATTTTTAAACCATATATAATAGAGGCAGTGAACGAAAAAAATACATTTTTAGGAGGAAGAAATGAAAGTAACAGGATCACAACTGGTTGCTGAGATCTTACTGGAGCATGGTGTGGATACAGTATTCGGGTATCCGGGTGGCACTGCCCTCAACCTTTACGATACACTGTATGAATACCGTGATAAGATCAAGCACATTCTGACGGCGCACGAACAAGGTGCTGCCCACGCTGCTGACGGATATTCCAGAGCAACGGGGAAAACCGGTGTCGTCTTTGCCACCAGCGGTCCCGGTG
>JAUNDC010000002.1 GCA_030526355.1 Bacillota bacterium | reverse complement strand
TTCATAAGGATTTCTATCGCTAACTTTGCATAATGTGTAACTTTTCATAACCGACACCGCCTTTCTGGTTAGTCAGAGCAATCACTTTGCAATTTGACATAAATGCGTCCTCCTTTCGCATAGATTTAGCCACTTTGTCAAGGTGGCTATGTAAACAGTACCAGAGAACGCAAAAAAAGCCGCTTACTCTTAAAGTCAATAAGAATAAGCGGCTTTGTAATTTGCCTTAGACATATTCAATTTTCATTCTCTTGGTCGGTGCATTTATGACCTTAAAAATAAGCTCGTCAACGCAGTCTGTATATCTGCCTTGCTGAATGAGCTGATTTTTTAACTCTACAAGACTATGTATTAAAAGTTTTCTTTCGTGGCTATCCAAATACAGATGATTGAATTTTTCTCTCATAAGCACACCTCCACTTCTTTAGCTTCATTATATTTGAAAGCAGGGGAAAGGACAAATCTGCAAAAAGGGGCAAAAAATAAGCGTACCATTATTTCTAACGATACGCTTTTTAGATTTATTTATTGCTTTTCCAATTTTTGATAAAGAGTAATTTGTCTTTCGAAAGTTGTAATACTTTATGTTTATTTATAATTTGTGCCGCTTTCTCATCATAAGAACTCAATTTATCAATAGCAACGAATATTTGCTTTTCACTTCTACTATATATTGAAATAATGTTTTCCATTGCAACATTTTCAATGTTTTTTAACAATGGCAAATCATGAGCTATAGCCGGCAAACGGGTTAATTCCAGCAATGAAAGATCAAATGATATCAAGTTAGCAAAAGCTGTACCTGTTCCAGTATCCCCCGCAGTATTAAATGAATATTTACTTCCGTGAATATTCAGTGTCGGTGCTCGCCTTCCATCAACATATATTTCTTTATTTAGCTCGTACATTTTGACATTTATTTCATTACATATTTCATCTAATGCCTTTTCTTTTAATTCACTTAAATCATCATTAGCCTGTGATATAGCCCCCTCCAATTGTTTCTTCTTGGTATAGTATCCATTTTCATCATTAAGCTGTTTTATTTGTGCCACCAAATCAACCACTTCATCTACTGCTAATTTAGGTGCATCTTTTATGGACAATTTCTGTTCAATTTCCTTATCTATTTCTATTATCTGATTATTAATTTCCTCGATTTTAGCTTTTAATTCCTTCTCTACTGCTACAAGTTCACTCTTTAATATTTTATTTATATTTTTATGGAAATCCTCCACCTTATTAATCTGTTCTACATTAAAATCTGGAAAATAATACACAAATTGTTCTAACTCAGCACTAATTTTCACAGGTTTATTTTTTATATTATTTTGTGTTCTTAGCAATCTACTTTGATATGAGTTTAATTTAATAGTAAGTTGGCTTTTCTCCCGCTTAAGTTTTAATATTTCTTGAGAAACCATTGACTCTAAATCAAGCGATGTTGTTACAATTTCCTTCTTTATTTTTTCTAATCGTACGCTTAATTCTTCAATCTTTTTTTCATTTTTATTAAATAAACTTTTTGTGTTGACATTCGGCAAAAAATTCTTTTTTGCTGCATCAACCAATGTAGTTTTGTCACTTTTTAATTTTTCTATTTGCTCCTCATATGCTTTTAATGATTTATATTTATCAAACAATTTTAAAAGAGCTAATATAGATTTAGGTGCTGTTTCTTTTTCAAAATACTGGATAGGTTTTCTTTCATTTAAATTTTCCTTCCCATAAATTCTGAAATATCTACCAACAATATTTCTAAATGTTAACGATTCTAATTGACAATCATACTTTTCTTGCAACCATGCGGTAAATTCTTCCGTTGTTACACTCTGTAAAATTTCAAATTTCTCATTACAAATAGATACAAATTTGTATTCATTTGTACTTCTAATAAAATAGTAATCCTTATTATCAAAATTAAAAATAAATCTGAAATCATGATGACCCAAATTATCTACTACATCATGGTTTTTACTAATATAATCATCGCCTCCAGAAACAAAGTCAATAATCATAAGCATAGTTGATTTTCCTATCGAATTAGAAGCAATATCATCTCCTACAATGGCATTTAAACCCTCATGAAATACAATTTCTTTCTGCAAAAATATATTACAACTAATTTTTTTCAACATACTGTATCACCTGCAACTCCTCATTATATTTTATTTTGCCAAGAACATATAGAACGTCCAAAGCCAACATATATTCATTTAAATCTTCAAAATGAGTTTCCACTTGTTCGTATAACCCAATTACTGAAAAATCTGAATCACTAATCTTTTCTAAAATATAAACCGTTTTTGCCAGAATACAATCTTGAAAGCTTATTAGCTTATTCGGCAATATCATGAAAACACCTCACAATCTTGTATAAAATATGCAATCACAATTTCACAAGCCCTTCTTGAATATGACCCTGTCTTTTCATTAAGCCAATCCACTAAAGAAGCATATACAAATTCTTGGTTAGGATTAATTTGCATAGTTTTGCAATAAAATCCCTTTATTTGAGCCGCTAGGGTATCAAATTTATATGGTGTTACTTTGTCCATTTCAATAAATATCTTATGAATATAGTCAAAATAATCTACCACATCGTTTTTAATGGTACGTTTTATTGCAAAAGGTAAGGTGTCGTTGGCTTTTTGCTCTATCTTCAAAGATTCATAACTTAACCGTACCAAGTCTTCCTCTAAAGATTCATCATTTAAATTTTTTAATATTTCCTTTATTTCTTCCTCAATATTAAAAAGTGCATATGTATTTTTTAGCTGTGCATCTTGCAACAATTTCTTTTTAAGTCTTACCCACGAGCGATATTCTTATATAGTTCGTGGCGTATCAAATTTTTTATGACATATTCTACAGACCGCTATGACATTGTCCAGACTATTAACGTCTTTACTCAAACGTTCCTCGTCTTTTAACAATTCGACTTCCTCTGGACGAGGATTCGCAGGATATATATGTGCCACTTCAAACATTTTAATAATTTGTCCATTCTTGGTATTAGTTAATGGCTTTCCACAAATTGGACATCGCCCATCGACCTCATTAAATAATACCATTTTTTCATTATCACTAAAAATCCTTCGATTATCTCCCATGTTTACCACCTACATTTATAAAATCGTAACTTTATTTACTCTTACCATATAGAATGGTAAATGTCGTTTTATAAGTTTATAACTATGCACTAAAAATTAGCTACATACGCCAAAATATTTCAACGCATCCTTTATCGCTTCAACCTTTTCTGGTGTTGGATGTTTCCTCGGCTGTTTCAATTCTTCTACCGCATTAGGAGCATCGTACATCGGCAAGCCTAAATCTCTCTTTACCTCTGCGATATATGCGGTATGTACTTTGAAACCGTATTTAACTTCTATGTATTCCTTTATCATTTTGTAGGTCACTCGCTCTTTGGGCTTGTAGCTTTCTGCTCTTTGAGCAATATCATCAAGCGGAACTTTTCCCTCACCCTCACCAAACTCAACTTTTACGTTGATATGTCCGTCTGGCTTTTTGTGGGAAAGCAGTACTACCGTTTCGCAATGCCCCGTATGCGGGAACATATCAACCGGTGTGGCTTCGGCAAATTCATATCCCATCTCACCCAGCAGCTTCACGTCTCTTGCCAGTGTTGCAGGATCACAGGACACATATACGATCTTGTCAACGCCTACCTCGGCAACCGCCTCCAGAAGCTCCGGTCTGCACCCTGCCCGCGGTGGATCAAGAATCGCAATATCTGCACGTTTCACAAGCTCTGCAAGCTGTGAATCGACAGCCTTTTCAGTACCAGCATCATTGCTGCTTTCATCGGCTGTATCTCCATTTCCGGCATACTCCGGCAGTATCTCCTCCGCCTTGCCGCAAATGTATCGTGCATTAACGATACCATTGATAACAGCATTGCGATTGGCATCAATAACGGCCTCCTTTACGACTTCAATTCCCACAACCGCTTCAGCCTCATCTGCACAATAAAGCCCTATGGAGCCAACTCCACAGTACAAATCAAGAATAACCGGTTTGCCGCTTCCCTTGTTATCTGTATCCCCATGAACGAAATCATTGATCACAACATCATCAGCATCTGACCCAAATCCACAGTACTCCCTAACCTTATCATAGAGCCTCTTCATCTGAACCGGGTTCACCTGATAAAAGCTTGCCGGAG
Source organism: Bacillota bacterium (assembly GCA_030526355.1). Classification (GTDB taxonomy): domain Bacteria; phylum Bacillota; class Clostridia; order Peptostreptococcales; family Anaerovoracaceae; genus Lentihominibacter. The sequence continues at coordinate 163,426 of JAUNDC010000002.1, read as the reverse complement.
AAATTTCAAATTCCAGCCCACCGATAACATCCTTGATTACAGGCTTGCCGGCAATTACCGTATTCTTGTCTCCCATGATTTCGCCATCATCCTTTTTCTTGGAGCTGACAACAACGCTTTCCAGAGAAAAACCCACATCATATATTGCATCGTCCAGCATCTCGATGAGCTTAGCCGCATTAGGTATACCCTTGCCGTTTATCACAAGTATAACCATCACCTCACCGGTTGCAAACGCAGTCTTCACGATGAGATGACGCATAAGCCCTTTCTCCCATTTTGGATCCCAGGCAGTGATATTATCCTCGACCATGAACCTTCGCAATGCATCTGCCGCGGCCATAGCAGCCATAGACTGAAGATAGCAGTCACCACAATCAACGACCTCATGGCTTTTCGCACGATAAAATCCAACAGCAGGTTCACCCAGGTTTTCCACAACACCACCCTTTCGGGTAATGATTCCTCCAGTGCTGACAGGAAACTGTGCCTTATTCCTGTATCTATACGGCCCCATGCCGTCATTATCATCTTCAGACATTGTAATTATCGGGCGAACAACCGGATTCTCAAGCCCTGCCAGCCGTTCAAGCTTGGACTTTACCTGATTCTCCTTCAGAGCTGTCTGTGCATTATATGAAAGAGCACCGTAAGAACATCCCCCGCAGCCCTTTCCGAAATATTCACAATCGAACTCCGATGAACGTTGCTCGGAAGCCTCAACTATCTCCACCAACTTCGAAAAAGCATAGCTTTTCTTCACTTTAGTCAGCTGTGCTTTTACCGTATCGCCAACAACAGCATCAGGCACGAAAACAACTAGACCGTCGGATCTGCCGATTCCCTGCCCTTCCGCACTCATATCCTCAATGTAAACTTCCACTACCTGTCCTTTTTCCACAACGATCCTCCTACTCCATTGCCTTCCTGAAAGCCTCATAAATTTCCGGAGCCTCCTTCTTCAGCCTCAGCGGCTTCAGATCCGGAGACGTGAATCCATGGCTGCTGCTTCCCGTCACATGCAGCTGACCGCTTTCGCTTCCACGCACCTCATAGCCCAGCACTATTGAAGCGCCCCTGAGCTTTTCGACCCAGCAGAAAACAGAAAGCACCTCATCATATACAGCAGGCGTTTTGAATTCTGCATCCACCGACAAAACAGGCATGAAAATGCCTGACTTCTCAAGCTCATTGTAGGAATAACCCATGCTTCTGAAAAGCTCCGTCCGCGCAGTTTCAAAATACCTTATATAATTGGAATGATGCACTATACCCATAGCATCCGTTTCATAGTACTCAACACGCATTTTCGTTTCATATTTTATCATCCGCCATATGCTCCTTTCCGCTTCAAATCCCTTTAACCAGAGTCGTTCCTTTACAAACCCTTGGCAATCTCCTCAATACGTCTCAATCTATTGTTTATCCCCGATTTTGAAAGAGGCGGATCCATCAGCTTACCCAGCTCCTCGATTCCCACCTCCGGGTGTTCCATTCTAATTTCTGCAGCCTCCCTCAGCTTTGGAGAGAGAAAATCAAGGCCACGCTTTTCGGCGATTTTTCTTATGGCACTTATCTGCTGCTCCGCCGCCTTGAGAGTTTTATCTATATTTGCATTATCAAGATTGTTTATCCTGTTGGTCTGTGATTTGAATTCCTTTATCATCATAACCTGATCGAATTTAAAAAACTGCTGAGATGCGCCCATGATTGCCAGCATATCCTTTATCTGCTCACCTGATTTCAGATATACACCGTACCCTTTTTTTCTCTCCACCACCTTGGCGGAAATATCAACGAAATGGTTTATAAGCCGCCTCAGCTCCTTTGCCAGCACCTCAGTGCCCGTCGTGATTTCAAAATGATACCGCTTCTCCGGATTGTTAACAGATCCTGCTGCCAGAAACGCCCCCCGCAGATACGCCTTCCTGCAGCATTTTGTTCTGATGAGACCATCGTATATCCCGTCACTTATGAAATTCATTCCCTCCTTGACCATGAGTATACCAGTTTCACGCATGATCTGTTCGCTCAGATCTTCAGGCCCTATGGAAAGTATGTACGCGTGACCTCTCTTGAGGGAATTATCCTGTCCCATACCGATTCTGGGGTCTATGGAAAAGTACGTTTTGATTAACGTCTTATAATGTCTCGCCACTGCAGGGTTGGATGTGGTCATTACTATTTCGAACTTTCCAAGCCCTACAAGCCTGATGCTGCCCGCAATACGCATAAAACCTGCTATTTCAGCAAGCATGCAGCATTTTTTCTCCGGAATTATTCTGGCCAGCTCATTTTTGGTATCAAGTGAAAATGACATTTATACTCCTTTCGCTCCGCGTATTATCATGCAAAGCGCACACTTTTCATAATGCTTTAAAAAGCCCCTCTGACAGAGCAGAGAGGCCAGTATTAACTAATTTTATTTTTTAGTGATGCTCAGAATTTCTCTCGCTTCATCAGGTGTTGCAACTTCCCTGCCCAGAAGCTTGGCAATTTTAACGGCTTTGTCAACAAGCTCTCCATTGCTCTTTGCAAGCACACCCTTCTCTATGTAAAGGTTATCCTCAAAGCCTACTCTGACATGACCTCCCATAGCGATAGAAGCTGCCGCAATCTTGAATTCATCCTTTCCGATAGCACAGCCTGTCCATGTTGCTCCCGGCGGCAGAGAATCAACGCAGAATGACAGATCTCTAACTGTTGCTGCCATCTGAACTCCAAGAACAAAATCAAAGTGCAGCGGATCATTCAGCAGACCCTTTCTGTATGCTTTCATTGCTATATCCAGCATCCCTTTGTCAAAACATTCAAGCTCAGGCTTCATACCTTTTTCCTGCATGATTTTCGCAAAATTAAAAATTGTATTGTCTGTATTTACGAATATCTCATCTCCGCCGAAATTGCATGTCCCGCAGTCGAGAGTTACAAATTCAGGAGTCGGTGTGATATTTGTGGAATCAAGTCTTTCAAGATCAGACATGCCGACTGCTCCGCCTGTAGACGGCTGGATTATTACATCCGGACATTCCTTGAGAATCCCGTCAACGCATACCTGAAATCTTTCGTGGCTCTGTGTAGGTGTTCCATCATCCTCCCTGACATGCAGATGGATAACTGCTGCTCCGGCATCATAAGCAGATTTTGCCTCTCTGACAATCTCTTCAACTGTGTAAGGTACTGCCGGATTGTGTTCTTTTGTTACCTCTGCGCCGCAAATAGCAGCCGCAATAATAAGTTTTGACATCTCATACTCTCCTTTTCTCTAAAATCATCTCATGATTCGTTTATTTTACCATCAAAAACATATGCCTTCAATGGGTTTAAACTATAAATCCCTATGTTCCAGAGTTGTACGTTTCCCCTGCTCACGTAGTCTTCTGTTGAGTTCATTGGCAACCGCAACAGATCTGTGATGTCCTCCTGTACAGCCTATACATATGTTGAGGCTGTACTTGCCTTCCTTGATATAAAACGGTATCAGCATTTCAATCATATCAAGTGCTTTTTCGATAAAATCCTGTGTTACCTGATGCTTCAGCACATACCGGCTCACCTTGGCATTATTGCCGGTCAGCGGCCGCAATGATTTGACATAGTAAGGATTGGGAATAAACCTCATATCAAACACCATGTCTCCAGCCATCGGTGTACCTCTTTTGTATCCAAAGGATGTAATATTTATCGTGAATGATTTCTGGTTTTCTCCCGATGTTATCAGCTGCTTGATTTCCGCCCACAGCTGTGCTGTCTTCATATTGGAAGTATCTATGATATAATCCGCCTGATTCCTCAGCTCCTGAAGCATTTCCCGCTCCTTTCTCAGCCCGGCGGAAACCGGACCGCCGTCGGAAAGCGGATGAGAACGTCTTGTCTCATTGTACCTCCTTATAAGCGTATTGTCAGATGCTTCCAGATAAAGGATTTTATAATCTATATCATCACGTTTAAGCTCATCAAGAGACTCCTTAAGATCATCAAACAGGCTTCCGCCTCTGACATCTATGATAAATGCTGCTTTGTCTATTCCTTTTCCTCCCGCTGTCAGGTCTATGAAGCTCTTTATAAGTGCCGGCGGCATATTGTCGATACAGTAATAACCCATATCCTCAAGACAGTCTATCGCCTGCGTTTTTCCGGCTCCTGACAAACCTGTGATGATTATAGCTTTCATTCCTTCTCCTTAATATTAACAATCCTTCCTAAGTCAAGTCCCGCCTTCAATGCTCTGATGATGCCTTCTCGCACATCGCCGACTCTTCCCGGTGTATGAGCATCACTGCTGAGAATAAATTTAACATCAGGAACCTCAGCAGCTATCTTTATTTCATCTTCATTAAGATGGCCATGCCATGTATTAATCTCCATATAGGTATCCGTTTCAGCGCAGGCTTCTGCGATTGCTCTGATATCGAACGGACCTTTGTCGCCAGGATGTGTCAGTATGGAAATATCGTTCTGCTTCAGAGCATTAATAACCATTTCGGTATTTGACTTTCTGAGAGCTTCCTCTCCTCGCTTGAAGCCTTTATTCCACAGCCAGTTCCTTATACAGTCACATCCAAAAAGGCCATAATGATACCCTGCAATAACAAAGTCAAACTCTTCAAATTCCTCCGGTCTGATATCAAGTCCGTTTCCAGCCTTGACAATATTTGCCTCCACGCTCATCTTGACATTAAGTTTAGGATATTTGACATTCATACGTTCTATATCATTTCTGATATTCACAAAATCATTTCTGTTTATTCCGTAAAACAGATGCCCCGGACCATGATCCGAAATAGCAATAAACTCCATTCCCTGATTGAAGGCTTCTCTCACATTGTCTTCAACAGAACCCTTACCATGAGAATAGGTTGTATGTGTATGTAAATCATAGACAAGCTCATACCTGTCTGCAATCTCATTATAATTCTTCTCCAATTATTCTTACCTCCGGTTCCAGCATAACCCCAAATTTATCGTACACATCAGCCTGCACTACCTCCATCAGCTGTAATATGTCTGATGCTGTCGCTCCGCCTTTATTGATTATAAATCCGCTATGAAGCTCCGACACCTGTGCACCGCCTATGCAAAGTCCCTTCAATCCCGCATCCTGAATGAGCTTTCCGGCAAAATAGCCTTCAGGGCGCTTAAAAAAGCTCCCTGCGCTTGGATAAGTGACCGGCTGCTTCGAATTTCTTCTCTGTGTAAAATCTGCAATATTTTCTTTTATCTTTTCAGGATCTCCAGGCTGTAGCTCGAGCCTTACCTCAACTGCTACATCACCCGTTTCCTGAAGCACCGAATGTCTGTAACCCATCTGAAGCTCATCAGCAGTCAAGCATAGAGCTTCATTTCCATCTTTTGAAATCACTTTTACTGTATCAATAACCTGAACCATTTCTCCGCCGTATGCTCCGGCATTCATAAAAACAGCTCCTCCTATACTTCCAGGAATGCCTGATGCGAATTCCAGCCCTGCCAGACCTGCCGCTGCAGCCTTTCTCGATACTGCTGCCATAAGCGTACCACTGCCGCAGATAAGATAGTTTCCTTCCTGCCTCACATAATTAAACGCATCTCCAATCTTTATTATCACACCCTTGAATCCACCGTCTCTGACAAGTATATTGGAGCCGTTACCCAAAACCATATATCCGGTTCCTTCATCCTCAACGGTTTTGAGAATCTCCGCAAGTTCCCTTTCATTCTGAGGCTCCACCAGAACATCTGCTTTTCCTCCAGCCTTGAATGATGTATATTCAGCCATAGGCGCATCCTTCACAATGAACCTGCTGTCTGTTATTTTCTCAAGCCTCTGAATTATCGTCGCTTTGTTCATTTTTTTTACCGCCTGACCATAGTCCCTTTCTATTTTCTTTTTTTACTCTGTAGCAGTCCACTCTGTAGTCCGAAAGCTCAACAGAGAATCCTTTTCTTTCAAGCTTCGAATTTATGCTTCTGGATAGGTATGCATAAATAACCGCGAAAACAGGAATACCAATAATCATCCCAATAAATCCGAACATACCTCCGCCCACAAGCACTGCAAACAATACCCAGAAGCTGGCAAGTCCCGTACTGTCGCCCAGAATCTTGGGCCCCAGTATATTTCCGTCAAACTGCTGGAGTATAAGTATGAATATCAGGAAATATACACACTGGTGAGGATCCACCATCAGCAGCAGCAGTGCAGACGGAACTGCGCCGATAAACGGCCCGAAAAACGGAATTATATTTGTTATTCCTATTATGCAGCTTATAAGCAAAGTATATTCCCAATTGAATATACTCATTACTACAAAGCATATTACTCCAATTATTGCAGAATCAATCAGCTTGCCGTTAATAAAGCCTCCGAAGGTTTTATTGGTGAAGGCTGCGCCGGAAAAAATTTCTTCTGCAGTTTTCTCGCTGCAGTTTGCAATGATTATCTTTTTAAGCTGTGCCGCAAATGTATCCTTGCTGTTGAGAAAATATGCACAGATTATTACGGCTACGAACAGATTCTTGATAACATTGAGAAATCCCAGTATACTCTCCGATACAGTTATGGCGATAGAACTGTATTCAGGAAGCAGTCTTTCTGTTACAAACTGCATTATATTATCTGTAATATTGTTGATCCATCCATCTATCATGGCTACCGCCTCAGGGAACCGTGCAAGTTTGAAATCAATCCACTCCCTGAAAGTATCCATGCTTGAAGGCAGGATATCGATTATTTTGACAATACTGTCAATGAGACCCGGTATTATCATCCATATAATCCCAGTTACAATGACAAGCATAAATATCAGCGATACTATCGTCCCCAGTCCTTTGGCTATAGTGAGCCCTTTGGGGAAGCTTCTTCCGCCTCTGTTTAGAAGAGCATATGTTCCTCTTACAGTGAAATTATATACAGGACACAGCAAATAAGCCATTACAAGGCCGTATATGAAAGGAGACAGTATCGAAACAAATATTCCTGCTGCCTTTTGCAGTGCACCAAATCTGTAAACAGCAAAAAATACAAAAATACTGCATAAAACTACAATGAATATTGTAGTCCCCCATTTAACATGTTTTTCTTCAAAATTTATCTTCATTCAAACACCTCTACATCTATATTCTACAATAATTTATATATAAAGTCTCCCTATTTTTCATTAATAAATAAAATTTTATTTTTTCTATAAACAGGGGTTGAATTTATAAGAAAGTCATGTATAATAATAACATAAAATAAATTTTTATTCATAGCCGGATAATAATTTATATATGCAAATGATTTAGGAGGATTTTTAGAAATGGCTAAAGAAAAAGTGGTATTAGCCTACTCAGGTGGACTCGACACATCCATCATCATGACATGGCTTAAAGAGAATTATGACTACGATGTAATTGCTGTCTGCTGCAACGCAGGACAGAAAGAAGATTTTGATGCAATCGAGAAAAAAGCGATCGCTACAGGAGCCGTTAAGGCTTACACTGTTGACCTCAGAGAAGAGTTCATCACTGACTATATCTGGCCTACACTCAAGGCCGGCGCAATCTATGAAGGACAATATATGCTTGGTACTTCAATGGCAAGACCTCTTATGGCGAAAAAGCTTGTTGAAATTGCCGAAAAGGAAGAAGCATTTTACATAGCTCACGGATGTACAGGAAAAGGCAATGACCAGGTTCGTTTTGAAACTACGATCAAAGCTCTGAATCCTGCAATCAAAATCATAGCACCGTGGAGATTCTGGGATTTCCATTCAAGAGAAGAGCTTATAGCTTATGCGAAATCACATAACATTCCTATCAACCAGACAGAAGCTAAGATCTACAGCCGTGATGAAAACATCTGGCATATCAGCCACGAAGGCGGTGAACTGGAAAACCCTTGGAATGAACATCTTAAGACTATACACGTTCTCAGTGTTCCTCCTGAAGAGGCTCCTGATGAGGTTACATATGTGGATATCGATTTCGAGCAGGGTGTACCTGTAGCGATTGATGGTGAAAAGATGGATCCTATCACACTTCTGACAAAGCTCAATGAGCTGGGAAGCAAGAACGGTGTGGGAACTGCAGACATCATAGAGAACCGTCTCGTAGGAATGAAATCAAGAGGCGTATACGAAACACCGGGAGGAACTATACTGTTTGCAGCACATGCAGGTCTTGAACAGCTTATCCTCGACAGAGATACAACACAGTACAAAAATATAGTAGCGCAGAAATTCGCACAGCTGGTTTACGACGGACTGTGGTTCACTCCGGTACGTGAAGCCATCAGTGCCTTCGTTGACGTAACTCAGAAGGAGGTTACAGGAACAGTAAAAATGAAACTCTATAAGGGAAGCGCAACTGTTGCCTGCAGAAAATCACCTTACTCACTTTACAACGAAGAATTTGCTACATTCAGTAAGGATGAAGTATATAACCAGAGCGATGCAGAAGGTTTCATAAATCTCTTCTCACTGCCGCTCAAGATTCGTGCAATTCAGAAACAGACTGTTGAAGGAGGAGCTAAAGAACATGAAGCTTTGGAAAGGAAGGTTCTCAAAGGCGGCGACTTCGTCTGCTGATGAATTCAACGCATCCATTGAATTTGACCAAAGATTGTATAAAGAGGACATCACCGGCAGCATAGCACATGCCAGAATGCTTGGCAAACAGGGTATCATCACTCTTGAAGAATCTCAGTTAATCATAAAAACTTTGCAGGAAATACTGGCTGATATCGAAGCAGGCAAGGTGAAATTCACCATAGAATCCGAGGATATTCATATGAATATTGAAACTATCCTCACAGAGAGAATCGGCGCGACAGGCAAAAAGCTTCATACAGCAAGAAGCCGAAACGATCAGATTGCCGTAGATATCAGACTATATCTAAAAAAAGAAACTGCTGCCATTGATAAGCTTCTCAAGGAGCTGCTCGATGCTCTGGAAAAGCTTGCTGAGGAGCATGTTGATACAGTCATGCCTGGATATACACACCTGCAGCGTGCTCAGCCTGTAACTCTCGCATATCATCTGTTGGCATATTATCAGATGTTTTCACGGGACAGAGAGAGATTCGCCGACTGTTTAAAGAGAATTGACAGGCTTCCTCTGGGCAGCGGAGCTCTGGCAGGTACAACATATAATACCGACAGAGATTTTCTGGCAGATGAGCTGGGCTTTGCAAGCGTCCTGCCTAATGGTATGGATGCAGTTGCCGACAGAGATTTTGCAGTGGAATTCATCAACTGCTGTGCAGTAACGATGATGCACCTGTCAAGATTCTGTGAAGAGCTTATCTTATGGAGCTCCGTGGAATTCAGCTTTGTGGAAATAGATGATTCCTTCTCCACCGGCAGCAGCATCATGCCGCAGAAAAAGAATCCTGATATGGCTGAGCTGATTCGCGGCAAAACAGGCAGAGTATATGGAGATCTGATGAATCTTCTGACAATATGCAAGGGACTTCCACTGGCATACAACAAGGATCTTCAGGAAGATAAAATACCTGTATTCGACGCAGCCGATACTCTGAAGGCTTCAGTAGGGATATTCACTGAAATGATCCTTACCATGAAGGTGAAGGAAGATAATATGGAGCATGCTGCCAAATACGGTTATATGAATGCAACAGATGCCGCCGATTACCTGGTTTCAAAAGGAATACCATTCAGAGACTGTCATGAAATCATAGGAAAAATAGTACTCTACTGTATAAACAAAGGGATAGCTATCGAAGAAATGACAATGGATGAATTCAAATCATTCTCCTCTGAATTCGGTGAAGATATTTATGATAAAATTGCGATAAGAAGCTGTATAAGCGCTAAAAAATCAAAGGGATCCACATCCTTCGAAAGCGTTAAGGCACAGCTGGAAGAAATAAAAGCTAACAAGTAAATACCAAATAAATTCCTCAAAAATCACAAAATCAACCGAAAAAGACTCCGGAATTCCCGAAGTCTTTTTCATTGTTTATAAATTAATTATTGTTTTTTAAATATTCCCTGCAGGCATCGATCGTGCCCTGCATCTTATCATATACAGCGTTGCACAGGAAATTGTAGAACTCCTCCTGGCGTCTGCCTTTAAGACAATCTGCCACAATTGAGAAATAATCCCGCCTGTCAAGAGGCATATTGATAGGTGTAATACCATTCTCCATCAGGTAATAATTCATTGCAAACACTGCCAGTTCTGCACTGTATTCCTCAAACGGGTAAATATCTATAAGCTTGTTATGTATGTACATTGCCTTAAGTACTACATTATTACCTGCTTCCGGGCTGTATACCCTTCGCATGGCATCATCCAGCTTTTCTTCTATATCAGTTGAATAGACCGGCACATGGTTAAACGAATACAGTACAGGATTTGATTTCCTGAAGTAGCCGTTTTCATCTTCAGACAGAATTCTGTAGCCGCTGATGAGAAAATTCTTATCGAGGTAATTTCCCATTTCAAGACAGTTGAACGCAACTCTGATCAGGCTGCAGAAATTCTCAATGAAAACATAATCCTTGACAGGTATATCCTTCTGAAGCTCTCCCTCAAGTATTTTATCAATAGCAATCGTTTCATGATTGGAATTTCTCACAATCAGCGACCCCTTGATCATATCAAGCTTATTAACCTCTCTGACAGCCGATTTAAGCAGCCTGTCATTTTTAAGCATACCTGCCAGTTCTTTTTTCATACTGTAAAGTTTCTCATGCATAAATCCGCTCCTAATTACTTAACAAAAATCCTATTTTTCCTACGGAGCCAGGATATTTATACATATCTACATTTCCAAAATCGCCATTAACCTTAATAAGTGCCGGCATTTTGCTCTTAATCGTATCATAGCTCATTGTAGGAAGGAATACAATATTGTACTTATGCTGGAAAGTCAACTGCAGAAAATCAAGGATCTCATCGTCATTGAAGCCCTCTTTGATGCCCACATGGAGCGTCACATTAAGCTTCTGCCCTACTGCACTGTTTATACCGTCTATTACAGGCTGAAGCTCCTTTCCGTCATTAGATTCCTTATATCTTGTAAAATTGAACGTATTCACTACAACTGTCACGTCTGTCACGCCATCATTTTTTAATTTCTCGGCAATCTCTGCAAGATCATGCCCGTCTGTTACATAATTTTTGTTCTGTTCTGTCATAATCAAACCAACTCTTTCTTAATATTAACATCTTTCATTGTACTTTAAAAATCCCATCTAGTCAATGATACATACCTATGGTAAACTTGAATTATGAAAATTTTAGTAATCGGGGACACCCACGGAAAGCTTGATAAGGTTCGTGACATATTCCCTAAGCTGCGCAATATCGACCTGATTGCACATACAGGAGACCATTTCAGTGACGGGGAGGCACTGGGCAGAGAATTCAATATTCCTGTTATTGCAGTCAAAGGGAACTGTGACGGAGGCAGCTCAGGTGATTTTGAAATCATAGACACTGAATACGGCAATATACTGCTTACTCATGGTCATATGGAGCATGTAAGCTACCAGCTCACATCTCTGATGTACAAAGCGATGGAAAACAACTGCAAAGGAGCCTTTTTCGGACATACCCACTGTGCTCTTATTGATGAATGCAACGGCATACATTTTGTAAATCCCGGAAGCCTTACCAGACCTCGTGATGGAAGTGACGGGTCATATGCTATTGTACGTACCTCAGAAGACAGCTTTGAGGCCTCTGTGGTATATTATTCCACTATCATGGGCACAGGCAGAAAAAAGACAGAAGCAGGTTATTTAAGAAACCTTCTGAATTACAGTGACAGGTTCTGACATTATACTATGTCCGGGCAATTTTTATAAATTTGATACGTATTATAAGCTATTAAAAAGGCTGCTCGAAAAGAACAGCCTTCTGTATTATATTTTTGATAATTAATTTCTACACCAATAGCGTTTTTATCAGAACCACTATAAACAGGACCACAAATGCAGCCGATTCAACAAGAAGAATAATCTTCAGTATCTTATAAAGAACTCCGCCTGACGAGCCTTGTTTCCCGGCAAGGCTTCTAACCAGCAGTGCCAGAACAGCTATTCCGAATAATAATGCCAAAATGATAAGTATCATGCTTTTGTCCCCTCTATAGTATTAATAGCCAGGAGTACTGCCCCCTGACTATTAAATATTATCAAACTATTTCACGTTAATCAAGTTCTTTATACTCTAATTTCACATTCTGCTGCTTCAGCCTTACTGCTTTAAGGAATACTCTGGCTGTATCCATACATGTCATTACAGATATTCCGCGCTCTATTGCCTTTCTTCTTACAGGGAAGCTGTCATTCTCTTTTCTGTTGGCAACCAACGGAATATTAATTACCAGTGAAATTCTTTCATCTCCGCTTTCATGGTTCATAATCCATTCCTGAGCCGTATCATAGTCCATAGGCTCCGTTTCGATTCCATTTGCTCTCATGAATTCGATGGTATCATCCGTGGCGTACATTTTGAAGCCTGCCTCAACATATTCCCTGAGTATTTCAGCAGAATACTCATTCTGATCCGACTCCCTCATAGTAACGAATACATTGCCGCCGGTCGGGATATCCATACCTGCACCCAGGAAACCTTTGTACAGAGCTTTATCAAGGTCTGCATCAATTCCCAGAACCTCACCTGTCGATTTCATTTCAGGTCCCAGCGCAATGTCCATATCTGTCAGCTTGGCACTTGAGAATACAGGAACCTTGACTGCATATTCCTGGCTCCTCTTATAAAGCCCCACTCCGTATTCGCTATCTCTGAGCTTATGTCCCAGCATTGCTGCAACTGCCAGTTTAACCATAGGAACTCTTGTTACCTTGCTGAGAATAGGAACTGTACGCGAAGCTCTAGGATTTACCTCGATTACGTATATCTTTCTACCATCATAAGCGTACTGGATATTAACAAGTCCAACAACTTCCAGAGCTTTTGCAATCCGCTTGGTGTAATCAACAAGTGTATCTTCAACCTCTTTGGAAAGTGAATAATCAGGATAAACTGAAATACTGTCTCCCGAGTGGACACCAGCTCTTTCCACATGCTCCATAATACCTGGAATCAGTATGTCTTCACCGTCTGCAATGGCATCAACTTCGATTTCCTTACCTGAAATATACTGGTCGATAAGAATCGGATGCTCCGTTGAAAGAGATACGGCTTCCTTAATATAACGCTTCAGTTCAACATCGTTATATACTACCTGCATAGCACGTCCGCCGATTACATATGAAGGTCTTACCACTACAGGATATCCCAGTTCCTCAATGGCTTCAAACGCCTCCTTTTCATTGGTAACCGCCACGCCCTTAGGTACAGCAATCTGCAGTTCATCAAGCAGCTCACAGAATTTTTCTCTGTCTTCAGCCAGATCTATATTTTCATAGGACGTTCCCAGAATATTTATGCTTCTGCTGTTGAGCTTTTCTGCCAGATTCAGTGATGTCTGTCCACCGAACTGCAGAATCACGCCGTAAGGTCGCTCACGTTTGATGACATTCATTACATTATCGATATGAAGCGATTCGAAATAGAGTTTATCGGATGTATCAAAGTCCGTACTTACTGTTTCAGGATTATTGTTCATGATAATTGCTTCATAACCGAGATCCTTGATAGCCCATACACCCTGAACACAACAGTAGTCAAATTCGATTCCCTGTCCTATTCTAATAGGTCCTGAGCCTATAACCAGAATCTTTTCTTCAGGGCTGCGTTCGCTTTCATCCTCACCGTCATAGCAGGAATAATAGTACGGTGTCAGAGCGTCAAATTCACCTCCGCATGTATCTACCATCTTATAAACCGGATATATATCATTATACACACGTATATCCTGGAGAACATCTCTCGAAACCCCTGACAGTGCAATAATATCTGTATCTGTAAATCCTCTTGATTCTGCTTCGTAAACCAGCTCCTTTGTCAGAGGCTCGTTCTTCAATGTATTTTCGAGATCTATTATCGCCTTGATTTTATTAAGGAACCATCTGTCAATCTTGGTCAGAGCGTAGAGCTCCTCTACATTCATAAGATTTCTTCTCATAACCTCTGCGATACAGAAGATTCTCTCATCATCACAGGCTTTCAGCTTTTCTGTGAGTTTCGCATCATCAAGACCTGAAACGAACGGGATATGAAGGCCATCACACTTTATTTCAATTGAAGTGAGTGCCTTTAGCAGAGCACTCTCGAAGGTTCTGTCGATTGACATAACTTCTCCCGTGGCTTTCATCTGTGTTCCCAGCTTTCTTGACGCTGTTCTGAATTTATCGAACGGCCATTTAGGGAATTTAACTACTATGTAGTCAATTGTAGGTTCAAAGCAGGCACTTGTTGTCTGAGTAACATAGTTATACAGCTCGTCAAGAGTATATCCAAGAGCTATCTTGGCCGCAATTTTCGCAATAGGGTAGCCTGCCGCCTTTGATGCCAGAGCTGAGGAACGGCTTACTCTAGGATTTACTTCAATTACTATGTATTTTCCGTTTTCAGGATTCAGTGCGAACTGGATATTGCAGCCGCCTTCGATTTCAAGGCTTCTTATGATTTTGATTGATGCATCTCTCAGCATCTGGAATTCTTCATCTCTGAGAGTCTGTGTAGGGGCTACTACTATACTGTCTCCGGTATGTACTCCTACAGGGTCGAGGTTTTCCATGCTGCAGATGATAATACAGTTATCTCTCCTGTCTCTCATTACCTCGAATTCTATTTCCTTCCATCCGGCTACGGATTTTTCCAAAAGTATCTGTCCGATAGCACTGCTCTCCATACCCTTGTAGCAAAGCTCCTCAAGCTGTTGCTTATTATCTGCAAAACCGCCGCCGGTACCACCCAGTGTATATGCAGGTCTTATGATTACAGGATAGCCTTCCTTTTCCACAAAATCATAGCATTCCTGAATATTTGTAGCTATAACGCTGTTAGGGATAGGCTCATTAATTTCCTGCATCAGTGCCTTGAAGGCTTCTCTGTCTTCTGCCTTTTTGATGCTCTCTTTGTTTACACCAAGCAGAGTTGTACCGTACTTTGCCAGTATCCCCTTCTCCTCCATTTCCATGGCAAGATTGAGTCCTGTCTGTCCACCAAAGCCTGCCAGCATTCCGTCAGGTCTTTCCTTGTCAAGTATCTGCTCGAGAGCTTCTTCTGTAAGGGGTTCCATATACACCTTATCTGCTATTCCCTTATCTGTCATGATAGTTGCAGGGTTACTGTTGACCAGAATCGTTTCTATACCTTCTTCTTTGATAGCTTTGCAGGCCTGAGTTCCAGCATAGTCAAATTCGGCCGCCTGCCCGATGATGATAGGACCGGAACCTATGATCAGTATTTTATTTAAAGAGCTTTTCTTAGGCATTATTAGAGTCCTCCTTCATCATTTTAATAAATTTATCAAATAAATATCCGCTGTCATTTGCTCCAGGCGATGCCTCAGGATGGAACTGAACCGAGAAAATCGGCAGATCTCTGTGCTCCATACCTTCGACTGTACCATCGTTGAGGTTAAGATGAGTAACCTCCATACCTTTAAGGATTATGCTCTCATATTGCACCGCATATCCATGATTCTGAGCTGTTATGTATGAACGCTTTGTTTCTTTATCAAATACTCCGTGGTTTCCGCCTCTATGACCGTATTTAAGCTTGTAAGTCTTTCCTCCCAGTGCTGTGGCCAGAAGCTGATGTCCCATACAGATTCCAAACATAGGGATTTCGCTTTTGCTAATAAGCTTCTTGATTTCCTCTATAGCTTCAACTGCTTCTTCAGGATTTCCCGGACCATTCGTCAGGAAAATACCGTCAGGTGAATCCTCCAGTATTTCTTCAGCTGCGGTTCCGTAAGGATAAACGATAAGATCGCAGTTTCTCTGTCTGAGGTATTTCAGAATATGTCTCTTGACACCATAGTCAAGCACTGCAACCTTGAGTGGTGCTTCACCGCAGTCCGATGTGGAAGCAAGAAATGTCTTCTCTCTGACTGCCGCTTCCTTCATCCAGTCTCCTCTAAGAATACCATTCTGGCATCTGTCCTTGGCTTCACTTATCGATATACCTTCTGTACTTATCAGACATTTGACAGTCCCGTTCTTTCTTATCTTTTTGGTTATCTGTCTTGTATCCACGCCGTAGACTCCCGGAATTTCATGCTCTCTGAGCCACTGATCCAATGTCATTATACAGTTGCTGTTTGACGGCATGTCACAAAGATCCTTGATAACAAGACCAAATGCATGAATTTCTTCTGATTCGTTATCATCTGCACTTATACCATAATTGCCTATCAAAGGATAAGTCATATTGATGATCTGTCCTTTGTATGACGGATCCGTCAGAATCTCCTGATACCCTGTCATAGATGTATTGAATACCAGTTCTCCGACAGCTGTTCCTTTGAAGCCGAACCCTTTGCCTTTAAAAACGGTTCCATCTTCGAGATAAATCAATCCTTCCATTTTTTCAATCGTCTTAATCATAATATTACATCTAATCTCCTTATGCATTCAATAAGCGGCATCCCTGCCGCTTATAAATAATTATACATCAATATTCATTTTTATTCAATAGCATGTACGATATTTTTTAAACTTTTTTGATGTATTTGTTAACCTTCCTGAAAGCCGTCGGCTGACTTATATCCAATGCTTCCGCAACACCTACGGTCGTACCGTATCTCTCATATGCCTGTACCACCAGCTCACGTTCCAGCTGCTCTATAGCTTCGCTAAGACTACTTATATTTTCAACTGGATATTTTATCATACCTTTGTAATCCTCTGCAAGCTCTTTTGGTAAATCACCTGCAGTAATTTCATTCTTCTCGCTTGTTACTATCGCCCTTTCGATTACATTCGACAGCTCTCTTACATTACCCGGCCACGAGTATCTGACCAGAACCTCAAGAGCCCCCGGAGCAAAAGTTTTCTCAACATTGTAGCTTTTATTAAACTTCTCCGTAAAAAAGGTAACCATAGGAATTATATCTTCTTTTCTTTCTGCCAGTGCAGGAATCTGTATATTGACCACATTAAGTCTGTAATAAAGATCCTTCCTGAATTTGCCTTCATCCGAATACTGCTCAAGCTGCCTGTTGGATGCAGCGATAAGCCTGAAATCAACCTTTATCGGTCTGGTTCCGCCTACTCTTGTTATGGTCTTATCCTGTATTGCCTTGAGCAGCTTTGCCTGCAAGGTGATAGGCATTTCTGATATTTCATCAAGGAGAAGAGTGCCTTTATCAGCCAGCTCTATTAGTCCAACCTTTCCATCGGATCCTGCACCTGTAAATGAGCCCTTTTCATATCCGAACAATTCTGATTCAAGAAGGTTCTCAGGGATGGCTGCACAGTTTATATCAATAAACGGACCATCTGCCCGCCTGCTTTTCCTGTGTATTACCCTGGCCAGCATCGTCTTGCCTGTTCCTGAATCTCCTAAAATAAGCACATTGGCATCAAAATCAGCGATTCTGTTAATCGTATTCATTATTCTTTCCATCTGTACAGATGAAATAATAATATCGGGATCCGAATCGTTTTCTTTCCTCAGAGCTTTGATTTCTGCTGAGTATCTGGCCACCTTATTCTGCAGCCGTGAATATTTTTTCTCTAGCTGCACCATTTCAGTTATGTCCCGGGAAAAGCTTGCTACAAACTTGATATTTCCCTCACCGTCAAAAATCGGAGTGGCTGTAACTATGATATCGCGGTTGAACTGGTTTTTCTGAGCCATTGTTATCTTTTTCCGGCTTTTCAGCACCTTACCGATAATAGAGGGTTTAAAATACCCCTCATTCTCAAGCTCATACACCGTTTTTCCCAGAGCCTCTTCACTTTTCAGATCGTACAGTTCTTCAAAGCTGCGGTTTACCTTCATTACCCGGCCTTCACCATCTGAAATAAGAAGGTCATCAGACATTGCATCTAGAATTTCATTAAAATTATCGCGGAGTTCCTTTTCAAAAGAGTTAATAGCACTCACATCCTTTTTTATCAGCAAAATACTGCTTCTATGCACGTTCCTTCACTGTATCGACATTCATATATACAGATGCCGCTGTCGCTACCAGCTTGCCTGAATCTTTGCTGTATGCTTCACCTGTAAGCTGTGTTATGCGACGCCCGGTAGCTGTCGCTCTGGCAGTCACCACCATTGTATCTCCCACCTTGACAGGTCTTACATATTTCACATCAAGACTGATTGTAGGAGCAAAATTTTCTCCAGCATAAAAGCGTGCCAGCGCTGCAATAGTCAGATCAAAAGCTGCACAGATCATACCTCCGTGCAGATTGCCCACACGATTGGCCTGCCATTGCTGCACAGGGAATTCAAATGTCAGTGTCTTATCTTCAAATGAACATCCTGCTGCTCTGCTTTTCATCATACCGTTCAAGGTATCCTTCTGCACTACATTATTCTCATACAAAGTTCTTTCAGCATGCTCTTCCAGCCTCTGCTGTCCGTTTTTTATATTATCACTCACAGCCTTCCTCCTGTTTTTTCATTAGCAGTGTTCCCTTTTCATAATAGGTCTTTTTTTCATCCTCAGGGACCATATCCCCGCCTGTTGCCCATATAATATGTACAGAATTGTCATCCGGAGCAGGGAAGCTTCGTGATTGTTTACCACATGTATACTTCAGACCTTCAAATGCGGCACATGCAGAAGGTTCGATAAATATATCCTCACTGTCCTTCAATGCGGCGAGATAAGGGTAAAGTTTCTCATCGTTTACTGTGAAGCATCCTGTTACTCTGTTTTCCATTGCCTGCGATACCAGTCCCGATGGTCTCCCTACAGCCAGACCGTCAGCCTCAGTTCTGCCGTCTATACCGATATCACCTACTGCAATTCTATTATGAAGACCCGTAACAAGCCCCAGAGTCATACACGGAGCATGAGTAGGTTCTGCAAAAAAGCAGTATGCATTATCTCCAAAATAATGTTTGATACCGTATGTTACGCCGCCCGGAGCACCGCCAACTCCACAAGGCAGATATACATAAAGCCTGTGTTTCTCATCCACGGTTACGCCGGCATCATCCAGCTGTTTTCTGAGTCGCTTTCCTGCCACCGAGTATCCTGCAAACAGATCCAGTGAGTTTTCATCGTCAACAAAATGGCACGACGGATCCTTGGCAGCCTCTGCTCTGCCCTGGGCAACTGCCGCTTCATAATCGTCCGGATATTCAACAACCGTAACACCCTTCGAACGCAGCATGTCCTTTTTCCACTGTCTGGCATCGGCAGACATGTGAACTGTCACCTGAAAACCGATGGCCGCACTGATTATACCTATACTCAGACCCAGATTGCCTGTTGAACCAACGGCAACCTTATATTTGGAAAAGAGCTCTCTGAACTCGTCATCGGCAAGCTTTCCGTAATCATCCTCAGTCGTAAGCATACCACTGTCTATTGCAATTTTTTCTGCAAATTTAAGCACCTCGTATATGCCTCCTCTTGCCTTTACCGAGCCTGAGATAGGCAGATGGCTGTCGCATTTGAGAAACAGCCTTCCGGGGATATTCATACCCAGAGCATTCTTCATCTGATTTATCTCTCTGAGAGTGGATTCTATGATACCATCCTCAGGCTTCGAGAATTTACGTTTTATAAAAGGGGCAAATCTGACAAGTCTTGCTTCCGCTTCATCAATATCCACAATATTATCTTCAAAGCTGTCTCCTGCCCTGTCGTTTTCCCAGAAAATTTCCTTGCATTCAGCAATTTCCTTTACTACAGGGGTTTTTACTATCAATTCATCTGTAATCATTACGCTTCACTCCATAATTCTCTGCAGCTATATTAGTCTGCCTTAATAATACTATACTTTTCTAAATTTGGGTATACTATGTCTTGTTTTCATGATAGAATTATAAGACACATTATTGAATGCATTATAACTTACAAGGTGATATCATGAAAGACAAAAAACTCATCGGAAGCCTCTGCATCATCGGAACTACAGTATGCTACGGTCTCGTACCTTCATTCTCATTTATGGCATACGGTACAGGAGTCGTTACGGAAACGCTTCTGTTCAATAAGTTTTTTTATGCAGCTATACTTATGTGGGCTTACATCCTTATCAAACGTATTCCTTTCAGGCTCAGCAGACAGGCGCTTAAGCCGATGACAGCCATAATGCTGTCATATATAGGAATTGCGACAACTCTCTATTTTGCTTTTGATTATATAAGCGGATCTCTGGCAACCATCATTTCGTTCACTTTCCCTGCCATGGTAATAGCTGTTGAAATGATAAGCGGACGTGAACCGGTCAGAGCTGTTAAGATAGCTGCTGTCATACTCTCACTTATCGGCCTGAGTCTGATTGTCTGGTCTCCTGATATGGAAATCAGGATTCTGGGTGTTGTTTTCGCTCTGGCATGTGCTGTATGCTACACAGTATATACTATTGCACTTTCTTCGAAGAGCCTTGATGGCCTCCATCCACTGGTTACTCCGGGGTATGTGCTGCTGGCTTCTGCTGTATTCAACTTCATTCGCTGCTCTGTCAGCGGACAGCCGCTGTTCACTGAAACCATATCTCAGCTTGGATATATGCTTCTTCTGGCAGTAGTATGCGCTTTCGCTGCCATACTGCTGTTCTGTGTAGGTGTGAAGCTCATCGGACCGACAAACGCTTCAATAATAAATACCTTCGAGCCCGTATGTGCATGCATTTTCGGGTATCTGCTTGTCGGCGATATAATAACATGGAGTATGATAATTGGCGGATTTTTGGTGGTTACAGCTGTACTGCTTACCAATCTGCCTGAGAGGAAGATTAAACATAATAAGGGGGAGTTGACAGATGAGAAAAATAATTAGTATTTTACTTACATTATCAATGGTTCTGGCACTATGTGCATGTGGCGGCAGCAGCGGCACCGATACTGCCGAATACAGCGTGGGAGAAATGAAATTCAGCCTTAGCGGAGATTTCACCCTCGATAAAGAAACCAACAGCAACAAGGTATGTAAAGAGAACGAGCTGTACGCGTCTAAAGTATTCACAGGTCGAAGCTTTGATCTTAAAGTTACCGCTTCGCTTGCGGCATATGACAACTCTTCACTTGACAAATATATGGAAGAGGAATCAGACATAACTGCTGACTCCGAATCTCTCGAGGATGTGAAGCTCGGAAAAATCAACGGCAAGCTTGGCTCTTTCACTGATAACAGCAAAACATACTACGTAATGTATGCTTTAAATGACGGTTTCTATTATTGCTTTGAAGCTGAGCCTAAAGCTGGCAATGCTTCTGTAAATGATGAATTGAAAGCTATTGCAGAAACGGTTTCATTCGATTCTTCTCTTATCGGAGAATATTCGGTAACCTGCGGCGATCTCGAATACAAAATATCTCAAAGATATGCCGTACTTGACTTTGAAAAAGTTGATACCTCTTATGATGAACACTGGTTTGCCACTGCCGGTGATTCATATACCGAACTAGGCTCGTTGTATTTCACAGACTGGGAAAACGGCTATGACCTGTACAGTGCAGCTTATGCGCTGGCTTACGAGCTCAAGGATTCGCAACAGACCAGCGAAGAGGAAACACTGGGAACGTACACATATATTACAGGAACCGATGCTTCCGGCTATAACCACATAATTGCCATGTTCAAATATAACGATAAGACCTACTGCTTCAATATGTTCAGCAAAAAAGAAATGACAAAGGACGACATCAAGCCTGTGCTTGATTCCATCAAGGTTACAGCATCCAATGAAGCTTCCGGCGAAAACGGTTTGGACGAAAATGGTTCCGACAGTTCAGACGGTGGTGAAGCGGTCGCCGAATAATAGCGTAGGATTGATTCCCAATAGAATGTGCAAATTAAAAAAATATGCAATGTAATTTGCACATCTTCTAATACTAAAGGCTATTTAAATGTAATATTTTGGAACGAAGTCCACTTTGCCGATTAAATCAGAGAAGTTGGCTTTGTTTATATTCCTAAAATATCGAAACGATATTTCCTTCATAACAAAATAAGGCTGTATTAGCAGCGTTTGAACGCCATAAAAGCTTTCTGAAAGAAAAGTATGTGTAATGGTTCCTATGATCCAGGCATATTTGCACACAATCCAGGGAATCGTTGAAAATCCGGTTTTTATGACTCGTCAAGACTGCGATATTGCGATATACAGAATTCTTATTCTTTCCTACCCTTAATCATCTGCTTAAAAAAGTCAGGTGCGCTTTTCCATGATTTATCCATGCGGCAGTATGTATTTGTACTGCCGCCTTTAGTAGGGTTAACTGCAGGCATTTCCTTAAGCCCTTTCGCTTTTCTCTCTTCATTAAGTTCTTTTTGCAATTCTGCGCTGGAAATGATTTTTTTATCTTTATCCTTCATAGACTACTCCTCTCAATTTGCTCCATTATCCATTTCGGCATATTTCTGAAACATTTCTTCCTGCGATATTCACACCTTTTATGTAATTAGACAGCTCATCATAATATGGAATATCAATTTGAGTTATAAGTAAGTCTCCATCAGCCTGATGTTCTTCCACTACTGCAATAGTGTCGTCTGTGGGATATGACTCTTCTCTGCTTCTCCAATCAAAAGAAAATGCCTGTTCATAACTCTCCGCTATGTGAATCGTTCCAATATCTGCCCTAGTCTCACTTCCATCGTCCCACTTTACAATCACATCGTGAAATATAAAAGGTACTGATAAGCCTCCACTTTCACTCAAATTATCTGTGCTTATCCCAAAATTCAAACAATGCAAATCATATCCGTTATTATTGTCCACACTGCACACCAGTTTTTTAACAAATACCGGTTCTTCCAACTTATCGCTTCAACTTGTAAATACAATGGATGTCAATAATGCTAGTAATGAGATCACAGCTACATAATAGCATTTCTTTCCCATAACATTCCTCCATTACGTCCCCTATCAACTTAATTATACGGTTTTATTCTAATTCTGTTCCCGCGTATTTAAAAGGTGCTTGTATTTTTTCTCCACAGTCACAGAATAAACAACCCCTGGGATACTTATCAGAAAAATAATGAGACATATTCTCCAGCCACTGAGACCTATTATTTTGAAGAATATTCCTGCAGCCAGCCACGGTACACCCACGGCAATCCAGCAACGCCCGCATTCTTTTTTATATTCCAATGTCCATTCTCTATTCTTGTATGCAGGCTTGATATACTGATGTCCCAAAAGCCCTGCGATACCATATATTGTCCATATTACGCTCAAAAACCATACTATTTCCATTTAAGATCCCCTTCCTGATTTTTGATACTCTATCCAAATTAATACATTCTCCTTAGATAATTTAATACATATTAAGTAATTGCATTCACGCCTTTCTAATATTGTTTTCCCATTTAAAAAAGATGCAGAGTGTTGTGTTCGCGCTATCTACTCATAATGTGCGCAGAGAAAAGTTCAATTTCAATTTCTTTTGTCCAGTCTTCTCCTGCTGCCTCTATAACCGAATACCTCCATTCACTCCCGCTGGTTAAAAGTCCTATGCCAATTGCTCTATTGTTGCTTATCCTCT
The DNA here is from genome assembly GCA_030526355.1 of Bacillota bacterium. Classification (GTDB taxonomy): domain Bacteria; phylum Bacillota; class Clostridia; order Peptostreptococcales; family Anaerovoracaceae; genus Lentihominibacter. Next base: position 139,894 of record JAUNDC010000002.1, on the reverse strand, counting down.
CAAGTTGTTTTTTACTATAAAAATCCAGCTGAACATCCTCTCTGGTTTTATATGCAATCCATATCCTTTCGCTGTCTATATCGCTCCATCGTTCAGGAATCAGGCCTTGCTTCATAGCATCAAGCAGAAATTTCTTAGTTCTAAATTCCACATCTTCAATTTTTCTCCTTTTTAACCTTTGTAAGGTTATGCCCAATATCCCTCCGTTACCATTCGTTCTATTACTGCCACCATCACTGTGGTCACAATGTTTGAACCTATTATTGACCAAATCAGTTTCTTTTTATTGCTGACCTCATTCTTAAGCAAATTGTAAACAATAGGCATTTCAATAGCCAATGTCAATATTACAAATTCTGCTCCGACTATATAATTTGCGCCAGAATTAAGGACATCATTAAACTTAGGGTAAACCGGATCTCCCAAAAGCAATGCATACGGAAGTAAAAAAGACCCTGCATTTGCAATAATGACCACTACAGCTGTTTTAATTAATTTTCCAGTATGTGGAATCATCCATATTGCCAGAACTTCAATCACAATTGTCGCCAGTGCAACAGGCGGTAGTATATCAAAAGGTCTGTAATCTGTCAGCCATATCCACGATGAATCGGCATACACAGCCTGAGGAATAAATATCATACATATGCATAATACTACTGCAACAATATGTATTTTTGTTAGTTTAGTTGTTTCATTATCAAAATATCTACCCTTCATTATAAACACCCCCACAATTTCAGTTAATTCTCTATCACATTTCCATTTTCATCAATAAAAGCGCAAGAAAACTCCTTCCAATCACATTCAAATATGTATGCAGATATGTCCTGTTTATCTAGTTCAAAAGTGATTTCTTCACCTGTATTATCATTATGAAGACGAAGTTGTTTTACTGTACCATCAGAAATAATGCCCAATGTTACCTTTTCCTTCTCTGCTGATAACACTATTGCTTCTGCAGCCTGTCCACCTTTATAACCCGCACCATATTTTCTTAAATCGTCTCGCTCATCTATTATTGCAGATACATAATATCCAAACTCGCCATCTGCCGTACATGCATATAGTTTCCATTGTTCAGTCTCAGCCATGTCACAGATTTCAACATTTTCTCTATTACTCATTTCCCTTACAGCCTCTTTAACATCTGACGGTTCTTCTATCAGCTCATAGTCATCATATGCACCATAACATCCGCACAAAACAATTGTAATTATTACCATACATAAGGCTGATGCAATATTCTTCTTTCGTCTTAACACTCTAGATCTCCTTTTGTAAATTTGATATTACTCATTAATCTATAATCCCAATACATCTTGCTATTTTTATTGAACACGCACTATTCAACATGATTAAATTTTATAGTAATAAAATCAGTATAATCATTTGCTTCTATCCCCGGACACTTTTCTTTGCATTTTGGCCAGAAGCCATCCTTTTCAATTGATTCCGGTATTGATGCTGACATTTCTTTATCATAAACAAGATATAGCAGACCTGCTTCATCCTCTTCAAGATGCACAGTCTTTTGTGGTATCTGAACAGCTACACCAAACTGAGCCTGCCAGTCATCCAGATTCATACCTTCCAATGGTAATTTGTATTCCGTAAGCATAGTTTCATCTCCACCATACTCAAAGTCATCGCCTTCTGCATTAAGTTTCACAAGCAATTCTCCCGAATCAAAATCATTGATTATCGCAATCATTCCTTCGCCTTTATATCCTCCGGAAAAAGTATAGCTTTTTAGAACCCCTTCCTCGATCAAACGATCCTTTTTATATCGATAGTATTTTATTTGCAGTTGATTGTAATCCTTATCAGCATAGTATCTATACAGATTCGCACCTTCATCCCAAACTAGATTTACAGCCTTTCCTTCCTCGCTCTGCCATGACAAGGGAACAACACAATTCCTGTAAAAGACTCCTTCTTTATGTAAGAAGTAAACAACTATCCCTGAAACTGCCAATACTAATAGCAGCAATACAGAAATAATTTGCTTTGCTTTTTTCTTTCTTACTTTTACATCTTTAGCTATTCCGATAATTGTTTCTTCAGACCTTGGTATGATTTCCACTGTAGATAGATCTTCTCCAGCGAGAAATTCATTTAATGTAATCCCTAAAATATCACATAATTTCGTGTACACTGCTACATCTGGCAAACAAACTCCACGTTCCCATTTTGAAACAGATTTATTACTCATGCCTAATTTATCTGCCAGCTGCAGTTGTGTAAGTCCTAGCTGTTTTCTTTTTTCTGCAATGTATTTGCCAATTTTTATCTGATCCATATCTCTTTCTCCTAATGCCTCATCCTAATTGTATTATAATTTCAGCGTCAGTAACAGCCCTCATAAGTAGAATTGCTAAAATTCGGGTTCGAGTCCCTTTTTCTTTATGCTTGCCAATAAAAAAACCTCTCTAACGAGAGATTTTTTTATTGGCGCGCCATGAGGGACTCGAACCCCCAACCTTCGCATTCGTAGTGCGCGACTCTATCCAATTGAGCTAATGGCGCTTATTCAGTTGCCGATAAATATTATACACTAATATATGGTACTGTGTCAAAAAGATTTTATACATTTTTATATTTCTGCACATAATAATCACGAGGTGATTGATATGAAATACAGCAGATTCAAAAATGACAACAGAGTAAACTCTGAACTCGTTCTGGAGCATATGCTGAAAGAAATGGAAAAACAGATATACCATATGACCGGGAAGGATGTTGAACTGGTTGCTTATGAACGTAAGGAATAGCAAGGTACGCTGTCGCATTAACGCTTATTTATCTGTCTGCCTGATAATAAACCGTTCATAATGCGACAACTCCTTTTGCTTTACATATCCATTTTTTCCTTCATACGCATAAGCACCTTCTTCTCTATCCTCGATACCTGCACCTGAGAAATACCCAGAGTTCTGGCAATCTGCTGCTGGGTCATATCCTTGAAATACCTCAGGACTATTATCTGGCGTTCTCTGGACTCCAGCTCGCGAATAGCATTTTTGAGATCTATAAGTTCAGCCTTCTGTTGTTCCTCGTCGACACAGGCTCCGCCATGCATACCCTCAGGGATCAGTTGATTGTCAAGACTTTCCATATTGGCAAGCGAATCAGCAGCCTCGAGTATTTCCATCACATGCTCGGCTGAAACTTCCATTTTTTCCGCAATATAGCTTATCTTAGGGCTTACACCGAATTTATTATAATATTCCTGCTGAATATTTTTGAGATTTTTTATTTCGGTTTTAAGCTGCCTGCTTATCTTTATTCTTCCATCATCACGTATGAACCTCTTTATCTCACCTAATATCATGGGAACCGCATAGGTTGAGAACATTACATCAAAATCCGTATCAAACCGGTCTATAGCTTTGATAAGCCCTACGAAACCGACCTGCATAAGATCCTCAGGTTCATAATATCCGGTCGCATATTTCATCGCTAAGTTTTTTACCAATCCAATATTCTGGTCTACGATCTTTTCTCTTGCTTCCTGATTTCCATTCTGTGCTTCGTCAATTAATCTATATGTATCCTCCTTAGCTACCGGAACATATTTAGATGCCACGTACGATATCCAGATATTTAGTCATAGTAACGGTGGTTCCCTTACCCCTTTCTGACTCTACACTAAGCTTGTCCATGAAGCTTTCCATTACCGTAAATCCCATGCCGGATCTTTCCTCCTCATCACCCGTTGTGAAAAGAGGCTCCATAGCTCTAGAAACATCTTCAATTCCGGCACCTTCATCAACAACCTTGATTACCACCTTGCCTCCACTCATAATACGGCATTCCAGCACAACTACTGCGTCCTTTTTGCAGCAGGAATCTCTGTAGCCATGTATGATACTATTGCTGACAGCTTCTGATACAGCTGTCTTGATTTCGGTCAGTTCTTCAACAGTAGGATCCAGAGGCATCACAAAAGCAGCCGCCACCGCTCTGGCAAAAGCTTCGTTCTCAGCAAGGGCACTGAATTCCACCCTCATATAATTATTCATATTCAAACCTCCATGCACATCTGCTGACGGCCATTTATCAGATCGACAGCATTTTCAAAATCCTCTGCTGCCGGTACCAGCGAGAAAACTCCTGACATTTCAAGCAGACGTTCAATATGACCGGAACAACCGGAAATGTAAAATGAACCGCCGCTTTCGGCAAGACGTTTGTATCTTCCCAGCACTACGCCGATCCCTGAGCTGTCCATAAACTCAACCCCTGAAAAATCCATAATCAGATCGCTGCATCCAAAAGCCTTCATAGACTCGTCAATAGTATTCCTTAAAGGTGCAGCACTGTGATGATCGACATCACCCTTTACGCATGCAATCAAAATACGCTCCGATACTCTGAAAATTACTTCCACAAAAAAACCCCCTTTTCAAGACTCTTCTATAATTATAGTCTTTTCAAGGGGGATTTGTCCTTAGGAAAAAAAGCAGAATAACCACTTCTTTTGTCGTTTGCTGTATTACGCAGGGAAAATATCGATAATTTCTTCTGCTTCAACAGCAGCATCAATGAGAGCCTCACAGTCAAGCCTGCTTTCTGATTCCAAAATCTTCTCAAGCTTAGGCTTTGTTGCCGGATGCTTCGGCAGGAAAACAGTACAGCAGTCCTCATAAGGCTGTATTGAAGTTTCGTAAGTTCCGATTTCCTGTGCCAGATCCATTATGTCCACTTTATCCATCGCAATAAGCGGTCTCATAACAGGCATTGTAACAGATGCATCCGTCACTATCAGCGATTCTGCAGTCTGACTTGCCACCTGTCCCAGATTCTCACCAGTTATCAGCATACCACAGCCGTTCTTTTCCGCGATTTTCTGAGCAATCCTCATCATGAACCGCCTCACCAGAATCGTAGTCTCCTCCTCCGGGCAATGTTCCACGATCTGCTCCTGAACAGGCAGAAGGTTCACAACATGCATTTTGAATCTGCCACAATAGGTCGCAACAAGAGAAGCCAGTTCCTCAACCTTTTCCTGTGCACGCTGGCTTGTATATGGATATGAATGAAAATGCACGGCTTCAATCATCATGCCTCTCTTGGCCATCATCCATGTTGCAACAGGTGAATCTATGCCTCCGGACAGCAGCGACAAACCTTTACCATTGGTACCCAGCGGCAGACCACCGAAACCGGCAATCTTATCCTGATATATATATGATTTATCATGTCTTACATCAACAAACAGAAGACAATCCGGATGATGTACGTCAACCTTCAGTACCTTGCAACCCTTCAGCACCGCAGCACCTATCTGCTTGCCGATATCCGGCGACTTGACAGGGAAATTCTTGTCAGCACGTTTAGCTTCTACCTTGAAGGTTTTAATGCCTCTTTCGTCAATAGCCTCAAGCATATAAGCAACCGCCGCTCTGCCTATGGATTCCATGGTGCTTTCACATTCAACAGCAGGACTGATTGAAGCAACACCGAAAACCTTTGAAATCTCCTTGATTATAGCCTGTTTATCCAGAGCCTTGTCTGCTCTTACATAAATCAGCCCCTCATGACGCTTTACACTCACTCCGTCAAATTTTTTGAGAAGCTTTCTGATTCTTTCAACAAGCATTCTTTCAAAATACGGTTTGTTCATGCCCTTAAGGGCAACCTCTCCGCATCTTACAATAAAAATATGCTCCTGATTTAATTCCATTTTCATATATCTCCTTACATTATTTCCTGCGAACTATCTGAAGCTCCCCAGTCTCCTGAAGCGTTTAACAGCAGCAGCAACCTTCATTATCACAGTATCCATTTCATCCATACTATTGTATCTGCCAAAGCTGAATCTGAGAGTTCCTTCAATTTCCTTATCCTTAAGACCCATAGCCTTGAGAACATGGCTCTGTCCTTTTTTGTTTGAAGAGCAGGCAGATCCTGTAGATACATATATCCCGTCCTGCTCAAGAGTGTGCAGCAGCACTTCTCCACGTGTCCCTGCAAAGGAAACATTCAGTACAGACGGACAGCACAATCCGCTTTCATCTCCAGCCTCCTCCGGACTGTTGATAGTAATATCCTTAATCTCAGCCTTAAGGCCGTCAATAAGATAGCTTCTCATAGCAGCTATCCTGCTCATTTCATTTTTTCTGTCAGCCTCCGCAAGCTCTGCAGCAAGACCAAGCCCTGCAATAGCAGGAACATTCTCTGTACCTGAACGCCTTCCGCTTTCCTGACCGCCGCCTTCAATAAACGCAGGAATGTTAAGTCCTTTTCTGATATAAAGCGCACCGCTTCCCTTAGGCCCATGTATCTTATGTCCGCTCACAGAAATAAGATCTGCATCCTGCGGCATATCAAGCTTGCCAAAGCTCTGCACTGCATCACAATGAAGCAGCCCAGGTGCATTTTTTGCTTTCATTACAGCCTTCACTTTGTCTACCGGCATTACAGTTCCCGCTTCATTATTTACATGCATCAGTGTAACGAGAATAGTATCCTCATTTACAGCTCTCTCGAGCTGATCCATATTCAGCCTGCACCTGCTGTCAACACCTATGCGCTCCACCTCAAAGCCCTCGGCCTCAAGTCTCCTGCAGCATTCAAGCACCGCCGGGTGCTCAACAGCTGAGGTGACTATTCTTCTGCCCATACGCCTCATCGAACGTGCAGCTCCAAATATAGCCATATTGTCAGCCTCTGTACCTCCCGATGTGAAGCATATATTACCATCATGCAGACCCATCGCTGATGCAAGCTGTTTTCTTGCTGTCTTGACTGACTTTTCGCTGTCAACACCAAGTTGATACAGAGAAGACGGATTGCCGAAATTCTCCTCCATATGTTTCACCATGAGTGCCGTAACCTCATGGTGCTGTTTTGTCGTAGCACTGTTATCCAAATAAATCATCTTTTATCTCCAGAAAAAAGGGCGGATATGAATCCGCCTCTGTTAATCTTATTTTGCATAATCAATAGCTCTTGTCTCTCTCACGACATTAACCTTAATCTGTCCCGGGTATTCCAGCTCAGATTCGATTTTCTTTGAAATGTCTCTAGCGAGAAGAGCGATAGCATCGTCACCCACTTCATCAGGTTTGGCAATGATTCTGATTTCTCTGCCGGCCTGAATAGCAAATGATCTCTCAACGCCTTCAGTCGTATTGGCGATTTCTTCAAGCTTCTGAAGTCTCTTGATATATGACTCGAGAGTCTCTCTTCTTGCACCCGGTCTTGCTGCGGAAAGCGCATCTGCTGCCGCAATCAGCACAGCTTCAACTGATTTAGGTTCATAATCCCCGTGATGTGCAGCCATACCATTTATCACTGCTTCAGATTCCTTGTATTTCCTGAGAACCTCAATACCTATATCAACATGAGTTCCCTCTCTTTCATGGTCAAGAGCCTTACCGATATCATGAAGCAGACCGGCTCTCTTAGCCAGAGTCACATCAAGTCCCAGCTCGCCTGCCATAAGCCCTGCCAGATGAGCCACTTCTATAGAATGCTTCAGCACATTCTGGCCGTATGAAGTCCTGTACTTAAGTCTTCCCAGAAGCTTGACCAGCTCAGGATGAAGGTTGTGAATACCAACCTCGAAGGTTGCCTGTTCACCCTCCTCCTTGATGATCGCATTGACTTCACGTTCCGACTTCTGAACCATTTCTTCGATTCTTGCCGGATGTATTCTGCCGTCTACAATAAGCTTTTCAAGTGAAAGCCTTGCAATTTCTCTTCTTACCGGATCAAATCCCGAGAGAATAACAGCTTCCGGTGTGTCATCGATAATAAGGTCGATACCTGTGAGCGTTTCGATAGCTCTGATATTTCTGCCCTCTCTGCCTATTATACGACCCTTCATCTCGTCATTAGGAAGAGGAACCACCGAAACTGTAGATTCAGCCACATGATCTGCAGCACATCTCTGTATAGCACCGGTAATTATTTCCTTGGCCTTCTTGTCAGCATCCTCCTTGGCCTTGCTTTCGATTTCCTTGTAAAGGGCAGCAGCATCGCTTCTTGCCTCCTTCTCAACCTTGTTAAGAATTATTTCTCTTGCCTGGTCGATTGAGTAGCCTGATATCTTCTCAAGCTCTTCAAGCTGTCTCTGGAAAAGCTTTTCCATTTCCTGCTGCTTATTGCTGATGTTTCTTTCTTTGTTTGTTATGCTTTCTTCTTTCTTCTCAATATTTTCAAGTTTTCTGTCTATGGATTCCTCTTTCTGAATCAGCCTTCTTTCTGATTTCTGAATTTCGTTTCTTCTCTCTCTGATTTCCCTTTCCGCTTCACTCCTCTGTCTGTGAGCCTCCTCTTTGGCCTCCAGAACCATTTCCTTTTTGAGCGTTTCCGCTCTGTTCTCTGCATCGAGAATAAGATTTCTGGCTTTCTGTTCGGCATTGCCGATAGTTTTTTCACCAATAGATTTTCTAAGTATATATCCAACCAGCAGCCCCACTGCCAGAGCTGCCAGTCCAACTACGATAGGAATAATGATACTCGCCATCTAATTTCCTCCTTTTCTTCAGTTTTCAATTTTCAATTCTATAATCAAATTAAAGTTACTTGTAAATATCAAATCATTACAATTCAGTAATAATATTTAATAAAAAGCACACAATACGATTATAGACTTTTTTGGCTTGTTCGTCAAGGAAATGGAGTGCAATGGTGAACAATTTTTCAGAAACGATAATGCGCTGCAACCGCTATATTATCGCCGCTCCTCTGCTCCTGTCCATGGCAGGCATATTAAGCATTTCAGGAATTGCTTATAATAACGGGACCTTCCCTTCCAGGGAAGTTTTTATACAGTCTGCAGCTCTGCTTACAGGAATTCTTATGGCAGCTGCCGTTCTCAAGCTGGGCTGCAGATATTTCATCGCCCTGGAAAAATATATATATTTATTCAGCATTGTTTTTCTTCTGTCCGTATATGTGCCGGGACTCGGCACTTCGTTCTACGGCTCCAGATCGTGGCTGGATCTAGGTTTTCTGACCATACAGCCTTCTGAATTTGTAAAGCTGGCATTTGTCATCGTTATGGCAGGCTTTCTTTCCAGATCATCCCCTTGTCTCAACAGTGCCTCAGGCATTGCAAAAGCAGCACTCTACGGTATGCCCTTCATTATCATAGTAGCAAAGGAAGACTTCGGGAGCGGATGTGTATTCTGTGCCATATGGCTGTTCATGGTTTTCTGCTGGGGACTTGAACTGAAGATAATAGGTCGTCTGGCTCTAGCATCAGCTGTTCTGATGCCACTTTTTTACTATTTTCTGGCAGGTTACCAGAAAGAAAGAATAGATGCTTTCCTGCACCCCGAAAATCTGGAGCTTGCAGGTAATTATCAGGTATGGAACTCCAAAGCAGCAATAGGCTCCGGCGGATTATCGGGAAAGGGATATCTCAACGGCACTCAGGCATCTCTTGATTTTCTTCCTGTGCCGGAGTCGGATTTTATCTTTGCATCCACAGTCGAAGAATTCGGCTTCATCGGCGGCTTCGCCATTATACTGCTTTTCGCCATACTTATTTACCATACCCTTAAAACAGCCCGATATTCCACAGATCTGCAGGGAACCCTGATCTGCGCCGGCTTCACCGGAATGTTCGCATTCCAATCATTCGAAAATATAGCTATGAATATGGGAATAATGCCGGTAACCGGAATAACTCTGCCTTTTATGAGCTACGGAGGCTCATCTATGCTGGCATCCATGACGGGAATCGGCTTCATACTCAGCGTAAGCTGCCGTCAGAAGCTCTGAAGGAGCTGTGGTGCTATTGTCCGCTTCTAAATTATCCTGCCTACAATTTCTCTGAAATTACGCTCAATGTATGTTCCTCTTTTGCATACAATCGGAATTCCTTTATTTGTCGAAATATGTATATTGTCATCGTCCTGTATTATACCCACAACAGGGCTCTTGAATGAATTTATTATGTACGATACACCGGGAATAAGCCCGGCATTCATCAGGGATGCCTTAACCTTGTTCACAACTATGCCGATATTATCTATCCCGTGCTCCTGCAGATAACGCTCCGTTATATCCGCATCTCTGAGAGCCGACGCATCAGGCTCTGTTACTATGACCGCTGTATCGGCGGCAGTTATTGCAACATCCAGCATATCGCCTATGCCTGCAGGGCAGTCAATAATAATATAATCAAAGTATTTACCAAGCTTACGGCACAGAACCTCCATATGCAGCGGAGTTATATCCCTGTCATCACGTCCCGGAGATGCTGCCATGAAAAACAGATTGTCAAATCCGCTGACCTTTATCATGGCTTTTTTTATTCTGCATATGCCGGACACCACATCCATAATGTTATACACCACTTTGTTTTCCATTCCCAGATATAGGTCCATGTTCCTGAGTCCCATGTCCATATCCATGAGCATTACCTTGCAGCCCTGCTGCGCAAGTATCGCTCCCATATTGACAGAAAACATCGTTTTGCCTGTCCCGCCTTTGCCTGATGAAATTAAAATAACCTTTCCCATCCTGATTTATCTCCGTACTTTCCTATGATTTCTCTTGCTACAGGGGCAGCATTTGATGAAGTTCCGCCCTGTACCAGCATAACAGCAACTGCAATCTCCGGATCATCAGCCGGAGCCAGTGCAACTGTCCATGCAAAATTGTCGTATTTTTTCTTATATCTGTCAATATCATCAGCAGTTATGCGATTGCTGCTCAGATTAATAACCGCTCTTCTCATGGCAGCATCCTCAGATTCATAAACATCCGGATACTCCCTCATAAGCCTGTCCGCTTCTTTCTCTGTTTCATTAAATGTTATGTCAGGTGCTATAAGATGAAGATGACGTTTCAGGTATTCTGCTTCAGAGCCGCTGCTTATAAAGCCTGCACGCTGAGCAGTACCGGTTTTGGCTGCCACCTTATAAGGGAAGCTGCCGAATGAACCGTACAGAGAGCCGTCCTGCTGACCTGTAACCTCAGTGAGTGCCTCAATGACATATTCAATATCATCCTTATCGGCAGATGAGGCTCCGGATGAATCAGATAATTTCCGTTCCTGCGATGATTTCCCGTATATCAGTGTTGCATCGCCGCTTATACCTCCTCTGCCCAGAGCAGCCATATAATTTGCCATCTGAAGAGTCGTATATGAATTATCCCCTTGCCCTATAGAAATATTCAGAGTATCGCTTACGTCCCAGCGCACTCTGTCGAAATAATCATGCTTGCATACAGCGGCCAACGCTTCCACCTGATCCGGCTTAACAAAAGACTTATCTTTTAGTTTGCCTACTATTTCCTCCAAAGTCAAGTCCTTATCTGCCCAATCAACAATTTTTTCTATCTTTTTTCGAAACTCTTTCCTGTCTTTGAGGCAGCTTTTGTAAAAATATGTTTCACATTCTGTCAGGAGATAGTTTCTCAGACTGTTTTTTATCCCCTGAAGCTTGAGAGCCTCCGACGGGAGTACCCCTTGACTTTCTTCGATCTCAATGCCGGTTTTTCTTCCCAGGCCCAGCGAAGCCGCAGTTGACACAATTTTACTGTTGCTTATATCCGTATTATACTCCAGAGGCCTTCCGGATGCAAAATCATATCCGCAGGCTATATCATAAAAATAATAATTGCATGAAACCTTTAATGCCTCCTTAAGATCCACATAGCCATGCCTTCCACCGTTTTCATTCCATAACCAGCACCCGTATCTGCTTCCTCCAAGGTTCACGCAGCCGTCATCATACAAATATAGATTCCTGTTCAGTCCACAATCCAGAGCTGCCAGAGCAGTTACCGGCTTGAAGGAGGAGCCCGGCTGCACCGCTGTCAAAGCCGCAACATTGTAAAGGGGAGACGGGCTCAGCGGGTCAGCATCGTCCTCTCTCTGAAGAGATGCCCACTTCTCTTCCGTCATTCCACCAATAAAATCATTAGGGTCAAAATCAGGACAGCTGGCCATTGCGAGGACCTCTCCGGTTCTGACGTCGATTACAACAGCTGCACCTACAGCTGCATTAGGGGCAGCTGTCATCTGCACATTTCCGTAGCTGCTTACGAACACTTCACCTGCGGCAGCTTTTTCCACAGCCTGCTTCAAAGACTCCTCCGCTGTCTGCTGAATATCTATATCCAGAGTAAGCCTGACATCCGTGCCTTTTACAGCCTCACTTGCTCCAAGACTCTTTCTCACAGTCCCTCCCGAATCCACCAGATACCGACTCACTGCATCAGTTCCCTTTAAGGAGTCCTCATACACCTGCTCTATACCCGATCTGCCTACGACAGCATCACGCCTGTAGCCTTTCTCCCCTACAAGCTCCTCCTCTTCATCCGCTGAAATTCTCCCCAGATATCCTGTTACATGAGATGCCAGAGAACCATTGGGATAGTATCTCTCATAATTTACCGACAGACGTATTGCACTGTAATTCTCCTGTTTTATCCGTTCTGCCGTTTCCTGTGAAATTTCATCTGCAAGAGTTATCGGCATATAACCCTCATAGCCTGAGCTTTGGATTTTTTCTTCAATATCTCCGGCATCAAGCTCCGTTTTCTCTCCGCAATCCTTCAGCAGCTTTACAGCCTCCAATGCTTCGTTCAGTGCCTTTTCCCCGTCAGTCTCCTGCCTGCTTAATATAACTGAATAAACCGGACGGCTCGTTGCTATAATTCTACCTTCTCTGTCAAGTATATCCCCTCTGGGAGCTGTCTCGTAAAATGTACGTATCGAAATATCATCAACGTATTCAGCCCACTTATCATGCTGGGGCACCGTGAGTATAAACAGCCGTATCACCAGCACTGCGCCAAGTACGGCTGTAAACCATATGATCAATGCATGTTTTGACCTGTCCTTGTTCATCGCTGCCCCCTCGCTGTAAATTATATCATTCGTTCGGCCTTCATGCTGACATACGTTCCATCGCCGATTATTATATGATCCAGCACCGGAATCCCCAGAATATTTCCAGCTTCCATCAGCCGTCTAGTCGTTACTATATCCGTTTCACTCGGCGTCGGATCTCCCGACGGATGATTATGTAAAAAGACCACCGAGCCTGCGCTCCGCTTCACTGCGCTGACAAAAACCTCCCTTGGATGTGTGGTGCTTGAACACAGATCCCCTATGGAAACCTCCGTTTCCTCGATGATTTCTCCTTTAGCGTTAATAAGCAGACATATAAAATACTCTTTTTTGTAATACCTCATTTTTTCCATGAATATATCAGCTATGTCAGATGAAGATCTTATCAGCTTCCTTTTCTCTGCAGGCGCAGCTGAAATCCGCTTTCCCAGCTCAACAGCAGCCAGTATCGTACATATCCTTGCCTTTCCCATGCCATTGATTCTTTCAAGCTCTTCAGGACTGCATTCTGCCAGATATCTTATACCTCGTCTGTCCATTGTCAGCAGCTTACCTGCTATTTCCAGAGCCGATGAAGTTCTGGTACCGCTGCTTATCAGCACGGCCAAAAGCTCTGTTGTAGAAAGACTTCCGCTTCCCTCACGAAGCAGCTTTTCTCTGGGTTTTTCATCCTTTGGAAGTTCTCTTATATTCATTTTTCCCTTTTCTCCTTTTAATATTATCAACTATGAATTATCACCAGATTTTTCACAGGAATTCCGCACATATAATTTTAACATTTATTAACATATTTTCCAATACTTTCAGTATAATATTTTTCTCTGTTTCAGAGATAATAAATAGTGCGAAACATTTACAGGAGGTATTTTGATTATGGATATCAACAGAAGCATCAAATGCACAGTGGATAAGTGTCAACACCATGCAGGCACATCGGATTACTGTTCGCTCGACTGCATTACAGTAGGAAGCCATGAGGCTAATCCAACAATGGATCAGTGCACTGACTGCCTGTCATTCGAAAGAAAATAAGTAAGGTCAGGCACTTCCCCTCCGATTTTTGCATATAGTAAAAATCAATGGAGGGGGATACATATATGAGCGTTTCGTTTCCGAAACCACTGACCGAAAAAGAAGAAAAGTACTATATAGAACAATACGAGAACGGAGATGAAGAGGCCAGGCAGATACTTATAGAACGAAATCTGAGACTTGTTGCTCATATCGCCAAAAAGTATTCATCCCAGACTCACACTATGGATGATTTTATTTCCATCGGCACCATAGGTCTCATAAAAGCAGTCAGCACCTACAGAAGCGGCAAATCCGTACGCCTGGCGACATACGCAGCCAAATGCATAGAAAATGAGATACTTATGAGCATCAGATCCTCCAGAAAGAACGCTGCAGAGGTTTCTCTCAACGTATCCATAGGTACTGACAAGGATGGCAATGAAATCAGTCTCAATGATATCCTGGGAACCGAACCAGATGCTGTTGCAGACAATATAAGCCTCAAGCTGCAGGTGCAGAACATGCTGCGTACTATCGATCAGGTGCTTACCGACCGTGAAAAGCTTGTCCTGATCCACAGATACGGAATCATGGGGCAGACTCCCAAAACACAGCGTGAGGTCGCATCACTTCTTGATATAAGCCGTTCTTATGTCTCCAGGATAGAAAAAAAAGCTCTCGAGAAAATGAGAGCCTCCCTGCCGTCCTGACATCAGATTCACTATGCAAGAGTCGGTCTGCTGTAGCTGCCCGACTCTTCCAGGTAATCAAGAATCTCTGTGAATACCGGTCCTGCCGAAAGAGATCCTGAGCCACCGTTTTCAACAAATACAGTTATTGTATATTCAGGTGAATCACATGGTGCATAGCCTGTTATCCAGCCATGGCTGCTATTCTCATCCTCCGGGCCGAATTCCGCCGTTCCCGTCTTGACAGCAGCTCTGGCATTTCCGGCTTCATCCTTAATATCCAGCGATGAAGCCGTCCCGTATAATGAAACAGCTTTCATCATTTTCCCGATAACATCAGCTGTATTCTCCGATATCACCTGTCTGCTTTCCTTCTCATCATTCATCAGTATATTGGCACCTCTATAAATACCTCCTGATGCAACAGTATTGGTCATTACGGCAACCTGCAGGGGAGTGACAAGAGTTTCACCCTGACCAATCGACAGATTTCCTGACCCCGCTCCGTATCTTTCGTACTCATCCATAAGATGTCCTTCATTTTCCTGAGGGTAATTATTCATAGTCTTCCTGCCAAGACCCATCTTCTCCGCCATACTGATTATATTATCCGCACCAATCTGCTGACCAAGCTGCACAAAGCAGCTGTTGCACGATTCCGCAAAGGCCTCTTCGAATCTGATGTCTCCATGGCCTTCCTTTCCTCCCGTTTCACAGCCTATTTCAATGCCACCTGCACTTGAAGTGCCTGCACAGGTGAACACCTTGTCAGGGCTTATCCCCTGCTCCAGTGCCGCTGCAGCAACTACTATCTTGAAAACAGAGCCCGGCGGATACTCTCCCTGCGTTGCTTTATTTATAAGCTCATCATCTCCTGCCTCCAGATAATCATCAACATTATCAGGATCAAACCCCGGGGTGCATGCCATGGCAAGGATGTCTCCCGTATCCACAGCCATAACTACAGCAGCACAATTATTGTTTTCCCGTGAAACCGCAGCTTCAACAGCCTGCTGAAGCTCCTTGTCAACAGTAGTCCGAATACCTTTTGTGATATACGAATCCGACTTGTCGTCAGATGATATAATCAGACCTCTCCCCGGAAGTATATTCCCCGCAACATCAGCTGCCGCATACACTTTCCTGTTAAGCGCCGACAGCTGTTCATCACACATAAGCTCCAGCCCTGCCGCCCCGGAATCATCTCCTTTATTGACATAACCGATGAGATGCTCTGCAACCTGATCATCGCTGTATCTTGCCGAAGCCTGCAGTATATACGCCCTGTTATCATCTATCAGACGTTCCCCGCAGGCCTTATCATAGTGATCGGAGGAATAAACATAATAGCCTTTATTATCAGCACTGACCTCCTCCGCATTTAACTGCTCAAGCACTTTGCGGGCATCAGAATCAAATTCGTTTTCTTTTATAATATAGACATATCTGCTTTCCCCTGCAACCAGAGGAGCACCGTTTCTATCGTATATTATACCTCTCGAATTACTTCCTTCCAGAGCTATCATTGACTGCGCTCTCACTGCTGCCGACAGCTCCGGATATCCGGCTATCTGTATGTATGCCAGTCTGCCGGCCAGTACCACAAGCAGCACACCAATGGCTGCAAGTATTTTTTTCAGATTTTTTCTCATTTTTTCCATAATAAAAACTCCTCTGCATTTATTTTTACCATGCAAAGGAGCACTTATACTTTTATCAGCCCTGCTGTTTCACTTTATCCAGAATAAGCTGGGTAACTTCATCAATTGTAAGTCCTGTAGAATCTATTTCAACAGCATCATCGGCTTTGGTAAGAGGATTCAGTTTTCGCGTCATATCATTGTGGTCTCTCTGTTTTATGTCTCTGAGGACTTCCTCAAAGCTGATGTTCTCACCCTTCTGCAGCAGTTCCTTATGCCTACGCTCAGCACGTTCCTCTGCCGAAGCAGTCAGATAGAACTTATACTCCGCATCCTTGAGAACATTGGTGCCAATATCTCGTCCGTCCATAATCACGCTTTTTCGCATCCCCATTCTGCGCTGTATCTCCACCAGCTTTTCTCTGACCTCTGCTATCCCCGAACACGCCGATGCCAGCTGTGACATCTCAGAGGTTCTGATTTTATCGTTTACGACTTCCCCGTCAAGAATTATATCACCTTTAACAAAATCTATGTCCGTGCTGTCAAGCACAGCTTTCAGCTTCTCATTCTGCTCGGGAGCTGTTCCCGTCTGTTTCAGCTTATACCCCACAGCTCTGTACATAGCACCGGTATCAATATAATCGATACCCAGCTTTGCCGCAACCGCCTTGGCTATCGTGCTTTTACCTGCTCCGCTTGGTCCATCCACAGCTATCCTGAATATTTCCTTCATATGCTCCTCCCATATATGCTTTTATTGTCAGTTCTTCTTATTGGTCAGCAGCTTCTCGATTTCTGCCACAAAAGTATTTATATCCGTAAACTGCCTGTATACCGATGCAAAACGAACGTAAGCCACCTCGTCCAGCTCTTTGAGGCGTTCCATAACAAGTTCTCCGATAAAGGTGCTCTCTATTTCCTTTTCCATCATGTTGTTGAGCCCCCGTTCTATCTCCTCGACTATTTTTTCCATTGATGCTATCGATACAGGTCTCTTCTCACATGCTCTGATTATTCCGTTTAGCAGCTTGCTTCTGTCAAATGCTTCACGCCTGCCGTCTTTTTTGATAACCATAAGAATCATTTCCTCAACCTTCTCATAGGTTGTGAATCGTCTCCCGCAGGCCTCGCATTCTCTTCTGCGTCTTATAGCATGTCCATCCTCCGTATGTCTGGAATCTATAACCTTGCTGTCGTCATTTTCACAATATGGGCATTTCATAGCTGACCCTCCTTTGAACAGATACATGTTAACTACACAAGTAAATTTTACTACATATAGTGGTTTTTGCCAAGTATTTAATCTATCACAGGCGGCACGTCCACAAGAATCACATCATCTCCTATCGTTCGCACATACTTCCATTTTATTACGAAATCATTAGTCTCACGGCCAAAAATACGCATGAAGCTTCTGTCTCCCGGCAGCACGATACCGTCAATCCTTCCTTCCTTAAGATTAATTTCTATATCACATACAAACCCCATACTCTTGCCGTCATATATATTTATTACCTCTTTATTTCTGATATCCACCGTATTAAGCATATATGCTCCCCCTTTTTCTGTCGTTTATACTTTATATGCCGGCTTATCCATATTTATGACCGCGAAAAAAGGAACTGCATCACACAGTTCCTTTTATAATATTCAGCATATATGCAATGACGCTGCATCAGCCTTTAATCTGACCTGAATCAAGTCTACTGAAATAGCTCTTAGTTTCTGCAACGATGACGCCACTGAGAGCAAGCAGAGCGATAAGGTTAGGAATAGCCATAAGACCGTTGAATATATCAGCAATTGTCCATACAGCAGATACTGTGAGGAACGGACCGATAAGCACTGCCAGTATGTATAACCATCTGTAAACTGTAACAGCTGTCATCTTGCCGCCTGATAAGTACTCAAGACATCTTTCGCTGTAGTAGTCCCATCCGAGGATAGTTGTAAATGCGAAGAATGCGAGAGCAATCATGAGTATTGCGCTTCCAACGCTCTGAGCCCAAGGTAGTCCGTTGCCGAATGCAACAGCAGTAACCTGCACGCCCTCAAGTCCGTCAGCTATAGCTGTATCATATGCGCCTGTAACCATAATCGTAAGACCTGTCATAGTACAGATGATAACAGTATCAAAGAAAGTACCTGTCATTGATACAAGGCCCTGTCTTACAGGTTCCTTAGTCTGAGCGGCAGCTGCTGCGATAGGAGCACTTCCCAGACCAGCTTCGTTTGAGAATATACCTCTTGCAACACCCTTCTGCATAGCCAGAAGCAGTGCACCGAGAGCTCCTCCGGCCATCGCTCTGAGACCGAATGCACTTTCAACAACCATTACAACTGCAGACGGAATCTCCTTGATATTGAAAATAAGAATTGCTACGCAAACAACAACGTAAGTGATAGCCATGAATGGAACAACTACCGTAGTTACACTGGCTATTCTCTGAAGACCACCTATTACAACAAGTGCTGTAAGCACTGCAACTACTATTGCTGTTATTACTGTAGCGATTGAATATTCAGTACCTAATATGGATACAACATGCTCTGAATTCGGATCAAAGAATCCCTGAGTAGCTGATGCTATACCATTTACCTGAGTGATTGTACCGATACCGAGAAGTCCGGCACCTACACCAAAGAGTGCGAACAGCTTGGCAAGCCATTTCCAGTTCTTGCCCATACCTTTTTCGATGTAGTAGAAAGGACCTCCCAGAAATCTGCCGTTTCCTTTGTCTTCTCTGAATTTAACTGCAAGCAGACCCTCGGAGTACTTTGTTGCCATTCCGAAGCATGCAGCCAGCACCATCCAGAACAATGCACCGGGACCTCCTGCAACTACTGCCGTAGCAACACCTACGATGTTACCTGTACCGATTGTGGCAGCCATTGCTGTGCAAAGTGCGCCAAAGCTGGTTACCTCTCCGATACCATCCTGTTCGTTATGCACCATGTATTTCAGAGCCTTGCCAAGCTTTCTGAACTGAAGCACACCGAGTCTGATGGTCAGATAAATACCAGTACCCATGATAAGTACAATAAGAGGAACTCCCCATACTATACCGTCGACTTTCTCGAGAAATAACGTGAAACCTTCCATAATATCTTCTCCTTCTCCATGAATAAAAAATAAATAAAAACAAAAAAAGCCGATAAAAATAAATCGACTTCCGGAGAGGACACAAATAATATAAAACTATCTGCTCTGTCCTTTTGCCTGAGAGATCACATCCGATATTGCTCAGATACCGGCATGCTTACACCTTCGGCGCTCTAAAAGAGGCTCTCCAGAGAATCACAGTTTATTTATCACCCGAAAAATAAAAAAACAAGGGTGATATGTAAACTAATGGAATGATACTATCACACCTTGTCTTATTTTTCAATACAATGTCAGAAAAAAGAAATTATCATTATTTTCTGACATTTTAATTATTCTGCTATTTTATGACTGCATTCTCAAGAAGAAAATCAAGCACCTTCTGATACAGAAGCTCTATATGCACATATTCATCTGCCGTTCTTCCAGTCTGCTCTTCTATTTCATCCTCATCATAGCCCTGCTTTTCGAAATCCGCCAGAAGCTTTTCTTTTTCTTCCTCGGTATACTCTATTCCCTCTTTATCAGCTATATATTCAAGGAGCATCTCCTGTTTGATTCTGAGCTTGCTGCTTTCGTCATTCACCTTTTCAAACTCTTCTTCATCCTTGAAATTATATTTGCTCAGCATTTCTTCCCTGCTTATGCCATATGCGTCTGCCATGTCATCCATCTGCTTGTCATTGAATTCTATATAATGCTCAAGCTCTCTTTCAGGATATTTTTTCACTTCGGTATTTTCGAGAGCCTGTGACCAGAGATCCTCCTTCTGATTCTGAACAGCTTCATCCTCCTTTGAATCATAGAGTTCCTTTTCCACGGCCTTCTCATATTCCTTTACGGAATCATATTCAGTATTCTTCTTTACAAAATCCTTGTTGTATTCCGGAACGACCTTTCTTGTAGCAGAATTTATCTTGACATCGAACACCACATCCTGCCCCTGAAGCTCTTCTGTGCTGTAATCCTCAGGGAATGTAAGCTCAAGCTTGACCTCCTGTCCAACCTTCTTGTTTACCAGTCCCGTTTCAAACCCGTCTATGAATGAACCGCTGCCGATTACAAGGTCATAGCCTTCTGCAGAACCGTTGTCGAACGCCTTGCCATCCTTGGTTCCTACATAATCTATGTTTACGGTGTCGCCGATTTTAACCTCGTCATTTTTCACAAGTGTCACAGTTTCCGCTGCCGCTTCCAGCTGTTCCTGTATCTTATCGTCCACTTCCTCATCTGTCACCTTCACTGTATACCCTTCGGTTTCAAGACCTTTATACTTCCCCGGTTCAATATATTCCGAAAGGTCATAGTCATCATAGGACATAGCTGAGCCGCACGCTGCAAGTGATGCTGCCGTTATCAGGCACATCGCCAAAACCAGTAATTTCTTCTTCATCATACTCTCCTTTTATGTGAAACAAAATCATGATAATCCATATATCAGAACATTTTATGTATTCTCTCCATGGTAGCGTCCA
Organism: Bacillota bacterium; assembly: GCA_030526355.1. Lineage (GTDB taxonomy): Bacteria > Bacillota > Clostridia > Peptostreptococcales > Anaerovoracaceae > Lentihominibacter. The sequence goes on along the minus strand of JAUNDC010000002.1, from coordinate 119,144 downwards.
CCTCGGCCATGGCTCTGGCACAGTTTTTCAGCTCCTGAGCAACATATCCCGGCATTTCATCCTTTCGCTTGTACTTCAGCTCATGCTCCAGACTCGCCCATGTATCCATGGCTATTGTCCTTATCTGTATCTCCACCGGCATATTATATGTTCTGTCTGACAGGAATATAGGCACCTCCACAACAAGATGCAGACTTCTGTACCCGCTTTCCTTCGGATTCTTTATATAATCCTTTCTTTTGAGAAGTCTGATATCATCCTGCCTGAGCAGACTCTCCTCCACTCTGTATATATCGTCCATATAGTTACATATGACTCTGACGCCGGCGAAATCCATTACCTTATATACAGATTCCAGTTCCATAGGCCAGCCTTTTCGCTGAATTTTCTCAACTATGCTCTTGATACTTTTGAGCCGGCATTCCATGTGGTGTATCGGATTGTAATCATGCCTGAGACTGAATTCGTTATCCAGAACCTCAAGCTTGGTGCTTATCTCCTTGATAGCTGCATGATATCTCATCCTCAGATCACCGAAGACCTTTGCAGTTTCCTTAGCATCCTCGATGGTTACCGTCATGCCTGCAGGTATCATTGATTCGCTTATTTCAAATTTTTCGTTTTTTTCCAGAATCATTTTCTATCTCCTTTGCTGAGTCCGTTCTGATATCATAACACAGTTTTTTGTTCATTTGGTGTTTTTCGGTAATGTAAAAGGAAATATGAACACTATGCCAAAAAGAGGTGTGCGTATCACACATACCTCTTCATGTAATTCAATGCATTTTTTTCAAGCCTTGACACCTGCGCCTGACTTATGGATATTTCCTCCGCAACCTCCATCTGGGTTTTCCCTTCAAAAAACCTCATCGTCAATATGTGCTGCTCTCTGGCCGAAAGCTTTTTCATAGCTTCGGACAGAGAAAGGTTTTCTATCCATCTTGCATCGGTGTTTTTCATATCTTTTATCTGATCCATAACATATATAGGATCGCCATCATCATTGAACACAGGCTCAAAAAGTGATACGGGATCCTGTATTGAATCAAGTGCCAGCACAACATCCTCCTTGTTAGCCCCGAGCTCACGGGCAACTTCTTCTATATCCGGTTCCCGCTGCAGCTGCCTGCCCAACTTCTCCTTCGCCGTCAGAGCCTTGTAGGCCATATCTCTCATCGATCTGGAAACTCTGATGCTGTTGTTGTCTCTGAGATATCTCCTTACCTCACCGATTATCATAGGAACCGCGTACGTGCTGAATTTAACACCATGTGACATGTCAAAATTATCAAGAGCCTTGATAAGTCCGACACAGCCCACCTGAAACAGATCGTCAGGATTTTCTCCCCGTCCGGAAAATTTCTGTATCACGCTCAGTACAAGCCTCAGATTACCCCTGATGAACTCATCTCTTGCATCCATATCTCCGGCCTTTATGGCCTTCAGCATCTCCTGCATCTCCTTATCTTTGTATCTCGGGAGACTTGAAGTATTTACTCCGCAAATTTCAACCTTACCGGCCATAAACAATTACCCTCACATCCTTTTTGCTCCCCTTAAAGCAACGCTCGATGTCGTAATATATTTATGTGCATATCAGGTTTCTTTTATTCGGATTTAATCAAATCACATCAATGCTTTTTTGAATATCTCTATTCCCTGATCAAGCTCATCGTATGTTATTGTAAGAGGTGGAAGCATTCTCACTTTGTTCTTTGCAGTAAGAATCATAAGCCCACCTTCAAGCGCTTCCTTAACAGCAGCTGCTGCCTCCTTGCCGTCTATTTCAACCCCCAGCATCAGTCCCATGCCTGATACGCTCTTAACCTGCGGCAGCTCCATAAGTCTGTTTCTGAGATATTCTCCCTTCTTCTCAACTTCTGTCAGGAAGTCATCATCCAATCTGCTAAGAACCTCACATGCTCCAGCACATGCAACAGGGTTTCCACCGTATGTAGTGCCGTGATCTCCCGGCTGCAGCACATCACAGCACTTTTCTCCCATAATGGCTCCGCCTATCGGAAGGCCTCCACCTATTCCCTTTGCAAAAGTAACGATATCAGGCTTCACACCGAAATGCTCGTATGCAAAGAGTTTTCCGGTTCTTCCGATTCCTGTCTGGACTTCGTCCACAATAAACAGAATATCCTTTGCTGCACATATCTCCTCTGCAGCTTTCACGAATTCCATATCGAGATTCATAACACCACCTTCGCCCTGTATCATTTCCATCATGACAGCGCACACTTCGTCGTCTGCCAGAGACTTAAGCTGCTCTATATCATTGGCTTTGCAGTATTTAAAGCCCCCGATGAACGGTGTGAAATACTTATGATAATGCTCCTGCCCTGTCGCTGTTATGGCAGCCATTGTTCTGCCATGGAAAGAGTTTTCGAGAGTTATGATTTTATTTACATTCTCACCCTTTCTCGTCGTTCCGTATTTTCTTGCGGTTTTGATAGCCGCTTCATTGGCCTCTGCTCCTGAATTGCCGAAGAAAACCTTTGACAGACCTGTTCTCTTAGTCAGAGCTTCTGCCACCTTAACCTGCGGCTCAGTATAGAACAGATTTGAAACATGCTGAAGCTTTTTCAGCTGTGAAGTTACCGCATCAATCCATGCATCATCGCAGAACCCCAGAGAATTCACTCCAATTCCTGCAGTGAAGTCTATGTACTTTTTCCCATCTGTATCATAGCAGCATGCACCCTTGCCTTTATCTGCCGCCATGTCGTATCTGGAATACGTCGGTACTATTTTTTCATTGTCGGTTTTTCTGATCATTTCTTTATTCATTACAGTATTTCTCCCTGCCTTCCTTTATTATTGCGGTGCCTGTTCCTTTGTTTGTGAAAATCTCAAGCAGCAGGCTGTGAGGTATGCGCCCATCCATTATATGAACTCTGGAAACACCTTTATTCACTGCATCTATACAGTTCTGTATTTTAGGTATCATTCCTCCCGAAATAGTTCCGTCATCTATAAGCTCACTGGCCTCGCTGATATACAGCTCCGATATGACAGACTCCGGATCCTTCGGATCCCTTCTTACGCCTTCCACATCCGACAGATAAGCCAGCTTCTCGGCCTTGAGGGCTGTCGCAATAGCTCCTGCCGCTTCATCTGCATTTATGTTATAGCTTGTGCCTTCCTCGTCCATTCCTATAGGAAATACGATCGGAAGAAAGTCCTTTTCGAGGAGATCCTTCAGTATCTTGACATCCACACCTGAGATATCTCCTACATATCCCAGATCCTTGCCGTCGGGCATTTTTTTCACTGCCTTCAGGAGACCTCCGTCCTTACCGCAGATACCTGCAGCCTTTACTCCCAGAGCCTGAACTTTTGAAACCAGCTCTTTATTCACCTTCGCCAGCACCATTTCCGCAAGCTCCATTGTATCACTGTCAGTCACCCGCAGTCCATCAATAAATCGCGTCTGCATTCCTACTTTGTCGACCCATCTGTTGATTTCCTTGCCTCCACCGTGCACTATTATCGGTTTGAATCCCACCAGCTTCAGAAGCACCACGTCTTCAATCACACCTTGTTTAAGTGTTTCATCTATCATAGCACTTCCGCCGTATTTTACAACTATTATCTTCCTGTTGAACCGTTGAATATACGGTAACGCTTCTATTAAAACCTCTGCCTTGTCCAAATATTTCTGATTTACCATTTTACGCTCCTGCTTTATCTATACAAATCACCTTATCATGTTTCAGCTTCTGTAATCACCGTTTATTCTCACATAGTCGTATGTAAGATCACAGCCCCATGCTGTAGCACATCCATCACCCTGATTCATATCTATATCGATTGTTATCTGCTCCTCGGATAGAATTTCCGATGCCGTTTCCTCACTGTATTCCTTGTGACTTGAGCCCTGGCATACGAACACAGTTCCTTTTGCAGACGACATTGTCACATCAATATTATCAGTGCTGAAATCACCGTCTGTATACCCTATTGCACACAATACTCTGCCCCAGTTGGCATCCTCTCCGAACATAGCAGCCTTGAGGAGGTTGGATGAAATAACGGTTTTGCTTATCCTGCGGGCAATGGCTTTATCCGGTGCTCCCTTTACATTGCACTCTATAAGCTTTGATGCACCTTCACCATCACGAGCCAGCTTTTTTGCAAGGTCTGCCGCAACAAATGAAAGAGCTGTTTTGAATATGGTATAATCCTCACCCTCACAATCGATACACGGGTTTGATGCCATCCCGTTTGCCAGAACAACAACCATATCGTTTGTAGAGGTATCTCCATCTACACAAATCTGATTATAGCTTGTTTCAACTACCTCCTTCAGAGCCTTGTCGAGCAGCTCAGGAGTGATATCTGCATCCGTCGTTATAAATGAAAGCATTGTAGCCATATTGGGATTTATCATTCCACTGCCTTTGGCTATTCCGCCGATCCTGCAGGTTTTTCCTCCGGCTTCAAATTCCACCGCAATTGATTTGGGAACTGTATCTGTTGTCATTATAGCTTCCGCTGCATCATCTGCTCCATCATATGAGAGGCTTCCGGCAAGCACTGGTACACCCTTTTCAAAAGGCTCTATATCCAGCCTCTGACCGATTACACCTGTGGAGCATACAACGATATCCGTTTTCTCAAGTCCCAGTGCCTCTGCTGTTATCTCGCATGTCCTGTCTGCCAGCTCCAGCCCTCCCGGAGCACATGTGTTGGCATTTCCGCTGTTACAAATTACAGCCTGGGCTCTGCCGTTCTCGATGTTTCTTCTGGTAATTTCAAGTGGTGCTCCCTTTACCTTATTTGTCGTATACACTGCTGCTGCACTGCACATAACGTCACTTACGATAAGTGCCATATCCTTCTTATCCGAACCTGCTTTGATTCCGCAGGCTGCGCCTGATGCTCTGAAGCCTGCAGGTGCACATACACCGCCTATTACTGTTTTTATTTCTGACATTTATATCAACCCCTTTGTTTCTTCAATTCCAAGCATTATGTTCATGTTCTGGACAGCAGCACCTGACGCTCCCTTTCCCAGATTGTCATACGTTGCCGTCAGAATAATATTTTCATCGCTGCCATCTACAGCAATTTCAAGTCTGTTGGTTCCAGCGAGCCTGTTTGCTGCTATGAATCCACCATCGTCTGCGGACTCCACCACACTCACCATCGGCTGTCCTTCATAATATTCTCTGAATACACGCCTTACCTCCTCTATTGTTCCTGCACCTTTTACCGGAACAATCACCTGCATTCCACTGTAGTAATCAGCAACCACCGGTATGAATGACGGTTTTGCCGACATACCTGATGCTGCAATTATCTCCGGCAGATGCTTGTGCATTTGTGCAATACCATACTGACGAGGAGAAACCAGCGGATCTTCTGAGCCCTGTCTGATACCGCTTCTTGCCTCCGACTCATACTGAGCTATCATCTTCTTTCCCCCGCCACTGTAGCCGGTAAGGGAAAAGGCACTGAAATTGTAATCCCTGCCGACAATGCCTGATTCAATAAGCGGCCGTGTCAGCAATATGACACCTGTAGCATGGCATCCCGGCACAGCCACACGATTGCTGTTTCTTATCAGCTCCCGCTGTTCTCTGCACAGCTCGGGCATTCCATATACCCAGCTGCTGTCTGTTCTGTGGGCTGTAGATGTGTCAAGAATTCTGCAGTCAGCAGGTGCTGCCGCTGCGATTTCCTTTGCAGCCCCATCAGGAAGACACAAAAAGGAAACATCGGCTTTTTTCACACATGCCAATCTTTCCTCTAAGTCTTTGCGTTTATCCGCATCTATGTATATAAGTTCTATATCACTTCTCTTCTGGAAATACTCGTGTATTTTCAACCCCGTGGTGCCCTCTGCGCCATCAATGAATACTTTGTAGCTCATTTCTGCCTCCATTCTTCAGTCTGTTACGTCAATCAATACGTATACGGTTTTGTATCTTTATGTAAATTAAAGCATATTTATTCAATATGGGATTTATAATACAACAATCATGCCAACATTTCAACCACTTTTTGTTCTTTATCCCAGTTTTTTTATTTCTTTTTGCAGCCTCCCGATAATCTTTTTCTCCAGTCTTGAAATATAAGATTGTGATATACCCATTCTGTCAGCCACCTCTTTCTGTGTAAGCTCTCTTCCTCCTGCAAGCCCGAACCTCATTTCAACGATTTCCCTTTCCCTGCATGAAAGTTTATTCATAGCATAACACAGCAGCTTCCTGTTGACCTCTTCTTCGAGATGGACGTATACTTCATCGTTTTCCGTTCCCAGAATGTCAGAAAGAAGCAGCTCATTTCCGTCCCAGTCAACGTTCAGCGGCTCGTCAAGAGACACCTCCCCTTTTATTCTGCTGCTCCTCCTGAGATACATCAGAATCTCATTTTCGATGCATCTGGAGGCATATGTAGCCAGTTTTATGTTCTTTTCAATCTTAAAGGTATTCACAGCTTTAATAAGACCTATGGTTCCTATGGAAATCAGATCCTCCACATTTACACCGGCACTTTCAAATTTCTTGGCAATATATACCACAAGCCTGAGATTATGTTCAATCAGCAGGTCTCTGTCCTTTTTGCTTCCCGCCATAAACCCTGTTATTGCGCGATGTTCTGCTTCAGCTGTAAGAGGCGGAGGCAATGTATCACTTCCCCCTATATAAAACATCCTGTTTCTTTCGCCAAACAGCGCTTTCAGCTTCATTATAAGCCTTCTGAACATATCCCTTCTCCTTTCATACTCCCGTTTCCGCCATATATCTGGAAAGCAGCAGCTCACAGCCCGCTTTTCCCGTCATTTTAAAATCATTGCCTGCACCGCCCCTTGCTATTATGCAGTTTCTTATACACCTTTCCCCTATAGTTATGCAGTCCACCCTGACAGCCGCCATCACGCCTGAGGAATCCACGGTTTCATATGGAATGACGCAGAACCTTTCCTGCATGATCATTCCGGCAGATTCCATGCGCTCCCACAGAATCTCATCAGCTACAGCAGCCGGGCTGCCCGACACGGGATCCTTGAGACAATTTCCCGTATCAAGAAACGCCTCCGCCTCTGCCCTGGATTCACCCACCATTATCACCACACTGAAATTATGCTCATTATAAAATTTCGCTTTGTAAAATACCCTGATCAGCTGTTTTGCAGCAGCAAAAAAGACCGCCGTAAATACCGCCAGCACCGCAGCCTTCATATCACCTGTATATATACCTGAAGCAGCGTATATTCCCGTATTGCCTGTTGCAAGCAGCAGTCCCATGGTAACGCCGCCCATAAAGTATGTAATGCCGATGAACACTGCGGCTTTGATATGAAGCTTTGCTCTTCCGAAAGCAATAATACACACCACTAATGAAAATGCAATTTCCATCAGCACAGTAACCGGCATCTTTATCTGGAGAAAAATCACCATCGAAAACAGACCACAGCATATCCCGCCTGCTGCCAGTCTCAGCCAGCCGCCTGCTCCCCGGATGACATGGTGCAGCAGGCATCCGGTTAAATACAGCAGCACATATCCCGTGACAGCATTTTCAAAAAAAAGCAGTTCTCCATATACGATCACCCGCCATTACCACCTTCCCGCCCTTATCTCAGTTATCAAAGCATGTATATATTTATGTGTTCAGGGCAATTATGATTATAGCCTGTTTGCCGGGCGGAATTTGTCATAAAAACACAGCCGGTTTACGAAAAAAAAGAACGGTGCCATCAGATTATCCGATGATACCGTTCTTCGTTTTAATCAATTGAATTAAATAGCTTTCTTGGCAGTTTCGCAAAGCTGAGCGAATCCTGCTGGATCATGTATAGCCATTTCTGAAAGCATCTTTCTGTTGATTTCGATATTTGACTTCTTAAGACCATCCATCAGTCTGCTGTATGAAATGCCGTTCATTCTTGCAGCAGCGTTGATTCTGGCAATCCAGAGCTTTCTGAAATCTCTTTTCTTGAGCTTTCTTCCAGCATAAGCTGATCTGAGAGCTCTCATAGTTGCAGGCTTGGCAGCTCTGTAAGTCTTGCTCTTAGAGCCGTAGAAGCCCTTTGCCATCTTTAATACTTTTTTATGTCTCTTATGTGCATTTAAACCTTTTTTTACTCTTGCCATTTTACTTCCTCCTTACTTGCTTAATACCGCTTTGATTCTCTTAAGATCTGCGCTGGTTAATGTTGTAGCCTTTCTCAGGCCTCTCTTTCTCTTCTGGCTCTTCTTAGTAAGGATATGGCTCTTGTATGCTTTATTTCTCTTTACTTTTCCTGAACCTGTTATCTTGAATCTTTTGCATGCGCCTCTGTGAGACTTCATCTTGTTCTTTGCCATGGTGTATTTTCTCCTCCTGTAAAATTATATTTTAAGCTTATCTGTCATTTTTGGGCGTAAGAATCATCGTAAGGCTTCTGCCTTCGAAGTTCGGCTTCTTATCGATATCACCTACATCGGAAACGGCTTCGGCAAACTTGTTCATTACTTCCATTCCTCTGGCAACATAATCCTTCTCTCTTCCTCTGAATCTGAGACTGACTTTAAGCTTATCGCCATCCTTCAGGAATTTGGAACCTGTTTTTGCCTTAACCATGATATCATGATCTTCGATAAATGTTGACAGTCTTATTTCCTTCACCTGAGTTGTCTTCTGTTTTTTTCTGGCTTCCTTTTCTTTTTTCTGGAGCTCATATTTGTACTTGCCGTAATCAAGTATCTTACACACCGGCGGATTTGCCTTAGGCGCTATACATACCAGATCCAGCTTTTTTTCCTCGGACAGAGCCAGAGCTTCGTCTCTGCTCATGATCCCCAGCTGTTCGCCGTCCGTACTTATTACTCTCAGTTCCTTCGCACGAATTTCTTCGTTGATCATAGCTTCCTTGCTAATTTTCTTACACCTCCATTTAAGTGTCTTCGCATATCAGCGGAGTGATACCTCATTGGATATCTCCTGCGCATTAAAAAAGAGCGAATAACGATATCCGCTCCTATTCTCCGTAAACATCATGACTGACCCCGTTGTTAAAACCGGTATGTCAAACGCTGAATATTTACCCGGCAGCCTTCGCCACCAAGGTGAGAAGCGGATAACTTCTACTTAACTACCTCGAATAATATACCATGATTCCGGATATAATGCAAGCACAAAATTATTTACAGTCCCAGAGCATTCACCAGTTCATTCTTTGAACGAAGACCTACAAGGGTCTGTACCGGCTTTCCATCCTTGAACAGCATCAATGTCGGTATACTGCTTACATTATATTTTATCGCCATCGCCTGTTCTTCATCTATATTCAGCTTGGCAATCCTGATAGTATCATATTCCGCAGCCAGCTCATCCAGTACCGGAGCCTGCATCCTGCATGGTCCGCACCATGTCGCCCAGAAATCCACCAGCACAGGAACCTTCGATTCCAGAACCTGTTTTTCAAAATCAGCACTTGTTACCTTTAATATTTCCATGTCAACCTCTTTTCTTTTACATTATTATACCCATTTATTCAGGTATAATTACATGCGTCAGCAAAATCATTTCATCTTATATACAATTGTACACGTTTAAAGTGGACTGTCAAGGTAAATTTTACTTTTTATTACTTATTATAACGATACATTTTTGTATCAATTTTCTTGTCAACTGATTTTGCAGAAAGTATAATTAAGTTATGATTCCGGGAAGGAGAAATATCATGTTGGATAAACTTAATGGCAGCATAGGTATAGATGAGCTGCTTCCTATACTTGACAGCATAAGTGATGCTGTCTTTATCGATGACAGGAAAGGAATATGTCTCTGGTGCAACAATGCCTGCGAAGAGCTTTACAAAGTGAACTCATATGACATAGAAGGCAAGCACGTTGATGAGCTTGAAAGATCGGGTATTTTCACGCCATCGGTAACAAAACGTGTAATGGAGGAAAAAAGAGACATAACCATAATACATGAAAACAAGCTCGGCAAACGCCTTCTCACCACAGGAACACCTCTGTTCGACAGCGAGGGTGAAATATCTCTGATTATCACAACATCACGAGATATAACAACTCTGAGCAACCTCAAACGGCAGCCCGAATCAGTACCCGGCTCGATGATAGGACTTGGCGACATGGAAAACACCGACTTTACAGGCAGCGGTATAATTGCCAACAGTGTTGCCATGCGAAATGTAATGTCCCTCACCAAGCGTCTGGCCACAGTCAACTCCACTGTGCTTATTACCGGAGAGTCAGGTGTCGGCAAAGGACTTATAGCCAAACTGCTTCATGAAGAAGGCAACAGATTCAAGGGACCATTCATCACCGTAAACTGCGGAGCCATACCAGAAAATCTTATTGAATCCGAGCTTTTTGGATATGTTCCCGGAGCCTTCACAGGATCACGTTCCGATGGCAAACGCGGTCTGTTTGAAGCAGCACAGAAGGGAACGATTTTCCTCGATGAAATATCAGAGCTTCCGCTTAACCTGCAAGTCAAGCTGCTAAGAGCAATTCAGGAACGTGAAATAACACCGGTAGGAGGAGTAAAGGCTATTCCTATAGATGTACGTATTGTATCAGCTACAAACAAGGATCTGATGTCACTGGTAAAACAGGGCAAATTCCGTGAAGACCTATATTACAGACTCAACGTCGTTCCTATAAGCGTTCCTCCTCTCAGGGACAGACCTGAGGATATACTCCCGCTTATCCAAAGCAATCTCCAGAAGTGCAACGACAATCTGCGTGAAGACAAGATATTCAGCTCGGATGCCCTTGCAGTACTGCTTAAATACCCATGGCCGGGCAATATCAGAGAGCTGCAGAATATAATAGAAAGGCTTACAATAACCACCAGCGATAATATAATAACAGAAGACAATATACCTATATTCATCAAACAGGAGGCAGAAACAAACGCCAATACCAATGTTGAGCTGTCTCTTACGGCAGCACTTGAAAAGGCAGAAAAGGAGATACTCCAGAGAGCAATGAACAACTGCAAATCAACACGAGCCATCGCCAAGGTGCTGAATGTCAGTCAGCCTACGGTCGTGCGCAAGCTTCATAAATACGGTTTATCCGAGGGAAATATGTGATTCATTTCTGTATCACCGATTCATTTCTGTATCGCATTGAAAAAAGCTACTATTTCACAATTCTTTTTTAAGCATGTTGTAAACGAAGGACAAGAGCGATTCATTTCTGTATCACTCTTGTTTTTTTACGTTCATTTTCGTTTTGCTGAAATATTATATTTGCACTTTGTATACATTATTATAACCATATGTTTGCCCTAAAAACCGCATAATTTCAACATCTATAGTTATTCCCAAGGGATCATGTTTTTATTTGATTTAATTTTCTTACAATTTCAAGATTTGGCATGGCTGTTGCTTAATATATAAGTGGTGTCGAAGGGCACCAGACACAATCAAGATAAATATTGTTATTTTTTTAAAGATAAAAGGAGGACTTTAAAAATGGCACAGACAGCAAAAGAATATGTTGCAGAATTAGTTGAAAAAGCAAGAAAGGCTCAGGAAGTAGCGGCAAAATTTACACAGGAAGATGTTGACCTTATTACAGCAGCAGTAACTTACAACCTTACAAAGGCTGATAAAGTTAAGAAGTTCGCTGAAATGCTGGTTGAAGAATCAGGCATGGGTATTGCTGAAGATAAGGTTGCCAAGATCTATGGTAAGGTTTGGGGTTCATATCTCCAGATGAAAAACGAAAAATCAGTTGATCTTATCGAAGACAACAAAGAAACAGGAATGCAGAAATGGGCTAAGCCAATGGGCGTTGTTGCCGGCATCATGCCTGTAACAAATGGAGAAGCAACTCCAATCGTTAAGGCTAATATGGCTCTCAAGACAAGAAACGCTATCATCCTGGCACCTCACCCTAAGTGCAAGAAGCTCAACGTTGTTATCGTTGATGAAATCAGAGCTACTCTGAAGAAATTAGGCTATCCAGAAGATCTGGTACAGACATGTGCACCTGAATGGGTTAAGCTTGAAACTTCACAGGAAATGATGAAGCAGTGCGATATCATCCTGGCAACAGGCGGTGAAGCTCTGGTAGAAGCAGCTTACTCATCCGGAACTCCTGCTCTCGGCGTTGGCGTTGGTAACTGCGTATCCATCGTAACAGGCAAGACTCCTATGTCAGAAGTAGCTGAAATGATCGTTAAGTCAAAGAAATTTGATAACGCTACTTCATGCTCAACAGAAAACAACATCGTAGTATTCGAAGACTGCTATGATGAATTCGTTAAGGAAATGGCTGCTCACGGTGCAGTTCTCTTCAAGGAAGGTTCAGAAGAAAAAGCTAAGCTGCAGAAGGCTATGTGGCCTAACACTCCTGAAGATCACGTACTCAACAGAGCAATCGTTGCTCAGAACGCTGAAAAGATCGCTGAAATCGCAGGTCTTGATGTTCCGGCAGGCACTAAGGTTCTCATGGCAGAAGAATTCGGCGGATTCGGTAATGATCACCCATTCACAGGAGAAAAATTATCACCTGTATCAGGCATCATGAAGGCTAAGGATCTTGACGATGCTATCGAAAAGGTTCTGGGATGCTTACACTACATGGGTAACGGACACAGCTGCGGTATCCACACTAACGACCCTGCTGACGTTGATAAGCTCGCTAAGGCTGCAACAGTTACAAAGCTCGTTGTTAACCAGCCACAGTGCTTAACTAACTCAGGCGGATGGGATTGCGGATTCCCTGTATCAATGACATTAGGATGCGCTACATGGGGCGGCAACAGTGTATCACACAACGTAACATTCAAGGATCTGCTTAACTTTACATATGTATCAAGACAGATTCCTAACTGGAAGCCGGACAAGGCAGAAGACTTCATCGATGCTGATGTAATTGCCAAGGTTGATGCATAAAATACCGGTTCGTATAACGTATAACTGATTATTAAAGGGGACGGCAAGTCCCGTCCCCTTTTTATTTATGATTTAAAGGAGATTTAAAAATGTCAGCAATCAAAGATAAAGACTTAAAGTACAACTTACATTCATGGTCAGCTCAGGGCGGACTTGATCCGATTGTTGTTACTAAGGCTGAAGGAATCTATTTCTGGGATGAAAATGGCAAAAAGTATGCTGATATGTCATCACAGCTCGTTAACTCGAACCTGGGACATGGCAACAAGGCTATCATCGATGCTATCGTTGAACAGGCTAACAAGATTCCATTCATGGGACCTGCATTCGCAATGGACTGCAGATCAGATGCTGCTGAAGCAGTAGTAAAAGCTACAGGCTTCGCAGATGGCGCAAAGGTATTCTTCACTAATGCCGGTGCTGAATCAAATGAAAATGCTATCAAAATTGCTCGCCAGTACACAGGCAAGCAGAAAATCTTCTCACAGTACAGATGTTATCACGGATCATCAGCAGGCGCTGGTATGCTGACAGGTGAACCTAGACACTTCTTCAACGAACCTGGCGGCCCTGGATTCGTTAAATACGATGGACCTTATTCCTACAGAGCTCCTAAGGCATGCAAATTCGCAAATGACGACGAAGTTGCTGATTTCTATCTCGAGCTGCTGGAAAACCAGATTCTTTATGAAGGACCTGAACAGATTGCTGCTATCTGGCTTGAATCAGTAGTAGGTTCAAACGGCGTTCTTATCGCTCCTGTTAAATGGTATCAAGGCGTAAGAGCTCTCTGCGACAAATACAATATCCTGATGGTTGCAGACGAAGTAATGGCAGGATGGTACAGAACAGGTAAATGCTTCGCATTCCAGAACTTCGGATATGAACCTGATATGATTACTTTCGCTAAGGGCGTTACATGCGGTTACGTTCCTCTCGGCGGCGTTGTAGTTCAGGCTCCTATCGCTAAATTCTTTGATGATACTTCAATGGGATGCGGACTTACATATTCAGCTCATCCTATGGGTTGTGCTGCAGCAGTAGCTACTATAAAGGAATATGAAAACCTGGATGTTGAAGGCAAGATCAAGGTTACAGGCAAGGTTCTTGCAGATATCCTTGACAGCTATGTTGAAAAGCACCCATGCGTAGGTGAAGTAAGACATATCGGTCTGTTCTCAGCTATCGAGCTGGTTAAGGACAAGGAAACAAGAGAGCCGCTCGTTCCTTTCGGCAAGGATCCTGAAGGCATCATGGCCAAGATTATCGGAATGCTTAAGGCAGATGGATTCTGGACGTATTCACACGAGAATATGTTCGTAGTAACTCCTCCTCTCATCATCACTGAAGAAGAGCTGAGAGAACAGATGACAATCGTTGACAAGGTACTGGATTCAGTTGATAAAATGATCTAATCATTGACAAGATAAAGTACTCCTTAAAAGAAGGCAGCAATGCCTTCTTTTAGTATCTATGTTAAGGAGAGAACAAATGAGTCAGAATAAATTAAGCGATAAGAAGCTAAAAGCTATCAAATGGGCTGAAAATACCGTAAATATAGTTAAAACAGACAAAAGGCCTTACGTCAAATGCAGAGACAGCCGCCCCATAACAGACCTCAAAAACATGCTTGAAACAAGTGCAGAGCTTTATGGTGACAACATTGCATTTCTGCAGAAATACAACAGAAATGAGCCTTATACGCCAATTAAATATCATCAGGTTCTTTCGGATGTCAATGCACTTGGAACCGCACTTATATCAAGAGGGATGAAAGACCGCAGAATAGCAGTCATCGGTGAGAACTGTTATCAATGGGCCATATCATATCTGGCTTCTGCATGCGGAACAGGTGTAATCGTACCACTTGACAAGGAGCTCAATGCAGAAGAACTCAAAAATCAGATAATCCGAGCAGAGGTTTCCTGTGTGCTGTTTGATTCAAAGCATGAAGATACCTTCAGACAGATCAAGGCCGGAGACGATACTCCCCTTTCACTTCTAGTAAGCTTCGGCTCAGCAGAAGAAAAAGAGAACGTAATAGAACTGTCACAGCTTATCGATGAGGGAAACCGTCTTCTGGATTCCGGCAGCAGAGAATTTGTAGATGCTGAGATAGATAACGAGGCAATGGGCATACTTCTTTTTACATCCGGCACTACCGGCAAGGCAAAGGGCGTTATGCTCTCACACAAAAATATAGTAACTGAGCTTATGGTTGCTCCGACCATTTTTGATCTTACACAGGAGGACAGGTACCTTTCCATACTTCCACTGCACCATACCTATGAATGTACATGCTCTTTCCTTATGGCACTTTACAAGGGTTCATCGGTTGCATTCTGCGAAGGGCTGAAGTATATCACCAAGAATCTGCAGGAAGTGAAGCCGACCATGATGCTGGGAGTTCCTGCTCTTTACGAAAAGCTTTACAGCACCATCTGGAAAAACATCAGAAAGCAGGGCAAGGAGAAGCTTCTCAGGAGAATGATACGCATAAATAATGCTGCAAAAAAAGTGGGTCTGGACATGAGCAAGATGCTGTTCAAGCAGATCCTCAATGTTTTTGGCGGCAGGATGAAAACCATGATCTGCGGAGGTGCCGCAATAAACCCTGAAATCCTCGACGGCATTCGCGATTTCGGAATCAATGCTCTTCAAGGGTACGGACTTACAGAATGCGCACCAATGGGAGCTTTTAATCCTCAGGACTGCCCTGACTCATCGTCTGTCGGCGTTCCGTTCCCGGGTCTTCAGATAAAAATGATTAATCCCAATGATGAAGGTATCGGTGAAATCTGCGTAAAGGGCGACCATGTAATGCTGGGGTATTATCAGATGCCTGAAGAAACCGCCAAGGTACTTGACAGTGATGGATGGTTCCACACAGGAGATCTGGGCTACATTGATGAAAGAGGCTACACCTTCCTTACAGGGCGCCAGAAGAATGTAATCATCACTAAAAACGGCAAAAATGTTTATCCTGAGGAGCTGGAATATCAGCTCTCAAATATAAGCTTCATCGAGGAATCATACGTTTTCGGACAGGATCTGGATTCCGGCAATGATATAACCATAGTGGCATCAGTCATAATCGATAAGGACGCTGCTGGTGAGATACTCGGAACCGGCTTCACTGACGATGATCTGAAAAAGCTTGTATGGAAAGAGGTCGACGCAATAAACGCGGATGCTCCGTTCTATCGAAAAATCAAGAAAATTATAATAAGGAAATCTCCGTTTATCAAAAACACCTCCCAGAAAATTATCAGATTCGCACCTGACAACAAGCTGGAGATATAAAAGCACCCATCCGGCTCAACTCCGCGCTTAGATTTGCAAGATAAACATGCACAACTGCAAACACATGTTTACTTTTTGTTCTTTTCATGGTAAAATGTTCTTATTCATAAGAAACAGTCAACCCATACGGAGGAACTACCATGTTAAAAGAACGCGAACAGAAAATTCTAGATTATATGAAGAGTGAAATCAGAAAGAAGGGCTATCCGCCGACGGTCAGAGAAATCTGTGCCGCTCTCGGTATCAAATCCACGTCAACTGCACACAAGGATATCGACAGCCTTGTCAGACAGGGATATATCAGGAAGGATCCTTCCAAGCCCAGAGCTCTTATGGTGGTTGACAACGAGTGCGATAATCAGTCGGAAATTCCGGATTCATCTCAGTCCGACAGTGCCATACATACCGAAGTAATTGAAATTCCAGTTGTAGGACGTATCGCAGCGGGCACACCTATTCTCGCAGAGGAGAATGTTGAGGACAGCTTTCCTGTTCCTGCACGATTTGCAGGAAACGGAACGAACTTTATGCTCACAGTCAAGGGTGAAAGCATGATAGAAGCCGGTATCATGGACGGCGACTATATACTGGTGGAGCAGCAGAACACAGCACGAAACGGAGACATTGTAGTTGCAATGGTTGACGGCTTCGAAAGCGAAGCAACAGTCAAGACATTCTACAAGGAAGCTGACCATATCAGACTCCAGCCCGAGAATTCATCGATGAGTCCGATTATAGTCAAGGATGCCAAAATCCTTGGCAAGGTAAAAGGCGTGTTCAGATATTTCTAATCTCTCAGAGTCAAGGGTGATTTGTAACTGGAACTAGATTAGAATCAAGGCGAATCTGAAACTGGAATAGACTCAAAAAGCTGTCGCATTACCGACCTTTTAATTAGTGGTTGATATGCGACAGCTCTTTATTTCCTGTCAGTTTCTTTAGATTTCCCGCTCCTGCTGTATTATTTAACCAGCAGCTTTCTTATCCCCGCTTCAAGCCCGTCCAGAGTCAGTTCGAACATCGGGAAGACTTCCTTGATAGCCATAATAGTCTCCGAGCCGTAAGTCCACTCCCACGTGCGCTTTTCCACAGGGTTCAGCCATATCTGCTTCTTGAACCGCTTCTTGAACTTCTGAAACCATTCCATTCCGGTTTCTCTGTTAAACAATCCAATCGTAGCATTCCCTCCGGGTCTGTACAGCTCCGAAGGCGCCATTGAAGCATCTCCGACAAAAATAACCTTGTAATCACTGTCAAGCTTGTTGAACACCCATGTAGTCTCAACAGAATCTCTCAGCTTACAGTAAGGTGTCGTATAAAGATAATCATATATGGCATTATGAAAATAGTACACCTGCAGATCCTTGAAATGATTTGATTTGCTTACAGCCTGAAACAGCCTGTTGCACAGCCTGCTGTACGGAAGCATTGAGCCGTCAGAATCAATCAGCAGCAGCAGCTTTACAGTATTCTTTCTCGGCTTGTCATATACAATTTTGAGCATTCCGGCATTCTCACAGGTTTCATCGACAGTTTTATCTATGTCCAGCTCGGTTTTTAATCCATCCACTCTTGATGAATACTGCCTCAGCTTGCGAAAAGCCATCTGGAACTGTCTGATATCCAGTATTTTATCCTGCCTGAAATCCTTGAAGTTCCTTTCACCGGCAACCTGTACCGCTGACCTGTGACGCCCTGTTCCGCCGACTCTTATACCCTGCTTGTTGTAGCCGCCACGGCCCATAGGAGAAGTTCCTCCTGTACCTATCCAGTAATTTCCGCCATCGTGCTTTTCTTTCTGCTCCTCAATACGATCTCTGAACATCTGGAGAAGCTCCTCAAGCTCCCTGTAAACATCCTCAGCATTGCCATGGTCATCAAGCGGACGCTCACGTTCATCCTGGCTGAGCCATTTCCAGAACTGCTCCGGCAAATCCTCCGGAGTCTGAACACCCTTGAAATATTCAGCAAATACACTGTCAAATTTATCGTATTCCGATTCCGACTTTATCAGTATGCTTCTGCACAGATGATAAAAGCCCATAAGGGATGAGCCCGCAAGCCCCTTGTCAAGAGCCTCTATCAAGGTCATCCATTCATTTATGGATACCTCCAGCCCTTTTGCCCTCAGCAGATAAAAAAATTCCAGAAACATAGCCTCACCATCTCCTGAGGGAGTAACCCTTCTCTTTGATTTCCTGCATGACATCAATGTCCTGATTCTTCTTGAGCAGCACACCGACAAAAGGCATTTCCTCGGAAATACTGTCGATATCAACACCGCTTATCATAAGTGCCTGAATCCAGTCAAGCAGCTCTGATGTACTCGGCTTCTTCTGCAGCTCGTCCATTTTTCTTATATCATAAAACGCATCCAGTGCTTTCTCACAGAGCTTTTTATCGATATCGCCGTAATGAACTCTGATGATTTCCTCCATCTTTTCTTTATCAGGGAACTCAATATAGTGGAAAATGCACCTCCTCAGGAATGCATCCGGCAGCTCCTTCTCCGCATTTGAGGTTATGATAACTATAGGTCTGTGCTTTGTGGTAATGGTTTCTTTGGTTTCATTGATATAAAACTGCATTTTATCAAGCTCCCAAAGCAGGTCATTAGGGAACTCCAGATCCGCCTTGTCAATCTCGTCTATCAGCAGCACCACCTGCTTATCTGATGTGAAGGCCTCACCCAGCTTGCCAAGCTTGATATACTGCTTGATATCCGCAACATCTCCCTCGCCGAACTGGCTGTCATAAAGTCTCTGCACAGTATCATACACGTACAGACCCTCCTGAGCTTTTGTGGTGGATTTGATTCCCCAGATGATAAGTTCCATATCAAGAGCCTCAGCAATAGCCTCTGCCAGCATAGTCTTGCCGGTACCGGGCTCACCCTTTATAAGCAGCGGCTTTTTCAGTGCTATCGACACATTTACCGCATTCATCAGCTCATTTGTGACAACGTACTTGTCGCTGCCCTTAAAAACATTCATGTCCATTGTTAATTCATCTCCTTATATTAAACTCAGCATATGCTGCATCACGTTCTTTTTATGTAAAGCGCACGGTACTGCTCTCGTCCTGGTGTAAAGTGCACGTCTATATTCCCATCATGAAGCTTACAAGTATCGGCACTGCAATTGAGAGCACTGCACCCGAAATGAAGGAATACACTGCGATATCGCTCCGTGTGGCCTTTTCCACTATCGGCAGACATACATCCATGGCTGCTGCTCCCGGCATCGATACGGTTTCAATATATCCAATCCTGCCTGCAACGAATGGTATAAGCAGTATTGCGAACAGCTCCCTCATCACGTTATGCATGAAGGATATTGCGCTCACCTCTGTGGAATACTCGGCCAGCATTGCCGGAGCCAGAGAGTACCATCCCATTCCGGAGCCTACGCACAATGCGTCCTTGACTGATACCGGCAGTATCAGCGCACCGATAATCGATCCAATCATGGTTCCTGCAATGACAACAAAAGGGAACACCATTATTCTCCAGCCAGCCTGCCTGAAGCTGTTTATTATTGTACCTTCAGTGCCTATATCGAGTCCTACGAAAAACAGCAGCACACACAGCCCGACTACGATTACCGTTCCCGAAGCGTTTATGAAGCCTTCCGGAAGAATGAAATATCCGGCAAGTATACCGGCTGCCACAGAAAGCACTATGTAATACGTCATCCTGTTTCCACCTTTAGGTTCTTCCTCCTCAGGCTTCACTGCGACATCTGCTGTCGTTTGTCTTCCAAAATCTGCAGATACTGCGGCATCGGCGGCGGGTGTTTTATCATCGCTTATTGGCGATTTTCTTTTTCCCGTCATGTCACCTATTCTATTAAATCCCATGAGCTTCCTGGCCGCAAAAACCGATGCAACGCTGCACGCCAGTATCAGCATTGTCAGAATAAAAGCCGTCAGTCCGATAGTCCCCAGAGAGCTTACGATCTCTTTGTCCGCTCCTATCCTGCTTCCCATGGTGAATACCAGCAGAATGATGCATACAGTCTGTATAAGCCCAGCACCCTTAATGGCTATTCCCTTTTTCCTGAGAAAGGCTCCTGCAAAATACCCGACAAGGGTTATTCCCAGATAAAGTATCAGCACGTTCATTTTATAATCATATCCTTTCGGTTAATATTGATTCTACAGCAGGAAATCATTTTTATCGTGACCACTGTCGGATGGATACATCACGTCATGTATGGCTTCGGCAGCCGCCTTGACTGATTCCTCCTTCGGCAGTGAAACGAACAGCTCCCTGTTTCCCATACTGTAGGTTGTTTTGTATGCTCCCTTGCCGTGCACCGATACGTTTTTTACCGTCCAGCTGCTCATATCACCAAGCTGCATCTTTACCAGAGAATATATATCATCATCGGACAGGTTTGTCTGCATCTTGCCTTCTACCGCATCAAGAAGCTTCGTATAGCTTGAAAGCAGCACCTTGCTGCTGGTTATTTTCTTGAACATAGCCTCCAGCACAATCTGCTGATTTCTGATACGTTGTTCGTCCTGAGCCTTGAAAGCTTTTCGCTCTCTGGCAAAATACAACGCACCCTTGCCGTCAAGGTGATTCATGCCTTTTACATATTTATACTTGGATATCTTGGACTTAAATGCATAGTCGGACTCCACGTCAATACCGCCGATAGCGTTGACCAGATCTACAAGCATTGAGAAATTGACTCTCACGTAATAATTGATTTCCACTCCCATCCAGTCCTCAACCGTGCTTATGGTTTCCTCTACTCCGTATATGCCTGAATGTGTCAGCTTATCCATGGCGCCGAAGGAATGCAGCTCAACATATGAGTCACGCGGCATTGATGTCAGCAGAATCTCGCGTGTCTGCGGATTCACTGTCATTATCATATTAACATCGCTTCTGGATACCTGATCGATATCTCCCCACATGTCGATGCCTGTAATGTATACATTGAAAGGGTCCTCAGTAACGTTTATCCTTCTGGCCGTATCATTGGATTTAATTTCAACCGGTATCGAGAAAAGTATGCTGGTCTGTTTTTTATAGTTTTCATTCTCCTCACACAGCATCTCGTAATTGGTATTGCTTATGAATATGATCTCATCGGTGCTGGTGGTAGTGCTAGCGTCTGGGCCGGCGGCTGCGTCGCCTTCAGAGGCGGTGCCGTCAGCTTTAACAAGCCGCTCCCCTACCGTTGTACAGTCAGGTTCCTCTTTGTACTCTACTTTTACCTTGCTGAGAAGCTTTTCTCTAGCTTCAGTGTACATTTTTGATTTATTTGCTATCACATATACTGTTTTGCCTTCAATCTGGCTGATATCTTCATACGAACCATCCTTAAGCACTATCACATGATACTGCTCGGTCTGCGATTTTTCATCGCTTATTGTCTGCAGTGTATCGTATGTACTATAAAGATAATAGCTGCATACAATCAGCAGATTTACCATTACAATGAGAGCAATGCCTCCTGCCATTCGCCGCTTCCCTGTTCTGCTGCGGTTGCTCATAAGGAGAAAAGTCACCACATCAATAATAATCAGTACAGCGGCCAGTGCTGCCATATATACTCCCGGCAGAATATCCAGCCTCAGCATGAACATCATGAAGAAAATCTCCACAAGAAGTGCTATTATCATTACTGCCGAAGCCCACACTGATTGTGGAAGTATATGCAGATGTATGCGATGTTTGCCGGTCGGGGAATTCGGTTTAGTCTCATTGAGTTCTTCCGTCGTCGGTGATTCCGACCTGCCCTCACCGATGATCTCTCTCACCTGAGGAGTTTTATCTCTGTTATGTATTTTGAACCTCATAATAAAATCCTTGATACTTATATTTTAATACTATATAATAGGTAAATGTAATGTGCGCCATTAGCTCAATGGATAGAGTCGCAGACTTCGAATCTGTCGGTTGGGGGTTCGAGTCCCTCATGGCGTGCCACTATAAAAATCCTTGAAACTATTGATTTTTCAACGTTTTAGGGATTTTTATTTTGTAATATTTTTCAACTTAATGTAATATTATTACAATTTGTCCCTCCAATTCTTCTGACAGATGTGCAAGTTGATGTGCAACTTACACACCCATCAGAATGCAACTACCATTATACACATTTTTTTATTATTTTTAAACCCTCATATTATGACTCTGTCGAATCCCAGCAATTAACGAAAACAGCAATTTAGGTATGGCGTTTCGTTAAAAAAACCCGGTTTAAGCCTTTGAGAAACCGATGGTTTACGAAACAGCCTTCACAAAAGTCCTTTTTCGTAAATAAATGGAATTTTATGTTAAATATCAGGCGATTTTTTACGAAAAGACATATACAAATCAATGATTTCGTTAATTGCTGGGAATGGCTACAATCTATTGAAGGTGCATTGCGCCAGCTGGGCGCGCCGAAACTGATAGCACTCTGCGCCAACATTAATATCTAAAAAATGCTGCAATACCTGAGCCAGCAAGTATCGCAGCATTTTATCATATCATTTCAATATTCATCTGTTGATATCACAGCAAAGCAGCTGCTTTGCGCGAGCGTTAAAGCTCCTCTGGCGGAACTTTACTGCTCTTCTGACATCAGTTTAGTCCAGTAGCTGTCATAAACCTTAGCTGCATCGCCAACATCCAGCTGCAGGAAGTAGTTATCCTTCATGTTCTGCGGAATATCAATAGCCGGAGCTTCCTTGTATTCTGTAGGCATCTTTTCTACTGCTGCACTGTTAGGGCAAGTGTAGTATGAACCGTATTCTTCCATCATACCCTGCAGGTTTGCTGCACAGTTATCAGCATCCAGGATGTAGTTGAGGAATTTTTCTGCATTTTCCTTATTCTTTGCATCCTTAGGGATAACCATTTCGTCAACACCCAGCTGGATAGGATCAGTCAGCTTAGCTACTGCCAGCTTGTCTGTGCCCATTTCTTCAAATGCTCTTGCAGCCTGACCATCAAAGAAGAATCCAACGCTTGCAGCTCCGTTGATCAACATTGTTTCTGCACTGTCTGAATCAAGACCAGCGATATTCGGCATCAGCTTCTGCAGCCATTCATATGCTTCGCCAATTTCACCTTCGTCTGTGCTGTTAGGGTCATATCCCAGAGCAACCAGTGCGATAGGGAACAGGTTTCTCTGACCTGTTACTGAAGCAATCTGTCCCTTAAGCTGAGGATCCAGCAGATCTTCATACTTTGTAATTTCTACAGGGCAGGTTTCCTTATTATAAACAACATATACATAGTTCATCAGGTAAGGCATAGCATACTTGTTATCAGGGTCGAACTCTCTGTTCTTATATGCATCGCCCAGGTTTTCCCAGTTCGGAATGTTATCCAGATTCATTTCTTCCAGATATCCACCCTCGATCAGGCCTGTCATATCAGCATCACATGGCATAACAATATCATACTCGGAGCCGCCGCCGCTTGTTATTTTAGCTGCAGCTTCCTCAGAAGTACTCATGTAGGACATATTTACAGTAATTCCTGTTTCTTCTTCAAATGCACTGATCACATCTGAAGAAATGTACTCAGACCACATGTAAATATTCACTTCACCATTGTCGTTGCTGCTGCCGCCGCCGCAGGCAGTGAAAGCCAGAGCCATCACTCCGATCAGGGCAACTGCAATAAGCTTCTTTGCACGTTTCATGTTTGTTACCTCCCTTAAATCTTGTAACCTTAGAAATAAGTCTTTATATTTGTTGAAGCCCTCTTTTTCCAGAGAGCCTGAACAACGCTGTTAATCAGGATACCGAGAACCAGTACCGCAACCATTACAGTAGTCAGTGCATTAACATCAGGCTTCAGTCCAACCTTTACCATGGACAGAATCTTAATCGGCAACGTAGTCGAATAAGGACCCGATACGAAGTTACTGATTATAACGTCATCAATGGACAATGTGAAGGACATGAATGCACTTGACATTATTCCAGGGATGAGCAGCGGCAAGGTTATCCTGAAAAAGGTCGTTACACGGTTTGCCCCCAGATCCTGAGATGCCTCCTCTATTGACATATCCATACCGGACATTCTGCCCCTCATAATAATGACTACGAACGGGATGCAGAAGGTTGCATGAGCCAGAATCATCGCACCCAGTCCCAGTGGCAGATGAGCCATCTCAAACAGCATCAGCAATGAGATACCAAGTACAACCTCAGGTATTACAATAGGAATATACAGCGAATTGCTGATAACCTGCTTCAGCTTGAACTCAAACCTTTTGAGTCCCATAGCACCCAGCACACCGATAACGATAGATATTGCCGTTGCCGCAATGGCAACGATAAGGGAATTTACCAGGTATTCCCATAAATCGGAATGAGTAAACAGCTTGACATACCATTCCGTCGTAAAACTTTCAAAATAATAATTGTGTTTCTGGCTGTTAAATGAAAACAGCACCATGATGGCAATCGGAATATATATAAAAGCATATACCAGTACTGCATATACATTGCCTAACCGCTTGCCAAGACGCTTTCTCCTGAGGCGTTTACTAAGTTTCTGTTTTTCAGCCATTTAGCACACCTCCAAATCATCCAGCTTGCCGATTCTTGTGTACAGCCACAGCATTGCCAGTGTGATAAGAATCAGAAGTATTGCCAGAGACGCACCGAATGGCCAGTTCTTTGTAACCAGGAACTGGTTCTTTACAAGTGTGCCGACCAGCATTACCTTGCCGCCTCCCAGCATTTCAGGTACATAGTACATACCAAGGGACGGTATGAACACCAGCAGAGTGCAGCCTACGATACCCGGCATAGTCTGCGGTATAGTCACCTTACGGAAGGTTGTAACAGCATTTGCTCCCAGATCCTTGGATGCTTCGATCAGCGATTTATCCATCTTTTCTATTGATGAATAAAGCGGCAGAACCGAAAACGGAAGCATCGCCACCAGAAGCCCCAGCATTACTACTCCGTCACTGTACAGTATGTCCAGCGGCTCTGAAATCAGATGGAGCTTCAGTAAAAATGCATTCAGAAGTCCATTAGGCATTACCAGCAGATTTATACTGAACAATCTTACAAGCGAGCTTGTCCAGTATGGTATCATAACCAGCATCAGCAGCTTTGCCGCCAGCTTGGAAGGTTTGCTGGCAATCCAGTATGCCAGAGGATATCCAACTACCAGGCATATTACAGTAGTGAGAAATGCCAGCTTCAGCGATTTCCAGATTACCTTCAGATACAGCGGATTCAATATTTCCTTATAATTATCAAAAGTAAATGAATACTCAATACCACCATACTGGGTTCTGGTCATAAAGCTTATCACGAACACATATATCAGTGGCAGCATTACGAATATTATCATCCAGAAGGATACCGGACCTGCTGTTGCAAAAATCGGCATTTTACCGCGGATTCCCGGTCTCCTGCCGCCTGCGGCAAGTGTTACTTTTCCATCACTCATTGCAGTCCCTCCTTATGCCTTGATGCCCACGGCATCTTCCAGATCCCAATGCAGATACAAGGTATCTCCTTCATTATAGGAAGAGTCCTGTTTAACTCTGTTGATTTTCACATCATAGCCGTTTTCCATTGTGAGAAGAGTACGGTACTGAGCTCCAACGAAAATCAGATTCTTGACTTTTCCGCTCAAGGTGAATCCGTCTACCGGCTCTCTGCTGTACTGCATAACTTCCGGACGCACGCAGATATGAATGGTTTCTCCCACTTTATGATCCTTAGCCGGTACCCTTGCAATACCAAGCTCGGTTTCCACAACAGCGGCCTCACCTTCAACTGCCTTTACCACACCTGAAAACAGATTGGATTCTCCGATGAAGTTGGCTACAAACCTTGTCTTCGGCTGCTTGTATATCTCATCAGGCGTTGCCAGATGTTCAATAACACCTGCATTCATAACAGCGATTCTGTCACTCATGGTCATGGCTTCCTCCTGATCATGAGTAACATATACAAACGTGATATTAAGCATTTTCTGCAGGCGCTTGAGCTCAATCTGCATCTGCTTTCTCAGCTGAAGATCCAGCGCACCGAGCGGTTCATCCAGCAGGAGAACCTTTGGGTTGTTGATAAGGGCTCTGGCAATTGCAACTCTCTGCTTCTGTCCACCGGACATCATATCCGGCTTTCTTCCTTCGAAGCCCATCAGCTGAACCAGCTCCAGCATTTCCTTTACACGTCTTTTTATCTCATCCTTTGGAACCTTTTTGACTGTAAGTCCATAGGCAATATTGTCATATACTGTCATATGCGGGAATAGGGCATAGCTCTGAAATACAGTGTTAACATCACGTTCGTAAGCTTCCTTGTCTTCAACTCTCTCTCCCTGTACCATTATAGTTCCGCTGGTAGCATCCTCAAAACCGGCAATCATTCTCAGAATCGTTGTCTTCCCGCAGCCGGACGGACCAAGCAGGGTGAGGAATTCACCCTCATTGATTTCAAGGTTAAGCTCTTTTATAACGTGATTGTCTCCAAAGAATTTATTTACATTTTTTAATGAAACAATATGTTCAGCCATTGTCCTTTCCTCCCGCTGTTTTTAGTAATCAAACTGTCTGTAGTATCTGCGGAATTCAAGGCTGTGACCAGTATTCAATTCGTAATGAGCAGCCAGACGCTCTGTTACCAGAGAAGTCAGGATCATCGGTGAACAGATTACACGGAACTCATCGTCGATACCTTTGAGGTCATAGTCCTTAGTATCAATTACAACCAGCTTGTCTGTTATTTTTTCACAGAAACGCTCTACACGGTTATCCAGCGGTCTGTACTCATCTTCACCCTTGAACAGGAATACAGGTACATCCTTTTCCACAAGCTCCAGAGTTCCATGGAAAAAGTCAGCAGATGTAACTGATTTTGTGCGTACCCACTGCATTTCCTCCAGAATACACATCGAGAAGAGATAAGTTTCGCCCCAGAGTGCTCCTGATCCTACGAAAATATTGTACGGTTCCTTAGCATAGGCTCTTGCGATTTCCGCTGCCTTAGGCTCGAATTCCTCTCTTATTCTCAACAGATTGTCATGAAGGTTTGCCATCTGGTCTGCGAATCTTTCGTATGCAGGGAATTCTCCTCTGTTGTACAGAAGTCTCAGTCCAAGCATGAAGAACATCATATATGAATGTTCGCAGTCTCCGCAAGGGTTGGCTACTATATAATCCAGCTCCTTGGCCAGCGGAGTCTCCATATCCTTAGTGAATCCGGCAACCTCAATGCCCATGTCCTTGCACATCTTTACAGCTTCCATTATTTCCTTGGTATTACCGGATGCGGAAGCAGTGATTACCAGTGAGTCCTTAGTCAGAAAACGCTTGTCTTCTCTGATGCAGAGTTCTGCTGCATTTTCAAGGTAAATAGGAAGATCTGTATAGTGTCTCATAACATGAACAACCGGATGCCATTCAGCCCATGTTCCGCCAATACCGATTACCACTATATTAGTGTACCCTCTTTCAGTAACCTGATCTGCCATTTTTTCTATGTCAGCTCTTTTACTGTAAGCAGTTTTACCTTCTTCCATATACTTTTTAACATCAAAATTACGCATAAGCTTAATTTCCTCCTTTAGTTAACTTTATTTTAACATTAGGATAGCAAATTTCCCCGGAAAAACAAGGTTTTAGCTAAAAGAAATTACACGCCAATTTTGGTATATTACTATACCAGTGTGTAACCCTAATCATTATTATGTCTTAAATCATTTATTTTTTAATGTTTTTAACAGCTATACCAATTTAAAATTAATTCAAACCTGTGCATCGAAGGTATATTCAAACCGGTCACACCGGTTATAGCTTTCAGTATATTCCACGATAGTCCCAGCCTCGTCATACCCGATGAATTCAAAATAATAAACAGGCTCTCTCTTCTCCAGCTCCAGATACTCACGTTCTTTTTTCGTGACCTCGATAATCTGCAGCTTCTGGATGAATTTCTGAGGCATATGCATCTCCGAATCCATATAATCGTACAGGGACACCTTCTCAAAGTCAATGTCATCCATTTCCTTGAAAAGCCCAGCTGGAACATATGTATATTCCACCGCGATGGGTTCGTCATTTCCATAGCGGATACGATGTAAAGCGTACACAGGCTCGTCCTTGTCAAGCCCCAGCTTATGAGAGAACCAGCTGCCGTGAATTATGCCCTTTGTCAGAACCTTATTGGAAATTTTGGCCCCGTGATTCTTGACGATAGCTGTAATGCCGGCGTTTCCCCGCTCTGAGAGATAGTTCAGATCCATCTTGTCCACAACATTTTTTCTCACAAAGGTTCCGCGGCCCTGCTCTCTGTAAAGATACCCTGCTTTTACAAGCTCATTGAGAGCATACTGCACCGTCATCCTGGATACTCCGTACTTGCTGGCCATCGCCCGTTCGCTGTAGAGCTTTTCTCCTGGAAGGTAATCGCCATCCTCTATCATTTTTATTATGATCTTCTGCAGCTGATATGAAGCAGGTTCCTTGACTTTTTCTATCTGTTTTTTCATCCTACCTTACCATGTGCTTTTTCTTTCCCGAGCCTGACACTTCATCGCTGATAAACTGCACCTTTTCCTTCAGAATAATATCATCAAAATATTCGATAAGCCTGTTCCTGCGGTCATATACCAGACCCTCATAACGCATCAGGGGTCTGGAACGGCTGACGTTCAGAAGCTCAGATTCCAGACCGTTGGCATATACCGCCGTCACCTTTTCCTCCGAGCGTGCTATGTAGATATTGTATTTTCTTTTCAGCGCCGCATAAATGGACTTGTTGTGAACGTCCTCTTCTGATAATCCCGGCGCCAGATCGCATCGTATATGGGTACGTTCCAGAGCCATAGGCGATCCATTTGCAAAACGCAGACGCATGATCCTGTAAACCTGACTGTCCTCGACAAGCGCTGTTTTAGCTGCCATCTTTTCGGACACATAGACTTTTTCAAAGGTAAGCAGCTTTACATAGCTTGATTTCCCCATCTGTTCAATGACAGCTTTTCTGGAATCATAAGCATTAAGGTTGAAATCTATTCGCCTCGGAGCAACAAAATACCCGGAGCGTTCTCTGGATATGACTATCCCTTTATCCAGCAGTATCTGCAGCGCACTGCGTATGGTGCCCCTCTGTACTCCGAAATGCTCTGCCAGCTGACGCTCCGACGGAAGCCGCATACCCTCGCGGTACTCTCCGGTTTTCAGCATATATTCCAGTTCCTTTGACAACAGCACATCCATTGTCAGAACGCGCTTTTTCCCCTGGTTCTCAATATTCTGTTCCAAATCCGAACGCCCCCTCAACAAGGCATGTTCCTGCAGAAAAATCGGCTGCTTCCGAAAAAGCTCTGTCTGCCAGCGCCTCATCCAGCGGTTTATTCCTGTCATAGCCACCACGGGCCATTGCCACAACAAAGGCCGTAAAGAATGAGTCTCCGGCTCCCATAGTGTCTACAGGTTCCAGAAGCTTGACCTTACCGGGATATTCCTTTTTTCCATCCCAGAGCATCTGCCCTCTGGTGCCATTGGTAATGAGCACCAGCTTTGTTCCCAGACCGATGACCTTTTCACGCAGCTCTTTCATCTGCTCCTGAGTCATTTCCTCAGCCGAAAACAGAGCGATATCTATATACGGGCATACCTTCTCCAGGAATTCATCGGTTCTATATTCTTCCTCGCAGGAAAAATCAAAGGTCTTCAATGCATCGAAGCCTGCAAGCTTTCTGATTTCATCCTCCATGCATGCATAGCAGCCACAGTGAATCACCTGGAAGCCTTTGAGGTATTCCAGATTTTCTTCTGTCAGAGTGAGAGTTCTGTATTCGCCCTCCCCGTAGCTGCAGCCCTGGAATACTCTGTCGCCTTCCTTCAGCACAACATCGCATCTTTCGGTAGTAAGTCCCGCTCTTAGAGGTGATTCCGACACATCCACGCCCAGCTGTTCAAGGGAATCATGCACCAGCCGGCCCTCAGCATCATCTGCAATCAGACCAAGATATGCCGATTCGGCCCCGCACTGTCTGGCATAGGCTGCGAAGTTCACAGCATTTCCTCCCGGGAACATAATCCGCTTATTTATATAACGGTCTACTACGTTATCACCGATTCCAATTACTCGCATCTTTCTGTTCCTTTCTTAAAGCTCTCTTATCAGCTTCTGCATTTCCTGCTTGTACATTTCCACTCCCGGCTGATCGAATGGATTTACTCCCAGCTGAAGTGCGGAAATGGCACACGACATTTCAAAGAAGTATATCATTTTTCCTAGATAATACTCATTAAGTTCAGGTACTTCGATTGTTATCACAGGTATTCCGTTTTTTCTGTGAGCCAGAATCACGCCCTTTTCCGCGCAGTTGTTTATCTGTTCCAGAGTCTTGCCTGCGTATGGATAACCGGCATGCTCCGGAATTTCAAAATCGTACTCTGAGTTTTCTATACTGATCATAGTTTCATGGAAAATCTGACTTCCCTGCTGGAGAAACTGGCCGATAGAGTGAAGATCTCTGGAAAAGCACAGGCATGCAGGGTATGTGCCCTTTCCATCCTTACCTTCGCTTTCTCCGAAAAGCTGCTTCAGCCACTCTCCAAAGTACTTCAGCTTGTCCTCAAAGTATTCAAACACTTCCACGCACTTTCCATCACGCAGAAGTGCCACTCTGGATACAGCGTAATGCAGAAGCGTGTCCTTCCATTCCTTATCGAGAGCCATGTCAGCAGCGCCATCAAGCAGCTTGCCGACATCATGTCCTGCAACTGCTATAGGCAGCAGCCCTACGGCGGACAATACAGAATATCTGCCTCCAATATCCGACGGAACTACAAATGATTTATACTGGTTCTGCGCTGCTTCTGCGCGCAGCTCGCCTTTTTCCTCATCGGTAAGCACATATATCCTTTTACCGGCCTCATCTCTGCCATATCTTTCAAACAGCTTGTCCTTGAGTATGGAATAGGCCAGCAGAGATTCAACAGTCTTTCCTGATTTAGAAATTACAATCAGGCATACTTCCTCGTCATCCATCCTGTCCATGACTTTTTTAAGCGTCGATGCACTCATATTGTAGCCTGCAAACTCGATTTTAGGACGATTCTCCGCACTGCCTCCGAGAGCATCGATTACAGCCTTGGCTCCCAGATATGAGCCGCCGATACCGACAACAACGCATAAAGTGCACTTTGCGCTTATCTCATTAGCTGTAGATTTGATGTCCTCCAGCAGCTCCTTGTCGAAGCTGTGGGGCAGGCTTACCCACCCTGTGTATTCATACGTGCCGGAATTAAGCTCATCATAGCTTGCTGCTGAAGCTTCGAGGAGTTTCTTTTCGTTTTCTATTGCGATTCCTGATCCTGAAATATCTATTTTCATATTTTTGACCTTACCTTTCAGATTCTTCAATTTCTTTTTATTTTTACTCATAATACATATTTTGTCAATAAATATATTATCAAACCTGATGATTCGCCTTAATCCGCTTTATTGAACATTCATATCCCGTTATGGTATAATTCTATCATTACGGAGGCTAAGCATGAAAACAATCATTAACATTATCAAAGCTGTACTGAATGCGCTTTATGCAGTATTGAAGCTGCTGCCTGTACAGAAAAAAATCCTCTTTCTCAGCAGACAGAGCAATTCGCCATCCATCGATATTGCTCTTCTCAGCGAGCGTATAGCTGCTGAACATCCGGATTATCAGACCGTCATTCTGTGCCGCAAAATAGGTCCGGGACTCATGGGAAAAATCAGCTACTGCTTTCATATGCTCAGACAAATGTACCATCTGGCAACATCACAGGCAGTTATTCTGGATTCGTATGCCATACTTGTAAGTCTGCTGAAGCATCGCCGAAGCTTGCTGGTTATACAGATGTGGCATTCGGTAGGTACTATGAAAAAATTCGGCTACAGCATTCTCGATCAGCCGGAAGGGTCATCCAGCAGCATTGCCATACCTATGAATATGCACAAAAATTACGATTATATACTCTGTGCCGGAGAAGGCTATCGCAGCCACCTCGCAGAGGGCTTCAACTACCCTAAGGATAAGGTTGTGATTCTCCCACTGCCGCGTGTTGCTGCACTGCAGAACAAGGAATTCATGGCATCAAAGCGAAATGAAATATACGCCGCATATCCTGAGCTGAGATGTAAAAAGAACATACTGTATGTGCCTACCTTCAGAAAAAACGAATCAGAAAAAGAGTCATTTAATGAGGCGCTGGCATCACTGAAATCAGCTTTTGAGCCTTTTTCATCAAAATACAATCTGATAATAAAAGCACACCCTCTGTCGGATATCGAATCGGACTGCAAGGAATTCACATCCTTTGACATGCTTGCTGCTGCAGATTACGTTATCAGCGATTACAGCTGCATAATATATGAGGCCGCAATACTTCATCTGCCGCTGTACTTTTACACATATGACTATGAAACATATACCGAAACAAGAGATATCTATATGGATTATCCGAGGGAAATACCGAGCAGCATGTACAGTGACCCTACAGCTCTCATGAAATGCATTGATACAGAAGTGTATGATATGGAAAGACTTGAACGCTTTCTTTCTAAATATGTATCATATGAAAGACCTGATATTATCGGCGACATAGCCGCATTTATATGGACAGAACTGAAATAAGCCGGACGACCTACAGGTTGTCCAGCTTATATATGTAATTTGATCTAATAAGTTTATTGTACTTGACTTTTACTTTTTTCTTTTTATATTTATACTTCCATTTGCCGTTAACTTTCTTCCATTTTTTCTTTACCTTTTTTATTTTATATTTATATGCCGGCTTATAATATGCTCTGTAGAAGCCTGCATAAAACTGTGTTCCGATATGGTAAATACTTTCTATTTCATATGCTTTCTTGACATTTACACTTGATCTGTACTGACCATCCCAGGAATATACCGAAAGTATATTATACGCATGGGCAGAGGTACGTCTGCTCTGAGCAACGAGAATATAATCATCGGTGGCATCAATACCCTGATATGTGTAATCTGTATTTCGCGTAGCTTTAATATATTTAACAGGAACAAAGCTGCTGTTCAGTATGATGAAATCATGGGATTTTCTCAAAAGTACAGCATACTGATCCCTATTGCTGTTATACGCTATTCCTGCAAAACCGTAAATAGCCTTGCGCTGGGATGATGTTGCGCCTTCAAGGTACGAAGGTATTTGTACATCTATTGCCTTTTTAATAGTCAATGTTTTAGCGTCTATTATCGAAATACGTTTCGGGTTAACATTGGTATGCGTCACTACTATGTAACCTTGTCGAGAATTATAAGTCATGTCATTTCCGTGGGCGATTTTCAAAACCTTTGAAACCTTTATCACTTTCATATCAGATAATCGCACCTTGGCAACTTTACATCGTTCGACTTTCCTGTTGTACATCACATAATATGCATATTTTCCATCTGTACAGCTTCCCTGCAGTGTATCATAGCCATATACAGACTGTTTTGTCTGCGTTCTGAGTTCAAAGGCTTTAGTTCCCTTCTTGATGTATGCCACTGAAGCATATCTGGTATTGCCTGTATTGGCTGACTCTCTCCAGATAGAATAATATGTAGTGCCATTTACAGTTTTAAAGCTGCGAATACGTACATAGCATTCTCTTCCTGCAGCAAGTCCATTTATTGTTGTACCGACAGCTTCAGACGAGTTTACATTCAGACTCTGATACTGTCCGAACAGACTGTCATAGGAATACCGAATCTGATATCCATCTACGTTCATATTTTTATTCCAGCTGATTTCCAGAATGCCACTGGACAGCCTGGTGATTTTCACATCAGGGCCCCTCATATCGTCTGATACGGTAATATCAATATCCAATGTAGTCTCGATATATTTTTCTGTTTCTGATGCTGTAATAGTAATCGTTGCCTTTCCGATTCCTCTGACAGTGACTTTGCCTTTCTCGTCTATCTCTGCAATCTCGGTATCTGAAGATTCATAAGTAAGTATTCCGTCACCCTCTGCGAGTACAGCATCTAAATAAAACGATTTGCAACCGTATTTTTTCTCAACATTCTCAGCCAGAATAACCTGATCAAGCTTAGTATCTGTATCCTCTTCATGTAAGCCTATGTTCTCTGTTTCTTCAGGCTCACCTATCTGCGTGACCTCCTCTGTCATATTATCTGCAGCATATTCACTCTCTATGTTTTCTGATGGGTCAGAAATATCAGCAAATACAACCTCAGCTCCTGTTACAGTTGTTGCCAGCATGGCAAATGATAAAACCAATGCAAGAAATCTTTTTAATCTTCTACTCATTTCAGCTTAAACTTTCCCCGGTAATATAACACTTCAAAATATTTCACCAATTGTTATTATGGTTTATTCAACTCTCATTGTCAAAAAAGCCGTCAATTCTATTCTTTGTATCTATTAGACAATTATATTCAAGAATATTATATTCTCTTACTTTCTCATAATATGGTGACGCCTTGTCTTCTATTTCATAAAACTTGCCATCATTACCAATGTAGCCAAGTTCATTTATTACCGGTACATATTTTCTAAACTCATCCAAAAATCTTTGGTAACCGGTTTTCGTATTTCCAGAATTCTCTATTATGATATTTGAAATATAATTAGTGCTTAATACTCCAAGGTCTTTTTCCTCAATATCATAATTTGCCCACAGTATAAATGGAGTTCTCCTTATTTTCATACTCTTTTCAATCGAATCACCGCCATCACCATCATTCAATTTATCATAAAATCCATTCTTTATTCCAGGAGGATGATCTCCAAACAAAACAATAACAACAGGGTCTTCAATTGATTCAAAATATTTTATTAATTCCTCAAAGGCTTCGTCTGTTTTATGTATATAATTCAAATAGCTTTGTGCTGTTTCATTTTGAAATTCCTCATCTTCTATAACAATCTCAGGATTAGTTACTTCTTCATAAGGCGAATGATTCTGCATAGTTACAGAGAAAGAAAAATATGGTTTATCGCTTATACTTACGTAATGCTCATATTCCGATATTATCTTTTCAAAAACAGTTTTATCTGAAACTCTTTTCCCTATTACCTTTTTATCATCGGATAAGTCAAATCCATTTTCATCAATAAATTCATTAAATCCTAAAAGAGGGTAAGCTTTATCTCTATAATACCCATTACCTTTGTATGGGTGCATCGCAGTAACTCCACAATAACCCGCATCTTTTAGCTGCGATGCCAGTGAAGGAGTTTCCTCTTTAATTAAAGTCTGATACGCAATGGTACTCTTAGGTAAAAACGCATTCGTATTTGATGTCAGCATTTCAAATTCCATGATAGCTGTACCACCGCCTATTCTTGAAACATACAGCTCTCCACGTTGAGTATTCTCATATAACGACTTCGTAAATGGCATTACCTCTTTGTTTGTATTTAAGGTATTTATCCCCAGGTTCTGTATGTCAGCAAATGCCTCATCCATAATTATTATTACGCTTGCATTATTTTCTGTCAACTTGCTATTACCATCTCCTATATAAGGTTCAGCAATTCTGTTGACCTCTTTCAAGGAATACCCTTCCGGTTTTTCCACTAGCATATATTTAATACTTCGCGTCAATGCAAGGGCCGAACCAAACTCCTCATACGAATCCTGCGGTCTCCATAATCTTACTTTAAACTTTTCCATTCTATCCCAATTGAAATATGT
Source organism: Bacillota bacterium (assembly GCA_030526355.1). Lineage (GTDB taxonomy): Bacteria > Bacillota > Clostridia > Peptostreptococcales > Anaerovoracaceae > Lentihominibacter. The sequence goes on along the minus strand of JAUNDC010000002.1, from coordinate 83,293 downwards.
ACCATAAAAGCATCCAGCCAATATTGCGGCACTTAATATCATAATCGTTCGTAATTTCAAATCAGGTTTAAAAGGATCTTTTGTTTTACACGCTAATACAATACCTAGCATCCCTACACTTATCCCAAAATATGCAGGGAAACCTATATTATAGTCGTAAGCTCCTGCAACGTTTACCGCTGTTTTTACAGTAAAAAAATCTGCGGCTATCAAAGCTATTTCGCGAAACTCCATAATATAATACATTAAAATTCCCAGAAGAATAAAAAAAGCATATGTAATTATCATTGATATTTTCATGCTCCCGGAAATCAAAAATACTATTATTAAAGCAAACCCATATATAGCAAGGTTTAGCATATGTATTTTATAAGAATAACCATCCCCCGAAAATGCTCCCCATTCTTTTTGCATAAATTCTAAAACGAAATAACATAAGAAAGGGGTTATGACAAATGCCAAACAAGATGAAATTATATTATATATTTTTTCCAGATCGTTTTTCCACCATAAAAGTGCAATGCTTGATATATATATTACAGCTATACAAACGAACCGTTTTATAATAAAACCGTTCTTTCCACAATATATTTGAAAATTAAAGAAAGAATAGCAATATACAAATAATATTATTATAGTTATAGCTAACAATAATTTTTGATGTTTGCTGTGTATTAACGTCTTATCTAACATATCCTATTTAAAATTCTATTAATTAACGAACAAAATTTATTTAGCAATACTGAAACAACAATTGCTAGGACAATCATACCAAAATATTGGCTTATTCTGTATGCATCATATCCGAATTCTTTCATAAGGTTTCGCATCGAAACATGTACCATATATAGTTCCAGTGAATATTTTCCAAAAAATCTCCATAGCCTGTTTAGGGCATTAAAATTCTTGCATATTTCAATAGCGCTTGTAAGCATTATCAATAATCCTAATGCGAATATACCATCCAGATATCTACTCATGTAAGGTTCAAAATCCAGACATAATCGGCAATACTTTATAAATATAGCTATTACTGCAAATATCAGAATATGTGAATAAGGAACCCGATATCCGCTTTTAATGTATTTTCCAAAATAGCATCCCAAGATAAATAAAGGAATTCTGGTTACAGCAATAGATATTCTATCGTACATCATTTGGTTTGAGTAAAACAAAACTATCGGCATACCATATGCCAGAACCAAAAGAATAATCAAAACTGCAGTTCTGTTCTTTTCTCTGTCCAAAAGCTTATATATAACCGGAAACAAAAGATACAATACTATCATCAACGCAATAAACCAGATAGTATGAACCCCATCAGTGAAAAAAGTAACAAAAGATATATCCTGCAGATACTCCTTTAATCCTTCACCTTGAAATTTAAAATCTTTGAAAGCCCAGAACACTGACGCTACTATTAAATATGGAACTAAGATTCGCTTATATCTTTTTTTATAAAAGGTACCAATATTATTATTATTGTAAAATGAATAATACAATCCCATACCGGATAGGAATACAAATATTTCTACCCCTATACTGCTTATCCATTTATAATAATCAAGTATAATACAGCTTTTCAACAGAAACGGCTCCATACCGATTCTGCCTTTTTCTATTGCACTATTAAAATCCACACTATAATGAAACAGCATAATTGCGACGATTGCTATTCCAAAAAGTTCATTTCTATATTTACTGATCCATCCTAAATCAAAGCACGAATCATATTTTTCATTTATTTTGTTGTGCATGTTATTCTATTGCTCACCTTCCAGATATTCCACCGTACGCATTAGACCTTCTTTTAAGCCATAGATAGGCTCCCACCCAAGCTTCCTTATTCTGTCGCTGCTTAAAATTCCCAGAGTAAATGGTGCACATCCGGTATTTCCCTCAGATTCAGGAATATCAAAAACCAGTTTAAGATTTCTTTCAGGATAAGCATCAACCAGCGTTTCCGCAAGCTGCTTTATGGAAACAGTTGACTCTTCACTCGAAATGTTATAAACCATCTCTTCAGAATCAAGAAGAATGTAAAACAATGCCAGCACTGCATCACCTACATAAGTATAGGTTCTGACTGCTACACCTTCACTCTTTAAAACAATATCCTCATTGTTTATCACATTTCTAAGGAAATCTGCCTGCACTCTACCATCGTCTACAGGCATTCCCGGTCCGAATGTATGAGCAAGCCTCGCAATTTTAGTATTAATTCCGTACTGTTCCTTGAAGCACACACACATTGTCTCTGCTGCCTTTTTTCCTTCAGGATAGCATGATCTGACATTCAGTGGATCAACAAATCCATAAGTGTTTTCAGTAAAAATCTCCTGATTTTCATAAGGTTGTCCGTATATTTCTCTCGAAGATATATATAAATATCCTTTACCAGATCCTTTTTGGGCTACGTTCAATGTATTGTATGTTCCTATTGTATTTGCTGCCACAGTTCCCACCGGATCATTCTTCATGATGAGAGGGCTGGCCGGGCTTGCAGTATGAATAACGAAATCAAACTCAATATCAGTATTAATTGGGTCAACAACACTCTGCTGAATTACTTTTACATAATCTTTTACTTCTTCATCAAGCTTAGCAGGATTTCTAACCAATACATATATGTTAATATCCATCTGTTTTTTCTTTTTCAGTGCAATAAGTGTGTTCATAATATAACTGCCTATCATTCCACTTGCACCGGTTATCAAAACATTTGTACCTTGGAACTTCTCCCATGTCAGCTCTGCTTTTATTATATTATCTATATCCTCTTCCAAAATCCTATGCATATTTCTTCTCCTGTCCAATCACTTTATAAATTTTGATGGTGTTTCTTTCTGTGTAAGTCCGAAAGCGTCCTGTGTCTCCCTATACTGCATCATTGCTCTGAAAATATATAAATCCTCAGGAGTCGTAACTTTAATATTTCCTCTGTTTCCTTTAACAATTGAAATTTGTTTCCCTGTACTTCTCATAAGTGAACACGTATCAACCATTCCCTTGTATTCAGGATTATCACGTCTCACTTTATTATATGCTTCATATACTTCTCCCAGGAAAAAGCATTGAGGAGCTTGCGCAGTATAAAAATCATCTCTTGAAGGAATATCTTCCACATACTCACCACTATGACTTAAAACCGGTGTTTCAAACAAAGCAGTACAAGTAACCGCCGAGCCATGTGTTTTTACCGTATTTATAACATCATCAATAAGCTCACTGGTAATGCATGGTCTTACACCATCATGTATCAGCACTATATCATCTTCATTATTGCTTTCTTTTGCCGCCTTAAGTCCGTTATAAATCGATCCCAGTGCAGTACTTCCTCCCGGAACAACTTTTTTAACTTTTTTTATCCAGAATCGCTCTATATATTTATTCAATTTGTTAATACAATCCTCTTTGCATGCAATATATATCTCATCGATCAGCGGATGCTCTTCAAAAATATCAAGGGTATGGATTACAATCGGCTTTCCATTAACCTCCAGAAACTGTTTGGGCGTTCCTGAACCCATACGCACACCACTTCCGCCGGCAAAAATAACAGCTATATTCTTACCCATCTCAGTTCTCCTTTTTCAATAAAACACTGTCGATAACTCTGTCACATGCGTGACCATCATATTCGCTGAAATTCTCCTCTACAAATTTATAAATTTTCTCCTTTTCAAAATCTTCATTTTTCAATGCAGTCATCATCTCTTCAAATGTATCACACACTTTTCCGGGAGCTGAATCTTTAACACTTCGGTGAACACCTCTTGTCAATTCGTACATTTCTCTATCGTATGTATAGAACAATACTGGTTTGTTCATCAATGCATACTCATAGTAATTAGATGAATAATCTGTAATCAGTAAATCAGTAATATAATACAGTTCATTAATATCAGGATACCCGTCAAAATCAAAAATTCTATCACTATATCTGTTGTCAATTTTAATTTTTTCCTGGACGAACGGGTGCATCTTTATAAGAATCACATATTCATCGTTACAGAATTCATATAACTGTTTAAGGTCAAGCTTATCATAATCATAATACGCTTCTCTTTGACCTGTTCCTCTAAATGTCGGAGCAAATAAAATGACTTTTTTATTCTTAATTTCAGGATACTTTTTATAAAAATCCTCCTTAAAAGCCATAATCTTATCTTCATTGAGGAAATCATCGAGGCGCGGCATACCTACAGGTAGAAATGCTTCCTGTTCTATTCCGAATACCTCCTCATATACTTTTACAAGTTTTTGCGAACCGGTCAATGCATAATCATACGCCTTATGGCATGACTCTGATGGGAAAGGAGATCCGTTTTTTCCAAATCTGCTGTACCCTACTGATTTAAAGCCCTCACCTGCATGCCAAACCTGTATAAGCTTTGTTTTTGGCGACAGCTTAAAAAAGCCAAAAATTGGTGCATAATCATCAATAAATATGAAATCATGCTTAGCTATATTTATAACTGTTTTAACCCAGCTTGCGATACTCTTATGCGATCCGACTGCCCTGCGACACGATACAGTAATGTCAAACTGCTTATCAAGTCCTCGTTCCAAAATTCTATCATGGATATACTTTAAGTTTCCCCACAGATAATCTTTTGTTTCGCTCATAAACAATATCCGAGTCCCGTCTTTCGGTGTTACTGCAGCAATCACTTTATAAAACAAACGTATGAGTCTGATAACCGCATACATATACGTTCTGTTTATTTTTCCCGGTAAGTGAAACGCCTCCTGAATATATCGTCTTTTACCCCAGCTTTTATTCATTATCATAAAATAGCTGTTAAAAAAAAGTTCCAGATTTTTACCGTCAAAACAGTTTAAACTGAATGACATATTATAAGCATATTTTCCTCTTCCATAGCGAAAAATTCTAGACATTTCGTCGAGCTTATACCCGATTTCATTACACACGCTGCTTACACAGAACCCCTCAGGTACAATAGCAGCTATACGCCACTGCCCGTTTTCAAGAAAACTTCTTCCATTCACTGCAGCAATATTCAATGTGAAGTGATAGACTCCCTCTTGATAATATTCAGGAACTACTTTTACAGTTTCTTCTATTTCAAGTTTATAAACAGGTTTAGCATTTTTCTTTTCAACAGCTCTTTTGTTCACAATATTTCTGCCAAATCGAGCCAGTACAAATTCAGGGGTGCCTTCATAGTCAGATTCTATTTCAAAATGCAAAAAAATCCTTTCCCATTCAAGCTTGATTATTTTAAAAGTATATTTTTTACACCAATCCATCTAAGATGATCCTTTCATTATTCCGGAAGCTGATTAATACCTTTTTGAGGAGTTTTTAGGTTAAGCTCTTTTTTTATCTTGGTGGTTGATATCCCTTCTGTACGGTCAAGATATACAACCTCACAATAATCTCTTAATGCTTCAAACTTCTCATTACCTGCCCAGTCGCTTCCCATAACTACAACATCAACACAATATTGTTTAACATCATTTATCTTCTGTTCCCAGGTTTCCTCCGGTATAACAAGATCCACATATCTTACAGCTTCAAGCATTTCTTTCCTTGTACGGTAATCATGGTATGCGGTTTTGCCTTTAATAGCATTGAATTCGTCTGTTGATATTGCTACTATAAGATAATCACCAAGTTCCTTCGCTCTTTTCAGGAGTCTTATATGACCATAATGCAATAAATCATATGTGCCATACGTCAATACTCTTTTCATACTGTACCTCATAATATAAATTTATATAAAAAACTAACTCTTTGCAAACTCAAAAATCCTATCCGTTGATCTACCGTCGCAGGAAGACATGAATTTATTTTTGAAATCAACTACTTCCTGCTTATCAAATGCTTTATCAATATTTTTTATGTAATCAATCATTTCTTCTGTAGTTCTGCATATAGGACCCGGGGTTATTTCATCAAAGTCATAATATAAACCTCTATCATCAATATAGTCCTCCAGATCATATGCAAAAAACATTATTGGTCGTTCAAACAATGCAAATTCAAAAACAAGAGACGAATAATCAGAAATGCAAATATCTGAAACCGTCATAAGCTCATTGATATTCATTCCCTTTCCTCTTGTCATATCAAACGCAAATTTATCTTTGTACTTGTCCGGGATTTCTGGGAGATTTTTAGCTGTCTGATGATGTTTGATTATTAATATGTATTCATCTCCCAAGGCGTCGGCAAATTTCTCAATATTCAGCTCGTCCGGTGCAACCCTTTCCTGTCCAACCCCACGATAAGTAGGCGCATACAGAATTATCTTCTTATTCTCAGACTCCGGAATTATCTCATGTATTTTATCGTAACATCTTGTAATGTATTGTTCATCAAAGAACTCATCCGTACGACTAACTCCTGTTGCCTGAATTATATTATCATCTTTATTTATTCCCATAAACTCTTCAAATACCCAGGAGAGCTCAGGACTGGCAATAGTAACAATGTCATATTTATTATATTCAGGGAATTCTTCATATGCACTGGAAGATTTAAAATTGCTCATATCGGCCGTACTTAATCCAATCTTCTTTAGTACACCACATCCATGCCACAGCTGTACGATTTTTGTCTCCTCTCTAATATCCAGGTATCCCATAAGGTCATTTGATTCATGTACAAAACAAGCCTTTGCGGTAGCTAAAGACTTTACCCATTCAACCGCGTTTTTGTAATACAATGTTACCGGAACATCATCTCTTTCTAATTCAAATAAAACCGGTTCATATGTACCATCAGATGCGATATAATCATACATATATTTACAACTTGGATTCAATCCTTTTCGCGGCTGCATGAAAATCATCTTATTTTCAATAGGTAGAGCTTTATAAATATTGTATACTGTCGGCAAAACTTGTTTTACATATTTACGCTTTAAATATGTCTTATACCCTACCTTTCTCTCTTTTTCTTTAATTGTATTGCATATACTTCTATAAATTTCTGGGCATGAAACATTGTCAATTATTTTCAATAAATAATCAATTTCAGTTTCAATTTGTCTAAAAGTTAATTCTTTTTCTATTAAATCAAGTCTTTTTTGAATAACTTCTATATTCTTTACTACTTCACTTTTATGACGTGATTTATATATGGCATATGTACCTTTTATACCTTTATTCTTCAAGTTCTTAAATATTGCTCCGATATTCAAATTAATACCTCACTCTATAATATTTTTAATAACACTTTACGTTTAATACGAGCTAGCCAACTAACACCTTTAATATATTCACCATTCTCAATCGTGGTATATAATACAAATTTTTTCTTTAATCTAAAACCATACTTTAAACACAACGCTTTGATATCAGCATATGGATTATTTGTAAAAAACACTTTGTTCTTTCTAAGGAATTCACAATTAAATATTTTATTTGAAAAAAGATAATCCAAATCCTTTGACAGCTTTCTTGAGTTGAATTTAAATGCTGTTTTTATTGCTGGGTATTCCATAATCTTATCTACATTTAAATATTTTAAATACAAAGACATTATATTATCTGATGATTTTATCCCAGCAAATAATCCTCTATATGTATTCTCATTTGGAAATACTACTTCTTCAATGAATTGAATAAATTCACCTTTTGCTATTTGAAGAGCATTATTCTTTATTTCAGCAATAGTTTTGCCTCTTACTATCCTACGATTCAGCTTTTCGAGTTCAAATTCCTTATCTACTTCAGTAGATATAGCTTCATCGATTAGTATCTCAAATTCAGGAAAGCGTTGTTGATATAAAGCATTTATAATATTTATAAGATTTTGTTCTCCGATTCTTCTAGTAATTACAAATGTTATTCTAGGATTATTTATCAGATCTTCTCTTGATTTCAAACCGTTTTCTAAATTCAAATCATTTGCTTCATTTTGTTCTTTGTTCCATTCATCTACCGTTAAACGATTATAAAAAACTTCGAACTCATCAAACATAGTTTTTATTTGATTATCACTCCATTGCCATATATAACGATACATATCATTAAGAATGATGTTTCTGAGAATTCTCTTATTTAGCTCATGATACAACCTTTCTCTATAATAAATTTTCTCATCAATACTTTGAAAAGAACAACTATTAATCACTTTACTAATAGCATTTTCAAGAAATCCAGTATACTCTGTGATAAATTTACTATAGTACCTGTTTCTATCTTGTGTTAAAGAAGGATTGCCATTTAATACAAAACGTTTTTTATATACATATACGTTTTTGTCACAACCTGTAATTTTATTGCAACAACCTAAATACTCCAAATAAAAAACTGTATCTTCACCTAGACGTAACGGCTTAAAAAACAATCCATATTTTTCTATTATTTCTCTTTTATAAATTTTATTCCACAATGACATTCCCCAGATCAATCTAGTATCAGTTTTACTAATATATTTCTGCTTGCATAAAGCTCTTATTGATTTCGGAGTAGTTCTTTGATCAAATTGTTCATTTATTTCAAAGCCAATCACAAGATCTGCATTCTGAGATTCAATACTATTGCACAAATCCATTAAACTATTTTCAGGGATATAATCATCTGAGTCCCAAAATACAATATACTTACCTTTGGCTTTTTGTAACCCCAAATTCCTTGCAGATGAAACGCCACCATTCTCTTGATAGAAAGACCTGAATCTGCAATCCCTATCACAAAAACTGTCAACAATTTGTTGAGTATTATCAGTAGAGCCGTCATTGATGATAATTGCCTCAAAATCTCCCATCGTCTGCTTTTCAACACAAGCCAACATATCTCTTATATACATCTCAACATTATATGCTGGTATGATAATCGATACTTTCATTAATTCTGCCTCCATTGGTTTTGCTTATTTCATACTGTTCTCATATACTTGAATTGCATGGTCAATATCGTCATCATAAATAAGCTTGCCTTTTTTCATCACAATGCCCCTGTCACAAAATTGTCTGGCTGTTGCAACTGCATGTGTGACAAAAAGAAGAGTAACATTATCTTTCTCTATTATGCTTTTTACTTTTTTAAGGCATTTATCTTTAAATGCTCTGTCTCCAACGCTTAAAGCTTCATCTACAATCAGGATTTCCGGTCTTATATTTACATTTATGGCAAATCCAAGACGTGCTTTCATTCCGCTTGAATATGTTCTTACCGGCTGATCTATATATTCATCTACTTCAGCAAACTCCACAATTTCATCTTCAAGCTCACGAATCTCGTCATCCTTTAACCCGCATAACTGTCCCTTCAGGTATATATTTTCTCTCCCTGTCAGTTCAGGGTCAAATCCTGATGTTAGTTCCAATAATGCACTGACTCTGCCATTAACAGTAATATCGCCCTCTGTAGGATATGCTACTCCTGTTATCATCTTCAGAATTGTTGATTTGCCAGCACCATTTTTACCAAAAAGTGCAACTGCTTCGCCTCTTTTTATTGTAAAGCTTACATTGTCAACAGCACGCTTTTCCTTAAAAGGTACTTTTTTTGAGAAAATAGCTAAAAACCGCTGTTTATCACTTTTATAGAGCTTATACCTCTTCGTTACATTTTTAAATTCAACAACAGTATCTCTCATTGCTTGTCTCCTATAATACATCAGGTATTTCTTTTATCAGCTTTTTATAGCTCCATACAGCCGCAATCGTCATTATCAAAAGCATAACTCCGAATATGAGCAACTGATCAGGAGTTTCCCAGAACCATGTTTTATAAATAAAAACATTACGATATCCCGTTGCTATATATGTTACAGGATTAAAATACAACAATGTCTGGATCCATTTTATATTAATAGAATTTACATCCCACATTATACCTGACATCCAGAAAATAGCTGTTGTAAGCGACTTCACCAGATTAAGAAAATCACTGCTCATTGCTGAAAGCATTGAAGAAAACAGTCCCCAAACAACAAAAAACAGCACCATAAAGAACATATATACAGGAAGCTGCAGAAAATATATATCCGGATAGTATCCCCGTGCTGCAAATATTGCAATAACAATAAGCAACAGACAAACATGAATGGACAGCTTTGAAAGTCCTACGAAAGTTGGGATTGTCGAAACAGGAAACTTCATTTTTGTTACAAGATACTTGTATTTTCTGATTGCTCCTGCTCCTTGCGTTATCATATCGCTCATATAAAACCACGGTACCATTCCAGCCATCATCCACAATACAAAAGGAAATCCTGCAATATCTCCACCGCGACGCAGACCAATAGAAAAAGCAAACCAGAAAACAAATATAGTAACAGTTGGCTTGACAAGTGCCCACGCCCATCCTAGTGCTGCTCCACTATAGGTTTTAATAATATCAGCTTTTGCCAGTTTAATTATCTGACTTCTCCATTCAATATGTTCCTTTATTATATTTTTTATAGTGTTCACAAATTATGCTCCTATACTTAAATTTTTACATACATTAAAAGTATACATCTTTTTTATTGTTTCTTCAACCGCCTTCTACATATGACAACTGCAAATAACGCTACTATCCCTGCTATAGTTGCTATTACGCCAATAATAATACCCGGATATGAGTATTTTAATTCAATTCTGTGCTCACCGGCACTTATCTCAACCCCTGTGAAGCCTATATTAACGTTACTGATTTTTTCAGCTTCTTTACCATCGATATAAACATGCCAACCATCTGCGTCGGAAATAGAAAGATATAGAATACCATCCTTGTCTGAATTTACATAACCGTCAACATAATCATTGTCAAATTCTGTTATATTATATTTTTTGTTCTCAAGTAATTTGGCATTTCTATTATATATATCCATCGGCATTGCATAGACAGCTATTTCTTCAAAAGAATAATTGCCGAAGTTGTCAATAAACACATCTATATCACCTTCCAGTGAATCATAATATCCTAGGTTAATATTAAAGTCGACTACATCATTAAACCCTTGATTCTTGCCTTTGTTATTGATTGCTGCCTTTTCTATGTTACCTTTTGTCACAAATATTTTAAATTTCTCGTCATCCTCATATGATACCTTATTAATATATTTGGTTAAAGGATTATCATCAATTGTATCAAAGCTTTTGCCCGAGAGTTCCAGTTTTGTCTCATAATCACACTTATCTCGTTTGAGATTCTTAAATGTCACAAAAACCTGAGATTCTTTAATATCAGGCACACTTATTTTAAAACTTCCTCCTCCTTTATATACTGTCATTCTGTCAGGCCCATCAATTTTAATATTTTCACCTTCTGTAATACTGCAGTTCACTTTCTTTATATCAGTTTCCAAGGCATTGGTATTTTCATGAACCACATTAGATAGCTTCTCAGTCTCTTTATCCGATACAACTGCAGCCTGCATTAAAATCTGCTCACGTTCCAATGTATCATATTCTAATAATTCGGACTCTGTAATGTATTTATTATATACAGTACCCAACCCTATATTATATTCATTTTTTAATACATCTACACCGTCTATAGTTTTATCATATTTGAACCCATATGGCGCATACTCAGATGCTCCCGGTCGTTTCGTTTCACTGTCTCCCAGAAAATATTTAACGCCCATAAGGAAGTCAAGTGATGCACGATTATCATTAGAGAAGCTTATTGTTCTGTCAAAATATCCACAGTTATTACCCATTGTTTTATTAAATTCAAGCCATTTACTACTTATCGTTGAAAAATATGAATATATAGACCTATATCCCCAATATATGTTCTCATTTACAATCATCCTAGCTACTCTCTGATCGTTATATCCATCAACCTGATCTGTTCTGAAAAAGCTTTTATCATCATCCTCAAGTTTTACTGCTACCTGCTGCGTAGATCCTGAAAACTTATTGAATATAGAACCTGTTTTTTCATGTTTGTAAAGCAAATCGCTCACACCCGGATAAAATGTCATGTTAGCTGCCCCAATTATGCTTCCAATAAGTATCATAACAATACATACATTGATTATTCTATGTATGCTCATTTTCAAAAACATATGTTCATATATTTTATGCTCTCTTATATATAACAAGGCAACAATAATTAACCCAAATACTACCCCAATTACAGTAGCTAACATAGCGTTCTCATTAATTATTTTAAGCACAAAATAGCATATTACTATATTCCATAATGCCAGAGCCAACAACCAAACTGTTATTATTTTGAAATTTTTCCGATTTTTAAGATTTTCCGATTCCATACATTCCATAGAAGCCCATACCATAAAGAAAGCCAGAACAAAGTACCATCTACCTACAGAATATCCAAAACCATTGAATATGCTTCCTGTCACCGGCAATAATCCTGCGAAGAACAAAGATATTGATAAAATAGCTGCTGCACTTTTTCCTTTTAAATTTTTAGCCAGAAGAGGCAAAAGAATTATACATATAACCGGAATAAAAATAATACTATACGGGGTATGTATAGACTTGAACTCAAAAAAGCCAGCAGTGACAGTCAGATAATCTTTAAGTGTGTATAAATAAGAGGATCCATCTGATTCTGTATTTGTCACCGCTCCAGTCATAGTACTCAGTATTGAAATAACCAGACATGATGAAATAAGTATTCCTATAATACCGTATCCAATAAAAGCAACAAATTCTTTAATGAAAAAACTGCCTTTTTGTTTTTCGTTGAATCTATTTATTATAACAAGTCTTACAACATAGTATAACAACACTGTTATACCTGCAATATATGCCCATAAAACTCCTGTTATAAAGAAGAGTACAATAGCAACAACAAACAATACCGGGGACTCTTTTCTAATTATTTTTTCTGCTCCCAATATAAGCAAAGGTAATATAATTGTAGCATTTGTAAAGGATCCTTGAGCCGTAGTTGCCATAATTATCCAACCCGAAAAAGTATAACAAATTGCTCCTATTATACGCTGGCTCTGCTTTAAATTTACTCCTTTTGCAAAGAACATAAATGCAATGCCTGATAAATATTGTCTTAAAATATTTGCAATGTTATATCCAATATCGATATGCTCTTCAGGAAAAGCTATAATAAGACATGTCAATGGATTTAATAATTTACTTTTGAAATAATCTATGTTGGATGCTCCTAATCCTATTTCCCATGACCAGCCGCTAATTCCATTTCCAGAGAAGAAATCTTCAACAAAATGTTTTAAATATACATAAACTGGATAGGCTTGTGCTATGCCATCAATATTTCCGTCGCCATTTCTAAGCAATGTTCTGTCACAGACTAAGAATGACAGATATACTCCAACTGCTGTAATAGCAAACAATACAGTGAATATGAAAATCTGCGTTGCAAATTTATATTCCTTTTCTATCATTACAGGTTTGTTTTCTGCTGTTACCATAGTCTATCTGTCTCCATACATTTTATTGTAGTATTCCTGATATTCGCCCGTCATTACATTTTTCCACCAGGCTTCATTTTCGAGATACCAATCTATTGTCTTCTTAATTCCAACGTCAAATGAAGTATCCGGCAACCATCCGAGTTCACCTGATATTTTAGCAGGATCTATTGCATATCTGAGATCGTGCCCTTTTCTGTCACCGACAAATGTTATCAGACTATCAGGTTTATTGAGCTGTCTCAGAATGGTTTTTACAACCTCCAGGTTGGTTCTTTCATTGTGACCGCCTATATTGTATACCTCACCGATTTTGCCATTATGTATTATCATATCGATTGCTTTGCAATGATCTTCAACATATAACCAATCCCTCACATTTTCACCTGTTCCATATACCGGAAGCGGTTTGTCAGCCAATGCATTGGCAATCATAAGAGGTATAAGCTTTTCCGGGAACTGATACGGTCCATAATTGTTTGAACATCTTGAAATGCTTACCGGCAGTCCGTAGGTTCTGTAATATGCCATAACCAGCAGATCGGCAGAAGCCTTGGAAGCAGAATATGGACTTGATGCGGTAACCGGCATATCTTCTGTAAAAAACAAATCCGGTCTGTCAAGAGGCAGATCCCCATACACTTCATCTGTACCAACCTGATGAAATCTTTTAACACCAAATTTGCGTGCAGCATCCATAAGAACCTGGGTACCAAGAATATTCGTCTTCAGGAATATACCCGGATCTTCTATTGATCTGTCAACATGTGATTCTGCCGCAAAATTGACTACAACATCAAACCCAGCTGATTCAAATAGATTAAAAACACACTCCCTGTCAGCAATATCACCTCTGACAAAAGTAAAATTTTCATTATTCATTACAAGCTTCAGGGTTTCAAGATTGCCTGCATAAGTAAGAGCATCCAGTGCTATAATTTCATAATCAGGATGTTTATCGAGCATATAAAAAACAAAGTTGCTGCCTATAAACCCAGCTGCTCCTGTTACCAAAATCTTCATGTTCATTTCTCCTATGCTTAATTGGTTTTATTCTGCCAAGGACAATAAGTATCTGCCATAATCTGTCATCTTCAGTTCTTCGCCTATCTGCTTTAACTGATATGTATCAATAAATCCCATTCTCCAAGCCACCTCTTCAAGGCATGCAATATAGAAGCCCTGTCTTGACTGAACAGTTTCAACAAATTCCGAAGCCTTCAGCATACCCTCGGGGGTACCTGTATCAAGCCATGCCATACCTCTACCCATCAATACCACCTTCAGCTTACCCTGCTCAAGATAAGCATTGTTAACTGAAGTAATTTCAATTTCACCTCTCGCAGATGGTCTGACATTTTTGGCAATCTCCACTACGCTATTATCATAAAAATACAGCCCCGGTACAGCGAAATTCGATTTAGGATGTTCCGGCTTTTCTTCAATCGATATAACATTTTTATCCTTATCGAATTCTACAACGCCAAAAGAACGTGCGTCTTTTACAGGATATCCAAATACTGTAGCGCCCTTTTCTCTGCTCGTTGCTTCTTTAAGCAACGTCGTCAGAGCCTGTCCATAGAATACATTATCTCCGAGAACCAGACATACGCTGTCGTTTCCTATGAAGTCCTCTCCCAGTATGAATGCATCTGCAAGTCCTCTGGGTTTTTCCTGAACCTTGTACTGAAAATCAACTCCAAGCCTGCTGCCATCACCAAGCAGCTTTTCATAGCTCTGGATATCCTCCGGTGTTGATATAATAAGTATTTCACGTATCCCTGCAAGAAGCAGTACCGAAATCGGATAATATATCAGCGGCTTATCATATATCGGCAGCAGCTGCTTAGATACAGCCCTTGTCATAGGATAAAGTCTGGTCCCTTTACCTCCTGCTAAAACTATTCCTTTCATTTTTACCTGACAGCAATGCCGTCCTTCTCCTTCCTTATTTTCCATATCAATATAATAAACAACATTATGCTTAATACAGTCATCAATATCGTATACATTACAGCAGCACCCATTATCCCATAGCTTTGCACCATGTATCCAGATGCCAGCTTTGCAGCTGCTGCAACTACGCCATAACATACAAACAACGGATTCTGCATTCGTATTATTGTCAGTACAGTACTGAAAAAAGTAGCAAATGCCAGCATACCGCCTCCAACCATTATAACGCATAATTCTGCTTTGTATAAGTGCAGATCCACGCCAAATACTATCGACAGAAGAGGAATGCCAATTGTAAAAGCTACTGCCAGTCCTGCTGCCGTAATCACCAGAATAACTGCGCACTGCTTATATATAAGTTTCCTAAATCTTTTAAATTGATTATCAAGCCATACTCTGGCATATGACGTAAGAATGGGATTAAAAATAAAATTGGCTAAAAGGCCCACCATAAATGCAGGCATGAAAACCAGGTTGTACACCGCTTGTATTTCATCGGTTAAGTAACTGTCTATAGCGTATTTAGGCGCATTCCCTATATACATATTCAAAAATAAGCTGACAAACAAAGGGAATCCTTCAAGAATAAGTTGTTTGAGCTTCCACCAGTTTATTCTCAACTTAAAGCTGCAGTAATTTCTGCCAACGTTCAAAGTGGTCAATATCAGTACAGCTATTGAGACAACTATACACGCAATCGTCGAAATCAACAAATCATTCGTAATAACAAGGGTTATAACATACGCTGCAACTTCTGCAGCATATCTGACTGCGGAAACTTTAGCGGCAATATCAAGCCTGCCTTTTTGCTGCATCCTGCCATGAATTACATCAGCATAAGCCTGTATACATTTTAACATGCAAACAAGGAACACAATTATAAACTTTTCTTTGCTGTAATCATTAAAAACCATCCCGTATATGCAATACATCAAGCTTACAATCACCATAACACTGCAGGTAATTACTCTCATACTGTGATATTCGCCAAACGAGAATTTCTCATCTATGTCAGATGCCTGGAATTTTCTGATTCCATACTGGCCCACATAAAGCATAAGGCTCGCTACTGCAAATGCAATAGAAAACACTCCTGCATCACCCACACCATTTGTCCTGGTTATAACCATCATGATTACAGGACACTGGCAGGCTGACATCACAGCATTTATGCAATTCCAGATGTACGAGCTGCGTGTAATATTATTGTTCTTTTCAAATAGAATCCTTATAGCTTTAAACATATATCCTTTACACCTAATGATGCAGTCAATAGCTTATACTCTGTCTTATAATAACACAGGTTGTTGCTTAATACCATATTTAAGTAAGACAACCTTGATTTACATCTGTAATCATATTAAAATGGTTATATCTTTACTTTAATCAGAGGAATTAAAATATAATGCTTTATTCTATAATAGTACCGTGCTACAATTCAGCTCTTACGATAAGAAAGGTAGTTGAACTAACCTCACTTGAGCTTAATAAACTGAATAAACACCAATATGAATTCATTCTCGTAGATGACCATTCACCTGATGGCGGAAAAACGCTGTGTGAACTTAAAGCTCTTGCAAATGAATATTCGTACGTCAAAGTTGTTTCTCTGGCACAGAACTCCGGTCAGCACAATGCTGTAATGGCCGGTCTGAACATTGCATCCGGAGATGTACTTGTTGCAATGGATGATGATCTGCAAACACATCCATCTCAGCTGCCCAAGCTCTTTGAAGAATTCGATAATGGCTTCGATATCGTATATGGGTATTATCCGGAGAAAAAGCAAAGCCCGTTCAGAAATTTCGGAAGCTACATAAACTACCTGTCTGTAAGGATACTGATAGGCAAACCAAAGGACATGAAAACCTCAAGCTTCTGGATTATAAGAAAATTTGTCAGAGATTATATTATACAATATAAGAGTCCTTATACTCACCTTCAGGGGCTATTCCTGCGAACTACGCGAAATATTTCCTGTGTTCCTGTTGAACATTTTGAACGTGAACACGGCAAATCAAATTATACATTAAAAAAGCTGATGCAGCTTTGGTCAAACATAATGGGCTATTCTATCGTACCACTAAGACTTGCAAAATACTGCGGTATTTTCCTGTCCTTTGGCGGTTTACTTGGAGCATTATATATCTTCATCAGAAAGCTGCTTGTACCTGCCACTGCTGTCGGCTGGTCATCGGTAATGGTTGCAATATTGTTTTTCTCAGGCATTATTATGCTCTTTATGGGTGTGATAGGAGAATATATTGGTCGGATGTTTCTGGGAATGAATCATGAACCCCAATACGTAATACGTGAAGTATATTCTCAACAAAGCAAAGCTGCAGTTATTGAAGAAGATAAGCATAACCATAATGTTAACAAGGAAGGATTGCTATGAAAAAAATACTGATTATGGGAGCCGGCATATATCAGGTTCCACTTATCAAAACAGCTAAACGCCTTGGTATATATACTATCGTAACCAGCATTCCGGGGAACTATCCGGGATTTGAACTAGCTGATAAAGTTTACTACGAAAATACTACCGATCATGAGGCTGTCCTTGAAATAGCGAGAAAAGAAAAAATTGACGGAATCGTTACTGCAGGTACCGATGTTGCCGTCATTACCATAGGAAGGGTCTGCGATGAGCTTGGACTAAAAGGACTTTCATATGAAGCAGCGAAAATAGCTTCAAACAAGCTTCTCATGAAGTCAGCCTATGAGGCTCATGGTGTAAGGACTGCACGATTCAGAAAAATATATTTTGATGATTCTGATATAAATACAGCTATATCAGGTTTAACCTTCCCTTTGATATTCAAATCAGTAGATTCTTCAGGAAGTCGAGGTATTACCAGAGTAGACAGTATCGACCAGTTCGAAACTGCAGTAAAAACAGTAAAGAACAACACCCGTTCTGATTATTTCATAGTTGAGGAATTTATCGAAGGAAAGGAATTTGGAGCTCAGGCCTTCATAAAAGATGGTGAAATACAGTTCATCCTGCCTCATGGCGACTATGTATTCCAAGGAGATACAGGTGTCCCTATAGGACACTTTGCGCCTTATGATTTATCTCCTGAAATCGTTGAGGATGCCAGACAGCAGCTCACCATAGCAGTAAAGGCAATGAAGCTTGATAACTGTGCAGTGAACGCAGATTTTATATTAAAAGACAATAAAACATACGTCCTTGAAATAGGCGGGCGTTCAGGAGCAACCTGCCTTGCAGAGCTGGTTTCCATATATTATGACTTTGACTATTATGAAAAAATAATCCTCACAGCAATGGGTCAACCAGTCGATTTCAGCACATCATCAGAAGTTCCCAATGCCAGCATGCTGCTGACAAGTGATAAGAGCGGAATAATAGTTTCTGAAAGCAATGATAATCCAGTAAATCCTAATATTATAGATGTTCAGTTTGATTATCGTCCCGGAGATGCTGTATCAAAATTCCACATTGGACCGGACCGCATCGGTCATGTTATCACAAAAGGACAAACATTGGAAGCGGCTGTTGATACCTTAAAAACAGCACTTGACCATATTCATATCAATGTAGAATAATGAATTCCCGGCACTGCCTTACGCATCGTGCCGGGATTTGTTTACTAATACTATTTTATATTGCATACAATCATTCTAAGCTTACCGTTCTCATCAGGCGGAATAGAATCCATCCAGTCATATTCAATATTGAACGGATGCTTGAATTTTTTCTGCAAATCTGCAGTAAGCTGCTCTTCAACCTCCTGTCTTGTCTGATCTGTTTTCTCGTCATTAAAAACGCACTGAATCTTTATATCTTCATAAGAATTCTGGATAAACCGTATCTGCAGTATGCCATCACAATGTGCAATAATAGGTGCGATTTCAAAGAATGTTGTAACCTCTCCTGTGCTGTATCTGAAAAAATCATTCAGGCGACCCTGTACTGATTTAATAAATCTCACACCATCCCTCTTCTCAGATACACATCTGTCTCCAACAACATAATTGATCAAAGGGAGATCTGTTTTATACAACGGTGTAACCACAATTTTCCCCTCGTCTGCCAGCTCATCATTATCATCATATACATTAACAACGAATGAATCGTTATGAACCACATGTTCATCGCTGTCAAACAATTTCACCATACATGCTCCTGCTTCTGCAGTTCCATATGAGTCTATGATTCCATCACCCAGTATTTCGTGAAACAATTCCCTTGCTGCATCATCAATTTTTTCGCCTGTAGGAACATAATACTTCGGTTTCCACAATTCAACACCATTGTTTTTGCAGTAGAGACATATCCTCATAAACTCAGTTTTATTCATATACAGGAAATCCGGTTTATATTCATTTATAGTTTTAATCACAGATTCTTCAGGATCATACTGAGATACAAATCCTCTCCTCAATATGCCAAGCTTCTGCAAAACAGTATCATAACCACCTGTTACACTATGCGCACTTCTGCGGCTCATGGTTTTACCAAAAAAAGGATTATATCCGGCAAGCATCATTACCCGAAACCAGTTTGCCATCATATATGCTTTTTCCTTTGGAGAAAGAAGCACCATGAGTGGCTCTCCTGAGGATCCGCTGGTAGTGTCCTTAAACCAGTCTTTATACTTAGGCTTTTTGGCTTCCTCCTTCATCCATGCCCTCAGTTCTTCCTTTGTTAGTACAGGGAGCTTAACAAGATCATCTCCTGTCCGGATATCTTTAGGAGTTATTCCGGCTTCGTCAAAACGTTTTCTGTAAAAAGGTATACGATATGCTTTTTTTGCAAGCTTATGCACTCTTCTGGATTGAATTCTTTTTACCGATGTAAAATCATCCGGAATTTTCTTTTTCATTTTTGCCAGATCAAAAAAAATCAGCACATTAACAAATTTTCTTTCAAATTTTTCTAACATTTTCTTCCCTTTATACTAGATTAAATGCTCTCAGAGACTGTCTCCAAGAGCATTATATATCTTAATAAGAAACTACCGTTGTACCCTTTGGTATTGATTTATAAATGTACTTTGCATCATTATCATATAATCTTATACATCCATTAGATGCCGGTCTACCCATTACTTTCGTTCCATATGGTCTAGAGTGGAATGAGTTTCTAGACTTAAAGTAGCTTACATACTGATAACACCAACCTAAACGGCTTTTTTTATACAGTTTAAATACACCTCTAGGTGTTCTTGTTGACGCTTTACCGGTTACACACTTAAATGTCTTATGTAGTTTCCAGTTTCCTTTTTTACCTTTGAACACATATGTTTTCTGAGCATAATGGCATATGAACAGCAGATATTTTGTTTTGCTGGAATAGCCTTGCTTATTTACAAAATTCTCTTTAGCCTGAGTAGTATAATCATATGTTGAATATGGAGCTCCATATGATATATTTCCGCGCTTTATCCAATACTTCTTGCCGTTAGATAATTTTACGTAATCCATACCCTTCCCTTTTACTGTTGCCCTTTTGAGAATTGTAACCCTCGTGCCTTTTTTTAACAGTGTTTTACTTATTACCTTAGTGGATGAGCCTTCCTTATATTTATATGCATTTCTAATAAGCACTCCTGAACTGTAGCCAAGCCTTATTGTCCCTGTCAAATACCGTTTTGCAGTAATTGACTTACTGTTAGAATATGCACCTGCAACTGTTTTACCTGTAACTGTACGTAATGCCCTTACTTTATAAGTATACTTCTTGCCGACTGTCAGCCCTGTATTCTTATACGAAGTGGCTGTGGTAGTTTTAATCTTACTCCATTTTTTATTGTAGTATCTCCACACCTCATATGATGTAGCCCCTGAAACATTATTCCAGCTTAATATGAATCCCTTATTGTATGGTTCTGAGCTAAGTGCAGGCTTTGATGGTACGTTAATACTTATTGCAGCACTTTTAGCATCTGACCAGTCAGAGCTGCTGCTGTTTCCATCTGCTTCATACACAGCTTTGACCTTAAAGCTGTATGTCGTATTTTCATTTAATCCTGTTGCCGTGAAGCTATTATTACCGGCTGAAATTTTAGTTTCAGTTCCTGTATTCTCATTTTTTACAACATAATGAGTTGCATCTTTAACACTGTCAAAACTCAGGGTAACTGATGTACCATTAACAGAAATATTTGTAATGACAGGTTTATCAAGAGACATACTATTCTCTTCCGAACCTTCTGGTGAAGCCTCTAACAGCATAGGGTCTTCAACTTCAGACTGAATAGGATTGCTTCCAATATCATTCTGTTCACTTTCATTTGCAGGTATCTCTTCTGCAAATACACATGTGCTGCACATGCACATAATGAGAAGGACTGCGATTACTTTTGTGATTCTCTTCATAGCTAAAATACCTCTCCTCTCGCGTACCAAACTACACACTTTTATGATACAAGAACACCCCATAAAAGTCAACAAACTGTTCTAGTTCACCTTAATATATCCACCACATTTTTCCTTACCATTCCAGTAAAAGCTGTCAGGTTCGGCGGTACAGCTCCACATATATCCAAGCATTTCATCTATAGAAGCCTTTTTGAACCGTTCATCGCCATTTGCCGGATCTGCAATCATTACATTATTATTATCATCACAGCCTATCATCACCATAGTATGATAAGATCTGGTCCATTTGCTACTCTTGTCATTCGTATGTCTATTATACTGCCCGACAATAAATATAACCGGTTTGTCATTCCTTAGATTACTCAAAATATCAGCTTTAGCAAACTCATCTGAAGGGAAAGCTGTTATGTATTCATGTTCAATATCATATTCATCCAGCACCCAGCTTATTCCCTGTAATGAAACAGGCATTTGTTTTTTTAAAGCTTTATCATAGTTTGCATTAAACACAGCATTTCCCGCTGTGTTTTTCTCTGCAATCGTAATGCTCTCATATGGAGTCCAGCTCTGGCATTCTTCTGAAAATGCACGCAGTATTGTAGTCATTGAGCATGCTGCACAGCCATGCCATGTAAGATATGAATTATAACCTTTATAATCGTTGGCATACTGACAGAACGCCATGTACGTTCTTCCATTCTCGGAAACCTTTTCGGTTTTTTTATTAGAAAGAAATATCATAATCACACATATCATCAGAATCAGGGCGACGCATATTAACGATGCATAAACAGCTTTCTTTTTATTCATCTTCTTTTTCAAGCTTTTTTCTCCTGAATCTCCTAATCATAACTGCCGCACATGCTATGATTGCAATGATGCCGATGACTGCTGCCAGCGCAATCCAGAAAACATTA
This sequence comes from Bacillota bacterium, assembly GCA_030526355.1. GTDB lineage: Bacteria > Bacillota > Clostridia > Peptostreptococcales > Anaerovoracaceae > Lentihominibacter. Next base: position 60,736 of record JAUNDC010000002.1, on the reverse strand, counting down.
TTCGGCTGCTTTAGCAGTTCTGCCGGGCTTATGCTGTCGATTTCGGTTTTCCTGCCCTGAACCTGACTATAATATTCAGGGATTTGATTACCTTCAAACGAATCGATATAGCTGGCCAGAGCATACCATGCTTTCAGCTCACGATCGCCGTCATATATTATATGCTCTTCATAATCCTCAATTGGATTTCCATCCTTGTCCTTAGGCTCAATTTTAAGCAGACCGAATGATTGCTCTTTGACGCTGCCGAGCATCTGACATGAATAAAGGTCTGTTACAACGCTGTACAGCTTATCATCCTCAATCGGTATAATAGTTTCACCATCATTGTATTTCACATCGACCGCTCTGTTCATTATGAGCCTGCTGTCATTCCATGAATATTCAAGTCCGCTGCAGTAAAGTCTGGCCACTCCCATGAAGCCGGAAACACTTGCGTCCACCTCTGCAACTGCCTTGAGCTCTCTGCCAGTAAGATATGCTTTAACAAGCGGATATCCCGCAAGTCCATCCTTTCCATAGCCGAGAGAAAGCACATTAAACGCATCACCGACTGTAATCTCATCCCGCAGCAGGCTTCCTCTTATAACACCAAGAGGAACTACTGTTATCTGTACGCCACCAGCATCTGCCTTAGCTACTGCATATTTATATGAATCCGCAATAAGACTGCCCAGCGGCTCCTCCTGCTGAATAAGTCCCAGGTATTCAATATCAGGGAAATCAATGTCATTCCATGCAATAGTCTGCCCTGCACTGTATCCATAATTATCAAAATACTCTTCATCCAGAAGATTCCTGTATTCCGAAAGCTCCGCTTCAACCTTTTCATCCTTGACGATGCTTTCATCAAGAGCAATCATTTCATATGATTCCAGCTCATAATGTCCGGCTGTGGGTTTCATCACAACATGACCGGCACTGTCATTATAGCTTCCGCAGGAAGCAATAACAGTATTCCCCACAACTACCGGTTCTTCCAGCTTAGTATGGCTGTGACCGCTTATAATCAGATCTATCTCCGGAACTTCCTCTGCCAGAATATAGTCTTCAGTTTCTTCCAGTACGTCCTTTTCATTCTCAATAGTACCACAATGTGATAAACATATAATAATATCCGGGTCAGCTTCAGCCTCTATTCTCTTTGTCAGCTCTGCTGCCGTCCCAACAGGATCCTTGAAATACAATCCACTTTCAGGCGCATAATCTGCCGCATTTTTCCCCAGTAGTCCAAAAACCGCAGCTTTGATCCCATTGTGTTCTATTATCTCATATTCCTTCACGCCATAATTATCACAGGCATCCTTCAGCCTCTTAGCACTGTTTCCAAGCTCATCGTCAGCCAGAGTTTTTTCCCAGTCAATATTGGCCGCAACCAGTCTCGGTCCCTGTTTATCAGCTGATTCAAGCATTGATGCCAGGCCTTCAGCCCTGTAATCGAATTCATGATTACCTAAGGTTGTCGCTTCGATTCCTATGAATTCCATCATTTTTAGCTCCGAAGCTTCCTTTGAAAATATAGTCTGGTATGGCGTTCCCATGGAAAAATCACCTGCATCCAGAACAAAGCTGTCAGGCTGCTCCTTCTTTATTGTATCAATTACCGTTTTAAGCCGCGCAAAACCGCCGGATTCCGTTATCCTGCCGTTTTTTTCTTTTTTGTCTGCATCCATATGCGAATGCATATCATGCGTGAAAACGACCGATACTGTCTTCGTATCGGTCGTATTTTTCTGTGTTTCCGCAGCATAAACCACCTGCCAGTCGGTACCTGAGCCGGCAATAAGAATAATCAGTATCGTCAGTACTGCTAAAATGACTGTAATACTGAGTACAGCTGTTTTCTGTGCATTTTTCATCTATTTTTTCACCTCGCACAAATACTGCAGCGATACCTCTCCTGTTTTTTCCATAAGCTCAGTAAGCGCTGCCACATCACCATCGGATGAAACAGCAGCTGACGCCTTATCTATGGTTCTGACAAAGGATTCCAGCAGGCTCTCCTCTGCCACGTATCTGAAGTCATATACTTCACAATCCTCAAGTCCGCATTCCGATAACATGTCAGACTCTGCAGACTCATAGCTGTCGGTTACCTCATCTATGAGACCCAGCTTCTCAGCCTGCTTTGCTGTGTATATCCTGCCGTCAGCTATCTTCCTGACTTCTTCAGGTTTCATATTCCTGCCTGAAGCCACAATATCAACGAACTGGTCATAGGCTTCATCTATCAGCGACTGCATAATCTTCTTCTGCTCCGCAGTCAGTTTCTCGGTCATGCTGCCCATTGCCTTGTTTCTGCCTGATGTGATGGTTTCAGTTTTGATTCCGTACTTATCAAGCAATCCGGAAATGTCCACCAGAGTACCCATGGTAACACCTATTGAACCTGTCCAGCAATTTCTGTTGGCAATTATTTTATCTGCAGAAGCTGAAATGTAATAGCCGCCGGATGTAGCCTGTGACGCCATGTACACATAAACCGGCCGTCCCGTTTTCTCCTGATAGCTGCGGATTCTCAGATATACCTCATCGCTTTCATATACCCCGCCTCCAGGCGTATTGACATAAAGCAGCATGCCTTTATTATGCCTGCTCTCCGTCATTCCATCGATGGCATCAACAACATATTCCTGACTGTATGCTTCATCATCTTCACCAATGGTTCCTTCGATATACAGAACACCTACGTAATCTTCTCTGATATCCGAAGCACCGCTGGCATTTTTGTCATCGTCGGATACAAATGCTGACGTGCCTTTTATAATAATCCCCATAATTATAAATGCCACCAGTATTGCAACAAAAATTAGTAGAGGTTTTTTCTTTTTTCCCTTGTCCGGAGCTTTGCCATAATATACAGTATCATTTCCTGCAAGAGTTCTTTTTACTTCTATGCTTTTCTTTTCTTCCATATTGATTAAATCGTTTTGTCAGCTATTTCCTTAAGCAGCTTTTCAAGAAGCTCGTCCTGCGTCATTTCGCCAAGCTCTCCTGCTTTGCTTGAACGTACAGTGAGATTGCCTGCTTCCATTTCTCTCTCACCGATAACACATATATACGGTGTTCTTTCATTTCTGGCTTCTCTAAGCTTATAGCCGATTTTCTCATTCCTTATATCCGCTTCGACTCTGAGCCCTGCAGCTTCGAACTTAGCTGCAACCTCCAGAGCGTAATCACTGAATTTCTCGGTAACAGTAAGCAGCTTGACCTGTACCGGTGCCAGCCAGAGCGGGAATTTACCGGCAAAATGCTCAATAAGGATACCGATAAACCTCTCTATTGACCCGAATATTACACGGTGTATCATAACAGGTCTGTGCTTCTCTCCGTCAGGGCCAATATAGCTTATATCAAACCTCTGAGGCATCTGCATATCAAGCTGAATAGTGCCGCACTGCCATGTTCTGCCCAGTGAATCCTCCAGATGGAAGTCAAGCTTCGGGCCATAAAATGCGCCGTCACCTTCATTAATCACAAATGGCTTGCCTATGGATTCCATAGCTTCCTTAAGTGCCGTTTCTGCAGTTTCCCATTCCTCATCACTGCCCATGGAGTCATCAGGTCTCGTTGACAGCTCTATATGATAATTAAAACCGAACATGCTGTAAACGTCATCAATGAATTTAACAACGCCGATAACTTCATCCTTGATCTGCTCCGGCAGCATGAAGATATGCGCATCATCCTGCGTGAATGTCCTTACTCTCATAAGACCGTGAAGAGCTCCCGAAAGCTCATGTCTGTGCACCTGTCCAAGCTCCCCCATTCTTACCGGGAATTCTCTGTAGGACCACATCTTTCTCTTGTACGCAAGCAGTGATCCCGGACAGTTCATCGGTTTGATAGCATAATCCTCGTCATCTATCTTGGTGAAATACATATTATCCTTATAATGATCCCAGTGTCCGGATGTTCTCCAGAGCTGTTCATTCATGATAAGAGGTGTCTTGATTTCCTGATACCCCCTCTTTCTGTGCTCTGTCTTCCAGAAGTTCTCAAGCTCATTTCTGATAACCATTCCCTTTGGCATGAAGAACGGGAATCCAGGGCCTTCATCATAGAGTGCAAACAGATCCATCTCCTTGCCTATTTTCCTGTGATCTCTCTTCTTGGCCTCCTCCAGCTTTTCGAGATAATCATCAAGCTCCGCCTGTGTAGGGAAGCAGGTTCCGTATACTCTCTGCAGCATCTTTCTGTCGGAATCGCCTCTCCAGTACGCTCCGGCGATGCTCTGAAGTTTCACTGCCTTGATCTGGCCTGTCTTTTCCATATGAGGACCGGCACAAAGATCCACGAAGTCACCCTGCTGATAAAATGAAATCACCTCGTCCTCAGGGAGATCTTCTATAAGCTCAACCTTGTAGTCCTCGCCTTTATCTGCCATGAATTTTATTGCTTCCTCTCTCGGCAGTTCGAATCGTTCAAGAGGATAATTAGCCTGAATGACCTTTTTCATTTCCTTCTGTATCTTGAGAAGGTCCTGATCGTTCAGCTTATGCTCCATATCAAAATCGTAATAGAATCCGTTGTCTATTGCAGGTCCGATGGCCAGCTTCGCATCAGGCCACAATTTCTTGACAGCCTGTGCCAGAATATGTGAAGTGGTATGTCTGTAACATAATCTCACCTGTTCGTCTTCAAAATTTATTTTTTCCTTTGCCATTGTTCCTCTCCTCTTTCTGTAAAATGTATTTATCTGTATATTTCACTACCTGCATCCATAGCAAGCATTATCAATCTGTCTATCAGCTGACTGTACGGCAGACCTGACTCCTCCCACAGCTTCGGGTACATGCTTATATGTGTAAAGCCCGGGAGTGTGTTAAGCTCATTAAAGACCACCGTACCATCGGGCTTGAGGAAAAAGTCTACCCTCGCAAGTCCTCTGCAGCCCATAATCCTGTACACTTTTATAGCCTTGTCGCGAATCTCACGTTCTTTTTCCGTACTCAAATCGCGCACTATACCGGTTTCCGACTTGTCGTTTTCGTACTTGGCATTGTAATCATAGAACTCATTCGCGGCAAATATCTCCCCGATACAGGATGCCTCCGGTTCTTCATTTCCAAGCACTGCCACCTCGATTTCACGACCTTCGATGGTTTCCTCCACCAGAACCTTGTCGTCTTCATCAAAGGCAAGTCTCAACGCAGCTTCCAGTTCTTCCTTTTTCTTTACCTTGCTTATTCCCACAGACGAGCCTGCATTGGCAGGCTTTACGAACAGTGGCAGATTACCATCAAAGAACTGCAGAACTGCTTCCGCTTCCTTGGCAGGCGCTTTATCAAAGTCTTTTCTGTGAACAACATCACATAACGCCTGAGTTACTCCTCCTGCCTGCTGCACCATAGCCTTTGTTACAGCTTTATCCATCGATGCTGCTGATGCTGCTGCATCCGAGCCTACAAATGGAATTCCTGCTATCTGAAGCAGTCCCTGCATCGTGCCGTCCTCGCCGTTTCTTCCATGCAGCACCGGGAAAACAACATCTGTTCTGATCACTTCGAAGCTGCCGTCATCCTTCTCCGCAAGGAATCCTTTTATACTTCTATCAGGAGACAGAACTGCTCTTCTGTTGCCGGAGTCTCTCTCCCATGAGCCATCACGAATATGCACAGCAGGGGAACTTGTCAGAAACCAGTTCCCCTCCTTAGTAATTCCTATGGTATTTATTTCATACTTGCCGCTGTCGATATGATCCAGAACCGAAGCTGCCGATACGCATGAAACCTCATGCTCGGAAGACACACCTCCGAATAAAATCAATAGCGATAGTTTCTTACCCATATACACTGCCTTTCGTAAATAATATTATCAATAATATCCTGTAGTCGCCGATATTCTCTCGCTGATCGACTGAACATTCTCTGTCGGCACATAATCCTGCTGAGCGAAGAATTCCTCATGAAGCTTGATAACATTGGAGCTTAAAGTTACAGGCGGCCCGTACCAGCCTCCGTTGCTCCAGCCTCTAACCTCATACGGCCAGCCGACACTGTCTGTCATTGAATAGCTGTTGAGCTTCAGCAGCATCCCCAGCATATCTGACGTTGACATATTTGTCTTGATTTCCGGCAGTATTTCATTGGATATTTTCTTAAGTGTCTTGACATCCATCTGTTTAGCCTTGTCAAACGCCGCCTTGACTACAATCTTCATTCTCTCGTTTCTTCTGTAGTCTCCTGTCAGCGCATCCTTTCTTATTCTGGCATAGGTTACTGCCTGATTGCCGTTCAATGTCTGCATACCAGCTTCTTTTATCTGCTTGTCTGAGCCTCCGATATTTTTATAGGTATCCTTGATGTACTTGTTCATCTCGTTTATTTCCGAGTCCTGTATCTCAACATCTATACCGCCCAGGGCATCAACTGTATCTGCTACTGCCTTCCAGTTTACAACAACAACCTCCTTAACATTAAGATCAAGATTCTTGTTGATGGAATACAGCACCTTAGTCGGTCCTCCGTAATAGTATGCATGAGTTACCTTATCGAGACCTACATCATCACCGATATCGAGCAGAGTATCCCTGTATACCGAAAACATCTTGATTTCACTCGTTTCCTTATTTATGCTGGCAATTATTATAGCGTCACTTCTGACTCCCTCATCGCTGCTCATATCTCTGGCATCTATTCCCAGCAAAGCTATGTTCCTGTAGTTGCTCAGCTCAGCATCCACCTGCGGATCTATACCTATAAGCTCAGGATCCAGTTCGATTCTTCCCACGTTATCAAGAGTGCTCTTTACAACCGTAAGACCGGCTGCTATCAATCCGCCTATACCAAGCACCAGTATCAGCACTGCTATCAATGCTATTTTGAGCGGTCTTCCGGATTTTTTGCCTTTTTTGCCTTTTATACCCTTTTTGCCTGCTTTTTTCTGCTGTTTTTTCTCCGCTCTTGTCAGCTTGTCTTCATCGGCTTTGTTTCTTCGTCCCGGTCGGGCGATTCTCTGATCGTCTCTAACCTTGGCACGCTCTTCCAGGTAACGTTCTCTTTCATCCTGTTCTCTGCTTCTGGTGTTCTGTCTCATGTCAGATCTGCCATAAGCAGTATTGTCTACAGACCCCCGGCGGCCTGCCGACTGCTTAGCTGAATCTCCTGCAGGGAAGTACTCTCCATACAGAGTATCATCCTTGACATAGCTTCCTCTGGAGTTTCTGTTTTCTCTTAATCTGAGATATTCCTGATAAGCTTCTTCTTTAGCACGCTGTTCATTACTCTGCTGATGTCTGTTTCCTGATGTGCCATAATGCTGTATTGTATCACGACTTCTATCTCTGTTTCGTCTTGTGTAATTGTCGTTGCTCATTCACTGCTCCTTTCACATCACAGATAATTATATCAACTGAAGCTGTGTAAATCAACAATTTTGCTATTTTACCTGCTTTCATGACCATCTTCTGCCGCTTTATGTGATACTTTTGTGTTCTCTGAATACAAAAAACCTCTGTCCCAGATAATTAAGCCCCGTAAAAACAACCATTCCCGCCAGCATTGCCACATTATCCTGTAGTCTTGCCGAGCTACCGGAGGCCAGACTCATCACCAATGGTTTAGCGGCTCCATATGCGATAAAATAGCATATGGCTATGTTAACGGCAAACTTGATGAAGCTTCCTGCCATATCTCCTTTGTGTTTAAAGGTAAAGTGCTTATTTAGGAAATAGCTGAGTATGCTGGCCAGAATATAATTGGCAGCTGAGGATACCCAGTATGAGCAGCCCGCAAGGTTATAAAGGCCGAACATTATTGCTGCTCCAAACAATGTGTTTATCACGCCTACAATCATGAATTTAAGCAGTTTTTGATCTATCAGTTTATTCATATCTTTCATCCTTCATAAATCCATGCGGATGCCAATGATGCCACCGCCAAGCAGTGGTGATAATACAATCCAGTTCACTGAACTCAGGCTTCCAGCCAAGCAGCGCAAATGCTTTTTCATTTGAAGCCGTCAACTCTGCAGGATCGCCAACCCGTCTCGGCATTTCAACAGAAAGAATATCCTGTCCGGTAATATTTAGTGCACTCTTTATAACCTCTGCTACAGAGTATCCGCTACCGCTTCCCAGATTAAACACATTACTTTCTTTACCGCGCATTAAGTATTCAAGTGCCAGTATATGCGCCCTTGCCAGATCCGTCACATGGACATAATCCCTAATACAGGTACCGTCTCTTGTTTCATAATCAGTCCCAAATATTGAAATGTTTTCTCTCTGCTTACCGGCAGTCTGAAGAACCAATGGGATAAGATGAGTTTCAGGATTGTGGTCTTCTCCGATCTCTGCCGATGCATGTGCACCGCATGCATTAAAATACCGCAAGGCAACGTACTTGATACCATAAGCTATTGATGCCCATTTTATCATCTTCTCCATTGCCAGCTTCGTTTCACCATATGTATTCAAAGGTGACGTAACAGCAGTTTCCTTTATAGGTATACTTTCTGGTTCGCCATAAACGGCTGCCGATGAAGAAAAGATTAATTTATCAATTCCATTCGCGACCATCGATTCCAAAAGTATCATGGTTCCGTAAAGATTATTATCATAGTATTTTAAAGGAGATATCATACTCTCTCCCACAAGTGAACTAGCAGCAAAATGGATAACTCCATCTATTTTTTCACGCGAAAACAGGTCATCAAGAAAAAGCTTGCTGCGTATATCTCCAATATATATTTCCGCTTTTTTATGAACAGCCTCAGCATGACCTGTCGTCAGATTATCAGCCACGACAACATCATAACCTTTATCAATAAGCTCATATACGGTATGTGATCCTATATAGCCTGCACCGCCTGTTACAAGAACAGCCATTTATGACTCCTTTCACAATTTTATCCATTATCTTCATTATCCGTAAGTTTTTCCTCTATTATATATTTAGGCCTAGCTTTGGTCTCCAAATATATTTTTCCTATATATTCCCCAATAACACCTATAGAGAGAATAATTGCTCCACCAATTGCCCAAATTGACACTATGAGACTTGACCATCCCTCAACCACATTACCTGTAAATTTCTGAATCAGCGAATATATCAGCATAAATAAGCTGATAACAAAAATAAAGAACCCCATTATCGTTATCATACGTATGGGTTTCACACTCAAAGAGGTTATGCCTTCAAGTGCAAACGCGATCATCTTTTTTAATGGATATTTGCTTTCTCCTGCAAATCGTTCACTTCGTTCATAATATACTATATCAGATTTATATCCTATTAAAGGCACTATCCCTCTAAGGAATAAATTTACCTCTTTGAAATCTGATAATCCCGTAAGAGCTCTACTGCTCATCAGCCTGTAATCTGCATGATTATATACAGTATCAGCACCTAAAGCTTTCATTAATTTATAAAACAGCTCTGCCGTTACTCTTTTAAACAAAGTGTCCGTTTCGCGCTTGTTTCTGACACCATAAACTATGTCATTACCTTCATGATATTTATCTATCATTTCATCTATGGCATTTATATCGTCCTGAAGATCTGCATCCATGGAAATTACCATATCAGCTTTTTCCTTAGCCACCATCAACCCTGCCAGCAAAGCATTCTGATGGCCCCTGTTTCTGCTTAGATTAACGCCATAGTACAGTTTATTCATACTGTGCAGCTCAGCTATTATATCCCACGTAGAATCTCCCGAGCCATCATTTACAAACAAAACTTTACTGTCCTCCGATATTTTACCTGAGGCAATAAGCTTATTAATTTTAAATCCTATTCGCTTTGCAGTCTCTCTTAAAACAGCTTCCTCATTAAAGCATGGTATGACAATATATAAAGTCTGTGAGCCCATTTTATTCCTCCGTATTACCAAGTTTCACAACAACTATTCCATCTATTTCTCGGATGCTTCCATCCTCCGGATATACAGGCATTTCCTTGACCTCCTGACGTTTCATGTATTCCTCCCATTTTTCCTCCGGAGCCAGATTAATAGGGTATGCGGCAATATAATTAAAATATGCCAAGCATCGTTCGTAATTTGAAGCAACAAGCACATAATTACTCCCCATTCCTGTCAAAGTCGATACGTTTTCAAAGCCAGGTTTATACAGAAATTCATTATTTGGAGTCCCAACAAATATAACCTGTTCATTGCTGTCTGAATTTTTTTCAAGATCATATATCACTCTTGTAAACAGCATATTATTTGACTCATGCTCTATATTTTTTTTCAGATATGCTTCATTCGCGAGCTGAACATTACCCCATAATACAACAAAAATCATAATACCTATTATTATTGCAGAAATTCTGTTTCCCGTATTCCCTTTAATTGATAATGTACCTATTTTATCAGCAATTAGATAAGCAAACAGATATACCAACCATACCGCAAAAATCATAAGGTCATGACTCATACCTCCTACCAGTATATAAGATATGTTCATACCCAGAGGGAGAAGTAGTATCAGGATAATAGAAATGACTTTTTCTTTTATTCCTATTTTCTTTGAACTGATTCTGCGAATAATAAAAATAATTGTCAAACAGGCGGCTATTCCCTGTATATACATAGCAGCAGAATACATAGATGGTACTGTTATAAATTCCAAAAGCGTATATATATATTCATCCTTTACAAGCTTAAGCATGTCAATAACTGATTGTTCAAAAACATTGCTGAGTGAATTATATTTTCCCGTGATAAGAGAAATCCCTGTAAATGACAGTACCACCTTGACGAGAATAAAATAGATAACGCCGCCCCCAATAAGCATTGCTATTCCTTTTATTCCATTATTAAACACAGTATGGAATTTCTTGTACTCAAGCAAATCTATAATGCAAACCATTATTATCAACGTCACTGCAACGGAAATATAGCTCTGATACAGACCTATAGCAATACCGACAGGCACCATACCATACAAAAATCCTCGTTTATAATTCCGCCACATATAAACCGAGAGCACTGCCATAAGCAAAGCCAGCATATTACAGTCCATATCATTTATATAAGTAGCTGCCTGAGAGATAACAGTAATATTTACGGTAAAAATACCAGCAGCCAGTATGATTCCCAGCCGTGATCTGATATCAAAAATCTTCACAACAATAAATACAGCTATCCCAATATACACAAGAGAAATTATTCCAATCAGCCAGGGCATAGTAATATCGCCTCTCACAACGGCTCTGTATAAGGGAACTAACACCCTTCCCAGCTGAATCTTCCATTCGTTCCCAAATTCATCTGCATTGAACTCATTTAAAGAATCATGTGAGAACAGAGCATTTAAAAAAATATACCCGTGAGCAATCATACCCCATACCATAACAGCAGCCATACAGTTGACAAACTGTCTTTTGCTGCTGCCGGACACCTGACTTAATTTTTCACACATATCAAACTGACGTATGTTCACAATTCCACTCCTGTCTCTTTAAATAATTCAGTTTTTTATTATACCACAAAACTATGTATAAACTCCACTTCGGGATGCATATATTTAACAGAAGTATGCCTGAGGGGGATAGCTATGGAAAAAATTACAGAAGTAAACAAGGTACATTTATCGGGAAGAGTTCTCTCAAGTCCCGTATTCAACCACAAAACCTACGGTGAAGCATTCTACATGCTGCTTCTGGGTATATGCAGACGCAGCGGCTATGAGGACAGAATACGGCTGATTATTTCAGAAAGGCTTCTGGGTGGGCGTTCTCCGCTGAATGGTGAATACCTTGATATAACCGGTCAAATCCGTACATACAATCGCGAGGTGGATGGCAGAAACAAGCTTGAGGTTACGGTTTTTGTCCGCGAAATGGAATATTGCTGTGAATCTGATTCCGAAAACGAAAACAGCATCTATCTTGAAGGGTTTATATGCAGGCAGCCTGTCCGCCGCAGATCGCCTCTGGGGCGTGAAATATGTGATCTCATGGTGGCTGTCAACAGAATGTACAATAAATCCGACTATATCCCCGCAATCGCCTGGGGCAGAAATGCAGCATACTCAGGAAGTCTGTCTGTAGGAGACAAGATCATGATCGAGGGGCGCATCCAGAGCCGCGATTATCGTAAATATACAGAAGAAGGACACCTGATAAACAAAACAGCTTACGAGGTGTCCATTGCAAATATCGAAACAATATAAAGTCAGGGATTACATTTCCAGCAGCATCACTTCCGGATGGCATTCTTTACCATACTGAGGGCATGTCAGACACTCAAAGAATTCCGGAGCATCCTTCCTGTCTACTGTAACAAATCCCTGCTTGCGGAAGAATTCAGGTGCTCTAGCCACCAGGTATATCCTCCTGCCTCCCAGCTTGAGGGTTTCCTCTATACCTCTGTTGAGGAGAGCTTTACCAAGCTTGAACTTTCTGTATTCCGGAGCGATTGCTATACCATCCACAATAAATTCGCCCTGACGCTTTGCCAGCACGAAAGCTCCGATAAGCTCTTCTTTGCCGGAAGCATCTGCTGAGTCGTCCATCTCCCCCTTGACTATCTGCCAGCATTTCACAAGGTCTGTAGGCACTGGCTCATCCTCTGTGAATTCCAGATCATTTGCTATGAAAAAAGGAACAAGTTTCTCATAGTCGTCCGTTACTGATATCTTAAAGTTCATCATATGTAGTTTCCTCCTTAGTCGTAGTGCCATGTATCCTTTGAAACAAATACCTTGAGTCTCTTGTTAAGCACGCTGAAGTTAAGCGGCAGCTCCTCTCCATGCTCTCCATCTATATCCGTACTTATTCTTTCCGGGGATTCTATCCTTAGTTTATCTGTCTGGAAATACAGCACGTTGTCGTTCTTCGGATGTCTGCCGTGTACCACCTCAAACAGCAGCGGAGCCAGCTCCACAATGTGCATTTTCCTGAATGCTATAACGTCCAGCTTGCCGTCATTCATGGAGGATTCAGGCGAAAGCTTCCTGAAGCCACCTGCTGATTCTCCGTTCATTACCACCATGAAGTAGATTTCTTCTTCATAGGTTTTTTCCGGTGTTATGAGCTTTACCGGAAGTGCTCTTATCTGAGGTATCTCCGTCAGAGCCTTGAGATAGTACGCTACAACTCCTATGGCATTCTTGAGATTAGGGTCTGTCTTCTGGCTCACATCGATAAGTGCGCCCAGTGCTGCCACATTCACGAAATGTCTGTCATTGACAACTCCGACATCAGCACTTGTTGTCTTATCTCCCAGTGCCACATCAAGCAGATAATCCAGATCTGACGGCAGCTCGAAATAATATGCGAAGTCGTTTGCCGTACCTGCCGGCAGCAGTGCCATCGGCAGATCTATATTATTATTTACCATTGCATTGACACACAGGTTTATTGTTCCGTCTCCTCCTGCAGCTATTATCCTGCTGAATTCACTCTGGTCTATCGTACTCAGCACCTCGTTAATAACGTACCCTTTGGCCGCCCTGACCGGTACGACCTGAAATCCTGCATTCTGGCATCTCTCAACGATATGATCCAGATTGTTCTTGAATATTCCGCTTCCGGAATGTGCATTGTAATAGAGCAGAATCTTGTTTGCTTTTTTCTCATTACCCATTTTTTATTACCCTCCTGACATCTCCTATCAGATATAGCGAACCTGCGAATATCACAACCTCATAACCATCCCATATACTTCTGGCTGCGTCAACACATTCTGCTGATTCAACCGATTTCAACGGGCTTATTCCCCTGGCCTTCAGCTTCGCCTCCAGCTCACCGCAGCTGAGCTTTCTCGGATTATCCGGCTCTGTTGCTATGATATCCTCAGTTATTCTGACAAAGTGTTCAATTATTTCATCTACCTGCTTGTCAGCAAGCATCCCCGTTACAAGCAGTATCCTTCTGCCGTGAAAGAATTTCTCTGCAGTCTGCCTCAATGCATCTGCTCCGGCCTCATTATGAGCTCCGTCGATAACTACCATCGGCAGCTCGTCTTCACTTCCGGAAATCACCTCAAACCTTCCTGGCTGTACGGCTCTTTTCAGGCCCTCATACAGTCTGCTGCGTTCAACCTTTATTTCTCTTTTTTTCCTCAGAATTTCTATTACCGCAAGTGCTGTCTTGAGGTTTTCTGCCTGATGAATCCCTGTCATGGAAATCTCCACGTCACTGTAGTCCGTTTCATACAGCTCCATGCTGACCTTCTGTGAAACAGGAGATTCCTCTGTAATACTGAACTTGAGCTTTGATATATCATAAAGCCTGCTGCCTTTCTGGTATGCAGCAGCTGCGATAACTCTCGCTGCTTCCGGCTCGTCAACATTTGACACGACAGGAACACCGCTCTTTATTATGCCGGCTTTATCTGCTGCGATTTCCCCAAGGGTGTTTCCAAGTCTGTCCATATGGTCATAGGAAATTGAGGTTATTGCACATATCAGAGGCCGGCGTATCACATTGGTGGAATCACCGCTGCCTCCAAGCCCTACCTCAAGGATAGTGATATCTGCCTGCTTCTCCTTGAAATACAGCAAAGCTATTGCCGTCACCACCTCGAATTCGGTTGGAGAGTCATGTCCCTCAGATATCATCTCATCTACTGCTTCAAGTACCTTTTCCGTATATATTCCCAGATCCTCGTCGGAGATATCATGACCTCCCAGTCGTATTCTTTCATTGAATCGCTCAATATACGGAGACGTATAGAGTCCTACCTTGTACCCACAAGCAGCCAGACCTTCTTCAAGGTATTTGCATACCGAGCCTTTACCGTTGGTTCCTGCCACGTGAATCACCCTGAGGTTTTCATGAGGATTCCCCAGCTTTTCCAGAACCACGTTCATCCTTTCCATGCCCAGCCTGCTGCCGAATTTATCAAACTCATGTAATTTCTCTACAGCGTTTATCATTTTTTCCCTGTTTTTTTCTCTACGAGGGCAAGTCTCTCACAGACATTTGCAAGCATTTCCTCGTATTTCACTTTCTTAGCCTTTTCTTCATTGATTACCTTCTCAGGGGCTTTGCTTATGAATCCCTCATTTGAAAGCTTTCCTGCTACACGTTTAACTTCGCCTTCAAGCTTTTTCTTTTCCTTTGTAAGTCTCTCCAGCTCTGCTTCATAATCCATAATATCATCCAGCGGAATGAAAACTTCAGCTCCTGCAACAACTGCCGACATAACTTCTTCAGGAACTTCATCCTTGCTCTGTATGAACATGATCTCACTGATATTGGCAAGCTTTCTGATATATCTTTCTCCTGCCTTTACAACAGGCTCCTTGCCTTCTCCGCTGAGGATCACTGCTCTCAGCTGCTTGCTTGGTGCTGCATCGGCTTCTGCTCTGATATTTCTGATGCTTCTGATCACTTCCATTGCCATTTCAAGCTTTGCGGCTTCATCTGCAAAGGTGAGTGCTTCATCGTAGATTGGCCAGTTTTCTTTTATCAGGAAGTTTTCGGGATTTCCTGCAGTGGCTTCACCCTTCGGCAGGTATGTCCATATTTCCTCTGTAATATACGGCATAAACGGATGGAGAAGTCTCAGCATATCCTTGAGAACTCTTACAAGTACTGCTCTGGCAATCTTCTTGTCTTCTTCATCATCTCCATAAAGTCTGCCCTTGACGATCTCGATATACCAGTCACAGTATTCATTCCAGATCAGGTCATATGCTCTCTGTCCTGCCAGTGCCAGATCAAATTTCTCCATGGTTTCTGTGATATATTTTACTGCATCATTCACTCTGGAAATGATCCACTTATCTTCATCCTGCAGTGCTGCTTTGCCGAGATCTGACAGATCTGCCATTTCTCTGAAGCTGCCGTCCTCGTTCTGCAGATTCATAATTACGAATCTTGATGCATTCCATAATTTATTTGCAAAGTTTCTGGCTGATTCAAGCTTGTCTGTCTTGAATCTCATATCATTGCCCGGTGTTATGCCTGTTGTCAGCATGAACCTGAGGGCATCTGCTCCGTACTGGTCTATGATTTCCAGCGGGTCTATGCCGTTTCCAAGGGATTTGCTCATTTTTCTTCCCTGAGCATCTCTCACCAGACCGTGCACATATACATATTTAAATGGCACTTCACCTGTTGTTTCCAGTGCTGAGAATACCATTCTTACTACCCAGAAGAATATGATATCATATCCTGTTACCAGAACGTCTGTAGGGTAGAAGTACTTCAGATCCTCGGTTTCTTCAGGCCAGCCGAGTGTAGAGAACGGCCAGAGTGCTGATGAGAACCATGTATCCAGTACATCCTCATCCTGCTTGATATTGGTGCTGCCGCACTTACTGCATTTGTCCGGAGCTGTTTCTGCAACCATCAGTTCTCCACATTCCTGACAGTAGTATGCAGGAATTCTGTGACCCCACCACAATTGTCTGGAAATACACCAGTCTCTGATTTCCTCCAGCCAGTGGAGGTATATTTTTTCGAATCTTTCCGGCACATGCTGCAGATCTCCATTCTTAGCTGCTTCGATGGCCGGCTTTGCCAGCTCCTCCATCTTGACAAACCACTGATCTGAAAGCATCGGCTCTACTGTAGTTCCGCATCTGTAGCATCCGCCTACAGGAATTACCTTTTCTTCAGTCTTAACGAGATATCCGGCTTCATCAAGGTCTTTTACCCATGCCTTTCGGCATTCGTATCTGTCCATTCCTTCATATTTTCCTGCAAGGCTGTTCATCTTAGCCTCGAAATCGATACAGGATGGTGCATCAAGTCCGTTTCTCTGTCCTACCTCAAAGTCGTTAGGGTCGTGAGCCGGTGTGATTTTTACTGCACCTGTTCCCTTCTCAGGATCAGGATACGGGTCGGCAATTACCGGTATCTCCTTGCCTACCAGTGGCAGAATAACATTCTTGCCTACCAGGTCCTTGTATCTTTCATCGTCAGGATGTACTGCAATTGCCACGTCAGCGAACATGGTCTCAGGTCTTGAGGTTGCTACTACAACTCCCTCGCCGCCATCAGCTGCCGGATATCTGAAATACCAGTACATTCCGTTTTTGTCCTCGTGCTCAACCTCTGCATCTGAAAGTGATGTTCCGCATTCAGGGCACCAGTTGATGAGTCTGTTTCCTCTATAAATGAGCCCTTTCTCGTAGAGCTTTACAAAGAAATGATTTACTGCTTTATTGCAGCCTTCGTCCATTGTGAAACGTTCTCTGCTCCAGTCGCATGAATCCCCCAGCTTACGGCACTGTTTAGTGATCTTGCCGCCGAATTCTTCTTTCCATGCCCATGCGCGTTTGAGGAATTCCTCTCTGCCCAGATCTTCCTTCTCCAGTCCTTCTTCCTTCCTGATTCTGTCAACAACCTTAACCTCTGTAGCGATACTTGCGTGGTCGCTGCCAGGAAGCCAGAGAGCGCTGTATCCCTGCAGTCTCTTGAATCTTGTCAGAACATCCTGAAGTGTCTGGTCAAGTGCATGTCCCATGTGAAGCTGTCCTGTAATGTTTGGAGGCGGCATCACGATGGTAAAAGGCTTCTTGTCCGGATCCCTCTCTGCTCTGAAGGCTCCGCTCTTTTCCCACATTTCATATATTCTGTCTTCGAAATCCTTAGGATTATATGTCTTCGCCAGATTATTTTCCATTTTCTTGTTTCTCCTTTTCCATGTCTTTTTTCATTGCGGCAACCATTTCTGTACTGAAACAGATATTGTCGCTCATTGGATTTATCACAAAGCCTGCGACTGCGTTCTGCGGCTGCAGAAGCATTGCGGCCAGATCGTCAAAATTTATTATCAAGCTGTGCTGATCCTTATCGATTTCACATTTTTTCATTTCCGGGCCGTCTGTAAAAACGGGATAATACAGTTCTCCGTTGCTTGATTTTATCAGCTCGAAGCTTATCTGTGTGTCCTTTTCAAGGACAACTTCATCTATTTTCGCATCGTATTCGGGGTCTCTGTCCATGGAGACCGGTGCCAGCAGCCTGGCTTCGACTACTTTGTTGAGAAGGGCGACCGTGGTTTCCATCCCCGGCTCGCTCTTAGCTGCTTTTATTGCTTCCTTCAGCTCCGGATTGCTTACCGGGCTTATGTTTTCTATGTTCATCGGGTCCTCCTGTTAGTTGTGGTTGTGGTTGTTGGGGTTGCGGCAGTGGTGGCGGTTAATTTGCGGCGAGAGCTGTAGTTTTAGTTGGCGGCACGAGGAAATTCTCAAAAATCCCTTTCGCAAGCCGCTGTTTGGAGACTTTTTCGCCATTTACTTGCAGCAAATATGCTTTAAGACCTCCGCGTCCGGTTGCCCTGGCTCCGTGCACTTCCGTTTCCTTTATTATTGTCTCATGCTCGGGTTTGTATTGCTGTTCCGCAGCCGTATCTCCAGAATCTGCCGGCTGCGCTCCTATTCCCATGAGTCCTGCAAGCCCTGATGGTGTCACCATTTCCATTTCAACCTCTGCCTGACGGAAAGTGAACGTGCTTCTTTTCATCAACGCTCTTACTGCCGGCACAGGAACCGGTATTTCACCATGACTGCATACTACCGTTCCTTTTCCATCGTATATTGGCGATACTACTGTTTTATCCGGGGCAAGCTTTTCCATTGCCATGCCTATGCCTAGAGCATTTTTTACTGCCTGGTCGCGTCCCACCTCATGAAAATGTATGGTTTCAAGGCTTTCACCGTGAACCTCTGCCTCGGCTACCGCAATATTTCTGTATATGGCTGCAGCATATTCTTTAGCTTTAGCTGAAAATCCTGAGTGGGCTATCAGCTGCTTCACTTCATGATAGCTGCGACCGTGATGAGAATGCTCGTGAGTGTGATGGTGTGCGCTTTCCTCGCTATGGGTATGATGCTCATGACTGAAAGTCTCCGCTTCAATGGCGGCTTCAACCTCTGTTCTGCATTCGCCCAGCTCCATCAGTGCATTCAGCAGCATGTCACCGCTTATTCCGTTGGTACAGTCAAAGTATAATACTTTCATCTGTTGTTTCCATTTCTGTTGAATTTGATATGCGGCAAATGTGCTCCGACCCTGCGAAGGCACAAATTTGCAGTGCGATATCACTATATTATATAACACAACCTTTGTCATTGCAAACGGTACGGGATAAAAATAAAAGGGAACTGCCGTGATTAGCTAACAGTTAAAACCGTTAATGAGACAGTCCCCTATTATAGTGTCATATGATATTATTTGTATGCTTTTTCCACGTATGGGCTTGTTGCGGCTTTGAGCACCGAGCCGTAGCCGAGTTTGAAGGTCACAATATCTCCCACCTTGTAATCAGCTTTGGTGACATCCAGAAGCATGTGATCCGAGCTTGCGCCAAGCACGTCGATTCTGTCATCGACAGGGTACATTGAATCACGATCCATATCCTGCTGACCGATAGCAAGAATCGCTCTTTTGATGACACCGCGGTCTTCGTAGTACGGCTTCTGTCCGAAGGCGTCAACGCCAACCTCTCCGATAGGCAGTGACGGTTTTTCCTTCAGCTCGATAATCTGAGCCTCTACTGTAATTGCATCGTCTTCAGTTCTCGGAAGTCTGGTTCCGTAAGCTGTATCATTGCCCAAAAGGAACGCTTCTCCCAGTCTGAGGTTGTTTATTCTCTCAGGCAGCTCACCCTTATCAACAAGATAAATCGAGCTTGAATTTCCTCCCGAAATCATGCTCAGCTTCACGCCGACAGCAGCTTCTATTTTTTCTGCTATCCCGCACAGAGTGCTTAGATTGTCATACTTCGGAATTATGGCGCCATAGCATGTAAGGTTGACTCCTAAGCCAAAAAGCTCAACATTCTTCATATCATTGATTCTGCGGGCGGTTTCCAGAATTTCTTCCTCATTTTTGAAGAATATTCCCTCTCTGAGGTCACCTACATCAACCATCAGTACGACTTTGTGAGTCCTGCCCTGTCTGCCTGCTTCTTCATCAAGCATTTCAACAGTTGCAAGCTCAGAATTGAAGCTGATATCTGCATACTTTACAACATCTTCAATCTCGCTTGCCATCGGAAGTCTCAAAAGTACACTTTCCTTACCTTCCGCTCTGATGATGTCGCTGTTCTTCTTAATGTTCTGAATTCGTGAGTCTGCGATATAGCTCACCGCCGGATGTGCTGCAATCATACCGACAATTTTCTCGTCAGCGCAAAGCGCCTTTGTAACTATCATCAGCGAGCATCCGCCTCTGCCGGAAGCTATCTCTGCCACAGCATCGATATTGCTTCTCAGCTTCTCAATGTCCATAACTAATCTTGGGTACATTTTTACACAACCTTTCTTAAGATAATCATTTTTATACTTACGACTTATATTTTATATAAGAATAATCATTTTTCAATAGGAAGTGCTGTTTTTGTACATGTCTTTTTATTTGAGCTTATAGCTCCTGTACGATGACCATGGGCCGTATACCTTTTTGTTGTTAACGGTCTTGTATGCTCGTATCTTGTAATAGTATGTCTTTTTCTTTGTAGCTTTGATACTGCAGCTCTTGTATTTGCTGCTTACGGTTTTAACGACCTTGTATCCCTTTGATTTGCTCTTTGAGCTGGCTATCTGGTATCCGCTCTCTCCCGGAATATTCGTCCATTTTATGGTTATGTACTTTGATGATTTTTTCTTGATTGATGGTTTTGAAAGCTTCTTGAGTGTGTAAACTCCGGTGCTGTCCCCGGCGCTGCCTTTGTATTCAACTCCATTGGTTGCTGAGGCATACGGGATTACTCTGAAATAGTATTTCACTCCATCCTCAAGGTTTGAAATCTTCGTATTTGTATAGCTTGTCTTTAAAGGCTTGCCCCATGAGCCTCCGGATTTCTTATAATATACATAGTAGCCTGTTGCTCCTTTGCTGGCGTTCCACTTTATGTAAAAGTCGTCATAGCCGTAAAGGTCTGCGGTTACGTTGGCTGGAGATGCGATGGCAAGCCTGTTAATGCCATCTTTTAATTTTATTCCACATACTCTGCACGTTTTCTCGCACTGACCTGTTTCAGTGTATGATGGCGCCACAAGCACTATATAATTACTCTTCCATACATGCTCATCACAAATACCTGTATAATCAACAGCCGAAAGTGGGTAATTGCTGAAGAATCCGGTTTCTGAATAGAAACTATCAAGTGTATGCCCGCTAAAATTATTACTGCCTTTCAGAAAATAACTATACGTACTCTTTCCTGCATCCCAAGTTGAATCCATATAATAATATTTGTTGCCAAGCTGTGCTATATTCCATGCGTGTCCTACTCCACCCGAAGTTCCTCTGATAATTCGAGCATCCACTCCCGCTTCAAGTGCAAGTCTATAAAACAGGTTGGCATATCCCTGACATACTGCAGTTTTATCCACCAATGCTGCATAAGCTGTATACTGCAGCAAATACGATTCATCCCCAAGATTATCATAATCATATGTTACATTGCTGCACAAATAATCATATATGCGTTTTACTTTAACGTAGTCACTCTTATCTTCAAGAGATAAGCTGGATATCAGCTCAGAAACAGCCGTGTTCATATCAGCTTCCTGTTCTGCTGTTGTAAAATACAGCACATCGAATGTAAAGGAATAGAAATAATAAGCATCCTTTTTCCCATACAAAACATTTCCTGTATATCCACCTATCTGGTACTCCAGATAATCACCTTCTGTAGGCACTCCTGTATGTGACAATGCTTTTGTAAAAATTTCATTAGCTACCGTTTGATAATCTTCATTTGTTTTGGTTTTATAACAAACTGTTATCTCTGAACTACGCGTTTTCATCTGCTTTCTTACAGCTGCTGCGGCATCAGAAATTGATGTATACTCTCCAGCAGAACCGGAGCTTCCCTGTCTGGAAACCGAAGGACCTTCTATCGTTAAACCGTCTTCTGACTGCTCCTGCTGATGCACTTCAATCTCTTTCAGATCGGAAGCATCTATCACATCTTCATAAACAGGATTAATCCATTGGCTTTGAAAAGTTTGCACATCATCAGCACATGCTTCCTGCGCCGATAAAACAAATGGAATAATAAGTGCTACGACTGCTGCACGAATCATTAGCCTAAAATATTTCTTCATATAAGCTTGCCTTTCTATTCTTTCATTCTGCTTTTAACTTGTTATTTCAGAATTTCCCTTATGGCTTCTACAACCTCCGCAGCGTCTTCCGATGTCATTTCAGCATGAAGCGGCAGTCTCAGAACACGATTGCCGTAATCTTCTGTTACCGGGCAGTCCTGAGGGTTGTATCCCAGCTGCATTCCTTTAGGCGCAGAATGAAGCGGAACATAGCATATATACGCCATTATACCGCGCTCTTTAAGCTTGGCTACAAGCTCAGTTCTTATTTCTGCATTCGGCAGCAAAATGTTATACATATGCGCATTATGCTGTACATAATCAGGTACAAATTGCCGCACCAGTTTTTCTTTGTTTTCCAGTTCCATTAAGCCAGAATGATATGTATCCCATACGTTCATGCGCTTTTCCATGATTTCATCATAACGCTCCAGCTGGGCTGCAAGCAATGCCGCCAGCATGTCAGACGGCAGAAACGATGAGCCTATATCATGCCAGGTATACTTATCCACAAGACCTTTAAGAACATGTCTTCTGTTGGTTCCCTTTTCACGAATAATCTCAGCACGGTCCATGTACTGCTCACGGTTTACGACCAGTGCACCACCCTCTCCCATTGCATAATTCTTTGTTTCATGAAAGCTGTAGCACCCGAATTCAGACAAGGTTCCGGCTGTACGCCCTTTATAGCTGGACCCCACCGCCTGAGCCGCATCCTCGATAACGAACAGCCCATACTTATCTGCAATCTCGTTAATCTCATCCATTGCGCACGGAATACCGGCATAGTCAACAGCATATATGGCTTTTGTGCGATCTGTAATAAGCCCTTCAATCCTGGTTTCATCAATATTCATAGTATCCTTGCGGATGTCACAGAAAACCGGTCTTGCTCCTCTAAGTAAAAAAGCATTTATTGTCGAAGAGAAGGTAAACGAAGGTGCTATGACTTCATCGCCTTCCTCCAGGTCTATCAATATCGATGCCATTTCAAGAGCTGTAGTTCCCGATGTTGTCAGCAGCATGTTTTCTATACCCATATTTGTTCTGAACCAGTCATATACTTTCATGGTATACTTTCCGTCACCGCTGAGGATGCTGTTTTCCATACAATCAATCACGTATTGTTTTTCAAGTTCGGTAATGGATGCCTTATTAAATCGAATCATATCAAATTCCTGTCCTCTCCTTTTTATCTTCCGGTTCCAAGCTGACGTATTCTTTCAATCAGCTCAGCTTGCACCAGAAGATCATCGTACATTTTATTTCTCAGCGAATCGTCTCTCACTGCAGCATTGAACATCTCAAGGGACCGTTCAAAGTGGCTGTCTTCCGGCAGATCAATCTGCTGCGTTCCTTCCTGGGTTTCCAGTACTGCCGTCGGTTTGTATCCCGGAGGAGCAGTGAAGATTCTGTTGGTAAAAAGCTTTCCTTTATTTCCCCACACCTCCATACAGCACTGGTAGTGACAATCCATACTGAAGCTTCCCTGACATACCAGCCCGTCTGCATTAGAGTAAGTGGCACTGCCGTACATATCCACTTCGAAGCCATCTATGCCACTGAGCATCGCCGTATCGACTCTTATAGAGTCTCCAAGAAGAACAGTCGCAAGCTTTGTCACATATCCGGCGGCATCAAGAAGGACTCCGCCTCCCAGCGCCTTGTTATATCTGAAATCATTCCGTGCACGCAGTGGGAATCCAAAGGCTGCTTTAATCAGACGTATATCGCCCACAATGCCGTCATCCAGCATTCTTCTTATCTCTGCCAGCTGAGAATGATACTGAAACATGTAGTTTTCCTGCAGAACAAGGCCTCGTTTTCTAGCTATATTCACAAGCTCTTCTGTATGAGCAAATGATTCCGTCGAAGGCTTCTCCAGAAAACAATGCTTCCCAGCTTCCAGTGCTTTTTTCCCCCACTCATAATGTAAAGCAGGCGGCTGAGGTACATATACAGCATCTATAGTATCATCCTGCAGAATCTCTTCAAAGCTCTCAACGCCTCTGACACCAAACAAAGTTCTGAACCTTTCTAGCCTGGCGGCATCATACAGCTCGCCCACAACGCTGCAGTTAATATCCTTATTGTTATTCACAGCAGGCATAAACATCCGCTGTGCAATTTCCGCACAGCCAAGTATTCCAATCTCAAGCATTTTTCCCTCCTAAATATCAATCAATGACAGCAGATTTCTAAGCTGAATATTAAGGCAGTTATTTATCTGTGTCATCAGATTGAGCGTATAAAAATCCATCCAGAAATAACCTTCAGGTATATCGCTGATTTCATCGCAGCCAACTTCAATTATGATATTTCTGTTTTCTTCATGATAGAATCTGCCGCCCTCTTCAGAAAGCACAACATTTTTGATTACTCCCGATGATTTTTTGTATTTCTCTATAAAATACCGTTCAACACAATCAAGTGATTCCGTCCTGAATGTTGCTTCAAGCTGTACTGCCGGGCCAAGCTCCATAAGATCAAAGCATCCTATCTCTTCCTTACCCCGTACAAGAAATTCTCTGCGGCCATCATCGCTTATTCGCGTAAACAGCCCGAAAACTGCTTTGCCCTGTGCTTCAAACAAAGGCTGCTTCCATCTCTGAACCTCCCTGCCTTCAATGGCTATATCACAGTATATCACCTTGTAATCCGCAGGCTCTTTGCAGAAAACTCCTTCCGGAGTACGTTCCCAGCTGCCCAGCTCATCCAGTGGAACAATTTCTGTCCTGGTATCGTTGAACATCTTACGATTATTAATATATCTGTAAACAGGCACCATACCATTTAGCCCACGCTTTTCAAAAATAGATGAGAACAATGCTTTATCGTTGAACATCTCATAAACTGTTCTTTTTTCCTCGTCCTCGAGAGTCCACATAGCATATGGGATACAGGAAATCACAGTTCGAGTATCCATATTCACAAGATTGTCTTCCTTCATGAGTTCCTTTAACTGGCCAAGCGTCATCCACCTGTAATTGTCAGTCAAAGGCACCTCTGTATTCTCATCCAGATATACCATAATATTGCGGTTTCTTTTGCAGTAGAAACGTGATGACTGTTCTGACTGAATCTGATCGAATATTATACAATGCTTCTCAGCATCCATAAAATAATCAAGGAATTCGGGCTTTCTGCCGCCGTGCTTTTGTGTAAAATTACTTCTCGTTGCCTGTATTGTAGGCGATATCTGAACATTATTGATGTTGCCTGGTTCTATCTTTGCCTGCATCAGAAAATGCAGAACTCCGTTTATCTCCTTACAGAGGATACCAAGATACCCTATTTCATTCTGCAGGATTATCGGCTGCTCAAATATTTCATTTTCTTCCCGAAACAGCTTCAATCCTGCTATTGAAAAAAAGCTGCCGTTTCTGTTCCTGATCCTGCCTTCTGCAGAGTCGTAATACCAGAAATCGTCTTCGTTCATATATGTTTTTTTAATATCTACTTCAGTGTTCCTGTTTCTGTCATGTATCCATGCCTTCAGTTCATCGAGGGAATGCTCGGTTTCCGCCAGCTCACTCCAGGAATGCACGAATCGTTCTGCCATATTTCTCATAGCTGTAATCCTTTTATCTATTGATATTGCCTTGATTATAACATCTTTTATACGTTGATTCCATTGCTATCTGCTGCAACCAGCAAATGACGCTGCTTTGCTCCATAGCTCGCTACTGAATCCCCGCGCACTGCTGCTCAAGCCATAACCTTTCATCAGGCTCCAGTAGCGGTTCCAGTGTTTCATATACCATTCTGTGGTAGTCGTTAATATATTCCTTTTCTTCAGCTGTCAGCATAGATGCATCCACGGCATTCCGGTCATATGGGCACATTGTAACAGCCTCAAAAGCAAGTCTGCCGCCCTTATCTACACACAGCAGTTCATTTTCTATACGTATTCCGTACTTTCCTTCCAGATAAAAGCCGGGCTCATCTGTTGTTATCATTCCCGGCAGTATCACGGACTCACTTCCTCTGGGGCTTATCACATTGGGGCCTTCGTGAACACTCAGCATATGTCCCACTCCGTGGCCTGTACCGTGCCTGAAATCCAGTCCCAGCTCATGCAGAGGCTTTCTGGCGATTTCATCCAGCTCTGCACCAGTTGTTCCTTTATCAAAAACAGCCGTTGCCAGAGCTATATGGCTTTTTAAAACTGCCGTATAATGTTTGCGGCGCTGTCTGTCTTCCTCATCACTTCCGCTGCTTCCCAGCCATATGGTTCTTGTAATATCTGTTGTGCCGTCACGATACTGTCCGCCTGAATCTATCAGCACAAAGCCGCTGTCATGCAAAACAGAACTGCTCTCCTCCGTTGCGCAGTAATGTATAACGGCGCCATGTTCTTCATATCCTGCAATGGTCGGAAAACTCAGGTCATACGCACCTTGCTGCCTCCTGCACTTTTCCAGCTGAGCAGCCAGGGAAATCTCGGTAATCTGCTGCGGCGTGGTATTACCCTGATGCGCCGAATCCTCGCCGGAAGCTGATTTGATGCTACCCGAGGCGTCCGAGGCGTTGCGGATATCCCTTTGCAGCTGATAAAGGAATTTTACCATTGCAACCCCGTCTCTGATGTGTGCTTGTCTTGTTGCCTTAATCTCACATGGATTCTTTACAGCCTTCAGTTTCTCCACAGGGCTTTTCGTCATTATTCGTGTGACCGATGGCTTCAGACTTCGGCACAAAGCATATGATGCAGAATCCTCATCCATCATCAGTGTGCAGTTCTCAAGCTGCAGCAGTTCCTTCTGCAGTTCATCATATGGCTTCACGCAGCAGCTCATATCTGTGATGAATTTTCGATTCATGGCACTAGTGTCTTCGCCCATGGTTCTGAAAGCTTCGTCCATAACGTAGAGAGTGTTCATTTTACGCGAAATAATCGCAAATCCATAGAATACCGGCGTGTTGGCAATATCATCTCCCCTGAGATTATAAAGCCAAGCGATGTCCTCGAGCCTGCTTATCAGCAGATAGTCTGCCGGTTTCATCTCCGCCCTGACACGTTCCAGTTTTGAAGCGGTCTCCTCTCCTGTCACAGATAAATCCAGACTGTATATCTTTGACGGTATTATTTCCGGTCTGCCCTGCCATATCTGTCCGACCAGATCTACGTCATATACTATCCTGAACCTCTCCTGAAGCTTTTCTCCCATACTGCAGTTTACAACCCTGCCATCAAAGCCTATTACGTTCTGTTCAGGCAGTGCCAGCAGATAATCCTCCAGCTCGGGAACATCCGGCTCTCCCATCTTCATAAGGGTGATACCGCTTCCCACAAGCTGCCTTTGTGCCTGCAGAAAATATCTGCCGTCCGTCCACAATCCTGCATAATCCTGCTTTACGACAAGAGTTCCGGCAGAGCCTGTAAATCCTGAGATATATTCGCGGCACTTGAAATAGTCGTTCACATATTCTGAGCCGTGATAATCCGTAGTCGGTATGATATATACATCGATACCGTTCTCTTTCATCTTATTTCTTAATGCAATCAGCTGACTGCGCATCGCGTCACGTTCCTTTCATTTATCTTGGTTTTATTATATATTATTACGCTTATATTGCCAATGCACGGCTTAATAAATACATTTGCGAAAGGTGGGAAATTGTTGTAGTATTAAGTTATATACAGATCTGCATAAATTCAATTGCAGAGGAAGGAAAAGGGCGATTTATTATGGGAAAAATGACAGGACGTGAAATACAGAAAGATAATGATTTATTCTTTACCTGTAGCCTTATAGAATACATCGCAAGAAAAACCAAAAACAAAAACTCTGATGTAGTCAAAGCTTTAGGTCGGGAAAATATTTCAAAAATATACAATCTGGCGGATGTATACCATAGTGATAATATTGAACGCGTCAGCGATGACTTTATCAGGGATGCTGATATAAAACCCGGTTCATTTGATAATATAAAAACTGCCAGATACTCCGTTCCCAGCCACTGGGATATAGGCAAAGTCTTCAAACGCCTCATTCTGGGAATTTCAAAAACGAATAATGAGGATGTTATCGACGCTCTCTTTGATGCATATGATTCATTTGTCTGCGATAAAATCAACGATTACAACAGCAGCTTCTATTATGACGCACCTCAGAATATACTCAACGCTTATATATACAATGAAATAGAATAAAAGAACTGCGCCCCGGTAAACGTTTTCGTCAATCCAAATCACCTTTGGATTGACCTCATTTCATGAGTTAAACGTTCTCTTCTTCTCAATGGGGTGCAGTTCTTTTTTGTGGATACCGGTCAGACATTATCCTACAATCGTTCTGCCTGAACGCAATATTAATAATAGCACATTTCGGAACAGATTTGTTGGCATATGTAACAAATAGCCTCTAAATTGTAACAATTAACCTGTTGAGGGGTGTTATGTCCGTATAATAGTGCATTTATGCCGCGAAAGCTGTTTGACAATGAGTGAAGCTATGACAGGCTATAAGGCCACGGCTGGCAAAAGACGCGAAAGTGGCGTTGCCCCTGCCTGATTCAGCCAGAAATCATAGCTTCAGAGGCTCGTTGTCAAACAGACCGTGGAATAAATGTGCTGATATACACAACTGCATTATTCAGGGAATTGATTATCACACAAATTTGGAATTAACCCTTCGGCTCGCAAAAACGTGTATATTTGCCAATCATCAAATGAAATTTGCACGTTTTTTTGTTTTGGCGCGAATGATTCCTGTGCTTTTTTCATAAGTATCAGCTAATCGCTAATTAATTTGCTGTAAATAGTATTTTAAATCGATTTATTTGCTGTTTATGTTGCAGTTTATCGGCCAAGATGTGATGCATATCAGGTCATTTCAAAAAAACGTGCAAAAACGAATTGGTTTTCTTAGAAAATGCACGAAATGGAAAACTATTACATTTCGTGCGGTGGTTCTGCTATCAGTATCAGCGATTCTGCGTCTGCCTCAACGGTCTAGCGATTCAGTCATTTACTTCAGCAGTTCCATCAGTTCATCCTGATTCAGTGCCGACAACGTATTGTGCTCTCCGGAAACTATCTTATCAGAAAGCTCGGCCTTAGCCTGCTGGAGCTTTTCGATTTTCTCCTCGATGGTATTTCCGGCAATCAGCTTGTAGACTGTAACTCTCTTGTCCTGTCCTATCCTGTGGGCACGGTCCGTTGCCTGATTCTGTACAGCCACATTCCACCAAGGATCAAAATGTATCACAATTGATGCCGCAGTGAGATTCAATCCCGTGCCGCCTGCTTTGAGCGATATAAGAAAAACAGGCACGTCATCATGTTGAAACTCTCTGACAAGCTCCGCACGCTTTTCCTTGGAGGTTGAACCAGTCAGCTTATGGCACGATATCCCCTCCGACTCAATTCTGCTCCGCAGAATATCAAGCATTGAAGTAAACTGAGAGAACAGTAGAACCTTATGACCTCCGTCAACTGCATTGTGCAGAAGTTCCATGCACATTTCCAGCTTAGCCGCTTCACCATCGTAATCTTCATACATGAGTTGCGGATCACAGCATATCTGACGCAGCCTGGTTATACCCGCCAGAATTTTGATTTTCTCTCTGCTGAAATCAGACGAATGTATAGTATCCATAAGCTTGCGTACATTGGCTTCATACAGCTTCCTCTGTTCCTCTCCCAGCTTGACGTAAACAGCATTTTCGTTCTTTTGAGGAAGCTCCTTCAGCACATCCGCCTTAACCCTGCGAAGGAGAAACGGACTTACCATTCTCTGAAGTCTTGCCGCAGCCAGCTCATCATGCTGCACCGCAACAGGCATCTCATATTTATTTCTGAATGCTTTGTAGCTCCCCAGCAATCCCGGCATCAGGAAATCAAATATACTCCAAAGCTCACTTAAACGGTTTTCGACAGGTGTTCCCGTCAATGCAAAACGCACTTGAGCATCAAGCTTCTTTACTGCTTTTGCAGCCTTTGTCGTGTGATTCTTGATATGCTGGGCTTCATCCAGGATTTCACAGTAGAAAGCCATGCCCTGATATATTTCCTCATCACGTCTGAACAGGTCATACGATGTTATCAGAATATCTGCATCCATGCTTTCCTGTATTATTTCATGCCTCTGCTCTGCAGTTCCGGTCACTATTCTGGAATCCATGTAAGGAACAAACTTGCGGATCTCATCCTGCCAGTTATAGACAAGTGAAGCCGGACAAATTATGATGCTTCTTCCCTTTCCCTTGTTTTCGGCAAGGAAAGTAAGCATCTGCAGACTCTTACCGAGTCCCATATCATCCGCAAGGATTCCTCCGAATCCCAGCCGTTCCATTGTCATCAGCCATCTGTAACCATCCTTCTGATAACCTCTCAGCACACCCTTAAGAGAAGGCGGAACTTCAAAATCACTGTCCTCCACCGACTTGATGCTTCTGATAAGCTCTTTGTACGAGGCTGAACGTTCCACATCCACATGACCTGAAGCCTTGAGTACCTGATCCACATAAAAGGATCTGTATCTCGGCACACTTATCCTGCCGCTTTTCAGCGCGTCCTTATCAAGTTCAAGTCCTTCTGCCAGCTCCGAAACAGCTTCAAGCACACCATCTTCAAGCATCAGAAAATCACCATTCCTGAGACGGTGATATTTTTTTCTCAGCCTGTATGAATTCAGCATTTCATCCAGCTCATCATACGGCAACTGATCCGATATTATTTCAATATCCAGCAGTCCTCCTGAAATATCCACACTTACTCCGGCATTCTCCACTCTCGTTATGGATACCCGCTTCAGTGCATCCGATATATAAACCTCTCCAACGCCGTACAGTGCTTCCACACCCTCTGTAAGCAGCCTGTACATTAAATCGTCCTGATCCTCCATAAAGCAAAGCAGTCCGGCTGAAATATCTTCCTCAGGAAAGTACCCTCGGGCAATTCCGACAGCTTCACGTTCCTTTTGCAGGTCTCTGTACATGTCCCTGGTTTTAAGGGGCTCCAGAAGGTTGATTATATTCTCGCCGTAAGCACCTTCCACCCTGCATGTGACAACTCCATCGGATTTATCGAGCCAGAAGCTGACAGTACAGCTGTCCGGCATGTAAATGCTGAGGTCTACACTGCTGGAGAAGCGCGTAAATTCATCAAGACTCTGATATATACTGCTGCAGAATACCGGCATATCCTCCTCTGCAATGTAAAGTGAACGTTTGTCTGTACCCGCGGTTCTACGGCACAAGGTCTCCATAGCTTTTCTGAAACCGTCACTACATTGATAAGCCTTGTTATCCTTGATCAGATACATATGTCTGTTTCCTGATACTATTTGATACCGAGGCAGCTGCAGCAGAAAACCGTTATCCTCGTCAGGCTCAAGCGTTGTCTTAAAAACAGGGTCAGCCTTGATTATTTCAAGCTTCTTTTCGGTTCTGCTCCGCCCGGTATTAAGGTTGCAGAAGCTGTTTTCAAAAATGTCAAAAAAGGAGGATGTCTCTTCCTCCGTAAGCTTCAGTATGCGTGCATCTTGGGGATAGTAATATGAATACCGCGATTCTTGATAGAATATATCTTCTCTTCTGTGTATGCAACCTCTCAGGAATTCCACAATCATTCTGCTTTCAGCGTCAAAAGCACTCTCCTCATGGATAAATTCCAGCTGTTTGCCGTAATAGACCTTAGCTCTCTTATCAATACTATCTACAAATTCGTAAATATTTTTGAGGATATACATTCTGGAGAAACCTATTTTGAATTCAACATTCCATTGTCCGTATCTGCAGTCAAGAGTTGGTTCGAGATGAACTTTGCCTGAGATATCCATCTGCAGTGAGTCAGCCTTCTGTTCCATGGAGCATTCATGCAGCACTCTCTGCATTATCGGGTCGCTCTTTCTGACATATCTACGTTCTGGTTTTTCCGCGTATTCGGAGTCAAGATAATCAAGCGCCGCCGCCACCGCATGCTTGCACATCATAGGATATGAAGCTGCGGCAGGACAATCGCAGCTGTATGTTTCAATGTTTCCATCTTTATCGAGTATAAGCTTCACATAATAATACTGACTGCCGCTGTCGCCTGCAACCATAAAGCGAGCAACGGTTTTTTCGTCTGTCACCATAGCAACTCTGCTAATCACGTGGCCTCTATTGTACAGGCTCTCTCCACGTTCAAAAAACGTCCTGCCGGCTGCTATCTTTATATCAGTTTTATCCATATTATTTTCCTGCTGCTTCAATTACATGTTTCATCAGCACCGCGGTTGTAACACTTCCAACACCACCGGGAACCGGTGTTATCTTATCAGCCTTCGGCTCGGCTTCATCAAAATTCACGTCACCGCAAAGCTTGCCGTCCTCATCGACATTGATACCTACATCAATTATAATCTGACCGTCTCCAAGCCTTTCGGCATCTATCATTTTAGCCCTGCCGAGAGCAGCAATTACAATATCGGCATTTCTGCCTGCGGCTTTAAAATCGTCTATTGACGTTTTACTGTGGCATACTGTTACCGTAGCGTTCCTTTTCATTGCCATCATAGCAACGGGCTTGCCTATAACAAGACTTCTGCCCATTACAGTGACTTTTTTACCCTGAAGCTCTATACCGTAGTGTTCCAGGATTTCCATGCAGGCTGCCGCAGTACATGGTGGATATCCCTCTCCACTGTCCATGAAAACGCCTGCCATTGAGCCGGACGTTATTCCGTCCATATCCTTCTCCGATGCCAGCGCATCACAAACAGCTTTGTCATCGATATGCTTCGGCAGCGGTCTGAAAATCAGCACGCCATGAATACTTTCATCGTTGTTGATGCTGTGTATTTCACCAATCAGCTGATCCTGCGTCATATTTTCAGGAAATACAAACTGCTTCACGGCTACGCCTGTCTGTTCTGCACGTTTGAGTGCACCGCGCTCATAAGACATATCCGACGGATTTTCTCCAAGCCTTACAATTGCCAGAGTCGGTATAATACCCGCAGCCTTGAGCTGTTCCGCTTTTTCTTTGTTCACTTCTGTGAGACTGTCAGCAACAGCCTTTCCTTTTAATAACTCAGCCATTTTGTATTTCCTCCGTTATTCTTCGCGCTTAAGCTTCCTGACTGTGTATTCGAATACTTCATCTGCCATACTGCAGTATCTGTTCATGTATTCCTCGCATTCGCTGACCATAGCTGCAGCCTGTTCTCTGTTTTTCATTGAGTTGGTATTGATATATACATTCAGGCTTGCGGCCTCCATTGCGCTTTTGCAGAGAATCGCGCTCGCACCTGCATCACTTGTGGCCATCACACTGCCCTTTCTGGCAAATACTCCGGCAAGCTCCACAGCTTTGCCGCAGGCTTTCATTATATCCAGCGGAACTCTGCATGCGCTTACGAGAGCATCCTCGAGGAGTTCATCTTTTCGTGCCTTTTCCTCATCTGTTTCAGCCTTTAACCCGTATAATGCAGATAATGGCTGAAAAATATCAATGTCCTTCTGAACAAGCTCCAGCAGTTCTTCACGGAGTCTGTCGGTTTCGTCCATGCATTCTCTGATTTCATCCTCCACATCAGCGTACTTTTTCTTGCCGACGGTCAGATGGCCTACCATATTGCCAAGTCCTGCACCGAGTGCGCCGACAAGCGCCGACACACTTCCACCGCCGGGAACAGGCTGTCTGCTTGCCAGAAGGTCGGTGAATTCTCTGCATGTTTTATCTGTATATGTCAATTCTGCCTCCTTGTTTAGAACAATCCTGTAATTCTGCCTGTATTGTCAACATCAATGTTCTCTGCTGCCGGCTTCTTAGGGAGTCCTGGCATTGTCATTATGTCTCCGGTCAGTGCTACAATAAAGCCTGCTCCTGCTGATACCTTGAGATTTCTTACGGTCAGAGTGAATCCGCGTGGTGCTCCCAGCAGTGTCTGATCATCCGAGAAGCTGTACTGCGTCTTGGCAACGCATATAGGCAGATTGCCGAAGCCCAGTGCTTCAAGCTGCTTGAGCTGTTTCATTGCTGCTGGCAGAATATTGATATCATCTGCGCGGTATATCTTCTGAGCTATCGCTCTGATTTTTTCTTCTATGCTCATATCAAGCTCATATGAATAATTAAAATCTGCCGGCTCCTCACAGAGTCTTACTACTTCCTCTGCCAGTGCTATGCCGCCTTCTCCGCCTTTGCCCCATACCTCACTGAGTGCAACGTTCACGCCAAGCTCCTTGCATTTGGCCTCTACCAGTGCAAGCTCTGCTTCTGTATCTGTTGGGAATCTGTTGATTGCGACTACTGCCGGAAGTCCGTAAACCTTGGTGATGTTCTCAACGTGCTGCAGCAGATTAGGGAGTCCTGCTTCCAGTGCCTCCAGATTCTCGTTTCCAAGGTCTGCCTTGGCAACGCCTCCGTGATGCTTCAGTGCTCTTACTGTAGCAACGATAACTACTGCCGACGGCTGAATTCCTGCCATTCTGCATTTGATATCGAGGAATTTCTCAGCACCCAGGTCAGCACCAAAGCCTGCTTCTGTTACAACATAATCTGCCATCTTCATAGCCATTCTTGTTGCCATGATAGAATTGCAGCCATGTGCTATATTTGCAAAAGGTCCGCCATGAATAAATGCCGGGGTCTTCTCAAGTGTCTGAACAAGGTTCGGCTTAAGGGCATCCTTCAGCAGTGCGGCCATTGCGCCCTGTGCCTTCAGCTGTCCTGCAGTTACCGGCTCATCATCATAGCTGTATCCTACGATTATTCTCGAAATTCTTTCTTTCAGGTCATCTATATCCTTTGACAGACAGAGTATTGCCATGATTTCACTGGCAACCGTGATATCAAAGCCGTCCTCTCTAGGAGTTCCGTTAGGCTTGCCGCCGAGACCGTCCGTAATGAAACGAAGCTGTCTGTCGTTCATGTCCACGCACCTTTTCCATGTGATCTTTCTCGGGTCTATTCTGAGTGCATTGCCCTGCTGAATGTGGTTGTCAAGCATTGCAGCCAGCAGATTGTTTGCCGCCCCTATCGCATGCATGTCGCCTGTAAAATGCAGGTTTATATCCTCCATAGGCACCACCTGTGCATATCCGCCGCCTGCAGCTCCGCCTTTGACTCCGAAAACAGGTCCCAGAGAAGGTTCTCTCAGGGCAACCAGCACGTTTTTATCTATCTTCTTAAGCGCATCGGCAAGTCCTACAGTAGTAGTTGTCTTGCCCTCCCCTGCAGGTGTCGGTGAAATTGCAGTCACCAGTATCACCTTGCCATCAGGTGCATCTGCTTTCTCTTTTAATAAATTATAGTCAACCTTAGCCTTGTAATTTCCATAAAGCTCGATGTATTTTGGGTCGAGGCCTGCTGAAGCAGCGATTTCCTGAATGTTCGCCATTTCCGTTTCCTGTGCGATCTGAATATCAGTTTTGATTTCCATTTCTTTTCTCCTTTTTAAACAAAATACTGTCTATACTTTACCCGCTCTGTGTTCCGATGTCAATTCGACCTGCGGCAAAGTACAATCAAAATGCAAAAAGAGCCTGATGGTCCGGACTCTCTGCCCAGACGGTCGGCTCACTTCTCTCATTATACTTCACGTGGTCGATTCCACTTAATTACCGTCAGTCGTATAACATAATTATAATATCATGATGTTTGCGGTGGTTCAAGGCTTTTCTTTTGTAAAGTGGGAACGTGGGTGTGGGTACTAGCTCAGGTGCGGTTTAGCCTGGGGGCGGAGGCGCGGGCGCGGGTTATTCTGAGGCGCGACCGCCGGTTATAGATTTTTGAGGAAGGTTCTCCTGTGTATCGGACACATTCCCTGCTTGTGGAGGCCTTCATAATGCGCTTTTGTTCCATAGCCCTTGTTCTTCTCAAAAGCATATCCGGGATACTCCGAGGCATATTCAACCATCATCCTGTCACGTGTCACCTTGGCTACAATAGAAGCCGCTGCTATCGCCAGCACCTTGGCATCACCTTTTATTATTGCTTCCTGCGGAATTTCCAGCTCATCTATTTTAACCGCATCAAACAGAACATATTCCGGCTTTACTTCAAGCGCCTCCAGTGCCTGTTTCATAGCCTTCTTTGTTGCCTGCAGTATGTTGATTTCATCAATGACTTTGTGATCAGCCATACCAATTCCACATGCAATAGCTCTTTCCATTATCACGTCGTACAGTTCTTCACGCCGTTTTTCCGAAAGCTTCTTGGAATCATCTATCCCCGGAACATCAAAATCCTCGGGAAGTATAACTGCTGCAGCCACTACCGGCCCAGCCAGGGGACCTCTTCCTACTTCGTCAACTCCCGCTATAAATCTATATCCACGTTCATGAAGTTCAGCTTCATGAACCTTCATCTCCGCAAGCCTTTGAAGCTGTTTCTGCAATCTTTCTTCTTTTGTCATGTTTATGCCCTACGGTCTCTCCAGTGTAATCCTGCCGATTTTGCCGCCCCTGAATTCATCAAGAACCAGCTTGCCTATTCGCTCGTAATCTATACGCTTGCCCGGCAGTATGCATCCTCGCTTCATCGCCATATTTTCCATATTTTCAAGAGGCGTTTCTGCTATTTCATCGAGCTTGTATCTCTGCATGAGAAGCTCGGGATACCTCTCTGCAAGAACTCCTATAAGTTCCATCCCCAGCGTCGGTATATCAAGAATTTCATCCTTTATCGAACCACAAAACGCAAGATTCATTCCTGCCTGTGGGTCTTCAAACTTCGGCCACAGGATTCCCGGTGTATCAAGCAGCTGCATCCCGTTGCTCAGCTTCAGCCACTGCTTGCCCTTAGTTACTCCCGGCCGGTCTCCGGTCTGTGCGCTTTTCTTGCCAGTCATCCTGTTGATAAGCGATGATTTGCCAACATTTGGCACACCCACTATCATAAGCCTGTACGCCTTTTGCATGGTTCTGTCCTTGTTTTTCTCAGCCTCCATCCGGCTCAGCAGTTTAAAAAGCTCCTTTACGCCGGCTCCGCTCATACAGTTCATGGCAAGCACGCGGTTTCCCTGACTGCGAAAGCTCTCCGCCCAAAGCTCACATGCTTTTTCATCGGCCAGGTCGCTTTTGTTCAGTACTATTATTCGCGGTTTGCCTTTAACCAGCTCGTCGATAATCGGATTTCGGCTGGAAACCGGAATTCTCGCATCGATAACCTCGATAACGGCATCTACCATCTTGAGATTCTGCTGTATCAGTTCCCGGGTCTTTTTCATATGCCCTGGATACCAGTTTATATTTTCAATCATTGTCATTCTCCTTTACCGCCTTAAATTATATTGGATATTTGCCGGGTTGTAAAGTG
Organism: Bacillota bacterium; assembly: GCA_030526355.1. Lineage (GTDB taxonomy): Bacteria > Bacillota > Clostridia > Peptostreptococcales > Anaerovoracaceae > Lentihominibacter. Next base: position 23,516 of record JAUNDC010000002.1, on the reverse strand, counting down.
TACGTGGTTGTGGTGGTATTGGATTTTTGCCAGGTGTAAAGTGTTCGGGATTGTTTCGGTGCTTTGCGCCGTACTAAAAAAGAACCCTCGCGCTGCTTCGGGTTCTTTTTTATTTCGTACTGAGTTAGTCTCTGCTCTTGATCTTGGCTGATTTACCTGTTCTCTGACGCATGTAGTGAAGTCTAGCTCTTCTAACCTTACCACGTCTTACAACCTCAATCTTCTCTACCAGCGGTGAGTGGATAGGGAAAGTCTTTTCTACGCCTACGCCTGATGCGATTCTTCTAACTGTGAAAGTCTCGCCGATTCCGCCGTTTTGTCTCTTAAGTACAAAGCCTTCAAAGATCTGGATTCTTTCTCTGTTTCCTTCTTTGATTTTAACGTGTACTTTTACAGTATCACCTACTCTGAATTCAGGTACGTCTGTCTTAAGGTAATCCTGTACAACTGAGTCTAATAAATTCATTGTCTTATGTCTCCTCCTTCTGTTCAAAACGTTCTTGGTTATCCGAATTAATAAGCCAGAGGACCGCCCGTGATTCAATAAGACGGTGTGTGTTCCACACACGCTTAATTATTATACAATACATCTGAAGTTAAATCAAGATTTTTTTATGTAAAGCTTCTGCGCTGGCAGCAATCCGGTTCGCTTCGATGCGGCTGCCACGGTTCGCATCAATGCAGCTGGCAGCAATCCGGCTCGCAGCTATGCTCTCGGGTGGGATTTGTCGTATACATCCTTTATCCTGCTTTTCGTCACTGACAGGTAAACCTGAGTTGCGGAGATGTCCTCATGCCCCATCAGCTCCTGCAGTGATTTCAGGTCTGCTCCGTTCTGCAGCATGTGCACTGCGAAAGAATTTCTGATTATATTCGGTGTCAGCTTGTGCTCTATACCAGCCTTTTCGCCGTACTCTCTGATAATTTTCCACAGCCCCTGTCTCGTTATCCTCTTGCCGAGGAAATTGACGAACAACGCCTTCTCGTCCTTGTTTTCCTTGAGAAGCCCATCCCGCACATCATAAATATACCTTTCGAGGGCGGCTCTGGCAGGACGACCCAAAGGCACAATCCTGGCCTTGCTCTGTTCACCGGCGCATGTGATAAATCCCATTCTCAAGTTTATATCCTCTATATTGGCTTCGATGAGCTCGCTGACCCTGATGCCAGTAGCATAGAGAACCTCCAGAGCTGCTTTATCACGGATACCGAGCATACTGTCATCGGGAGCATCAAGCAGCCTTTCGATTTCATCGATTTCCAGATATTCCAGAGTTTTTCTCTCTATTTTGGGAGTTTTGATTCCTGCAGTAGGATTTTCATTCAGCAGGTCCTCCTTTATAAGATAATTAAAAAAAGCCCTTATGGATGCCAGCTTCCTGTTGAGCGTCGCCTCTGACTTCCCCGTGCTTCTGAGATAATGAAGAAATGCCACTATTTCCGTACCGGAAGCCTCCAGTATATCTGTAATCCCGCGGCTGGCCTCAAACGCTGTAAACTCAGCAGCATCACGCTTATACGCCGCAAGGGTGTTGGCAGACATCTTCCGTTCCTTTTGCAAGTATTCCATAAAACCTTTTTCGTACATACCGTTCTCCTCTTTACAAACCATAGTAAAATTATAAACCAAATGTCTCAGGCTTACAATAATCTTTTGGCAATCCGTCATAGTGCATGACGCCGCCGCATATATTTAACAGAAATCGCGAGGATGAAAGAAGATAAAATGTGAGGGAAGCACTTATGAAAAAAACTGTTATGATATTTATATTCATTTTTCTGACAGGCTTGTTTGCGGGTCTTTTTTTCTGTACGGGGATATCGGCAGAAAACAGCAGCGAGCTGTCAAAGCTGATGATATCAGGGCTTGCCGATGATTCTTCCGGGTTTATCTCTTCGTTTTTTTCAGCACTGACGTCCAATCTGCTTCCGGTGCTTCTGATGCTTCCCGCAGTTCTGACTCATTTTCTGCGCATGCTGCCTGCCGCCGTGCTGTGGTTCAAAAGCTTTGCCCTCGGCTTCTGCTGCAGTCTTGTATACGCCTCTGATGCTGCCAACCCGCTGCTCATTTCGCTGCTCCGGCTGCTGCCTCAGAATCTTTTTTACATACCATCCATCATCGTCTTGTCCATCATCATTTACACGTTATCAGCCCGCCGAGGTGCGCAAAAAAACAGACCCCATGCTAACCGCGCTAACGGACGCAAAGGTCTGCTGTTCAATCTTTTGCCTGCCAATGACAGCACCACCGTACCTGCTGCGGCTGCCGCATTGTGCTGCATACTTATGGGCGCTCTCATGGAAGCAGTATTTCGCTCAGCTGCTCTTTAGCCATCATCAGCCCTGCTATGGTCTTGACATCCACAAGCTCTCCTCTGGCTGCCATCATATAAGCCTCGTCAAAAGGGTACTCTACAATATCAAGCGCTTCGTCGTCATCAAGCTCCTGTGTTCCGGCCGTAAGCTCCGTCATGGCGTACATATGGACAACCTCTTCGGAATACGCAACGCTGGGGTTGATTTTGCCCAGATACTTAACTTTGCCGGCAGTGTATCCGGTTTCCTCTCTGAGCTCTCTGACCGCCGCCTTCAGCGGATCCATCTCCCCCTTATCTATTTTACCGGCAGGAATCTCCAGAACCTTCCTGCCGCAGGCATATCTGAACTGCTCCACCAGCACGATCTTTCGTTCATCCGTGATGGCAACCATAGCAACCGCGCCGTTGTGCTCTATTATCTCCCTGTAGGCATGCCCCTTGACAGCCGTAACAGTATCCTTCCTGACATTCAGGATTGCGCCTTCATAGATTCGTTCGCTGCTGATCTTTTTTTCTTCAAAAATCATTCCTTTTCCCTTCCCATCTCTATTGACCTGTCAACTGCCGCCTGGAAGCCTTCCTTCACCTTATCCATAAAGCCGTTTTCAAACAGCTTGTTAACTGCTTCAATGGTAGTACCGTTGGGCGAGCAGACATTTATTCTCAGCTGCTCCAGACTTTCGCTGCTTTCCAGCACCAGCTTCGCAGCTCCCAGAACCGACTGAGCCGCAAAAACACGTGCCTTTTGCGCATCCATCCCGTTATCTACCGCTGCCTGCACCAGTGCTTCAATGTACATGTATGTATACGCCGGGCTGCTACCGCTTACTCCGATAACGCAGTCTATGAGACTCTCGTCCACTTCCTCTGCTCTGCCTACCGAGCCAAAAATATCCATCGCCATTTCGAATTCTTCGTCACTGACATTGCTGTTCCTGCTTACGGATATCATACCTGCACCCACCTTCGCCGGCAGATTCGGCATGATTCGTACTATGTGAGCGTCATCGCCCAGATATTTCTCAAGAAGTGCAATTTTGACTCCTGCTGCCATGGAAATAACCAGCTTGCTGATTTTATAGACCGGAGCAATCTCCTCCAGAACGGTTTCGATTATCTGAGGCTTCACGCCAAGCAAGAGGATATCCGCTTCACTGCAAAGCGCACGTCCGCTTTCACATATGGTGAGTCTGTTTATTCTCTGTTTTGTCTGAGAGCATACGGTTTCATTTTTGTCAAAAGCCATCAGCTCCACGCCGTCTGATGCGGATGCTGCTGCATAGCCTGCCAGTATGGCTCCGCCCATGTTTCCTATTCCAATAAATCCTGTTTTCATTATGTAAAGCCTCCTCGCCTACTTGCCTATGGTTCCCATGAACAGTGTTCCTCTGGCGCTGTCCAACATGCTGTTTCTTATTATATCCTCCTTCGAGCCATTCAGAAGCAGCATCGGTATTCCGAATTTGTTGACTTTGGCAGCCGCTTCAATCTTTGATTGTATGCCGCCTGTGCCGAAGGAGCTTGTCCCTCCGATATTTATCTGTGATGTGAGCTTCTCTGCGTTTTCGACCAGCTGGATGAGCTTAGCATCTGAATTTGATTTAGGGTCCTTGTCGAACACTCCGTCGATATCGCTGAGTATTATCAGCAGGTCTGCATTCCACAGGGTCGTCGTCAGAGCTGCAAGGGTGTCATTGTCACCTATTTTGATTTCGTCTACACTGACACTGTCGTTTTCGTTTATTACCGGCACCACACCTTCGTCAATCAAAGTGAACATGGCGTTTCTGATGTTCAGTGTCCTGTGCGGGTCGCTGAAATCGTCGCGAGTCAGCAGCATCTGAGCCACATGGATTCCGTAGTCACCGAAATATTCCTTGTATGCCATCATCAGCTCCACCTGACCTATGGCGCACAGCGCCTGCTTGTAGTTGATGTCGCCGCGCCTGCTCCATTTGTTTATGGCGCCTACGCCGCAGATACCGGCTCCTGAGGATACAAGTATCACCTGCTTGCCCATTCCTACAAGCTCATTGACCTGCTCAACGATGTTGTGCATGACCTTCCTGTTGACAGCACCCTTCTCATCCGAAAGCACATTGCTGCCTATTTTTATCACTATCTTTCTGCTGTTCTGTATTATTTCTTTAAGATGCATGTTGATGCTGCTCCCTCCTACTGTCAGTCTTGAAAAACAATGGTCCTATGCCGATGAAAAACAGGAATACCGGCGGTGCAAAAAACGGGAATATAACTACTTCTAAAACAGAATAAATACAGAACCCCACTATACTCATTGCCGAAAACAAATGATAAGGTTTCATACATTTCCTGCTGAAGGTAAATTTCAATGCATATAATCCGGCTATTATTTCAATAACAAAAAATATTATCCCGTTCACAACGCCGGTCCTATATCCGATTTCCAATGCTGTATTGTGCGCCCATTGCCGTGAACCGTATCCCTCAATATACAGCAATTTATTTCCATCATGCCCAATTAGATTCATAGATTTCAAATACTCTTGCCATATAATTGTCCTGCCTGATGACATCGAGTCTATATCGGATGTCTGTTTTTTCGATAATCGATCCAATGCTAATTTATCACCTGAATCAGATACGCTTTCCTGAGTCTGCTCATTCGCTGCTGTAAGCATATAACTATTCATAGTTTTAATACTGCTTACTTCCGTCGAGTCAATGCTATTACTGTTTATAATCACTACAGCAAATGAAAAAGCACATAAAATAGTAATCGTCACTATAAGTTTAATAACGTCTTTCTTTTTATCATTGTTACATATTATTTTCGTTTTTATATAGAAAACAATAAAAACACCTATAATCACTATATCACAAAGCATTGTAGTTCTCGATACAGTCATCATAGTAACCATACATGCCAATCCGCCAGTAACAGAATAAATAATCGAGTACTTTTTATTATATATAATCAAATATAAGGATGCTACTAATACTGCTGCACAAATGAAGCCCAGATTATTTGGATTCAATGTTGAGCCAATGTATCTCCCATTAAGCTGCGCATCGTTATAATCAATAAACAATAAGCAATACATTAAATATGCACACCCAAACCAAGCTATCCCTTTTGATGCTAATTCGAATACTTTTTCTAAATCGCCCCTATTGCACCAAATAAACCAAAAACACGGAAAAGCAACAATCATCGATAACGCCATTGCACGTATTCCATTTCCTACAGGATGGATAAAGCTTACAGCTATCATAATAGCTGCACACAAAAGCCAAAGATATGATAGTATTCTATTAACTTTCATTTTTCGAAGAGGCACTTTGATACTCAAAATCAAAATCAACAATAAAAGAACACATCCCATAACGGATTGTTCGGTATGATCAATATTGCCCCCTTCCCAAATCAATACACGTGAATACCTAAAGACCTGAATAGCAAAAAGTGCAGCAAAACAAATTCCTATGAATACATCCTTTACTTTTTCAGGAATCTTAATCAGTGCGCATCCGATAGGGTTTAGTATAAATATATAAATTCCTTGTAATACTTCCATTATGCTATCTTCCTGTATTTATCTAAATTCTGATTCCTATTTATTGTTTTTTAAGTATATGTTGTTCAACATTTCGTATCCATCGTTATATCCTAACACCACTTTTTCATGATGTTATTTTCTCTTGGCTTCCTTAGGAGTTACGCAAACTCCCTTTGCTCTGCATACAACGATAGGCTCGTCGAGGAAATCTGCAGCAGAAGGGCTGATGTCAGGTCTGGCAGCAACTACCTTTTTCGCAACAAATTCCATAGTTCTGGATGTATTTCCCATCTTTGTTATTTCGCCATAGGCTTCAATATAGTCTCCGGCATATGTAGGTGCCAGGAACTCAACCTCATCATATCTTAAGAAGAGACCTTCATCACCATCAGCCTTTATAAGAAGCTCTGTAGCCACGTCTCCAAAAAGATGCACCATATGAGCACCGTCAACCAGACTTCCGCCGTAATGAGCATCCTTGTGTGACATTCTTAATCTGATTGTAGAAGTGATTTTTTCCATAGTAATTCTCCTTTTTCATTAAATAATTGAAATTATCAAATCCATAATTTCTGTGGGTATTTGCCCTCAGCCTTCAACTGCCTAAAAGCTTCCATCACCACCCTTTTATCTTTTTGATATGTAACTCCATACCATTGATCATCTGCCTCCAGCACCTGCACACGGCATTTATCTTCTTCAATAAGTTTACCAATCTCAACAGGTAATAAGTATTCAGCATTCATCGGATTTTTCACAAATGCTTCATCAAGAAATGAAGGAAACCCTGAAATAATCTCATCCATTATTTTACCAGTAAATCCCCAGAAATTCATTGACACCACAGTACCTTCAGGAATCTTTATGCCATATTCTCCTGTGATAACCCCATCTTCACCACGACCTACACCTCTAGTCTCTTTAATCTCAGTCAAATAACCTCCCTCTATTGTGCAGATACCGCGAGTCACTATTCCCTGATCCGACAAGGTGTTCTCAACATGATAACCCGCCATACAAAATGTATTTTCTTCATTATTTGTGATGAGAAAATTGAACACATTAATAAAGGCATCCGATCCATAATAGTCATCGCTGTTGATTACTGCGAAAGATCCATCCAGCAGCTCACGAGCCGCCAACACTGCATGACATGTCCCCCAAGGTTTGACTCTACCATTCGGTACTTCGTATCCATCTGGTAGCTGATTAATTTCCTGAAAAACATACGATGTATTCACGTATCCTGACATTGGTGTAAGAACACGCTCTTTAAACACATCCTCCATCTCCGGTTTTATAATAAAAATTATATCCTCAAATCCTGCTTTAACTGCATCGTAGCAAGCAAAATCCAGTATTATTTCATTTTCTTCAGTTATAGGCTCCATCTGCTTGAGCCCTCCATATCTACTGCCAAGCCCGGCGGCCATTACTACTAATTTAGGTTTCTTCATATTTCTTTCCCTATATAACTAAAACCATTCCACTGCCATATTTTTAACTAATCGATACAGAATCCCAAAATAGCCAATGAATATCTCATAAATATTATCAAGGCACAAATAATTCTAAGCATATATATTCCAAAAATTCTATTTTTCGCTTTTTATTACTCCACGAATACTATTAGTGCAATTTGTACTGCTTAATAAGCCTAATGCTAATCCAAATAGAATCCAATAATATGTTCCTTTTAAAAAACTGCTTGGTGCAAAACTAGCAAATATAAAACTAATTCCCATTGCCATAACTAAGATAACTCCATTATTTTTATGTTTCTTGTTTTCCAAAACTAGCCTAATAAAAATAACAATCAGTACAATAACAACCATAGAAAAAATAATTATTCCATATTGTGCTAGAATTTCAATCCACAAAGAATGAGGATTGCTCATCATATTTTTATCTTCAGATATTTGACCAAAAAAATTAGAAAAGCTTCCTGCTCCCAAGCCTAAACCCTTACTGTTTAAAAACATTTCCTTAATGCTTTCCACATATGTATTAATTCTCAAAAACAAAGAACCTGTTTCTTGCGCCATGTTTTCAGTCTGCACAGCAACAGCCAACTCAACATTTGACATATCTACATCATGTATAACGATTGTATTTCCTGTAACCTTATTTATAATACTCGTAATAAACCATATAACACTATTGCCTATTACCCTAGGAGAAAAAAACGCTACAGCTATAATTACCCATCTTTTTATTGGTGCTTTATCAAATATCAAATAGAATAATAAGCTTATTATTAATGCGATAATGCATATAATAGCATCATCTATCAACAACATCATGCTAATTAACGCAAGACTAAAATAATTCATAAATTTTAATACAGCAGAACTAAAATTATCAAAATATAACAATACTGGTGCAAAAATACTTAAAAAAGCACAATAATCATTTGGGTTATAAAAAAAACCAGTTGCTATGTATTTGAAGCTTTCGGAATAATTCCGTTGTGGATACAATTGCTGAAGTCTCTCAAGATACATCGGATCACTTAACATAGATGTAGATAGATGTACTCCAGTAAATACTTCTATATATCCTATAATTAGTGAAATACAAATGGTTATTTTTAATGCTACAATCATATATTTAAACTGCCCACGTTCGCACAGTTCAATAATAATATATACACTAAATAAACCCAGAGTAATGCACATCAATTCCTTAAGGCCATCATTAAAAACAGTCCATGGAGATAGAATCAGTGAAATTATGCCATAAATAAGCCATATCACTATCACAAAATAAAAAACATTAACAATATCAACAGATTTAGTTGTTTTTTCTTTTGACAAACCACTACTGTTTTTCTTAAGAAAAAAGAGAAAAAACATTATAGGGATTATAACTCTATAATATGTCGGTACAACGCCTAAAAAAAATTTTTCAACAATAGCAAAATTTCCAAATATAATCGTACCTATTAAAAGAAATGCTACTACTGTCATTTTACTTGTTTTAAAATCATTAATATTCATTTTCTTTTCAATATTATACTTTTTAATATTTTCAAATAATCACTTATAACTTGCTTATACATCATTATCATAAGTACACAAACAATAATCCATACAGTAATTTTAATTACAAACGAAAGCTCCGTTATTATAATTGTTACGCATAATGTAATCAATATAGAAATAATTATTCTATATATTTTATATTCTACGAAATATAATTTTTGAGCAAAAATATAAGTTATTATTGTCATTATTGCAAAACTGATTAAAGTAGTATATGCTGCTGCAATTACACCAAACCGAGGGATTAACATAAAATTCAAAGCTATATTTATTACTGCTCCTACTGTCGTGGCAATGAAAATATACTTTGTCTTTTTAGCAAATCCCATAGCATACCCTACAATAGTATTTATTCCATATAACAATTGACTAAATAATATTGGGCATAATAATAAATACGAATTAATATACGATTTTTCAGTCATTATTGAAATGATTTCTTTACTAAAAAGTGATCCAGTAAAACAAATAATCAATACTGTGAAAGTGAAAGCATTCAATATACGCGCATATTGTTTGGGAGCGTCCGAATCATTCTTCTTATCAAAAGCATAGGTAGTATATGCCATATAAACCCCATTTGCAACAAGTGAAACCATTGTACCAAATCTAGCTGCAATACCATATAACCCTACATCGCCTTCACCGCAAAAGTATAATACAATATATCTATCCGACATATTTAGTATCCATGTTGCAACAACATTTGGAATCAATGGCAAAGAATACTTCAACATCTGTTTAGAAAGATTCCTATCATAATTTGAAATTTTGGGTTTAATACCGCTTAACTTCAAATATAAGATGACTTGAATCATATTTACTATTGTTGCGCTTAATATTAATGAATATACTCCTATTTTTAGTAAACTCAAAAAAGTAATATTTAACATTATCATGCTCAATGAAGATATAAAATTTACTACAGAGAATAGGAGCATCCTATTTTCAACTCTAACATAAATTGCAAACGGTAAATACCATATATTCATAGATACTGACACCAATGCAATACCAATGAGTAAAGTATATTCACCTGTCCCAAATAAAAGAATTGAGATATACTTTGATGCAATCGCCATTATGATAGGTATACTACTCACAAATAATAAAGTCCACCAAACTGTATTAAATACTTTATGTTGATAGATTGGGCTTTTTTTATCAAAATAAAATGCACTAAATGCTGAGTCTAAACCCATTACTAGGATAGGAAACACCATCGACGTAAATGTAGATATTGTATCCGATACCCCTAATATTTCTGGAGTTAAATACTTTGTATATAAAGGTAATAGAAAAAAATTAACACCTTTGATTATTAAATTTGATAATACAAGTATTGCACTACCTTTTACAAATTGTATTTGCTTATTAATTGTCATAGATAACCTTATTCTATACTATTCTTTATTGCATCACAAACATATTTTATTTCATCCTCTTCAAGGTACGGATGCATTGGTATGCTGAATACCTTATTTGCAATGCTTTCAGTTATCGGTAATTCAATATGCTCATCAATAATATCAGCATATGCAGTAGACTGATGAATAGGAATCGGATAGTATACAGCTGTAGGAACGCCTTGTCTCTTAAGTTTTTCAATAATATCTTCTCTGTACTGGCCTTCTCTAACCTTTAATGTGTATTGTGCCCAGCTTGAGAAACAACCTTCGGGTACAACTGGTGTATCCAGTACATCTTTGAGTGCTTCTGTGTACATCTGTGCCACTTTGTTTCTCATAACCAGTTCCTGTTCGAAAATGTCAAGTTTAGCATCCAGAACAACTGCTTGCATTGTATCTAGACGGCTGTTAAGTCCCAGTCTAATATTGTCATATTTATCTGTTCCCTGGCCATGGATGTGAATGGAATTGATTTTTGCAGCCATTTCATCATCATTTGTGAATATTGCACCTCCATCCCCATAGCAGCCTAATGGTTTAGCCGGGAAGAAAGAAGTCGATGCCACATCACCAAAACTACATGCTCTCTTTTCTCCAATACATCCTCCAAAGCCTTGTGCTCCGTCTTCCAGAATGAACAATCCGTATTCATCCGCCACTTCTCTGATAGCTTCAAAATCTGCAGGTAAACCAAACAGGTCTACTGCAACGATTCCTTTCAGATTCAGTTTCCCTTCTTTTTTTACATGCTCAATAGACTTTTTCAGAGACTCTACTGACATATTGAAAGTATCTTTATCACAATCAACAAATACAGGTGTACCGCCTGCAATGCTTACACTTTCTGCAGAAGCAAAGAATGTGAAAGATGGGACAAATATTGCATCTGTCTTTTCAATGCCATATGCCATCAAAGGAATAATTAGAGCATCAGTTCCGCTTGCACAGCAGATTGCGTGTTTTACGCCTACATATTCAGCCAAACGTGCTTCCAAATCTTTAATTTCCTGCCCCATGATAAATCTTTTATGATCCAATACGTCTAAAATACCTTCTTTTACCTTTTTATCTATTTGGTCATACTGTCTGTGTAAATCAATAAACTGCATAAATTATTCCTCCAAACTCTTATCTGCTGCCTCAAGAATTTTGATAATACGAATAGCTGCTTCTGCATTTGTCTTAGATTCAGTATTATTTACTATGGACTGTCTAAAATGCTCCAAGCTGTTAAAAAGGGCATCTGATTGCTCAAGTTTAGGAATTATGCCTTCCCCACTCCTTGTCTTAACCACGTAATCTCCATATTCCATATCTTCAATTCTATCAAAACCCTTATCGTATACGATTAGTTTATTTAGTACATCTACATCATCGTATACTAACATTTTCTTCGTTCCGGCAATCATGATTCTTCGTTCTTTTATAGGCGACAGCCAGCTTGCTGTGATACTCGCCAAAAATGTATCATACTGGAGAGTTAAAAATGTAACAGATTCTTTCTTTGAATATGAACGTTGTCCTATAGCTTGAACTTTATTTGGTTCAGATCCGTTTGTCAAATAATCAATTATGGATAAATCATGTACGCTCAGATCCCACATTGCGCTGACATCATTTTTCAGTTGACCAAGATTGATTCTTGAGCAATCAAAATAGATTATTTCGCCGAGTTCTCCACTATCAATTAGTTCTTTGATTTTGTTTATTACAGGATGGTAAACCATAATATGGTCTACGTGAATTTTTAAGTTCTTTTCTTTTGCAAGATTTCTCAGCTCAACAGCTTCTGCAACATTATCAGTAAAGGGTTTTTCAACATAGATATGTTTGCCTGCGTTTAATGCTTGTTTTGCCAATTCGTAATGGGCGCTTGTTTCTACTGCTAATGCTACAGCATCTATTTCATCATCATTGATGATGTCATTAAAATTCTCTGTGTAAGTAACAGCTTCTGCATAAAGAGTCTTTGCCTTTTCAAGGCGTACAGACTTTTTATCGCAAATAGTTTTAAACTCATAATTCTTATTTGCATAAAGATTTCTGGCCACATTAGGTCCCCAGTATCCATATCCTACTAACGCAATTTTTATCACAACTATACCTCCGTTAATCAAAGAAGCTTAAATATATCGGTTTCATCTATATTCTCTTCATATATTTGTGCCAAATATGCTGCAACTTTCTTATTATCATGATATCTCTCGACATACCGGCGTCCTTCTTTTCCCAGAACATTACGTTTTTCACCATTGTTCAACAAGCTATCAATTACCTGTGGAAGTGTATCAAAATCTGCACTCACAATTGGTAAATCTTCTGGCAAAGTCTTACGCATTTCGTCTGAAATATACGTTATAACAGGTTTGCCTAAAGCCATTGCCTCAATTGCAAATACACCATATGTTCCTATTGCTACCTGGTCAATGATAATGTCTGCATTTTTATAAATCTGAATTGCTTCTTCCTGTGTCTTGCCCTCAACTAAAATCAACTCATAATCTCCCGACACACGTTTTAAGGCCTCCAGAATCTCTTCCGTTCCTTTTGTGCTACGTCTGCTAGGGGCATGAACAATAATTGGCTTGTTTTTATGCATATCCGGGTATACAGGATCAAATTTGCAAATATCAACACGTAACGGAACAATATATACAGGAATATCTATGTCAGGCAAGTGTTGTAACAACTCTGCATCATGAAGAATAACACCATCTGCATGTGCTAGCAGTTTTCTTATTCGTGTCTGCATCTTTGTTCTTATTGAATCTTCAGGAGGCCCAACTCTGTAATACTTGTATTTAATATCCTTGAAAATAAATCGAATATCAGAGCCATGAAACTCAACAAATAATTTTTTGTTGAGCCTCGACAGAAACGGAAGGTCAATTCCAAAAGGCAACAACGAATAGCCAAAATGCGAATGAACCACGTCATATTTCAACATGGCTTTCAGTGCAAATCCCCCCATTTTTAAAGCATAAAAAGGCATCCTCATCTTATTTTTTCTGTCTATTTTCAAATCAATGTCAACAGGATAATTCATTGGATTCCTTCTCCATACAGCCATATTGGCATTTATTCCATTTGCCTGTAATCCCAGAACAGCATATATTCCCTGCCCTGCAACCTCAGACATTCCATGTAAAACTTTCATTTTATCTAAATTCACCCTTCATATCTGTGCTTGAAAAATCCTTCAGAGGCAGTTTTACTGCAACACCATCTCGCTGACTCTTATAAATTGAAAGAACAACTTCAAGTGCATTTCTTCCTGCTACTGCATCCACATATGGCTTTCTGTCATTTTTGATAGCATCAATTACATCTGCAAACAGACTTGTATGACCATTTCCATATACGTTACTCGTTTGTTCTTCTAATCCTTTATTGGCTTTATCTGCTTCCGTTTCATCAGCAAAATCCCATACGTCAATATTATTCGTGGAGGTTCCTCCAATTTTCACAGTACCATTTTCGCCAAAAATATATAATGTTTCTTCCAAATTTTTCGGATATACATTCGTTGTTCCTTCAATGGTGCCAATTGCACCATTCTTAAACTTCACTACTGCCATGCCGACGTCTTCTGCTTCAAGATAATCATGGAACTGCTGTCTTGTTGCTCCATAAATCTCCTCAATTTCATCACCCATCATCCACCTGAGTAAATCAATTCCGTGAATGCACTGGTTCATAAGTGCTCCACCATCCTGCGCCCATGTTCCTCTCCATGATGCCTGATCATAATAGCCATGATTTCTATTCCATCTGACGTGAATAGATCCGTGTGACAGCTTACCAAATCTTCCTGATTCTATTGCTTTTCGTAATTCCTGAATAGCAATATTAAATCTGTTCTGGTGACAAGCCGAGACTTTTACATTTTTTACTTCCGCAAGATTTATAATCCTATCTGCATCTTCTATACTCATTGCCATAGGCTTTTCTATTATTATATTCGTACCTTTTTCTATGCAATCTAAAGCAATTGAGGCATGATTCCCGCTTTCTGTTGCGATACTTGCCAGCTCTGGCTGTTCTGCATCTAGCATTTCTTTATAGTCTGTATATTTTTTAATAGTAGTATTATTCTGTAAATCAAATTTTGCCAGCAGTTCTTCCATTTTTTCAGGAATAACATCACATACAGCTACAATTTTCAGCTTATTATTTATTGCAGCTTTCATGTGATTTACCGCTATTCTCCCACATCCTATCAACGCATATTTCATTTTTACTCCTCTAACAAATCTTTTACAACTTTTTCTGCTCTTTTTTCCCATGTGTTTTTACTGCTTACCATAACGGCATTTTTGTGTTTCATCACAATTTCATCATAGTTCACAGATAAATATTTCAACAGTTTTTCTAATTCATTATCGTCATATTCAATATTCCATCCAATATCATTGAGTCTAATAAACTCTGCTGCCGCTGATTCTTTGTTTGTTATTACTGGTATGGTATTCCCTAAATATTCAAATACTTTTATCGGCATCGCCATATTCATATATTCTGAACTGTCAAAATAAGCCATACAAATGTCTGCCTGTTTGTAATATGGTGCTAATTCTTCTGATACCTTGTGAATTACAGAAATATTATTTCCTACATATTTGCCAAGATTATCTTTGTGTTCATCCCAATAGTCCTCTTTACAACATACTGTCATCTCGACATTTTCAAGTCTGCTTACGCCTCTAAACATCTTCTCACATTCATAATGCCCACCGACAGCACCAACGTAGAACAGTCTAAGTGTGCCATCATAATTGTACTTTCTATTCTGATAAAATGCTTCCTTTTCTTCAATTATCTTGTTATTCAGAATACTCCCTGGGGGAAGTTCATCCATTATTTCATCTAAAACAGGATTATCAATATACTCACCCATTTTCATATTGGGAACGTATAATCTGGATACATATTTTTCATACTTTCTTAAATCCTGCTCGTACTCATATAATGCAACTTTTTGTTCAATCCCCTTTACCTGTTTTTTATACCCATCAAATTTCCAATAAATGTCTCTGTAAAATAAGCCTACCGGGATATTGTTTTTCCGACATTTTTTAAAAAATCCAAAATCTAGGAAAGGATATCGAGGGATGTGATTCTTTTCAGTCAAAAGCGTCGGCATGGTGCTGCTTTCAGAATAAAGAAAGTCATATTTTACTCCGTGCGAAATATTTTCTTCTATACGGTTTATTGTTTTTTTTCGGTCTGCTCCGTAACCCATTACAACGTCAACCTTGTAGCCGATGTTCTTAAACGCATCAATCATCTTCCTTGGCCTATGCTGTGACCCAGATGTTCCAAACTGATCAATCATATTTGGAATGTGAAAAATACATCTTTTATCATTCATTTACTATTTCAATTCCTTTATCAATCTTTCTATATTGCTTACAACATTTGTCGCAAAGCAATTTCTCGTTCAAAATTGCTCCGCAGTCGCATACCCATCCAATCTGCTTTGCCGGTACTCCTGCCATAAGTGCATAATCAGGTACATCCTTAGTTACAACTGCTCCTGCTGCAATCATAGCTCTTTTTCCAATGTTATGGCCGCATACAACAGTGGCATTAGCACCGATAGATGCACCATCTCCAATAATAGTATCCAAATATCCTGCTCTTCCCTTTGGATTATCGGCTCTTGGAGTCAAATCGTTTGTAAATACCATAGAAGGCCCACAGAATACATTATTACCTAACTTCACACCTTCGTAAATTGACACATTGTTTTGAACTCTGCATCCATCTCCTATCTCCACATTATTTGAAACGTTAACATTCTGTCCAAAAGAACAGTTCCTTCCTATTTTTGCGCCAGATTGTATGTGGCAAAAAAGCCAAATTTTCGTTCCCTCTCCGATTTCAACATTATCATCTACTACACTTGTTTCATGTATAAAGTAACTCATTTTTTCTCCTTACTAAACAAAAAAACTATAATCTCCAATATTTCATTCCCGATGCTTTTAATTCATCGATACGATACAAACTCTTTACGTCAATAAGAATTTTTTCTTCATCCGGAATGTCCTTTCTGAATAATTTTTTAAGCTGCATCATACTCATACTACGATATGTATTATGGCCAACAGCAACAATTACACAATCCGCATCACATATTTCTTTAAAAGGAACAAGATCAACACCATACTCATCTTTTGCCACTTCATAATCAGCCCACTCATCAGTTACAATAGGTTCAATGTCAAATTCTTTCAGTCGATTGATTATATCGCATACTTTGCTGTTTCTTGTATCTGGGCAGTTCTCCTTAAAAGTGATGCCTAAAATTACAACTTTCGATTTTTTTGGTGCTTTTCCTGCTTCTATCATCTGCTTAATTGCCGAATCTGCTACAAACGCGCCCATACTGTCATTTACTTTCCTGCCATTTAAAATAATCTGACTGTGATAACCTAACATTTCTGCGGCATTTGTAAGATAATATGGATCAACACCGATACAATGACCCCCTACTAAACCTGGCTTGAATCCCAATGCATTCCACTTCGTGTTCATTCCGTCAAGCACTTCGATTGTGTCAATCCCCAACTTGTCGCATATTATTGCTATTTCATTCATAAATGCAATATTAATATCCCTCTGACTATTCTCCACCACCTTGACTGCCTCAGCGGTCTTAATATTACTTACTAAAAATGTACCTGCCTTTATTACAATATCATACACCTTCTTGATGATGATAGCCGACTCCTCATCCATTCCAGATACTACTTTCTGAATGCTCGGCAAAGTGTGAACACTGTCTCCGGGATTAATTCTCTCTGGTGAGTATCCTATTTTCCAGTCAACACCACATTTTAGTCCTGATTCTCTTTCAATAATAGGAATACAAACATCCTCTGTCACCCCTGGATAAACAGTAGATTCAAAGACAACAATAGTTCCCGGTGAAAGGTTTTGCCCGATTATTTTTGAAGCTCCTTCTACTGGGCCTAAATTCGGTGTTTTATCTTCATTTACAGGGGTTGGAACAGCAACAATAATAAACTCTGCCTCTTTTAATCGGTTCGCATCGTAGGTGAAATCAACAGTAGTATTTTTAATCGCTTCTCCCACCTCATTTGTTGCATCTATTCCATTTCTGTATTCATTTACTCTTTTTTCGTTAATATCAAACCCAATAACTTTTATATGTTTTGCAAATTCTACAGCTATCGGCATACCTACATAACCCAACCCTACTAAGGCAAGCTTGCTTTTCCCACTAATCAAGTTGTTGTATATATTTTCAAACACTTTTGCACACTCCTTTTATCTGTTCAGGAAATTATCAGTCACATCAATTATCTTATCAGCACTGAGTCCATCGTCAAAAGGTACTATATAATGATTGATAAATTGTTGCCTGCATCAACAACTATTAATATCTTCATATTCTTTTCCTTTTTATCATATACTCCTATAAGTAATATTTGCCTATAAATCATAATTAGAGTATCTCATTACCAAATTATGTCCATTGTACCCCAAGATATTTGACTAAGAATTTTTGTTTTCCTCAACTGTCCTTTGTAGTATATCTGTTAATCTCTCTGCTAAAAATTTAAAATCATATAATTCAACAGCATTCTGGTTATCCGTCTCGTAATCATTGCTGTTTTTATACTTTAATATCGCATTTGCGAATTCTTCTGTTGATTCAAATGCTTTCGCAATTCCTAAATAATTATCTTCTATTAAGTTGTATTTCCCCATATCATAATCGGCAATAATTGGATGTCCTGAAGCAATATATTCGAACAATTTATTCCAGCTCACCCCATAATGTCCCAGATTTGATTTTTCACCTGTAATAACATTAATATCACCTTTTGAAAGAATATAAGGTATGTTTTGTTTCTCAACATGCCCTTTGAAAATAATATTATTCAAATTCTTTTCAACACACTTATTAATTAAATCATCTTTATAATCGCCGTCTCCATAAATGAGAATTTGTATATCAGAATAACTATTTGCCTTGAAATAATCAGCTAAATCAATTAACTTATCAACTCGGTTAACACGTCTGATTGAGCCGGTATAGATTATCTTGTACGTATTCATATTTGTGAGATCATAATCATCGATTACATTTTCTGTAATATCTTTATTATATTTTTCTAGATCCACTCCGTTATTTATATGATATACATTGCTGATATCTATATCTTTGTCCCATCCCTGATTTATAATATAATCTGCGCCTCCTTCCATAGTGAAAACCACCTTGTGCGCCCTTTTATATATCCATTTTTCCCCGGTATACAGGCATTTTGCAATTAAGCTTTCCCTCTTAATCATTCCCAGTTCAACAAATGTTTCCGGCCAAAGATCACGTACTTCACATACACATGGACACTTTATTTTCTTAGCATATTTGATACCCGCAACAAGTGCCAAGGGATGTACAGAAGAAGCTAAAATTATATCCGGTTTTCCATGTTTCGACATATAATCTTTCATAGCTACAGGTACTCTAAAATAGTAATCCAGCATGTTAAAAACGCGTTTTTTTCCATTTCCCTGATAATTTCTAGCCATTATACATACATAGGGAACTTTATCTTCTCCGATTTTCGTAATGTGGTTACTGTCTCCGGTATCAATGTTAATATCACTGTTATGCACCGTACTTGCACAGAATATAGTTGCCTCATGTCCATTTCTAATTAGGTATTTTGCTATACTCTGATGTCGGCCGCTCTTATCAAAATACATATCTGTAGCATAATGATTCAATATCCAGATTTTCATATCGCTCACCCATTTTGCCTTATTGGTTTTGCCGGGCAACCATATGCAACACAATTATCCGGAATATCCTTTGTAACTACTGATCCTGCTCCAATAATACAGTTTTTTCCTACCTTTTTTCCAAGCGTAATCGTCACTGCATCATCAATGAGGCTATTTTCGCCAATTACAATTCCTCCTGATGTTACAACTCCCGAGGCGATGTATACATGGTTTTCAATAACATTATCATGATTAATCTGCGATCCGGTATTCACTACAACATTGTCTCCAATTACTGGATTTGGGGTCACCAGACATCCGCATTCAATCAAAACACCTTTGCCCATTTTAGTTTCTTTGGAGACAACTGCATCCGGGTGAATTATGTTAACAGCTTCCCAACCTGAATTTACAAAATATTCATATACTGGTTTTCTGTATTTCATGCTCCCAAATGCAATAAAGAATTTATTCGTTTTGAATTTCACTCTTATTTCATCTAGATTGTCATATGTTCCAGCAATTTCATAGCCTTCATATATTTGTCCAACCTTAGATGCATCTGAATCAAGAAAACATGCCACCTCATACTTTCCCTGTTCCTTGAGATTGTATAAGACTACTCTTGCATGTTGTCCGCTTCCAACCAGTATAATTTTTTCTTTACTCATTCTCTTTCTTCTCCTATCGATCCCGGAGTGCCTTGAAAATCTTCCATAGTTGCATTATTTTCACTATTAATGCCATCTCTTTTCATCACTACTTCTATAGTCTTAAAAAACACACCTATATCCATTCCTAAGCTCATATTCTCTACATACTGCACATCCAGTTCAAATCTTGTTTCCCAATCAATACTGTTACGTCCATTTACCTGTGCATACCCTGTTATTCCAGGCCTTACCAGATGTCTTTTTTTTTGGCGTTCATTATAAAGCGGTAAATATTTTACCAATAAAGGTCTTGGGCCTATTATTGCCATATCGCCTTTTAAAATATTAATTAATTCTGGAAGCTCATCCAAGCTAGATGCTCTCAGCTTTTTACCGAATGGTGTAAGCCTTTTTTCGTCAGACAACAATTCACCGTTCTCATCACACTCAGCTGTCATTGTACGAAATTTATACAGCGTAAAAATCTCCTCGTTCAATCCTGGGCGCTGTTGCTTAAACAATACTGGACTCCCCAATTTAAATCTTACCAAAAAAGCAATGAATATCAATACAGGACTAAACAATATCAGTGCCAGTAAGGCAAATATAAAATCCAGTTTTCTTTTTATGTATTTTTCATAAAATTTAGATTTATTATTATCTTTCATTTGTTCTTCCTGGAATGCCCATAAAACAACTCTTTATCAATTCAATTATAACATTTTGTTCTTCTTCTGTCATGGTAATATCACTCGGCAAACAAAGTCCGCGATTGAAAATATCACGCCCTACATTCATCCCATTTTTTGACACTATAAAATCACACCCATTAAATATAGGCTGCATATGCATAGGTTTCCAAATCGGTCTTGCCTCTGCATTATATTCTTCAAGTTTTATTCTTATTATATCTGGTGTTATCCCTGCATCATCATCTAAAAGTATACAACTGAGCCAAAAATTTGGTTCAGCATCTGGCATATATGGGTTCATTGTTAATGGTAAATCTTTTAAGCCCTCTTTATATCTCATATATATTTTCTTCTTTAATGCGATATGTTCGTCTAAATGTATTAACTGTCCCCTACCAATTCCTGCAACAATATTTGACATACGATAGTTATATCCCGTTTGCTCATGCTGATACCACGGTAATGGTTCTCTCGCCTGAGTTGACCATTTTCTAACCTGCTTCTCTGCTAATTTATCATTCGTTAAAAACATTCCTCCGCCAGATGTGGTAATAATCTTATTACCATTAAAGCTAATTGCATTGTATTTACCGAAAGTACCTGTTTGCTGTCCCCTATACATAGCGCCGAGGCTCTCTGCTGCATCTTCAATTAATATCACGCCATAACGATTGCATAATGATCTGATTTCATCAACTTTCGCAGGTGTTCCATATAAATGTACTAATATTACCGCCTTGGCTTCTGGATATTTTAGTAAAGCCTGTTCTAATGCATTAGGATCCATATTCCATGTACAATATTCTTCATCAACAAATACTGGTATACCTTTTTCATATATTATCGGATTCACCGTTGCTACAAAAGTCATATCAGAACAAAGAACAACATCGCCCTGTTCTATTCCAGCTAACTTGATAGCAAGATGTAATGCTGCTGTTCCTGAAGAAAGAGCCACTCCATATTCACTTCCAGTATATTCACATATACCTGCTTCAAGTTGATTCAGATTTTCGCCTACCGTAGAAACCCAATTAGTATCAAAAGCTTCCTGAACATATTTCTGTTCTTCACCATGCATTGTCGGTGAAGCAAGCCAGATTTTTTTTTCAAAAGGTTTAATATCTGTCCCTTTAAACATTCATAATTCTCCTAATATTATAATAAAATTTCACGATTATATTTATATCATCAAATAATGTTCCTTTTCATAACAAAACATACGTTTTACTGAGGTGTATACGTACTGCACACCTTCTTCAGTTCTTCCTTTATATCCTCACTGCTGATATTCTTCTCTGCAGCATAAATAAGCCCGTCAAGCTGCTTGAGAAACTTCTTGCATTCCATATCTATCGGTTTCCCTATATGGATAAGCTCATTAGAAGTTGCCTGCAGTCCTTCCTCAGCCATCAGAAGTTCTTCGTACAGCTTTTCACCCGGTCTGAGACCTACAACCTCTATCTTAATATCCTTATCCGGCACATAACCCTTCATTCTAATCAGATTAACCGCCAGGTCGTATATCTTAACAGGCTCGCCCATATCCAGAACGAATATCTCTCCGCCCTTAGCCATGAGCCCTGCTTTGAGCACCAGCGATACGGCCTCAGGTATGGTCATGAAGAATCTTGTGATTTCTCTATGAGTAAGCGTTACAGGACCTCCCGCTTCAATCTGCTTCAGGAACAATGGAATAACAGAGCCATTGCTGCCCAGCACATTGCCGAATCTGACCGCCACAAATTCCGTGTCAGACATCTTATTGTATGTCTGCACTATCATTTCACAGATACGCTTGGTTGCACCCATAACGTTAGTCGGTCTTACAGCTTTGTCTGTAGAAATAAGCACAAACCTCTTGACATGATACTTATCTGCAAGCTTTACGAGATTAAGCGTACCTTTGCAGTTATTTTTAATTGCCTCATTAGGCGAATATTCCATAAGAGGCACATGCTTATGAGCCGCCGCATGGTAGATAACGTCAGGCGAATATTCCTTGAATATGCTCTCCAGTCTGTCATAATCTCTGACTGATGCTATTCTCACCTTGATATCAGCATCCGGATAATATCTCATCAGTTCCATCTGAAGCTCATAAGTGCTGTTCTCATATATATCCACTATTACAAGAGTTTTCGGGTCGTTGGCTATTATTTGCCTGCACAGCTCCGAGCCTATGGTTCCACCGCCGCCGGTTACCATGATTGTTTTACCAGCTGCGAATTTCTCCATATCATGATTTCGTATCACAACCGCTTCTCTGCCCAGCAGATCCTCGTAATTAATCTCTCTGACAGCTCTGCTGAGATCATTTGTCAAGGTGGTAGCTATTGCCGGAAGTCTTTTGATTCTGGCTTCAGTCTGCTGGCATATATCTATTATCTCCCTGATGGTTGCAGGAGATGCTGATGGGATTGCTATTATTATCTCATCGATATGGTACTTTGATACAGTCTGCGGAATATCGTTTCTCGTACCTACAATCGGTATACCGTTTATGTACTTGCCTTTTTTGGCGATATTATCATCTATGATACATATTATTCTGGAGGTTCCCGGTCCGTAGGTCAGCTCCTTGATAAGCAGTGCGGCAGCAGCTCCTCCTCCGATAAGCATTACTCTGCGCTGTCTTCCTGTCTTGCTGTACTTGCTCTTCAGCTGCCTTATCAGTCTGACTGATACTCTGGAGCCTGCCAGAAGAATGAACAGCACTGCCCAGTTGAACACATAGAAGCTTCTCGGCATGGATATCTGAAACAACAGTCTGTATACGACAAATACCGCTTCAATAACGAGCGAGGCTTTGAGCACAGCCAGCATCTCATCCATCCCGGCATATGTCCAGACACGGTTGTACAGTTTGAATAATGCCAGCACTGCAATGACAATTAGAATGTCGGCAGGTATGCATCGTATTACTGCATCAAGGTATACCTTGTCCATGTCAAAGATTCCAAATCTCAGTATGAGCGGTATTATATCTGCTGATATTACTATGGCAATATCTATTATTATAAAGATCATCAGCCTGATGATTCTGTTTCTGGTCATTCTAGTTTCCTTTGTTCTGCACGGTGTTGGTTCTATTTCGT
>JAUNDC010000074.1 GCA_030526355.1 Bacillota bacterium | reverse complement strand
CCGATGCCCACCGTCGACAAGAGGATTTGAACCTCCGACCCTTCGCTTAGGAGAACCATTGAACATTTGTCATCTACCGCCAATTTTAGCACTTTTTCGAGTAAAAATCCATCTGCAGTCGAACCGCGAGTCTGAGCAGAAAATCTCACATCTCCCTGAAAAGTACTCGCTGGGGAAGACGATAAGCTCGCCTATCGGCTCGATGTACGTTGGCCGCCCCAGTTGTACGGATTTGCTATAGTTTCACTACCGCAAAGGGGCATTACGACAAAAAAATAAATAAAAAGCAGACCCAGACACACTGAAATAATTACTCAGTGTATCCAGACCTGCCTTTGGGGCTGACGGGCTGGTGCCCTTGTCTGTCTTTTACTTGCATTTAATTCGATTCTAACTCATTTTCAATTCGTTCCTTATCGAGTTAAAACGAGTTAGGAATTGATTACTTTGTACTTGGAGTACTTTCCTCCACATAACAATTCTAAACGTCCTTCAGCTTGAAGCTTTTTAATAACTGCATATGCCTGCGAAGGAGTCACTTTCAGCAATTCAATTACATCCTGTTTTGTAATAATCCCATTCTGAGTGTTTGCCAACTTCATTACTAACTCAGGATGCCTGATGCTGTCTATATCTGTCTGTCGAACATACTGTATTGTTTCTTTGTTTTCACGATAGATCTTTTTACCCAGAATATAGGTTCGATCTTTTCCTTTTCCAGATGCTTCAATCAAACCAGACTCAATCATGACCTCAATTGCAGATCTAACCTTATTTTCACTCAGATTTGTCAGCTCAACAATTCGTTCAACCGTACATCTTCTTTCTGTATTAAGGACAGATAGAATCATCAATGTGTAGATTGATAATGGTTTTCCCTGCCTGTTTTGTTCTTCTGCAACAAACTTTGCAAAGGGCAAGTCTGCTTTCGCCCTTTGAATAAATAGCTTAACGGTTCTGCTGGTAGATTCAGAATAATCTGGCCAAGGCCTTCCAAAGATGATAGAACCCTCAAAAATTCTATCAATTCCTCTTCCCGTCTTCTCAGCTAAACCGATCCGCTTCATTGCATCAGCAAGCGCAGGATTACGTCCATGTGGTTCTACAGTCAGAAGATTTTTCAGATTAACTCCATCAATAAATCCACCAGGATTACTAATGATCATTCCTTCATCATCAATCAAAACTCTTACAGCGCCAAGCATAGTATAATCCCTATGACAGAATGCGTTTACTAAACCTTCTCGAAAAGCAGCCCAGTCAAATTCCGGAATTGGAATTCTAAATAAACCGTACTCAGTCTCCCTTTCTGGATTCCAGGCTTTGACGTATGTCTCATAGTTCTCAAATAATTCAAGAAGCGGCTTATTACTATCCTCATTCATACGGACAGCCGTTCCTTCCAGGACTTGAAATGCCGATTTTGCTGTTGGCATCAGTTCTGCGATACGCTCCTCTTTTCCAATTAAAAGCATACCTGTTACTGTTGGAACATATTTACCCGCAACATCTGTAATAAGACGTAATGCAATATCCAGTTCGTCATCCGGTAAAGAAAGCAGAGTTTTTTCACCACCCGGTCTATTCTGAATGATTCGGCGAAGTCTAACTCGTTGATTTGGATCCAAGTCATCTAAAGTAGCTCCTGCCAAAGGCTGAGCAGAATAATCAAGCATTCCCAGTTCTGCAAGGCGAGATGGAATCTCATAAGAATACATTGGTATTACTTCCGGACTTCCATCAAGTTTAATACGTCTCCTCAACATTTTTCCTGACGCAGTAGATACCACACCTCGGCTTCTTGGCACTTCAATTTTGAGAACATCTTTACCCTCTTCAGTAATTATCTCTGCCCTTACAGCTATGGGCGGAACAGTGCTATTTGCAATCAGTGCAGTTACCCCTATGGGATCCTTATGTTTTTTATGAACGCCGGTAATTAATCCGTCATCTTCGACCCCCAGAAACAGAAATCCTCCAGATGTATTTGTCATTCCAACAATCTCTTCAATAAGATCATGATCCGGATAGCATTTTAAATCACTTTTGAATTCAATATCTAAACTCTCCGCTTTAGGAATTGTACGCATTTCAACCCCTCCTATCCTCTAATTCAAATATAGTGTAACTCGTTTTAACTCGTTTGTCGAGTTAAGTTTATTTTTAATTCGTTATTACGAGTTAAAAAACGAGTTACCCATTTATATAAATATATCCCACCTCCTATCAAATTTATTCACAATACACGGTATGCATTACCGATAAGACGAGAAGAATCCACACGCAACCTCCATTGCATTTTCTCATTTATAACTGATAAAATTGGATAAATTATATATTTTATCAGTTATAACTTATGGAATTGCAATATATCATACTGTACGGATTTACAGGCTTTTTGCGATTTCCGTTAGCTGCGGAAGAGCAAAGGATACTATTGCTTGCAGTACGTTCCTGACCATGTCCCCGAAAATGGGTGCACTAAAGAAAGGGTACCGATACTGCTTTTCTGAAAATCAG
>JAUNDC010000036.1 GCA_030526355.1 Bacillota bacterium | reverse complement strand
TACCCTGTCTTGCGACAGCTTCATTATCATATCAAATTACATTATTTATGTCAATATATTTTTTTGATTTTAATCGCAAAAATCATCTCATAATGTCATAACACCATTAACTTATAAAGTCAGCATATTTTTCCCATTTCACATATAATATGGTCAGGTCTGATATCATGAGCATCCGAAGGAATCTCGTCCACTATCTGAAGACTATAGCACAATGCAATTGTACTGCAGTTGCAATGTTTCGCAAGATATCTGTCATAATAGCCACCCCCATATCCTATTCTGTCTCCTGCTCTGGAAAATACTGCTCCCGGCATTATCACCAGTGTATTCTCATCAGGCATCAGTATAATATCAGATTCGGGCTCCAGTATCCCATATGCGCCAGCACTAAGTTCAGTATCAGCTTCATACAGATAAAAATCAATATCGGAACCATTTACCCTCGGCAGCCATATACGTTTATCCCTATTACGAGCGTCTTCAATCAGCATGCTTACGTCCACTTCATTGCGTATAGGCATATATACACATACGTCTTGTGCTTTTTCATATATATTTTCAAGTACGGTATGCTCGCATATAACTGCAGACATTTCTTTTACTTCTGTTGAGGACAAAACGCTTCTATGCTTTAGTATTTCCTTTCTCAGCTCTTTCTTGTTCATATTCATCTCCGCCTGATTATTTTGCAGGAACCACCTCAAGCCAGTAACCGTCAGGATCCTTTATAAAATAAATCCCCATTTTCGGATTTTCAAAACATATGCATCTCATTTCCTCATGAAGCCTATGTGCTGCTTCATAATCGTCTGTCTCAAACGCCAGATGAAATTCTTCATCACCTAGATTATAAGGTTCAGTTCGATCTCTCAGCCATGTAAGCTCAAGTTCAAATGTGCTTTTTTCATTTGCCACATATACAATGATAAACGACCCGTCATCTGCAGTAATACGACGTTTCTCAGTTAGTCCAAGTGCCTTTTCATAAAAATCAAGAGATTTTTTCAGGTTTGACACATTATAGTTTTCATGAATCATTTTGAAGTTCATTTTTCTTCTCCTGTTTATTTTTTTCTAGGTCTAGCACGTTCATACTGCGATGGCCATTTCACATCAGCACCAAGTATCGTTGTTGCCTGCAGAGGCCAGTAAGGGTTTCTGAGAAGCTCTCTGCCTACATACACCATATCCGTACTTCCTGATGCAATTATATCATCTGCTTCCTCTGCTTCAGTAACAAGGCCTCCTCCTATTACAGGCATTCCCGTTGCGTTTTTTATTATCTCAGCATGTGGAATCTGATATCCTTTCACTGCATTTGGAAGTGCGGGTACAACTCCGCCGGTACTTACATCTATAATATCTATACCTTTTTCTTTTATCATACAGAGCATTTCTGCTATATCTTCCGCCTTATTGCCACCGTCCTGATAGTCTTCTGCTGATACCCTGATGCATATCGGCTTGTCCTGTGGCCATACAGTCTTAACTGCATCAATTACTTTTCCTACGGTTTTCACTCTGCGCTCAGGGCTTCCTCCATACTGATCTGTTCTTGTATTTGTAAGCGGTGACAAAAATTCACTTAGAAGATATCCATGAGCCGCATGGACTTCAATCATGTCAAATCCTGCTTTCTCAGCTCTCTCTGCTGCCAGCCTGAATTCTTCAACCGTATCATCTATATCCTCTGCTGTCATTTCATGTGGTACAATACTTTCATCATCAAAGGCTATCGGGCTGGGTGCTTCAACACTCATTCCTTCAGCCGTACATTTTCTGCCGGCATGATTAAGCTGAACCGCAACCTTTGCACCATTGGCGTGAACAGCTTCCACAAGTTGTTTCATTCCTTCTATCTGTTCATCATTCCATAAACCTAAATCTCTGGATGATATCCTGCCTTCAGGGCATACCCCTGTCGCCTCAACAATAATCAATCCTGCACCCCCTACTGCTCTCGTAGCATAATGAAGTATGTGCCACGGTGTCACCTTACCGTCATCAGCTGCACAGTACATACACATAGGCGGCATGACAATGCGATTTTTGACAGTCATGTTTTTAATATTGATTTCGTTAAATAATATGCTCATTTTATCGCTCCTCCCATTATCATCATAATTCTATATTACAGAAAATTTTATCATAAATCCCGAATAACAAAAATATAAAAAACATTCATATCTAAAATAATTGCCTAAATATAATCCGGCGTCCCGTATTGTCATACGTAAACGCCGGATTAAGAATTAATTATTTAATTTTTTCCTGTTAAAATCCTATATACTCTGCGTATACTGATTTTGCACGTCCTGGATTGGTTACATTGCGTATTATAGCTCTTCCGTCCCTAAACAGCTTAAAACTAGCAGTAGTGCTGTCAAAGTCAAGTGAAAATGTATTCACTGATACCGTTCCCAATGGTGATAATCGTCCAGTAAGCTCATCAAAATCTACGCGCCTTTTTTCAGGAGGTACAATCTGAATGGAATCTCTGCCGCAAAGCTTATCAGTCTGAATACCAGATACCTTTCCCAGATAATGATGCTCCTTATTTACACATACGGGACAGTTCTCATTTTTCATTACAGTTATGCTGTCATAATGGTTGTCCCACATATCGATCACCCTCAGCTGTCTGCATACATCATCAGAACCAACGAGAATTTTAATTGCCTCAGAACTCTGATAAGATGCGATTACTGCTGTAATCGCATTAAGCACTCCAACAGAGCTGCAGGTTTCACATGTCCCATCGAAGCTTTCTGCCCCTGTTTGCTCGGTAAAACATGTGAAGCATGGTCCTCCCGGCAATATGTTCATTGTCATCCCGTATGATTCCAGAGCAGCACCATAAATCCATGGGATGCCATATTCCGTACACGCTTCATTTATCAGATATCTTGTCTCAAAATTATCAGTAGCATCGAGGACCAGATCTATATCTTTTAGCAGTGCTGCCGCATTTCCAGCATTGAAATCCTCTAGAACCGGTTCCGTTACAATTTCTGAATTTATTCGTCTGATGTGTTCACTGGCTGCTATTGCTTTTGGCGTACCTTCCTTTACATCATGTTCATCATACAGCACCTGTCTCTGCAGATTGCTTAATTCCACATAGTCACGATCTATCAACCTCAAATATCCTACTCCTGCTCTGGCAAGCTCATTTGCACTGACACTTCCAAGTGCTCCCAATCCTACGATAGCCACTCTGGAATCCCGCAGCTTCTCCTGCCCCTGCACGCCTATTCCTCGGAATCTCTCCTGCCTCGAATAACGATTACTCACAATCTTACCTCCCTGCTTATAATATTCATTGCTTCAATACATTTTCTTATATCATCCTCTGTTGTGAAATAACCCGGGCTGAATCTCACAGTTCCTCCACATTTATCTGTTTTGAGTGCTCTATGAGTATATGCTGCGCAATGAAGTCCAGATCGTACTGCTATATCAAATTCACTGTCAAGCAGCAGTGCAAGATCCTGCGGGTCTATTCCGTCCATAGTAACTGATACTACTGCTCCGCGTCTCATTCCTGGTGCCGGAGTATATACAGTTAGTCCTTCTATTTCTGCTAATCCTGCTGCAAGCATTTCTGAAAGCGCACATTCTTTATCATGTATTTTCTCTATCCCTGTCTTCATTATAAACTCTATCCCAGCTGCAAGTCCTGCAAGACCCGGCACATTAAGGGTACCACTTTCATATCTGTCGGGGATTGATTCAGGCTGCTCCAATGATTCTGATAAACTTCCCGTACCTCCCTGTTTTAATGGCCTAAGTCTGATATTTTTATTTATATATATACCTCCTGTCCCCTGTGGTCCAAATAAAGCTTTATGCCCCGGAAATGCCAGAATATCTATGTTCATATTCTGCACATCAATGGGGGTATTCCCCGCCGACTGTGCCGCATCTACCAGGAATGTTATTTCGTTTTCTTTGCATACTTCCCCAATAGCCTGTATATCATTTACAGTTCCAGTAACGTTTGATATATGAGTTATTGCAACTAGAGCTGTATTCTTTTTAAAGGCTCTGCGAATATCTTCCGGATCCGCTCCGGTATTAATATCTGCCGGAATCACTGTTATTTCAACACCGTTACTCCTCAGATACTCCAGAGGTCTGGCGACAGAATTGTGCTCAAGACTGCTTGTGATAACATGATCGCCCGGTCTCAACAGTCCATGTATAGCCAGATTAAGCGCGTCTGTACAGTTAAATGAAAAGCTGATTTCCTTTGTATCTGCAGCTCCAAACAGGGATGCACACTTCATACGTGCGTTTTCCACTATTTGACCTGCACTTCTGGCAATTCTGTGACCAGCCCTGCCCGGGTTTCCGCAGTGGTTTAACAGCGCATCATTTACCGCTGAATATACCGTTTCAGGTTTTTTCCCTGAGGTTGCTGCATTGTCAAGATATATCATTTTCTGCTCTCCTTCCTGCTATTCCAGTGCATCTCCTCGTTCTTCCACCAGCCTGTACCCTGCTGACATAACTCTCCTGCCAAGACAGCCTCTGCATTCAGCAGCTTCTTCTCCGGTACAGATCTTATTGTCATAGAGCTCGTACATTTTACGGTTCTTCACAGGCGAAAGATTGGGCATGACTACATTAGCTCCATATTGCAGTCCTTTTTCTCTTCCTAAGGGATCCATTGTTCCCAGTGCGGTTGTTGCAGGCAGCATTACCTTCGGGAGCATAATCCTGATTATAGACAGCAGAAACAAAGTGAGTTCCACACTTCCGGCCTTTTCGTCTGCATAAATGGTATCATGATGCGGAATAAATGGCCCTATTCCTACCATCTGCGGACGAAGCTCCTGAAGAAAAGCAAGATCCTCCGCAAGGTGCTCCAGTGTCTGTCCGGGTGCCCCCACCATAAAGCCTGCACCCACCTGATACCCCAGACTTTTCAGATTGTAAAGGCATTGTATACGCGTTTCCAGTTTCATTTCATCAGGATGAAGCGAACTGTACAGTGAACAGTCTGCTGTTTCGTGACGCAGTAGATATCTGTCGGCACCGGCTTCCCTGAACAATCTGTAGCTTTCATATGATTTTTCACCAATTGATAACGTCAGAGCACAGTCCGAAAAATCCTTCTTGATGCTTCGTATTATCTCACACATTTTTTCATCCGTATAATATGGATCTTCTCCACCTTGAAGCACAAATGTACGATATCCAAGTTCATATCCTGCTCTGCAGCATTCCATTATTTCATCACACGTCAACCTGTATCTGGTTATATTATTATTATCCCTGTGTATTCCACAATAGTAACAATTGTTCCTGCAATAATTCGTAAATTCAATCAACCCTCTTGTGAATACCTTATCGCCATAATACTCTTTCCTCAATCTTACGGCTTCTTCACTCAGGCGCTTTGCAACATCACTGTCCTGCCAGAACTTCAGCAGTTCCAGATATTCTGCCTTTGTGAGACAATGCTGCTCTATTAATTTATCTGCAACTCTCATCATTGAATCCTCTTTTCATCTGCCATTAATCTTTAACGAATACCCTCTGCAATAACTCCGCCGCCCAGAACTATATCACCATCGTACAGGACAGCTGCCTGTCCCGGTGTAACAGCCCTCACAGGTTCATCAAACTGTATTGAAACACTGTCAGTGCCGGAAGGCGTAACAAGACCCCAATGCTCCTTCTGTGAATATCTCACCTTTACCTTGCATTTTATCGAATACGCGGGCATCTCTCCTGATATCCAGTTAAACCGTGTAACATGCGCACCTTGAGACATCAGCTCATTTTCATCTCCGAGAACTACTCTGTTTTTATCTGCATCTATACTGCACACATACATAGGCTTGCCAAATGCTATTCTCAGACCTTTGCGCTGTCCTACAGTGTAGTGAATGATACCCTGGTGCTGACCTAGTATATTTCCGCTAATATCGACGAACTCCCCACATCTGGATTTCATACCGCATGCCTTTTCAATAACAGCAGCATAGTCACCATCAGGTACGAAGCAGATATCCTGACTGTCAGGCTTATCGGCATTGATAAATCCGGCTTTACCGGCTGTTGATCTGACCTCTCTCTTTTTGAGCTCACCCAGAGGGAGCTTCAGATGAGCCAGCTGATGCTGGGTCAGATTATAAAGCACATAGCTCTGATCCTTCGTTTCGTCCAGAGCTTTTTTCAGAATATACCGTCCGTTTTTTTCCTCTATTCTGGCATAATGACCTGTCACAAGATAATCACATCCCAAAACTTCTGCCCGCTTCATCAGCTTATCGAATTTCATCAGTCTGTTACAGTCGATACAAGGATTAGGAGTCATCCCCGCTCTGTACGCATCTACAAATCTGTCAATTACTAGCGCCCTGAAATCATCTACAAAATTAAAAACATAAAATGGCATTCCAAGCTTTGTAGCCACACTTCTGGCATCATCTGCATCGTCCATCGAACAGCAGCTTCTCGAGGACACATTGTCATCATCGCTTTCATAAAGCTTCATCATGCAGCCGATACATTCATATCCTTTATCAATCATGAGCTTTGCCGCAAGGCTGGAATCCACACCGCCGCTCATGGCAATCAGGGCTTTTGTCATTTTCCTAACCTCAGCATCTCATCAATGCACACACGTGATGATCTGATCAGTTCATCTGACATGATAATTTCTTCACCACCTGTTCCCTGCACACATCGATATACATCGTTAAGAGTTGTAGCTAGCATGTTATGGCATACACAGTCCTTTGACAGAGGAATTATTTTTTTATCCGGACATGAAAACTGAAGATGCTCTACAATACTGTTTTCTGTACCTATAATGAAGCTTTTTTCGTCCGATTCCTCTGCATATTTCACAATCTGTGTGGTACTTCCGACAAAATCAGCTGCAGCAGTAACAGCCGGCTGACATTCAGGGTGAACAAGCAGCTTCGCATCGGGATATGCCTTTCTGGCTCTTGTCACATCATTTTCGCTTATTCTGACATGAGTAGGACAGCCTCCCCTCACAAGCTTAAACTCTTTATCCGGTATCTGTTTTGAAATCCAGTCCCCCAGATTACAATCAGGCACAAAAATAATTTTGTCACTGTCGAAGCGGCTGAGGATTTTTACAGCTGAAGACGATGTAACACACACATCACACAGGGTTTTGAGCTCTGCCGTAGTATTGATATAGGCAGCCACTTTATAATCCGGCATCATTTCCTTCATCTGCTTAAGCAGGTCGATATCCATCTGATCCGCCATAGGGCATCCAGCTGTAGAGTTTGCCAGATAGACTGTCTTATGAGGGGATAATATCTTGACTGTTTCAGCCATAAAACGAACACCGCACATTATCACTGTTTCTGCATCAGTCTCGGCTGCCTTTTCACTTAACCCGAAAGAATCTCCTATATAATCTGCAATCTCCCAGATTTCATGTCTCTGATATGCATGTGCGAGAATGCATATGTTCTTTTCCTTCTTTAGCTTGATGATTTTTTCCTGTACCTCTGCAATAGTCATTTATTACTTCTCCTTTGTGTCACAATAATTTACTTTAAAACATATTTCCTGCGTCCAGCCTGAAGCTCACGCCATACAGATGAACAACTTCTGAGAGTTTCTACCGTGCTTTTTACAGAAGCTATAATATAATCAATTTCTTTTTCTGTGGTTTCCTCCCCTATTGTCAGTCTTAGCGTACCCAATGCAATCTCATGCGGTCTCCCCAGAGCTGTAATCACATGGCTAGGATCTACAGAGCCTGAAGAAGCACTTATACCTTTTTGGTCAAGAAGTATCAGCATAGTTTCACCTTCAACTGCCTCAAACGAGAAACTGATATTTCCCGGCAATCTGCTGCTTCGACTTCCGTTTAACATTGAATGTGGTATCTCAGACAGCCCATCTATCAGACGGTTTCTCAACTTAACAGTTCTGTCCGCGTTTATCTCCATAAGCTCACAAGCCTCATCCAGTGCCGCAGCCATTCCCATGATTGCCGGTACATTTTCTGTACCAGCCCTGCGCCCTCGTTCCTGCGCGCCTCCGAAAATCACACCTGCAGCCCGGATGCCTTTTCTCGTGTAAAGCGCACCTGCTCCCTTCGGCCCGTGAAATTTGTGGGCAGAGATGGACATCATGTCAATATTGTCTCTCACAACATCGATGCTTATATGTCCGGCAGCCTGCACTGCATCTGTATGAAAAAGTACGTTATGCTCTCTGCAGATTTTACCGATTTCAGAAATCGGCTGTATTGTTCCGATTTCATTGTTGGCGTACATCACGGATACCATGCAGGTGTCTTCACGGAGGGCTTTTTGTATCTGGCCGGGTTTCACTATCCCCTCCTCAGGTATATCAATCAATGTGACCTCAAATCCCCGTGTCTTAAGAGATTTCAAAGCATTCAATACAGCATGATGCTCAAATGCAGTGGAAATCATATGTTTTTTCCCCTGCTTTTCACCAATCGATGCCGCTGTGATGACAGCCTGTGTATCTGCTTCACTGCCTCCGGAGGTAAAAATTATTTCTTTTCCGCTGCATCCAAAGCGATTTCCTATTCGTGTTCTAGCATTATCAACAGCATTCCTTGCACTTCTTCCTTCTTCATACAACCCAGAAGGATTTCCATATATTATGTCGAGGTACGGCAGCATTGCATCTATTGCCTTCCTGCTCATTTTCGTTGTGGCGGCGTTATCTGCGTATACTCTCATTTATCTCCACCTTCTTCTGATACGTCTTCTATCAGTACACTCATATAACCACCACAGACCATCCCCTCATCTTCAGCCACATCATTGCTCATATCAACCTCAACTACTTCAGATTTTCCGGTCCCCATAAGTTTTCTGGCCTTACTCATGACAGCGGATTCACTGCATCCGCCTCCGATGGTTCCATAAGTATTGCCCATAAAGTCCACAGCCATCATGGCTCCCGGCTTCACGGGAGTTGAACCACCTGATTCCAAAACCATCATCACAGCTTTTGCACCCTCACCTTCTACTAGGAATTCGACCATATCCAAATCTACATTCTTCTGAGCAAGAACCTCTGCAGGCTCTTTGATTTCATTTTTTCGTCTCTGCTCCACAAGCTGTGCACATATAGATATGGCAATTTCTGCAGGAGTCACAGCCTTTATATCAATTCCTATCGGAGCATGAACAGATGATACAAGCTCGTGCTTATATCCTTCCTCTTCCAGCAGGCTGAAAAGTCCCGCTACTCGCCGCCTTGAACCTATCATCCCCAGATATGCCGGCTGTGTTCCTTTGAATATTTCTCTCAGACAGTCTCCATCCCATCGGTGTCCTCTTGTTACTACACATACATAATCTGTATCTCGTATTTTTATCCCTTTTATCGCATTCATAAAATTGTCACAAACCACATTCGCCGCATCAGGGAATCTGTCTATATTGGCGAAGCTGCTGCGGTCATCGGCCACAGTCACATCAAAATCCAGCATAGCTCCAATTCTGCATAGCGGCTGCGCGATATGTCCTGCCCCCAGAATTATCAGCCTCTCACGGGGAATGAACTTTCTTATATATGTTCTGTTTCCAATGTCTCTGGAAAGCGATGCGGTTTGTCCCGCTTCCAGCATTGTACGTATGTTTTCGATTTCTTTTCTTATCATAACTTCTTGTAAAAACGCGGTATGATTTACCTACTGTTTTGATAGGTTAATAATACCGCGTTTTATTCGCTCAGTCAATATATTATTCAATGAAAACAAAAAAGCCCCCGTTCCGTCCGTAAAGGGCTGAAACAGAGGCTTCTGCGCGACTTTATTTGTTTTTTATCATTAACTTATTTTTTAGCAGCTGCTGCCTGCTGATTTGCAAACTTCTATGTATTGAATGGCTATTTTTCAAGCAGTTCAAGACTATGCAATTATGTTTTCCCAAGGCTTTTTTTATTAAAGGTTTAACCTATCCCTTCTACAATTATTCTTCATCTATAACATATTTGGGCAAATATATTATCCTACTGCAAGTTTCCCATATTCCTTTTAAATATGCCATCTTTTTATATATTCATTATCTGTCGGAAATATTAGTTTTAAAAAGTTAATACCTTTGTATGCCATTCAATGTAAATTTTTGAATCAACTCGATACCTAATTCCTAAAACTCCAGCTAAAATCATTTGATTTATAGAATTTTGTCTTTGCCTTCTTGTATAAATAAATTCAATCCGTCAACTACTTGCTTTTGTTCAACATTAAAAATTCCCCCACCACATTATATTTAAAGTTTTCGTAATAATAGTATATCGATACATAGGTAGTAAAAAAGAGCATGATTTTCATCTTTGCTCAAGTTTAAAAACTCAATAAACTACTGTCATACTCTATGTTAATCAAAATACTTTGCGGTATTAATTGGTGGCAATACAATAGGTGTCATTTCTGGTTGTGTTGTTAAAAGTGTTACTTGACTTCTTATAAATGGAAACATAATCGCCACTGTATTTGTTTTTATTAAATCTTCCTCCATACTATAATCATCTGATTCAAAGGTAAATGTCGCCTTCGCAATTACCTGCAAATTTATATCTTCTTTGTTTATAGTAAGATCCAATTCTACTTCAAATACATGCTTACCACACGGTTTAATTCTTCTTTGTAAATCTGCATTTAACTCACCAGAACCCACATTTTCCAAACGTTCAATAGAACACTTGCTAAAATACAGTTTGTCCATTATTAAATTTGATTTCATTTTGCTTATTTCCATACGCACCTCACTATGCAGCAAAAATCATACTATCATTTTCTGTATCTTTACTCACTTGTTTATTTGTAAAAATAACGCTATCACATTTATCATCATACACTAAAATGTTATTTCTACATGCAATTATATTAATACTCTTTTTTTGCGTAATGAAACTCTCACCAAAAATACTTTCAAAAGTATCTGGTGTATCACTTGATTTTAAACTAATATCATATCCATATTGTTCCTTTGCATATTCAAGAAACTCTTCTACTAATCGACCTTTCATTCTTTTACTCCCCCTTGTCTAATATTGCTTATTATGCTTGTATCTTTAACACAATAGATGATTTCTACACCGAAAACCAACTCTAATCTATTTGCAAATTCTATAGCATGATTATATATAGGTTGTGATCTCTGCCTAAAACACCCTACCACTAATTGTTTATTATTTTTCTTTGAATAAAAGTCAATCATAATAGCTCTCATAACTATTTGTTTTTCTTCTGCACTTATATTATCATCTAGTTCAAATACATACTCACCAAATACATCATTAATATAACTTTCAAAACTACACAAATCTTTGTATACTCTTAAATCAAATACTCTACTTTTATTTATATCAACCACATCTGCAAACAATACTGTTGGTTTTATCTTTTTTCCAGTCTCATTCCTAATATTATCACAATGTCTTGCTGCTGCCCACCAAGCTTTATTTTTTATATCATAAAAATATACTCCCTTACCACACCAACTAGTATCGTCTCCTCTAAGTTCAAATCCGTCTTCTTTTATTTTTTCAGCAGATTCTATATCAGTTCCATGGCATAAATCTCTATAGGTTTCTTTATATATCATATGTCTCTTCCAACACTAAATCTACAACTATCGATATTTATATTATACACATTTCTTCCTACTTTTTCTATACATTTTTTTCCTTTTTAAAATTACAATATTATATCCCCATATATATGTACCTTGTGTTTAAATGATTCAATACCACCTTCTAAGTGTGTAACAATTTGTTTTTTTATTTTGTATTCACTCGGATACCCTGATGCCTCTATCCAACCATGGTTTCCATCTGATTCCATTACACAAACCAAATCAGACATTGCATTTGTTACAATAGTTGCATTATGTGTTGCTATTATTATTTGACGTTTTTCTTTATTCTGTCTTAATTGCGCAACCAAATTTTTATGTATATACCTACTATCTAAATTATCTTCTGGTTGATCAATTATCAGTGGACGATAATCATGGATGTATTCTCCATATCCTAATATAAAATCTAACATCGCAACTACTTTCTGTCCAAGGGAAAGTTCTAAGATATCTTTGTATAAAGTAGGCGCACTACATACCGATTCCTTGCTATTAACATTAAATTCCAGAGTAAACTTTTCACGTTTATCCACTGTATTTTTTAAATAATCAATTACCTGTCTCACATTAGAGTTTGTTATTAATTCCGAAAAGATTTTATTGATTATATCTCTTTCGTTATTATTGGTTATTTCTTTTATTTCTTTATCAGCCAACTGCATTGTATATTCTTCAGTAAAAGGAATAATTGAATGCTCAAATCTCTTCTGTATATGTGTTTCATCCAAAGTTAGTCTCACTAATTCTTCAAATCCGACTTTATCATAAATACTCTCAATATATTCAATCAAATTGTTTTCATTGATGTTATATCCTTCGAAATAGTTATGTTCATTTGCAGATCTCCCAAAAACCCATTCACTGAAATTCGGCTCACCAACAATTTCATCATTTGAATATTTAATGCGCAGTTTACCAACTTGACTCTCGTTAAATGGTTGTATAATATTAAAAACTTCTGATTTTCTTTTTTGACATATTTCAGAAAAAGATTCAAGAAATTTTAATAATCCCATTTTACTTCTTACTTTAATTGCCTCTGCAGGATGCGGCAATTCTTTATTTTTAAATAGCAGATTAAAAATATAATTATTAATCTCATTTCCACTTGCCATTTGAACTAGCCTATTAACTGAATAATATCCATCATAAAAATCATCTAATAGTGCTCTACTATTATTTTGTTTTATCAAGGAAACTTTTTTTCCATCTTTCTCCACCTTAAAAACACTAAGATGTCTTTTTAATGCATACTCCTGAACCTCATCTTCATAAAAAGTGTACTGATATTTATATCTATCTTTTTCATTCTGCCCAAAACGCCTTAATATGTGGTCCCCATTTTCTTTAATCGGTAAGACCATTTCAATAATATACTCTACACCTTCTTTTTCATATAATACATATGCGTTCCCATGCTTACATAAAAAGTCAAGTGTCATGTCAGATTCAACTCTCTGTGACATGATATATTCAAGCATTTTCAAAATTGAACTTTTTCCTGTACCCCTACCACCTATAATACAATTCAATGCTTCTGAAAAGCACATTACAAAAGGATCTGTATTTTCTCTATTATTAGTTAGAAATCCTTCATCCGTATGTGAAATATAAATTCCTTTTATATATTTTCGCTCAGCATCTTCTTTAACCAAACTTACAGATACATCAAAATCGTGTAATGCCTCTGTCACCATATTATAATTGATTATACTCCCTTTTATCCAAAATACATTGTCGCTGACATGATCGATATCATGCGAATCATTATCTAATACAAAATTATATTTACGGGAACTATATTTACTTAAAAAATTTGATACTTTATCTATCTGTTCACTACTATTCAGTCCAATTATATGCAAATCCTGAGATCCAAACAGAGATTGTTTATAGCCACCGCTCAGAAAACCAGACTCTGTATAAATATCAGCAGTGTTAATATGTGCAATATACGCAACACCTCCAATGGAAGAAAAGTATTCTATAACATGTTTACTTGTTTCATATGTCCCCTCTTTAGGGTTTATTAATTTTTCGCTTAACCACTTTTCAACATCTTGCATTTTCTCACTCGAATCAAAAATACCAACTACATGTAATCGATCTGCACAAGATATTTCAATGCCAGCTATAACATGTGTATATTTATCGTATTGTTTTGCTTTGTATAAATGTTTTATAACCCTTTCAAGTTTTTTTATCCCTTTAACACTATTGTGATCACTTACAACAGCAATTTCTATACTATTTGATAATAGTGCATTACCTAACAAAGCAAAGGACCAGAATTCTTTTGTCGATGAGAAAATATCGAACTCATTCATTAATTCA
Source organism: Bacillota bacterium (assembly GCA_030526355.1). GTDB lineage: Bacteria > Bacillota > Clostridia > Peptostreptococcales > Anaerovoracaceae > Lentihominibacter. Next base: position 3,049 of record JAUNDC010000036.1, on the reverse strand, counting down.
AATTGTTCAAAATCAAATTCTTTTGGAAAAACATTTTCTTCAATGCACAATTGAATTATATCACTTTCGGTTTTTTGCCTATACTCACTACTATCCCATGTTCCTTTCAAATTATAATCATATGATTCAGGCGTATGCAAATGGAATATAGTCTTATGATATTTGCCATAAGTCTTCTTTGCTTCACAAATTGCATCATATGCTTTCTTTGCTTCAACATAATTTTGTTTCAATGCACAATCTCCTTATAATATATCATTTACACTTACAAAAGAGCGTCCTTCTTGTGCAGCTTTCTCTATTTTTATATGTAGCAATTCTGGCAAAGGAATCCTTCCTTCGAGTACATACTGAATATCTTGTCCATCCATAAAAATAATATTATTTCCCATACCGGCATAACCATCGACAACTTCTTTGCGAAACCCATAAACTGATACAAAAAGTCCTCTTGTGCTCTCAAGCTTTGTATCAACCTTCCTCTTAAAGCCTCCAATCTCTGCATCGTTTGGCTGTTGCTGTGTACATTTTGCTTCAACCAAATAATCAAACCCATCAAATTTAAAACATCCATCAATTTGCTGTGTATTCGTTCTATATGATTTTCTATAATCAATATCAAATGCAGAAAACATCGATTCAAGAACAACCTCCAGTTCATACCCAGCGCTTTGCCTATTATCTGATGCTAACACGGACAAATACTTCATTTTAAGCTCTTCTAATAAAGCCGCTCTATTCTTAATAATTCTTTGTTTTTCTTGATTTAACAACTGCCTATTGTATTGTTTTTGTTTCTCTTCTTCAAAAACAACTTTATTCTGATGTGCCATTTCTTTTAACTTTCGTAATTCTCTTAATCCAGCATCTCTATCTGGGACATCATTATCTGGCAAATTTCTGAATTTACACATGTCCGTCAATAGGCGCCTTTGAATTATTTCACCTTCCTCTATTTCATCAAGGCTATTTAACACGGCTCGCCCCCATTTAAATTTTACAAGTTCTCTATCTCTACTAGCTAATGTGGAATCAACACCACATGAAATGAAAAACGCCTCCAAATTGTCTTTATAATGAAAACATTTCGCAAAGCACCGAATCAATTGTTCTCTGATTTGATAAGGCAAATACATTTAACCCCTCCTGTTGCCGCTCCAAAACTTTGCAGCTACTCATTTATTATATAAACCTATCTGTTATACCTCGCTACCATCAGCATCCATATGCCGACCCCCATACCAATAAACGGTACAATAAAATGCAGCACGGCGATAAAATCAACATGCCGGACTATCTTCGCTAAATATATGAATAGTAATATCGACATCAGACATATCACTATTCCCATAACTGTGATAATTACAATCTGCCATTTCTTCATAAACCTATTATCCCATTTTTCCTTTCCCAAAACAATATATAATATGTAGAAAAGAGACCCGAAGGTCTCCTATACTGTGTTTTATTGAGTTTTTCATAGCCATCATTATCTATGGCTCATTGCGGTTATCTCTGGTACTGTTATTTTTTCGAGTTCCGTCATCATCGTATTAGCCGTTCCAAATTTACTTATCTCATCTTTCATCACTGTATCAAGTACATGTGTGTATATGTTCAATGTAACACTTATACTTGAATGTCCCATCAGCTGCTGAACTACTTTTGGCTCCATTTTGTTTTCAAAGCAGCGTGTTGCGAATGTATGTCTCAATGAATGCGGATGGAAATTAGTAATCTGCTTCGGTTCCCTTCCTTCCTGAACTGCTCGATAAGCTTCATCATTCTCCATTCTTCTAATAGCCTTTTTTATTTCCTTTTCAACTATATATCTTGTACATGGGCTTCCCATAGTCGTAGTGAAAACCAATCCGTCAAGTTCTCCGGTACTGCGCCATCTAGCACCCAGTTCCTTTTTTAATAACTTCTGTTTTTTCTTTTGAGACAGTAATATTACTTCCATTTCACCGATAAAAGGTATTGTCCTTGTTGAGTTTACTGTTTTAGGCGAAACCAGCATTTCTCTTTTTACACCATCACAATAATTACAGCTGAGTGCTCTTTCTATATGAATTTCCTTTTTCTCAAAATCAATATCGCTCCATTTCAGTCCTCCAAGCTCGCCTACTCTGACTCCTGTCAGACACATGAAATAAAACATTTCTTTATACCATGTTTCCTCGACTGAATTGAGAAACTGGTTTTGCTCTTCCTGAGTCAATGCTACTTCCTTTTTCACACGCTTGAAAGTCCATGGTACTTCAACAATAAGGCAAGGATTCACGGGAATTATTTGATTTGCCACTGCAAACTCCATACACTCTCTTAATCTGCCCAGAGTATCTCTCATGGTTCGACTTGATACACCTTCCTTTTCCATAGCATTTAATGCTCTCTGAACATCCATCGGGGTTATATCTCTCAACTTCATGGTTCCGATATAAAACCCAAAAGTACGCTTATATGAATTCCGCATCGGAGCAATACTCGTTTCTTTTATCTTATGAGATTTCACATCCATAAACCATTCATTGAACCAATCGTTTAGAGTATAGTTTTCTTTTTTATACGAAGCTGTGCGGCTTGCTTTTTCTTTTGCTTCCTCAAATTCTTCAATGAGTAAATCTAAATCAGATCCATACAAATATATTTTTTCACCTCTTATTTGTGCTCGAGCTTCATACCCGCCATTACTCTTTTTACGTATTCCTTTTGGTAATTTCCTTGCTGCCATACCTGTCCTCCTATCTAAATCATATATATATATAACTACATTAAAATCTAACCTGTGCTAACAGCCACTTATCAAGCAGCTTCTTATGTGCATAACTTCTGTTTCCAATTTTCACAACAAACACTCCGCTGTTGATTTTCATTAGTTCTCTTGTTTTTGTAAGTCCAATATTTAAATATTCTGCTGTTTCTTTTACATTCATTAAAACCTTTGTATCTTCCATTTGGGTCCTCCTCATATAAAGTGCACTTGTTTTCCTGAGGGGCTGTCGCGTTAACGGTATTTTACCGTTAGGGCGGCGCCCTTTTTATGTGC
>JAUNDC010000073.1 GCA_030526355.1 Bacillota bacterium | reverse complement strand
AAAATTGCTTCGGAAACAAACGGCGTCAGGGCGAAGGAAAAAGCAGATTCCCCGTCTTAGGAAATCTACCCTTTCCTTTGAACTGCACACCGTTTTATCCGTATTGAACGAAGTCGCGTCCGAGAAGCCTCTGTCTGTGGGGATTCAATAATGCAAACTTGCTTTTTAATTATACTAAATGCGAAGATTTAAAACCAGTAGTCTTTTGTTGCATCAAAGATTTCTGCATCACAAAAAGACCTCTGTCCAGGAGATCTGAGTACTACTATTAAGTTCATTTTTCTAGCAAAGCTGATATCTTCCATCTACGCGATATGTATGCAGTGGTTCTCCACAGTTTTTACACTTACAGATATCATGCTGATATAATATCAGGATTTTTTCTGCAACCTTTTTTCCACGCAGCTGTGAAATATATTTTTGACAGCCGAGAAGATTCCTGCAGAGCGTTATCTTCAGCTTTTTGTTTCGACAGGAAAGCAGACCATAGTGCCTGATCCTGATAAACCCTTTGGGCAGTACATGCATCAAAAACATACGCAGGAACTCTGTTCCCGATACGGTATGTTCGATCAGCTTGCCTCCATTTTTATAGTCCTTTGCCAGATATACCACATTTTCACCTTCAATACGAAGGATTCGTCTGTTACTTATAGCAATCCTGTGTGTATATCTTCCGAGGTAGTTGATTACGGATTGTGCCCCGCCAAAGGCTTCTTTCGTATAAATAATCCAATCCACGGAATAAAGATTGTTCAGAAGCTCTTGGAATTCATAATGATTCTTCAGTTTTTCTGCGCTGCCATGGTATTCAAGCTTGTCCCTTTCCCAAAGATCTTTAAGTTCTGCCAGATAATATTTTTTAAATACTGCCGACATCACTTTTACAGGAAAGAATAACTTTCCATCTTTATCTTTCCAGTGATTCTGCTTATCCAAGCCACCTCCCATAACGATCGTATGCAGGTGTGGCCGGTAATTCATTCTGGATCCCCAGGTATGAAGTACACAAATATAACCAATCTTTGCCCCAAGATACTTGGAATCACCAGATAGTTCTGCAAGAGTCTGGTTTGCAGCATGATAGATTGCGTTATAAAGTACTGTCTGATTGGAATAGATTAGCGGGTACACCTCTTCTGGGAGTGTAAATACAGTATGAAAATATGTAGTGTCCAGGACATTCTCCTGTTGAAGGTCTATCCATTCATCCACTTCCATACCCTGACACATAGGACAATGTCTGTTTTTACAGGAATTATAATGAATATATCTTGAGTGGCAGGAATCACACTCACTTACATGTGCACCCATTTCTGCAGTCCGGCAGTTAAGGATGCACTTTGCAGTCAGAAACTGTCTGTCTGAAAAATGATGTGTCTCTGCATAATCAGGAAGGAATCTTTGAAACACATCCTGAATTGTTACATCACTGTTCATTTTTCTTTTTCCTGCCTCTTTTTTTCCTAACAGGGTGATCAAGCGGACTCTTGATTCCCATAAGTGTTTTATTGGAAACATGAATATATCGATGTGTTGAGTCAGCATCCCTATGACCCATCATTGCCTGGATGATTTCCAGTGGAACGCCCTGTTCAATCATGTGACTTGCAAAGCAATGGCGGAGCAGATGCGGATGTGCATGATCAACACCACATTCATTTCCAATCTTTTTAATCATGATCTGTACCCCGCTTGGCTTAAGCTGTTCATGTTTCCCTTTTAATCCAACAAAAAGATACTCTCTTTTTACCGGATATGATTTCCAGTATTCAGTCAAAAGATCAAGTGCTCTTTGTGAAAGAATCGTCCAATGGTCGCAATGATTTTTACTCGAACGAACATGCACCTGCATAGTGCTTTTGTAAATATCTGATGGTGCCAGACTACAAAGCTCACTTATTCTTAACCCAGAAGAATACAGCAACGCAATGATAGCCTTATTCCTGATCTCAGTAGCGGTATCGATCATCTTTTCGATATTTTCAAGTTCTGTTACACGCGGGAGGGTGACATCATTCATCATGCGTGGAACCGCATCCTGGTCCCAGGCTTTTTTGAGAACAAAACGATAAAAGAATTTCAGGGCAGAATTCATACAGTTACAATACTGTGTTGATTTCTTCTGATTTGTACGCAGTTCATAAATATAGCTTCTTGCATCTTCAAGCGATAATTCTTCTGGATTATTGCAGTGTTTCCATTCCAGAAATTTGTGGATACATAATGTATAGGTTTGCAGAGTTCCGTCTGTTCTGTTTCGAATCAGACATTCTTCTTTCAGTTTATCAAAATATTCTTCGTACATAATAATAACCTCCATGATAATAGCAACGTTAATAAAGTCATTGCCATCATGGAGGTCCGCGTAACAAAGAAATCCTCTTGTTAGAAGGGTGTTTTAATGTTATTCTATTCATGGCAGTGTCTGACGTATTGTATGAAGTTGTTTGGTGGTACTTATAACTTACATGACAAACACGTTCATGTATACTGCCGTTTTTTAATTAAAGAAAAACTGTGCCACAGCCTTGGCAGGCCGTCGCGCAGCGACTTAGTTCAAT